>NZ_BAAAQD010000024.1:0-204455 GCF_039531485.1 Dactylosporangium maewongense | reverse complement strand
CCCCCGAAATCTGGTGCTTCACCCGAGACCTCCGCGTCCCGTTCGACAACAACCAAGCCGAACGCGACATCCGCATGACCAAAATCCAGATGAAGATCAGCGGCGCCTGGCGCACCACCACCGGAGCCCACCACTGGCTCCAAGTCCGCAGCTACATCTCCACCGCCACCAAACACGGCCAGAACACCCTGACCGCACTCCGCCACGCCCTCACCGGCAACCCCTGGCTCCCACCCCTACCTGAATAGTTACCGTGGTGGCCGTCCGGGCGGCCAGGGTCGTCCTTCGATCATGGTGGTGGCTTGAGGAGTTCGGGTTCGCCATCCCGGTGGTTGCTTTCCGCGTGCGGGTTCGCCGATCCATGTGGGTAACAGGACAGGCCAGCGCGGAGGCGGGTTCTTCCGTCCGGCTGGGGGGCGAGCGCCAGGTCGCGTGGTTGCGGTCCGTGCCGTGGTTCACAACCGGCGCAACGCACGTGGCCGCGGGTTTGGCCACCGCCGTCGTGGTTCCCTGTGGGTCGGTCGTGGCCGCGGTTGGCGTGATCGAAGTCGCGTGGTGGCTGTGCGGGCGGCCGGGGTTGTCCTTCGATCATGGTGGTGGGTCGGTGCTTGTGGGTGCCGTCTGTGTGCTGTGGTTGCGGTGATGTTCCCTGGTCGCGTTCTCGCATGGTCCGGCGCCGTCGGGGCAATCGTTCGGTGGTTTCACGACCAGTCCGCAAAGCCGATGGTGTGCTTGCGGGGAAAAGGCAGGGGCGCGGTGCCAGTGGATGGCGCCGCGCCCCTGCCTGATGGTCCTGCCTGAATTACATGCCGATCTGCTGGCCGCTGTCGTTCCAGGTGTTGTTGCTCCACTGGGGGAGCTGGGACGCCTGGAAGGCCTGGGTGCCGTAGTAGCCGCCCTTGGGCCAGAAGCCGCCGCCGGACTGGCGCATGAACTTGTTGTTCGTGATCTTGCCGTTGGTGATCTTGTAGTTGGCGTCGTACCAGTAGAAGGAGTAGCCGCCGCCGTTCATGAGGTTGCTGTCGACCACGACGTCGTTGATGGAGCCGATGTCGGCCTTGAGCAGGATGCACGACGTCTGGGTGTGCTGGTTCTCCAGGCGGTTGTGCAGGATGCGGATGTAGATGGCGTTCGTCGACTGGATGACGTCGTTGTGCTGGGCGGAGCCGGTGCCGCCCGGGTCGTGCAGCCAGGAGTCCTGGACCGTGCCGCGGCCGTCGATGCGCAGGATGTCACCGGAGCCGTGGGCGTTGACCCGCAGGAGGGTGTAGCCGGTGCGGCCGATGAGGGCGATACCACCGGTCGACGCGTCCTTGAGCTGACCGTCGATCTCGGTGTCCTCGATGCGCAGGTTGGCGTTGTCGTCGGTGGAGGTCACGGCCTGCACGTTGGCCACGCGGATCCGGCTGTTGCGGATCGTCACGTTCTTGGCCTTGATCTCGATGTGGCCGTTGATGTCCTTGCCGTCGATGACCGTGCCGGCGACCGTGATCGTCATCGGGCCGGTGTACGGCGTCAGCGTCACCTTCTTGCGCGTGTCGCCCGGCAGGCCCTGCGGGTAGCCGGTGTTGTGCGCGGCCGGGTACCCGGCGACCGTGTAGGTCGCCGGCACGCCACCGCCGCCACCGGGCGCGGGCGGCTTGGCGCTGGTCGAGCTGCCGGCGCTCTTCGACGGCGACGCCACGGGAGACGCGGACGTCGACGGCGCGGTGCCCGTGCCGGCCGAGCCGGAGGGCTGTGCGCCGCTCGCCGAGGGGCGGGGCGCCGAGCCGGTCGCCGGCAGGTCCTTGCAGGCGCTCAGCGCGCCGGTGGCGAAGAGTGCCGCGGCGACGAAGCCCACGCTCGTGCGTCGTAACGGGCGGCGGTTGGTGGAAGCGTTGTCGTGCGTGCTCATGTGCTGGGAATCCTCCCGGATCAGTCGACATCCGTCAGTCGACGCGGCACGTTGGCCTGTCGGAGCTTTTCGGCGTGAATGCTCGGTTGGTGATTCCGCTCCTTACTTTCGACTGCATATGTCTGGCGAGAAACCGGGCGCGATTCATTCTCGGCAATGCCGTCAAGATCGGCGTTCGGTACGTCGCTCGCAACCTTGCGTAACCGTTTTCCGGGTCGAAGCATCCCACGCTTCGCCAGGGGAGTGAAACCCTACGGAGTGCCGTTGTGGCAACCTTTAGGATTCTTAAGTCACGCCTAAGAAATAGCACGACTGGAAAGCCGCACGATAGCCCCGGATCGGGCATATCGGCGCGCGCCGAGAGTGGTCCAGATCACTCAATCGTGCGCGATCAGTATGGCGCCCTTCAAGGTCGCCACGTTGCGCTGAACCATACAGCTAGTACGCCGTCTGGCCTAGTCATGACGGGTGTGATCTAGCCGATCACCTCATGCGGCAGCGCCCGGGCGGCCACCCGAGCGCTGACAGAACCGAAATGTCCGAAAAAACGGAGAAACTAGGACGAGAAACGGAGAAGCTAAGAGCGGAACGGGTCGTGGTCGGTCAGCAGCTTGTCCAGGCGCGCCTGATCGACCCGCTGGACGACGCCCGCGGACTCCTGGTGGTCACGGACGCACTTGGCAAGGGTGAACGCCGACGTGACGGTGTAGAGCAACCCGATGGCGAGAAACGCACGCATCCACTGGTTGACCGGCAGGTAGGCGATGCCGATACCGAGGCCGACCACCGCGACCCCGAACGAGACCGCGGACTGCAGGAAGAATGCCGTGGTGGTCTTCGTGGGCACTGGTGTTGTCATGCGGACGAGTCTCGTCCGCCATGTGGCGAAAGGCCTGAGTAGGACTACTCAACCAGGGCAGGTACCGGAAGCTCGATCTTGTGAGCCCGCTGCCACGCCGAGACCACCTCGTCGGTGACGTGCACCCGGAAGTAGTCGTTGGCGCTCAGCCGCGCGGTCACCGGCTCCTCACCCTCGGCCAGCAGGCTGGCGGGCACGAGACGGAACTCGTTCTGCACGGCGGCGCTGAGCCTGCGGTGGCCGTCGATGACGTAGTAGTCCGGCCCGGAGTGCCCGATCGTCAGCGGCTCCAGCGCCTCCGGCCCGGCGTCGCCGATCGAGGCGACGAAGGCGCCGTCCACCGAGTCCAGGGAGTCCAGCGAACGGGTCGGGTAGATCCGCATCGGGTCCAGCAGCAGCAGCGGCGGCCGCTCGCGGAGGATGTCGCCGCCGAGGCGGCCCTCGAAGGCGTCCACGATCATCGCGACGATGTCGTCCGGCCGCGCCCGCGTGCTGTCGCAGACCAGGTCGTAGTTGCGCAGGCGCAGCTTGTCGGCGCCATACCGGGTCAGGAACCGCACCCGCTCGCTCTCGCTGCGGCCGTGCAGGCGCTCCTTGGCCTCCTCCAGCGTCGCGTAACGCTCCACCTCGCTGTGCGGGCGGGCGAGGACGCGACGGGCCGCCTCGTTGGGCTCGGTGATGAGGTGCACCTTGAACGCGTCGTGGAAGAAGAACCACGCGAGCCGGCTGTCGACGATGAGCTGCTCGCCGGACTTGGCGATGTTGCTCTGCAGCTCGTCCACCGCGCTGTCGATCGCGTCGTCGAGCTCGGCGTGGAGGTTGAGCTGGAGCGCGGTCATGCCGCGTTCCTCGGCCATCTGCCGGTACATGTCGCCGACGCTGATGCGCCGCAGTCCGAGCCGGCCGGCGAGCTCCACCGAAACGGTGCTCTTGCCACTGCCGAGGTCGCCGTTGATGACGACGGACCGGTGATTGCTCATGCGCAACTCTCTAGGTAGACCCGCGGGGCAGTCCAGGTCAGGAGCCTAACACGCCCACGTTGCGCGCTTTTCAAGGCGTCAAGAGCCGAATTCCGAATTGCATTCTGATAGTCAATGGAATCGGCCGTATCGTTCGAGCGCCCGGAGCAGCTCCGGTTCCGGGGGTTCGCCGGTGTACGACGAAAGCTCCGCCTCCAGATATGGCAGCAGCCGCGGATCGCCCGTCGCGGCGGCGAGCTCGCACATCGCCTCGAAGATGACGAGCAGGTCGGCGACGGGATCCGGGTCCGCCAGGAACGACAGCAGCCGCGGCATGGCCCGCTCGTCCCCGCGGACCGCCAGGCCGTGCACCGCCTCGGCGCGGGTGTCGGTGTCGTCGTCGTCGAGCCGGGCGGCCAGCGCCTCGCGCAGCGCGGGGAAGTCGGCGTCGCTCTGCCGGGCGAGGCCGAACGTGGCCCAGTCGCGCACGCGGGGCTCGTCGTCGGCGGACAGCTCGATCAGCGCGTCGAGGGCGGCCCGGGTCTCGCGGCCCAGCAGCCCGAACACGACGCCGCCGCGCACGTCCGCGTCCGGGTGGGCGCGCAGCCGCACCAGCGGCGCGACGCTGCCCTCGCCGGCCATGTGCCCGAGCGCCACGGCGAGGCTGTACAGGACCGCCGGGTCGTCCTCACGCGCGATCATCGCCAGCAGCAGCGCCGTGGCCTCGTCCCGGAACGGCCCGTCGGCGGCACTGCGGCCAGGCGTGGCCCGATGAACAGGAGCGGCCCCGGGGTTGGGACCGGGCGGGCCGAGCACGGTGCCGAGCTGGCCGAGGACCTCGGCGGCGAGCTCGCGGCGGGACGGCTCGGCGGCCCGCCCGAGCCGGGCGGCGATCCCGAGCGCTTCCCGGCCGCCGTGGACGTGCAGGTGCGTGACGAGCTCCCACCGGCGGTCCTCGCCGGCCCGCAGCGCCTCCTCGAAGGCCCACGCCACGTCCGGTTGCATGACCACCATCGTGGCCGCCGGGGTCGCGGGCGGGCAACGCGGTTTACGGCACGGGGTCCTTGGTGCCGTGCGGGGTCGACGGGTTGCAGCGCCGGATGCGGGCCGCGGTCAGCCGGGAGCCCTCGACGAGCCCGTACCGCCGGACGGCCTGCAACCCGTAGTCGCTGCAGGTCGGGAAGTGCCGGCAGTGCGTCGGCAGGTGCGGCGACAGCCAGCGCTGGTAGCCGCGGATCGCGGCGACGCCCGCGCGGCCGGGGCCGGTCGTGGTGCGGCGCGGTGCCCGCCGGGGCGCGGCGATCGCCATCAGGCCGAGCAGCGAGCCGAGCATGAACGGGTTGCAGTCACAGGCGTCGCAGTCGCACCCGTCGCCGCTGTCGCGGTTGCGGCGGCGCTGCTGCTGGTTGTGCTGCTGGTTGTTGTGTTGCTGCTGTTGCCGGCGGCGGCGGTCGCGGCGGTGCCGCCAGATCGCCACGGCGTCACCGATTCCGATTCGCGCCATGGGCGGCATTGTGTGGCCGATCGTCCGTGTGATCAAGGACCGGTCGCGTTTCTTACTGAATGAACACCAAAACGCACCCGGATGGCCGACTTCGTTCGGGCGGCCGGGAATGTCCGGACAGTCCCGGACACCCGAACGAAGTCGAACAACCGAGTGCGTAGGTGATCTGAACAGCTCTGGTGGGTCGCCGGCCCCAGGGGCTGAATCCAGGGGCCGGCGCGGTCAACCACACCGTCAGGAGCTTCGGTCGTGCGGAGCTCAGCTGCCCGCGATGGCCGGGCCACCGTTGGTGTGCAGCTCGGTCGCCGAGCCGAACGCGCTGTCCAGGCGGGCCTGCAGGGCCTCGAGCTCGTGGAACTCGCTCGAGGACGCCGACTCGGAGCCCTCCGCGGCGAACACGTGGTCCGTCTCGGCGGCGGAGTGGTCGTAGGACGTGAAGTCCGACTCCTCGTACCGCGCGCCGCTCGGGTCCGTGACGGACACGTGGTGGCCCTGGTCGAAGCTGGTGTTCTCGGCCGACGCGTGGTCCTGCTCGTAGACGTTGAACTGCGAGTCGTAGTTGTTCTGGCTGGCGTCGACCTGGTGCAGCTGGTCCAGCGCCTCGTGGTTCTCGCCGGTCTCGACGTGACCGTAGTCGGTGCCGCCGTCGTAGCCGCCGTCGTACTCGCTCATTTGGTGCTCCTTCTGGTGTGGGAAGTTCTTCGGTGTGGCCTTGCGATGCATATGACGTTACGGCCGGCCGCACTTCCTCGAATCCCAGAAACGTGCCACCGTCAGGCGGCGCCGAGCGCCGTGCCGAGCGCCGCCGCGGTGGCCGCGTCGGCGGGGAAGAACGACTCGATGGCGAGCTCCGCGACGGTGACGTCCAGCGGCGAGCCGAACACCGCGGTGATGCTGAAGAACCGCAGCTCGACGCCGTCCTGGCGGATCCGCAGCGGCACCACGACGTCGTGCGGGCCGGGCGCCGGGCCGTCGCCGCCCGGGTACGCCGACAGCTCCGCGAGCAGGTCGGACAGCGCCGGGTCGCCGGTGGTGCGGGCCTGGCGGTCCAGCCGGCCCAGCAGGTGCGCCCGCCACTCGCCGAGGTTGACGATCCGCGGCGCGAGCCCGTCCGGGTGCAGCGACAGGCGCAGCACGTTGACCGGCGGCTCCAGCAGCGCCGGCGCCACCCCCGCGACCAGCCGGTGGACGGGCGCGTTGGCGTCGAGCATCGTCCACAGCCGGTCCACCACCACGGCCGGGAACGGCTCGTGCCCGGTCAGCACCTGCCGCAGCGACGCCCGCACCGCCCGCAGCTGCGGCGCGTCGAGCCCGCCCTCCGGGTACGCGGGCGCAAAGCCGCCGGCGAGCAGCAGCGCGTTGCGGTCCCGCAGCGGGACCTCCAGGTGCTCGGTGAGGCGCAGGATCATCGCGCTGGTCGGCTTGGAGCGGCCCGTCTCGACGAAGCTCAGGTGCCGGGTCGAGATCTCCGCCTGGATCGACAGCTCGAGCTGGCTCAGCCTGCGCCGCTCCCGCCACTCCCGGAGCAACACCCCCACAGGTTGCGTCATGCCGCGATGGTACGAACCCGGACGGAAGCGTCGCCATTACCTCGCGGGGAATCGACCGGGCGCGCGGGCGCCGGCAGGCTGAACCCATGAGCGAAAACGGCATGAGCGACTACGAGAGCATCGTCAAGCGGTACATCGAGGTGTGGAACGAGACGGACCCGCAGGCCCGCCGGGTGGCGATCGACGCGCTGTTCACCGAGGACGTGACGTTCGCCGACCCGATGGCGGCGGCCCGCGGCCAGTCGGAGATCGACTGGATGATCGGCGGCGTGCAGGCCCAGTTCCCGGGCTTCGTCATCACCCCGCTCGGCGCCGTCGACGGCCACCACGACCAGGCGCGGTTCGGCTGGGAGATGGGGCTGCCGGGGCAGGAGGCGCCGGTCGCGGGCTTCGACGTGGTCACCGTCGCCGCGGACGGCCGGATCAACCAGGTCCTAGGCTTCCTGGACCGGGTGCCGGCCCAGGGCTGACCGCGTCGGGGCGGCGGCCCGCAGGCAGCGCAGCCCCGAATACACCATCCACACCGGCGTCGCGGTGGTGATGACCGCCGCGGCGAGCGCCGGCGGGGACAGGCTGGCGGACGTCGTGGCGTGCCAGGTGGGGCTCAGCGCCGACAGGGCCGCCCCGCCGAGGACGAAGAACGCGCAGACGCCGATCGCCGCCATCCCCGTCGCGCGGGCGAAGCCGCCGCCGACGCTGACGAAGCGGCTGCCGGCCCCGCAGGCGACGGCGGCGAGCAGGCCGAGGAGCACGACGGAGTAGCCGGCGTAGTCGACGGTGCGGGCGAGGACCATGTATCCCCAGCTCGGCTGCCACGACCAGCCGGTGGCCGCGGACCGCCACGCCACCTCGGAGATCACCTGCTGGGCGGCGACGGCGCCGGCGACGAGGAGGGCGGTCCGGCGGGCCTGCAGCAGCGCCAGCTCGCGCTGGTAATCCGCGGCGAGCTCGCGGACCGTGCCGAACTCGTCGACGGCCAGCCGCGCCGCGGCCGGGGCCGGCAGGCCGGCCGACTCGTGGTGCGCGGCGGCGTCGTGCAGGCTGTCGCGCACCTCGGTCAGCAGCTCCCGCTTCGCCGCGCGCGGGCCACGCAGCGCGGCGCCGAGCGAGGTCACGTACGCGTCGATAACCACCCGCCAAGTATCGCGGAGCCCGGGACGGTGCGATTGGGGGTTGTCCCTGAGGTTTTCCCCGATGTGGGGATCGCCGTGAGCAGCGAAGCTACATGTAGCAGAGCTACCTATGACGGTGAACGGTGAAGGGGACGACGGTGCGCAAGTGGCTTCTCGGTGGGCTGGGCCTGCTGCTCCTGCTCTGCGGGGGCGGCGTCGCGGCCGTCGTCTGGCTGGTGTCCGGCACGGCCGTGGACACCGTGGGCAAGGTCGCGTTCGACCGGCCGCTCAAGATCCCGCCGCTCGCGCCGTCGACCGTCGGCGCGGACGGCACCCGGGTCTTCGACCTGACCGCGCAGCCCGGCGCCAGCGACCTCGGCCACGGCGCGAACACCCGCACCTGGGGGTACAACGGCAGCTACCTCGGCCCGACCCTGCGGGCCGCGCGCGGCGAGCGGGTCGCGGTCAACGTGCACAACCGGCTCAACGAGCCGACGACCGTGCACTGGCACGGGATGCACCTGCCGGCGAAGGTCGACGGCGGGCCGCACCACCCGATCCCGCCCGGCAGTGACTACCAGGCCGCGTGGACGGTCGACCAGCCGGCGGCGACGCTCTGGTACCACCCGCACCCCAGTGACCGCACCGAGCGGCAGGTCTACCGCGGCCTCGCCGGCCTGTTCATCCTGGACGACGACCAGCAGCCGGCCGGGCTGCCGCACGAGTACGGCGTCGACGACGTCCCGGTCGTCGTGCAGGACAAGGGTTTCGACGGTGACCAGCTGAGCATGAGCGACCGGTTCGGCAGCGACGTGGGCATCCTCGGCGACGAGCTCCTCGTCAACGGCACCCCGGGCCCGTTCCTGGACGTGCGGACCACACTGGTGCGGCTGCGGCTGCTCAACGCGTCGACGGCGCGGGTGTACGACTTCACGATGTCCGACGGCCGCCCGCTCACGATGATCGGCACGGACGGCGGGCTGCTCGCCGCGCCGTACAGCACCGATCACGTGCGGCTGTCGGTGGGGGAGCGGGCCGAGGTCGTCGTCGCGATGCGGCCGGGGGAGCGGGTCGAGCTGCGCAGCCGGGCGACCGGCCTCGGCAGGTTCCACGGCGGCCGCGACTCGTTCGACGTGCTGCAGCTGCGGGCGGCCGGCGACCTGAAGGCCGGGACGCTGCCGGAGAAGCTCGCCGACATCCAGCGGCTGGACCCGAAGCAGGCGGCGCAGCGGCGGACCTTCACGTTCCAGGGCCGCGACATCAACGACGACGGGATGGACATGGACCGGGTGGACGCCGTCGTCGTCAAGGACACCACCGAGGTCTGGAACGTCGCCAACGGGCACGGCACCCCGCACAGCTTCCACATCCACGACGTGCAGTTCCAGGTGCTGTCGGTCGACGGCGCCGCGCCGCCGCCGGAGCTCGGTGGCTGGAAGGACACCCTGTTCCTGGAGCCCGGCCGGCGCTACTCGGTGATCGCCGCGTTCGCCGACTACGCCGACCCGACGACGGCGTACATGTTCCACTGCCACGTCCTGCGGCACGAGGACGAGGGGATGATGGGGCAGTTCGTGGTGGTCGAGCGCGAGGGCGACAAGCCGAGGCTGGGCCACAACTAGAACAAGCGAGGCTGGGCCACAACTAGGACAAGCGAGGTGCCGGGCCCCCCGTGGCGGCGCGGGGCCCGGCACGTCTCGCAGGCGCGTCCGTCGTCCCCGTGTGCGCCGCCGCCGGGCCCGCGGCGGCGGTCCGGCGTCGGCGGCAACCCAACGAGAGCCGCTCTGTGACGGGCATGACACATGGATCACCGCTCCCATGTCAAGAGCAACGTGGACGGGGGGTGTCGCGGATCACCGTGGCGGGCCGAGGTGGCGCCGCAGCGCGACCGGAAGCTCCCGCTCTGTGCCGGTCCAGGCGGTGTGGCCATCGGGCCGGACGAGGACAAAACGGTCGTTCAACGCGTGCGTCAGGCGGTCGTCGTAACCCACCGGCGCCGAGGGCGCGAGCAGGACGTGCCGTCCGGCCCGCAGCAGCTCGTACAGGCGCGAATCCGGAGGAAGAAGCACGTCGGGCTGCCGGGGCGCGTCGGGGTAGTCGATCCCGATGCCGGACACCGTGCCGGCGGCCTTGCGCATGATCGTCGGCACGTGCAGCAGCGCCCCGCCGAGCAGGTTGCGGCCGGCCCGCGCGGCGCGGGAGTGCAGCATCGCGAGGCGGATCAGCCCGCCGCTGCTGCGCAGCACCAGCTCGCCGACCGGGTGCCGCTCGCTCTGGTACGTGTCGAGGAGTCCGTCGGGGGCCCAACCCTGCGCGACCGCGGCCAGCTTCCAGCTCAGGTTCGCCGCGTCCTGCAGGCCGGTGTTCATGCCCAGCCCGCCCGCCGGGGAGTGCACGTGGGCGGCGTCGCCGGCGAGGAAGACGTTGCCCTGCCGGTACTGCGGCACCTGCCGCTCGTCGCTGTGGAAGCGCGACAGCCAGCGCGCCTCCCGCATGCCGAAGTCGGTGCCGAGCGCCCGGCGGGTCACGTCGCGGACCTCGTCGAGCTCCAGCGGCGCGCTGTCGGGCCGCTGCGCGAGCCGGTCCCAGCAGAAGACGCGGAACCACCCGTCGCCGAACGGCGCGACGAACGCGAACGCGTCGCCGACGGCGTTGACCGCGAGCACGTCCCGCGGCGCGTCGGTGAGCCGCACGTCGGCGAGCATGATCGAGCGCAGCACCGCCTTGCCGGGGAACGGCATGCCGATCGCCTCGCGCACGGCGCTGTGCACGCCGTCGGCGCCCACGACGTAGTCGGCGGGGTGGGCCCCGTCCTCGGTCAGGACCGCGTCCCCGCGCAGCCCGGTGACCGTCGCGCCGCGCACGATGCGGGCGCCCAGGTCCAGCGCCCGCCGCTCCAGCAGCCGCTCCACGTGGTACTGCGGGGTGATCAGCAGGAACGGGAAGCGGGTCGGCAGCACACCGAGGTCGACCCGCACGCGGTTGAACAGCCGCAGCCTCGACACCGGCGTCCCGGTCGCGATGAGCTCGTCGGCGAGCCCGCGGGCGTCGAGGTGCTCCAGGGTCCGCGCGTGCACGCCGAACGCCCTGGTCAGGTTGGACTCGTTGGTGCGCCGCTCCAGGACGGTCACGTCGGTGCCCGCGGCGGCGAGGTCCCCCGCGAGCAGCAGCCCGGTCGGCCCGGCGCCGACGACGACGGTCTTCATGGCATCCTCCTCGTCGATGTCAACAACTGTTGGCCAACACATGTTGACCCCGATTCCCGGCGCATGTCAACGGGCGATGAAATGCGTCCCGGGACGTGAGCGTTAACATCCAGGGTCTTGACTGAATGTGGGACCGCCTCCAGGCTGACCGCATTGCCCGCCAGCAATCCAGGAGCTTCTCACATGGTCAAGATCCGTCTGCCGCTGCTGTTAGCGGTAACATTGACGGCCGTGGTGTCGGTCGTCACGCCCGCCTTCGCCGCCACCGCCACGCTCACCGTCGACGCCGGCCACACCACCGCGGCCGTCGGGCCCTACCAGTTCGGCCACATCATCGAGGACATCAACCACTCGATGGAGGGCGGACTGCTCGCCAACGTGGTCCGCAACGGCACCATGAAGGAAGGCACCGCCAACCCGCCCTCGTCGTGGTCGCTGGTCACCGCCGGTGGCGGCACCGGCAGCATCGCGGCCGACACCGCCGGGCCGCTCAACGCGGCCAACCAGCGGTCCCTGCGCCTCACCGTCACCGGCAACGGCCCCGGGCAGCGCGTCGGCACCGCCAACGGCGGCTTCTACGGCATCGGTGTCCGGCCCTCGACCACCTACCAGGTCGCCTTCTGGGCGCGGGCCACCACCGGCTTCACCGGTCCGCTCACGGTCACCATCGAGAGCACCGGCGGTGCTGTCCACGCTACGTCGAGCGTCTCCGGCCTCGGCACCGGCTGGCAGAAGTTCACCACCACGCTCACCACCGGCCCGGGCGCGCCGGTGTCGACCGCCAACCGGTTCGTCATCGCCGCGAACGGCGCCGGCGCCGGCCAGTCGGTCTGGCTCGACGTCGTGCAGGCGATCGGCCCGACGTTCCAGGCGACCGGCAGCCTGCGCCGCGACCTGGAGCAACTGATGGCCGACACCAGGCCCGGCTTCTTCCGCGTGCCCGGCGGCAACTACCTCGAAGGCGCCGTCATCGCCAACCGCTTCGCCTGGAAGAACACCATCGGCCCGGTCGAGCAGCGGCCCGGCCATCAGAACGACGCCTGGGGGTACTGGTCCACCGACCAGTTCGGCCTGATCAACTACCTGCAGATGGCCGAGCAGGCCGGCGCGGAGCCGATGCTCGGGGTCTTCGCCGGCTACACGCTCAACGGCAGCGTCACCCCGCAGGGCGAGATGCAGCAGTACGTGCAGGAGGCGCTCGACGAGATCGAGTACGTCACCGGCGGCACGAACACCACGTGGGGCGCCCGGCGCGCCGCGGACGGGCACCCGGCGCCGTTCCCGCTGCGCTACGTCGAGATCGGCAACGAGGACTGGTTCGACCGGACCGACAGCTACAACGCCTACCGCTACCCGATGCTGTACGACGCGATCAAGGCCCGCTACCCGCAGCTGCAGATCATCGCCACCAGGGCGGTCACCAGCCGGCCGATGGACGTCATCGACGACCACTACTACAACAACGACCCGGACGCGTTCGCCGCGCTCGCCACCCGCTACGACGGCGCCGACCGCAACGGCCCGAAGGTCCTCGTCGGCGAGTACGGCGTCACCAACGGCAGCTCGACCAACCCCACGGGCACGCTGTCCGGCGCGCTCGCCGAGGCCGCCTTCATGACCGGTCTCGTCCGCAACGCGGACCTGGTCATGGGCGCCGCCTACGCCCCGGCGCTCACCTCGGTGGACGACTGGCAGTGGTCGTCGAACCTGATCGGCTTCAACGCCGTCAGCTCCTACGGCTCGCCGTCCTACTACGTGCAGAAGATGTTCGGCACCACCGTCGGCGACCACGTCGTGCCCACCACCTTGAGCGGCGGCAGCGGCCTCACCCACGTCGCCACCCGGACCACCGGCGGCGCCGTCGCCGTCACCGTCGTCAACCGGTCCGGATCCACAGTGGACACCCAGGTGAACGTGACCGGTGCGGCGAGCGTCGGCGGCACCGCGACCGTCACCACGCTCACCGGCGACCCGAACGGCCGCAACTCCATCACCAGCCCGACGGCCATCGTGCCGGTCACCACGACGCGCGGCGCCGGGCCCAGCTTCACGCACACCTTCCCGGCCAACTCCGTCACCGTCATCCAGCTGTCGACCACCGGTGGCGCCACCCCGGTCCTGCCGGTGGGGCAGGGCGTCTCGCTGCGGGTCACCACGCCCGGATACACCGACCGCACCCTGCGCCACCAGAGCAACCTCGCGGTCACCAGCGTCATCGCCGCGGGCAACTCCGCCACCGACAAGCTCGACGCGTCGTTCGTGCTGCGGCCCGGGCTGGCCGGCGCCGCCTGCTACTCCCTGGAGGCGCGCGACTTCCCCGGCCAGTACCTGCGGCACCAGGCGTTCCGGGTGAAGCTCGCGGCCGACGACGGCTCCGCGCTCTTCGCCGCCGACGCCACGTTCTGCGCCGCCGACGGCAACGGGGGACCGGGCGTCTCACTGCGGTCGTACAACTTCCCGACCCGGTTCCTGCGGCACTACAACTCGGAGGTCTGGATCGCGGCCAACGGCGGTACGTCGGCCTACGACAGCGCGACGAACTGGGCCGCCGACACGACCTGGCGGATCGGCACCCCCTGGTTCCGCAGCGACGTGAGCGTCGCCGGCGGCTTCCACTCGCTGCGGGCCACCACGCCCGGCTTCACCGACCGGTACGTGCGGCACCAGTCCAGCCTCGGGGTGCTGAGCCAGATCAGCGCCTCCTCGCCGGTGCTGGACCGGGAGGACGCCACGTTCGACGTGGTGCCGGGCCTGGCCGACAACACCTGCTACTCCTTCGAGTCGCGCAACTTCCCCGGCCGGTACCTGCGCCACAACGACTACCGGGTCAAGCTCGCGGCGAGCGACGGCTCCGCGGTCTTCAACGCCGACGCGACCTTCTGCGCCAAGGCCGGGGTGCGGTTCCAGTCGTACAACTTCCCGGACATGTACCTGCGGCACTACAACAGCGAGCTGTGGATCGCGTCCAACGGCGGCGCCCGGCCGTCGGACAACCCGGCCAACTACGTGGCCGACACCACATGGGTGGTGACGGCGCCGCTGGGTTGACCTCAACCGTTGTTGAAGTTGCACCGTGACGAGGTGCAGAAACGCAACGCGCTCACGGTCGGCATGGTCACGCTGGTCACGTTCGTCGCCTTCGAGGCGGTGGCCGTGACGGCGGCCATGCCGACCGTCGCCCAGGCCCTCGACGGCCTCGCCCTCTACGGATTCGCGTTCGGTGGGCCGTTCGCGACCGGGATCGTCGCCACCGTCGCCGCCGGCACCTGGTGCGACCGGCGCGGCCCGGCCCGCCCGATCCTCGCCGGCGTCGTGCTGTTCTGCCTCGGGCTGCTCGGCGCCGGCCTCGCCACCGGCATCTGGACGCTCATCGCCGGCCGCCTCGTCCAGGGGTTCGGCGGCGGGCTCATCACCGTGGCGCTCTACGTGGTCGTCGGGCGGGCGTACCCCGCGTCGGCGCACCCGCGCGTCTTCTCCGCGCTGTCCGCCGCGTGGGTCCTGCCCGCCGTGGTCGGCCCGGCCATCGCCGGGCTCATCGTCGAGCACCTCGGCTGGCGCTGGGTCTTCCTGCTGATCGCGATCGCGACCCTGCCCGTCGCCGCGGTGATCGGCCCGCACGTGCGCCCGATCGGCGGCACCGCCGGCACGCCGGGCACCGCCGGCACCCCAGGCACCCCAGGCACCCCGGGCACTCCCGGTGCCCGGGCCGGCGCCCGCATACCGTGGGCGGCCGGCGTCGCGGCGGGCGTGCTGCTGCTGCACTGGGGTGGCCAGCACGGCGGGCTCGCCCTCGTGGCCGGCGGGCTGCTGCTGGTCGCCGTCTGCGGGCCGCGGCTGGTGCCGTCCGGCACGTTCGGCGCCCGCCGCGGCCTGCCGAGCGTCATCCTCGTCCGTGGGCTCGCCGGCGCCGCGTTCATGCAGGCCGACGTGTTCATCCCGCTGCTGCTCACCCGCGAGCGCGGCCTCACCCCGTCGCTGGCCGGGCTCACCCTCACCGCCGGGGCGCTGCTGTGGTCCGCCGGCTCGTGGATCCAGGCCCGCCAGGGCCAGCGCTTCAGCCCCGCCGCGCGGCTGCGGACCGGCCTGTCGGCGATCGCGCTCGGCGTGCTGTCGGCGGTCGCGCTGGTCGCGCCGGCCGTCCCCGTCGTGGCGGTCGTGGCCGGCTGGTGCGTCGCCGGGTTCGGCATGGGGCTGGCGTCGCCGACGGCGTCCACGCTGGTCCTGCAGCTGTCCCGGGCCGACGAGCAGGGCGTCAACAGCTCCGCGCTGTCGGTTGCCGACTCGCTGCTGACGACGGTGGTGCTCGCGGTCGGCGGGGCGGTGTTCGCCGCGCTCGTCACCGCCGGGCCGGTCGCCTACGTCGCCGCGTTCCTGATCGCGCTGCTGCCGGCGGTCGCCGGCGCGCTGCTCGCCGGCCGGGTGGCCCCCGGGGCGACCGCCACCGCCGCCGGCCCGGACCCGCGCGAACTGTCGTTGTCGCGGGCCGAGTAGGCGCATTGCGCCGCCGCGGTCCGGGTAGCGTCGGGGAATGATCAGCCCGAGCCGCGCCCTGACCCGGGTCGAGGCGCAGACCCGAGCCGCACTCGTCCGCGTCGGGGGATACGCGGTCTCCCTCGACGTCACCGACCCCGCCACGTACGTCTCCCGCACCGTCGTCGACTTCGCCTGCACCTCACCCGGCGCCGCCACCTTCGTGGAGATGAAAGGCGTCCGGCCGGAGCGGATCGTCCTCAACGGGCGGACCCTGGACCCGGCCACGCTGGACGGCAACCGGCTGCCGCTGCCCGGGCTGCGCGCCGCCAACCGGCTCGAGGTGACGTTCTCCGCGGCCTACTCGCGGACCGGCGAAGGGCTGCACCGCAGCGTCGACCCCGAGGACGGCGAGGTCTACCTGTACGGGCAGGCGCCGCTCGACGAGGCGCAGCGCATCTTCGCCTGCTTCGACCAGCCCGACCTGAAGGCGCCCGTCACGCTGACCGTCACCGCACCTCCACAGTGGACGGTGCACGGCAACGCGCCGCTGCACCAGGCCCGCGACGGCGTGTGGGCCTTCGAGCCGACCCCGCCGATCGCGCCGTACCTCTTCACCGTGCTCGCCGGGCCGTGGCACGTCCGTACCGCCGAACACGACGGCATCCCGCTCGGCCTGCTCTGCCGCCGGTCCCTCGCGCCGCACCTGGACGCCGACGCCGGCGAGCTGTTCGCCGCCACGGCCGCGAACCTCGACCGCTACCACGAGCTCTTCGGCGTGCGGTACGCGTTCGGCAAGTACGACCAGGCGTTCATCCCCGACTTCCCGGGCGGCGCGGTCGAGAACCCGGGCCTGGTCACGTTCAAGGAGGAGTTCCTCTTCCGGACCGTGGCCACCGACTACGACCGGCTGCGCCGCTTCGTGGTCATGGCGCACGAGCTGGCGCACATGTGGTTCGGCGACCTCGTCACCCTGAGGTGGTGGGACGACATCTGGCTCAACGAGGCGTTCGCCGAGCTGATGGGGTGGCGGGTCGCCGCCGAGACCGGCCGCCACCCCGGTGCCGCCGCGGACTTCGCGGCGTGGCGCGAGCGCTGGGGCATGCTCGCCGACCGGCGGCCCTCCACGCACCCGGTCGCGCCCGACGACGTCGCCGACACCGCCGCCGCGTTCCTCAACTTCGACGGCATCTCCTACGCCAAGGGCGCCGCGGCGCTGCGGCAGCTGTCGGCGCTCCTCGGCGACGACGTGTTCCTCGCCGGGCTCCGCGCCTACTTCGAGCGGTTCCGCTTCGGCAACGCCGGCCTCGCCGACTTCCTCGCCGTGCTGGGCTCGGTGGCGGGCACCGACCTCGACGGCTGGGCCGACCTGTGGCTGCGCAGCACCGGGTTCAACACGTTGCGCCCGCTGCCCGGGCCGTCGGGCCTGACCGTCGAGCAGACCGGCGCGCCGCTGCGCCCGCACCGGTTCCGGATCACGGTGTACGACAGTCACGGCGCACGCGTCCGGGACGCCCCGGTCACCCTCGACGGCGGGTCCGTCGCGGTGGACGGGCGGTCCGGCCTGCCGCCGGGCGGTGTGCTGCTCGTCGACGACACCTACGCGAAGGTGCTCCTCGACCCCGCCAGCCTCGCGGCGCTGCCGTCCGTCCTGCCCGCGATCGCCGACTCCCACGCGCGTGCGCTGCTGTGGACCGCGGCGATGGACGCCGCCGGCGAGGGCGAGCTGTCCCCCGAGGCGTTCCTCACCCTGCTGGAGGCCGCGCTGGCCGGCGAGCCGGAGACGAGTGTGCTGGTCGAGGTCCTCGCGTATGCCCGGGACGACCTCGCCCGGCGCGGGCTCGTCGACTTCGGCCCGCTCGCCGCGATCTGCGCCGCGGCCCTGTCGGCGGCGGCGCCGGGCAGCGGGCGGCAGGTCGCGCTCGCGACCGCGCTGACGACGGTCGCCGGGCCGCCGCACGTCCCGACGCTCGCCGACTGGCTCGCCCCCACACCGGTCTCGGTGCTCACCGGCGTGGCGGCGCCCGCGTCGTCGCCGCTGCTGCCCGCGCCCACCGGCGCCACGGGCCTCGTCGTCAGCCAGGACCTGCGCTGGGACGCGCTCGCCCGGCTCGCCGCGCTCGGCGCCGCGTCCGCGGCCGACGTCACCGCGGAGTCCCGGCGCGACCCCGGCACCCGCGGCGCCGAGAAGGCCGCCAGGTGCCACGCCGCCCTGCCCGACGCGGACGCGAAGGCGGAGGCGTGGGAGCTGATCGTGCGCGACGAGCGGGCCGGGATCGCGATGGCCGCCGCGGCCGGCTTCTGGCAGCACGGCCAGGAGGAGCTCACCGACCCCTATGTGGAGCGCTTCTTCGCCGACGCGCCCGCGATGGTGTCCGGCCGCTACCAGCTGTTCGCGAAGCTCATCGTGCGGCAGGCGTTTCCCCGGTACGCCGGCCGGTCGCGACGGCTCGCCTCGGTCATGCTCGCCGAGCGCTCCCTCGACCCGATCCTGCGCCGCGAGGTCGGCGACGCGGCGGCGGAACTCTCGTTCGGCGCCGGTGTCGAAAACCGCGGCCGCCGTTCGACGCGTTGACAGTTGCTGGACCACGACAAGGGAGATCCACGATGCGCTACATGCTGATGCACAAGGTCAACGACGCCGACCCGGCCGCCTGGTCGCCGACGCCCGAGTTCCTGGCCCGGATGGGCGGGTTCATGACCGAGGTGAACAAGGCGGGCGTGCTGCTCGCGGCCGAGGGACTGCGGCCGAGCTCGGAGGGCGCCGCGGTGATCCGCGCCAAAAACGGCACGCAGACCGTGGTCGACGGGCCGTTCGCCGAGGCGAAGGAGGTCATCGCCGGGTTCGCGATCCTGCAGGTCCGCGACCACGCCGAGGCCGTGGAGTGGGCGCAGCGCTTCACCGCGCTGTTCGACGAGATCGAGATCGAGGTCGAGGTCCGCAAGGTGGCCGACTTCGGCTGACGCTACGTTGGTGCCGTGACGCGAGCGGACACCCACCAGGCGATCGAGGCGGTCTGGCGGATCGAGGCGGCCAGGGTCATCGCCGGGGTCGCACGCATGGTCGGTGACGTCGGCCTCGCCGAGGAGCTGGCCCAGGACGCCCTCCTGGCGGCGCTGGAGCAGTGGCCGGCCGAGGGCGTGCCGCGCAACCCCGGCGCCTGGCTGATGACGACCGCGAAACGGCGGGCGATCGACCAGATCAGGCGCCGGGAGCGGTTCGAGGCCCGGATGCCCGACCTGCTGCACCCCGACACCGCCGAGGACGAGTTCGAGGCCATCGGCGAGGACACCATCGAGGACGACCTCCTCCGGTTGATCTTCACCGCCTGCCACCCGGCGCTCACCGCCGAGTCCCGGGTGGCGCTGACCCTGCGCGTGCTCGGCGGCCTGTCCACCGACGAGATCGCCCGCGCCTTCCTCGTCCCGGGCGCGACCGCCGGCCAGCGCATCAGCCGGGCCAAGAAGACCCTCGCCGACGCGCGGGTGCCCTTCGAGCTGCCCACCGGCGCCGACCGCGCGGCGCGGCTCGGCTCCGTCCTGGAGGTCATCTACCTCATCTTCAACGAGGGCTACTCCGCCACGGCCGGCGACGACTGGATGCGCCCGGCGCTGTGCGAGGAGGCGATGCGTCTCGGCCGCGTCCTGGCCGGCCTGATGCCGGCCGAGCCCGAGGTCCACGGCCTGCTCGCGCTCA
This sequence comes from Dactylosporangium maewongense, assembly GCF_039531485.1. Taxonomy (NCBI): domain Bacteria; kingdom Bacillati; phylum Actinomycetota; class Actinomycetes; order Micromonosporales; family Micromonosporaceae; genus Dactylosporangium; species Dactylosporangium maewongense. The sequence goes on along the minus strand of NZ_BAAAQD010000024.1, from coordinate 185,204 downwards.
TGGAGATCCAGGCCTCCCGCTCCGCGGCCCGCACCGGCCCGTCCGGCGAGCCGATCGTGCTGCTGGAGCAGGACCGCTCGCGCTGGGACCGGCTCCTCATCAGCCGCGGCCTGGCCGCCCTGTCGACCGCGGAGAGCCTCGGCGGCGGCACGTACACTCTCCAGGCCGCGATCGCCGCCTGCCACGCCCGCGCCGCCACGGCCGCCGACACCGACTGGCACCGCATCGCCGCCCTGTACGCCGAGCTGCCCCCGTCCCCGGTCGTCGAGCTGAACCGTGCCGTCGCCGTCTCCATGGCCGACGGCCCCGCGGCCGGCCTGGCCGTCCTCGACCCGCTGCTGGAGGAGCCGTCGCTGCGTGGCTATCACCTCCTGCCCACCGTCCGCGCCGACTTCCTGCTCAAGCTCGGCCGCCGGGACGAGGCGAGGGCCGAGCTGGAGCGAGCCGCGTCGATGACCCGCAACGAGCGCGAACGCGCCCTCCTGCTGGACCGGGCGAGCGGCGTCTAGCGGGCGCCGGCCGGGGTGAGCGCCGTGCCGACCGACACGGCAGGGCGGACACCGGCGTTCGGTGCCCGCCCTGCCGCGTACCTAACTCAGCAGTGGCCGAGGTCTTCCCAGTTGGCGGTCCAGCCGGGTTCGGAGCCCTGCGTCCACCACTTGGCGCGCCACAGGTGCTTGCCCTGGCCCGAGGCGGGGCCGTTCGGGTCGCCGTACTTGCTCTTCTCGTGCTTCACGGTCTGGCCCGTGTTGTAGACGGCGCCGATCGACCACTCCGGGGCGGCGTTGCAGCTGGTGGCCGGAGGGGTGGAGACCGACGGCGACGCCGACGGGGACTTGGACGGTGACGCGGAGGTGGTGGGCGTGGCCGAGCCGGTCGGCGTCACGCACGGACCGGCCGAGTCGACCGTGTCGGTGAAGGCGTTGCCGGCCGAGCGGTACGCGCCCGCCTGGCTGGTCACCTGCGCCGGCGTGAGCACCTGGTTCTTGGCGAACAGGACCCAGTCGACCTGCTGGATGTAGGTCGACATCCCACCGGTGTGTGCCGCCGTGTCGATGAACCAGAGGTTCCAGTTGATGGTCATCGTCTGGCGGGGGTAGAACTTGCCGGAGTGGTCGCCCATCTGGACGCCGTCGATGTAGTAGATGACGTGCCCGTTCGCGACGGTGACCACCAGGTCGTGCCACCCGTCGAAGCTGCGCCGCTGCTCCGAGTGGACGTTGTCGGCGAACCAGGGTTCGTTGCGGTAGGTGTACCAGGTCGTCTGGTAGTTGATCGGACCCTGCTCGCCCCAGCCGCCGTTCGGCAGGTACTCCGAGATGTCCAGCTCGCTGTAGGTGGGGTCGAGGTCACCGTTGAGCGGGCTGATGGTGAAGAACGTCTCGTTGATGTGGTCGCCGTCGTTGCCGCTGACGGGCGTGTCGGTGAAGCGGACCCGGCTCGCGTAGGTGCCTTCGAGGTAGCGCTTCTGCGAGGAGTACAGCTCGGCCTGGTTGGTGCCGCCGCCGGTGCCGTCGGTGGAGGCCTGCAGCTGGAGCACCTTCTGACCGCCGTTGGTCGGGAAGGTGATGCTGTTGGCCGACCAGGTCGCGCCGGGCACGCCGGGACCGCCGGCGTAGGTGCGCGGCACCCACCCGTGACTGGTCAGCGTGGGGTCCGACGACGAGCTGTAGTTGAAGTCGTCGAACAGGTAGCCACAGTTGTTCGCCGCGGCCGCGGCGGTGCCGACGGTGGCCGCGGTGACGGCCACGGCACCTCCCGCACCGAGCAGCGCGACGCCGGCCGCGACGGTTGCCAGAGATCGACGCTTGCCAATGGACATGGGCACAGTCCTCCTTGAAGGGAAAGGAGTTTGACGGACCTTACTTGACCGCGCCGGCGGTCATACCGGCTCGGATGTGCCGTTGGAACGCGACGTAGGCGATGAGCACCGGCAGCATTGCGATGGTGAGACCGGCGAACAGACCGCTCCAGTCGCTGCGATACCCCTGACTGACCGACAGGGCGGCCAAACCCTGCGCCAGGACATACCGATCTGGGTCGGGGTTGAGGACCAGGGGGAGCAGGTACTGGTTCCAGAGCCCGAGGAAGTTGAAGATGCCGACGGCGACGAGACCGGGACGGGCCATGGGCAGCATGACGCGGAAGAACACCGCGCCGTGCGAGCAGCCGTCCAGGAACGCCGCCTCCGCCACCTCCGTGGGGAGCGTCTTGAAGAACGCGTGCAGGAAGAAGACCGTGAAGGGCACCGCGTACGCGGCGTAGACCAGGATCAGCCCCTGGTAGGTGCCGAGCAGACCGAGCTGCTGCACGACGAAGAACAGCGGCACCAGGGCCAGGAACACGGGGAAGAACATGGCCGCGACGAACACGTAGTAGATGAACCGGTTGCCGCGGAAGTCGTAGCGCGCCAGGGCGTAGGCGACCAGCGAGCCGAGCAGCATCGTGAGCAGCACGCCCCCGCCCACCACGATCAGGCTGTTGAAGAAGTACCTGCCGATGTTCGCCTGGCTCCACGCCCTGGCCCAGTTGCCCCACTGCGGATCCGTGGGCAGCGACCAGGGGCTGTTGAGGATGTCGTTGTCCTTCTTGAAGGAGCTGACGATCGCCCACAGCAGCGGCAGCGCGGTGACGACGCCCCACGCCAGCATCGCCAGGTGTACCGGAAAGCGCTTCACGACAGTTCCAACCGTTCTTTACGTCCCGAGCGCAGCGCGAGCACGGCGAGGGTCAGGGTGGCGAAGAACAGGGTGACCCCCATCGCGGAGGCGTAGCCGAACTTGCCGTAGGTGAAGGCGTTGCGGTAGAGCGAGAGCCCGATGACCTCGGTCGCGCCGTCGGGGCCGCCCGGCCCCGCGGTCATGACCTGCACGACCGCGAACCCGTCCAGCGCCCCGATGCTCAGGTAGACGAACGCGACCTGCACGGTGTCGCGGACCAGCGGCAGCGTCACCTTGCGGAAGGTCGCCCATCGGCCGGCACCGTCGAGCAGCGCCGCCTCGAAGAGCTCCTTCGGGATGCTGTCGATCGCCGCGCTGAACAGCACCATGTAGAAGCCCACCGACGACCAGATCAGCACCGCCATCACCGCCGGCAGTGCCAGCTGCGGATCGCCCAGCCAGCTGCGGGCCAGCCCGTCCAGGCCGACCGCCCGCAGCCCCCCGTTGAGCAGGCCGTTGGTCGGGTTGTAGACGAACCCCCACAGCACCGCGACGACCACGAGGGACAGCAGCTGCGGGAAGAAGTAGACGATCTGATAGACGCCCGCCCCGCGGATGGACGACCGGCCGCTGCTCCCGCCGAGGTGCAGCATGCTGGCCAGGAACAGACCCAGCGCGATGGTCACCAGGGGCACGCAGATCAGCATCACCGCGTTGTTGCGCACGGCGTCCAGGAAGAGAGAGTCGCCGCCGAGGCGGGCGTAGTTGCCCGCCCCGACGAAGTGCGCCTCGCCGGCCACGCCGGTCCAGTCGGTGAGCGAGAGGTAGAACGCCTGCCCATACGGTGACAGCACGAAGATGACGTGCAGCACCAGCGCCGGCGCCAGCGCACCGATGAGGAACCGGAGCCGACCGTGTTTCATCAGCGGGTGTACTTCTTGACGGAGCTGTCCTTGGCGATGGCGTCGGCGGCCTTCTGGATGCGGTCGGCCCACTCGGCCGGCGTGGCCCGCTTGTTGATCAGCTCGCCGGTGGCGTCGTCGACGGCCTTGGCCAGCGGCGCGTACCAGGTGCGGAAGCGGAACGTGAAGGCCTCCTTGCCGGCGGCCTTGACCGCGGCGCTGGTGGAGTCCAGACCGCTGGACAGGGTGAGCCCGTCGGTGGCGCCGACGACCGCGGGCAGCGTGCCGGCGCTCTCGGCGAAGCTCTTCGCCGACTGCTTCGAGAACAGGATCCGCAGGTATTCCATGCCGCCGGCGACGTTCTTGGCCTTGGCCGGCACGATGAAGGCCTCGCTGCTGGCGGCCTGGATCGCCGCGCCGCCCATCTTGTCCGAGGCGGTGCGGGCCGGCACGGCGCCCATCACCATGTCGAAGCCCTTGGGCGCGACGTCCTTCTGCTCGGCCTCGAGCCAGGAGCCGCAGGGGATGAACGCGGCCTTGCCCTGGCACCACGCGGCCTGCGACTCGGTGTGCGACAGCGCCTCCGAGCCCGCCATGATGTAGCCCTTCGCGGCGAGCTCGGCGAACGCCTCGGCGGCGGCCTTGAACGCGTCGGACTTCCAGGCGTTCGGCTGCAGGTTGTCCACGGCCTTGAGCAGGTCGGTGCCGCCGGTCTTCGCCGCCATGGTCAGCAGCGGGTCGTTCATGTACTCGGGGTACTTGCCCTGGTAGGTCCAGGGGGCGATGCCCGCGGCCTTGATCGTGGCGCAGAGCGCCATCATCTCGTCCCAGGTCTTCGGGTACGTCCAGCCCTTGCTGGCGAAGAGCGGCTTGCTGTACCAGAGACCCCACGCGGTGTAGGTGAAGTTGAGCACGAGCGTCGAGCCGTCGAAGGTGCCGTCCTCGATGACGCCCGGCAGCAGCGTGTCCTTGACCTTGACCGCCGGGTCGTCGAACGACGGCGCCTCCAGCAGGTCCTTGAGGTCCGACAGCTGCTTCGCGCCGACGAGCGTGGCGAGGTCGAGGCGGCCGGCGCCGGTGTTGTCCACGACGTCCGGCGGGGTGTTGGCGACGAAGCGCGGCTGCAGCGCCTCGCCGACCTTCTGGATGCCCTTGTGGTCGATCGTGGCCTTCGGGTACTTGGACGTGTACAGGCCCTCGGCCTTCTTCGCGTAGTCGTCGCCGTAGCCGCCCTTGAAGATGACGACCTCCAGCGGCGCGTCCTCCTTCACACCGAGCGGGTTGGTGGAGCTCTTGGCGCCGGTCTCGGCCTTGGCGTCGCTGTCCTTGCCGCTGGTCACACACGCGCTGAGCAGCGGGAGCGTGGCTCCCGCGGTGACCGCCGCACGCAGGACGGTCCGTCTTGTCGGGTACGGTTGGGCGAAGGGTGATGGGTTCATGACTGGGCCTTCTCTCCTAAGCGGTACGCCGGATGCGCCCGGCGTACCGCGCTTCGAGTGCTGCGTTGTGCTCCCGCCCGCCTGGAACGTTGTCGGACAGGTAGACCGGCGGCGTGACGCCGAGTGCCAGCAGCCGCGCCACCACTTCGGTGACGATCTGCTGGGCCAGCAGGGCCGCGGTGATCGAGGAGACGGCGCCGACCGCGCCGCCGCCCGGCAGGGGCAGCGACGCGTCGCCGTAGGGTGCCCCGTTGTCGAGGACCACGTCGGCGAAGTCGCTGAGCTTCATGCCGCTCTCGTGCCGCGAGTCGACGCGCGAGGAGTGCTCGAGCGACGTGATCGCGATGAGGGCGTGCCCGCGCTGCTTGACGAGCTGCGCCATCTCCACCACGGCGCCGTTGACGCCGGAGTTGGAGGCGATGACGAAGGTGTCGTCGGGCTTGACGGGGGCGAGGTCGTAGAGCCGGTGCGCGACGCTCGGCGTGCGCTCCAGCTGCGGGTCGGCGAGGACGGTCGACGGGTCGCCGCCGTAGAGGACGATGTCGCGTAGGGCGATCCTGTTGGTCGGCACGAGCCCTCCGGCGCGGCCGGCGATCTCCATCGCCAGGGCCTCGGAGTGCCCGCAGCCGAACGCCTGGATCACCCCGCCGGCCTGCAGCGTGGCGGTCATCAGGTCGGCGGCGTGCGCCACCTTCTCGCCCTGCGTGCTGGTGACCCGGTCGATGGCGGCGCGGATCACCTCGACGTAGTCCCCACTTCTGATGCTGGTCACAGCGGCTTTTCCCTCCGTGGTCGCTTGCGGTTGCTGTTCGTGTCGGGCACCCGGTGCGCGTCCACAGCGCGCACCGTGAGCTCCAGGGCCTCGGCGGTCCGTTCATAGGTGCGCTGCGCGACCGCCACGTAGATGAGGTCCAGGACCAGCAGTTGCGAGTGCAGTGCGGAGAGGGCCGCGACGCGGAAGGTGGTCTCGTGGACCGACGTCGTGAGCACCACGTCGGCGACCTCGGCGAGCGGCGAGCGGCCGAACGACGTCACCGCCACCGTCAGCGCGCCGTGGTCGGCGGCCTCGGCGAGGGTCTCGATCGCCTCGCGGGTGCGGCCGGAGTGCGACAGGCCGATCGCGACGTCGCCGGGGCCGAGCAGCGCGGCGTTGGTCAGCGCGGTGTGACTGTCCGACCGGTACCAGACCGGGACGCGGATGCGCTCCAGCCGGAAGGCCATCTCCCGGCCGGCGGTGCCGCTGCTGCCCAGCCCGAAGATCTCGACCCGCCCGGCGCCGGCGATCGCCGCGGCGACCCGCTCGACCTGCGCGACGTCGAGACCGGCGGCGGTCGCCTGGATCGCCCTGGTGTCCGCGGCGGTGATCACGTCGAGCACCCCGTCGAGGGGGTCGTCGGGCGCGATGTCGCCGCTGATGTCGGTCTCCCAGCGGGCCTGCTCGGCGCGGCCGGTCTCGGTCGCGATGGCGACCCGCAGGTTGGCGTAGCCTTTGAAGCCGAGCGTGCGGCTGAACCGGGTCACGGTCGCCGTGGAGGTGCCCGACCGCTCGGCGAGGTCGACGATGCTGGCGTGCGCCGCGGTCTCGGGGTCGTTGAGGATGGTCTCCGCGATCTTCCCGAGGGCATCCGGCATGGTCGGCCCCTCGATGCGCAGCCGCCCCAGCAGCCCGCCGCTCTCACCGGTCACTACGGTCATCCTTTTCATCGTCCCGTCTTGGCGATGAAAATTACGACCACTTCAACTTCTAGTCAATAAGCATTTTCTATGTTTCCATCATCGCCATGGTGCTCATCCTCGGGGTCGATGCCGGCGGTACGGCCTCCAAAGCGGTCGTCACCTCGGCCGACGGGACGGTCCTGGGGCGCGGGGCGGCAGGTGCCGGCAACCCGTCCGCTGTCGGGTCGGCGGCCGCGGTTGCGATCGGCGCGGCGGTCCGCGAGGCACTCGGCCCGCACGATCCGGGTGGGGTCGTCGCGGGCGTGGTGGGAGTCGCCGGGGTCAGCATCCTCGCTGATCCCGGCGTCGCCGCCGGCTTCGCCGACCAGTGGGCGGCCATCGGCCTGACCTGCCCGGTCCCCGTGGTCGCCGACGCGGTGACCGCCTACGCCGCGGGGTCCACCGCGGACCGGGGCGCCGTGCTGATCGCCGGCACCGGGGCGGTCGCGGCGCTGATCGACGGCACGGAGGTCGTGCGCGCCGCCGACGGCCTCGGCTGGCTGCTCGGCGACGAGGGCTCCGGCCTCTGGCTGGGCCTGCAGGCGGTCCGGCACGCGGCGCGGCACTGGTCGTCGTCGGGGCTCGCCGTCCGGGTGGCGCTGCACGCCGGCGTCACGTCCGCCGACGACCTCGTGCACTGGGCGCAGCGGCTGCCGCTCGGGTCGTTCGCCGCGCTCGCCCCGGTCGTGTGCGAGTTCGCCGCCGACGGTGACCCGGCCGCCGCCGCGATCGTGGCCGAGGGCGTGGACCGGCTGCTCCGCACGCTCGACGCCCTCGATGCCCCTGATGCGGCGGTGGTACTGGCGGGAGGGCTGCTCACCGGGCCGACGCCCGTCCGGGCGGGGGTGCTGGACGCCCTGCACGACCGTGGCGTGGAGGTCGGCACCGCCCATGACCCCGCCCTGGGCGCCGCCAGGCTGGCCGGTCAGCTCTGGTCGAGGCGCACCGTGACGTCGACCTGAAGGAACGCCTTCAGTCGGCCGGCCTCGGCCAGTACCGACGCCGCATCGTCATCGGTCAGCCGGCGGAACGGCGAGACGGTCAGGGCCTCGGCCGTCACCGACCAGATGCCCGCGACGAACCCGTCGACCAGGAAGGTGGGGTGGACCATCGAATAGCCCGGGCAGACCTTCGCGCGGTCCTCGTCGGCGATGATCCGGGTGCGGTCCTCGTGACTGAGCACCAGGTTGTCGAACTCCGGCAGGAAGCGCACCGGCGGCTCCTCGTCGCCGCCGCACACCGGCAGGTCCGGCAGGTCGAACAGCTCCTGCCCGCGCTCGTCGCGGTGGACCCGCAGCCGGTGCCGGTGCGCCTCGACGTCGTCGCGGAGCCGCTTCATCCCCGACCAGTTCTGCAGGTCCGCGACGCTCGCCGGGCCGCACGAGGCGAGGTACCGCCGCAGCAGCGTCCACACGTCCGGCCGCTGCTCCATCGGCCCGCCCAGCCAGTCCTCGGCGAGCGCGCAGGTCACGTGCCCGCGGCGGCGCCAGACCCCGGACGGCGGCGGGTGCACCAGGTTCTCCTGGAACTGCACGACCCAGGCCAGGGCGATCCCCTTGCGGCCGGGGAACCGCTCGCCGAGCGCCTTCGCCAGCTTGGGCCGGGTCATGGCCTGGCCGCGCAGGATGTCGCGCCCGGCCGCGCCGATGTCGGCGATGTCCAGCCCGGCGAACTCCTTGGCGAACGGCGACAGCCCGCCCGCCCCCAGCCGCTGCTTGAGCATGGGCCGCAGCCAGCGGTAGTCGGTGCCGGTGGTCAGGTGCTGGGTGCGCCGCAGCAGCCCGGCGCGCACGACCCGGCGGTCGGTGAGCGCCTCGACGAGATCCTCGTGCCGTGCCCGGCGGGTCCGGGTCCACAGGCCGACGTAGGGCGCGTCGACCTCCTGCGCCTGCACCGCGACGAGGTGCGCCACGATCTCGTCGACCGGGCGTGGATCGGGTTCGCCGTCGGGCGTCGTCAGCAGCTGGCGCTGCAGGTAGGTGCGGTTGAGCTGCCGCTTCGTGAGGATCACACCGGGTCACGCTAGTCGGCGTTGCGGTCAGGACCTGTCCTGAATCTGGTGATCTTGTCGAAGGCGATCGTGCCGTCGGCGTGCTCGCCCGCCGGGGCGTAGCCGGCCGCCCGCAGCGCCGCCAGGGTCTCCGCCACCGGCAGGACGCTGGCGTAGACGGTCGGGGCGAGCTCGGTCAGCCCCAGCCTGGCGAGGCTCTTCACCCGCGGCAGCTCCGCGAGCAGCGTCGGGTCGTCGCTGCGCAGCACGCACGCGACCGGGCGGACCCGCAGCGCCCCGTGCCGGCGGGCGAGGTCGGTGACCAGGTACTGCAGCGGCTGTGGGACCCGCCCGCCGGTCGCCGTCTCGCGCAGCGACGCGAGAAGCTCGTCGGCCGTCGCGCCGGTGTCGAACGCGCGGCGCACCGACGCCTCCGAGAAGCGCCAGGTGTGCCCGCCGCCGCGGGACTCCCGGTCGGCGGCGAGGTCGAGGAACGCGGCGAGCTGCGGCGCCGGCGCCCCGGTCGCGACGGCGGTCAGGTCGCTCTGCAGCAGCACCGTGCGCTGCGCGGCCGGGATGAGCCGCTCCAGCTCGGCCCGCAGCACGGGCCGCTGCGGGGTGCCGTCCAGGCCGGCCTCGGCGGCGAGGGCCCGGCACAGGGCGGTCGGCGCGTGCAGGGCGCCCAGCCCCATCAGCTCCAGCTCCCGCCACAGCATGGCCGTCGTCGGGTACGCCTCCTCGGCGTCCGCCCCGGTGAGCAGCGGCCGCATGTACATCTGCAGCGCGTTGACCCCGTCCAGCGACGGCAGCGCGTAGCCGCCCGGCAGGCCGTTGAGCAACGAGACGAGGCTGCGCCGCAGGATGCTCACGGCCTCGTCGCGCTCGGTCCGCAGCAGCACCGGCACCTGCGGGTCCAGCGGGATCGCGTCCATGACCAGCCAGGCGGTGAGCAGCTCGCCGTACTGCGCGGGCGGGTCGAGCTTCAACCAGTCGTCGTAGTACGCCGACGGCGCGATCCGGTTGTCCGTCACGCCGATCAGTCCGGTGACGGCGGCGAGCGTGAGCCACAGCCGCATGCCGGTCTCGTCGCCGCCGAGCGCCTTGCCGAGCCGGCGCAGCTCCCGCAGGCCGATCCCGCCGTCCTTCAGCATCGGCACCGGCGCCCGGCCGCACGCCTCCAGCAGGGCGGTGACGTGCGCGAGCGCGCCCCGGACCGCGGCGGCGCCGTCGCGCTCGACCATCTCGACGCTGACCTCGACCGGCACCTGCAGCGGCGGCGCCGGGTCGAAGTCGGCGCGGAAGCCCTCCCGCAGCACGACGCCGACCTCGCTCGGCAGCACCGCGGCCATGCCGACGGGGTTCCACATCAGCAGCCCGTGGTCGACGGCCCACCGCAGCGGCGTGGACCGGTTGGTGCGCAGCGCGCCCATCTGCCGCGGGTCGAAGAAGTACGGGTCGTCCTCGGCCAGCGACAGCAGCAGGTCCTTGGTGGCCTCCGGCGCCTGGGCGAACTTCGCGCGGACGGTCGACGCGTCGGCGAGGGCGGCGCAGACCGCGCCGAGCAGCGACGTGCGGTCCCGGCCGACGGGCGCGTCGAGGTTGTACGCCATGCGCTGCAGCCGGTCCAGCGGCAGCTGCACGAGCTCCAGGCGGGCCGACGGGCCGAAGCCGTAGCCGCCGACGATCACCTCGTGGATCGGCGCGGTGCGGATCCAGTCGCCGTCGGGCCAGGCGAGCGCGTGCCACTCCAGCCGTCCCAGCACCATGCCGAGGTCGGCGTCGTGCCCGGCCACGCCCAGCAGCCCGGCGAGGTCGGCGCGGCGGGTGCCGGCGGCGCGCAGCGACAGCGCCTCGGCGACCTGCAGCTCCGGCAGGCTGAGCGCGGCGACCGTCGCCGTCACCGTGGCGGGCTCCAGCAGCAGCGCCGCGAACTCCTTGAGGGCCTTCGCCCCGCGCGGCGCCGGCCCGTCGGGCAGGTGGACGGCGGCGAGCTCGGCCAGCCGCGGCTCGGGCAGGCCGGACAGGAAGTCGAGCATCGTCCTCATGGCGACCATCATCAGCGTCGCGGGTGCGCCACGAAAAATCTCCACAGCGTGTCGGTCGCCCCGATCTGCCCCGGCGCCTTGAGCTCGCCCACGGTCGCGCCGAACCACGCGTGTGCACCGCTGTCGATGACGTAGGCCTGCACGTCGCTGCCGTCCCCGCATCGCGTCGTCGTCCCGTGTACGCCCGGTGCCGGGCTCGTCTCCTTCGGTGCCTCGCAGCCGAGGCGCTGGCGCCAGGTGTCGACGCCGGTCGTGAAGGTGGCGGCCTGCGGGTCTGCGGCGCCGATGAGGGTCACCACCGACACCGGGGCCGCCGGCCGGTAGTCCGCCGCCTCGGTCCGGCCGCCGGCGAAGCCGCCGCTGACCGCGCCGATCGCGGCGAACACGCCCGGCGCCTCGACCGCGGCACGGTAGCTCAGGTCGGCGCCGTTGGAGACGCCGGCGAGGAACACCCGGCCGGGGTCGGCGTGCCACCGCTCGACGAGCAGCGCGGCGACGGCCTTGACGAAGCCGACGTCGTCCTGCACCCCGCAGCAGCCGAACGCGTTGAACTGCCCGCCGACGCCCTCCGGGTACGCGACGAGGAAGCCCTCCGCGTCGGCCTTCGCGTCGAACCCGGTCAGCTCCCGCATCGTGGCGCCGCTGCCGGGTTTGTGGTGCAGCGCGACGACCGCGGGCATGGTGCGCGCCGGGTCGTACCCCGGCGGCACGTGGAGCTGGAACGTGCGCTCCTTGTCACCGACGGTGACGGTCAGGGTGTGATCGCCCTTGCCTTGTGCCGCCGTCGCGGCCGGCGACGCCGGCGGTGCGTCCTTTGTGGAGCAGGCGGTGAGCATGATCAGCGCGAGCAGTGCGTAACCCCGTCTCATGCCTCGTCAGCGTAAGGGTGGTAGCGCATCTCCACCTGCCCGATCGCCCTCTGTCACGACGAATTTCATCGATCAAAAGTATTTTCCCGGATGAATCGCCCAAACCCGGACCAGTTCCAAATTTCCTGCCCCACAACGGCTGTCGCTCCCGCCCGCCTCGGTCTTATGTTGTCGGACGTCAAGTTTCGTAAGGTTGGAGTCGTCGTGGAAAACACGCTGTTCAGGAGGGTCGCGATCGGCACCGCCGCCGCGACCGTGGCCGTTGGGCTATCGACCATGTTCGCTTCGCCCGCCAGTGCGCACGCATCGGGGGCGTCCGGCTCCGCCGAGTGCGTTTCCGTCGGCGGCAAGTACGAGGTCACCTGGAAGCTGACCAACGACTACAACGCGATCGTCACGCTCAGTGATCTCAAGCTGGTGCTCGACCAGAACGCCACGACCGTCCTGTCGACCACCCAGGTCCCCACGACGATCGCCGCCAGCACCGGCAACCCGCTCACCCAGGTCTCGTTCACCTCGGTCGTCGATCGCCCCGCCACCAAGGTCAAGATCACGTACAAGGCCAAGTGGGCCGACGGCTTCGGCGCCGACGTCGCGAGCGGCTGGGTGTCGCTGACCGGCCCGTGCCCGTCGCCCTCCCCGTCGCCGTCGAAGTCCGCCACCCCGTCGCCGACCCCGTCCGCCTCGAAGCCGGCGACGCCGTCCGCGTCCCCCAGCCCGAGCCTGCCGGTGACCGGATCCAGCAGCACGCTGCCCCTGGTCGGCACGGGCGCCGCCCTCGTGGTTGGTGGCGCCGCCCTGGTCGCCACCCTGCGCCGTCGCCGGCGGGTCACCTTCACCGCCGAGTAGCCCATGACGTGGGAAGGGGGGCCTCCGGGCTCTCCCTTCCAGTTCGTCGCGGCGACTTTCAGAGCGTGAAGTAGTCGCGCAGGTGGGCGATCCGGCCGTCGCGGACGCGGAAGATCTGGACCAGGGACATGCCGCCCGCGTCGGTGAACGCGGTGTCGATCTCGGCGATGAAGACGTCAGGGTCGGCGGTGGCGTGCAGGACGTAGCGCGACCGTGCGACGTCGACGGCGGGGGTTGGGGCGGCCGGTCTTGCATACCAGGCGGCCATGCCGGCGCGGATCGCGTCGCGGCCCTCGAGACGGTGTGGGTACGGGCCGGCGGGCGGGACGAGCGGCGCCTCGAGGATGCCGTCGGGGGTGAAGAGGGCGGCCAGGGCGTCCGGGTCGCGGGAGAAGGCGCCGGCGTGGATGTAGCGCTGGAAGAGTTGCTCCATCCTCAATCGTAACCGGGCACCCGGGGCGGGCGCCCGGTCAGCCTGCCGGGGAGAGTGTCCCGGCGGGACGGGTCGGGGTGAAGCGGCGCAGGCGCAGGCTGTTCGCGACGACGAAGGCCGAGCTCAGCGCCATGGCGCCGCCGGCGATCATCGGGTTGAGCAGGCCCGCGGCGGCGAGGGGGACCGCGGCGATGTTGTAGGCGAACGCCCAGAACAGGTTGCCCTTGATCGTGGCCAGGGTGCGCCGGGCGAGGCGGATCGCGTCGGGGACGGCGGTCAGGTCGCCGCGGACCAGGGTGAGGTCGCCGGCCTCGATCGCGGCGTCGGTGCCGGTGCCCATCGACAGGCCCAGGTCGGCCTGGGCGAGGGCGGCCGCGTCGTTGACCCCGTCGCCGACCATCGCCACGACGCGGCCCTCGGCCTGGAGGCGGCGGACGACGTCGAGCTTGCCGGCGGGTAGGACCTCCGCGATGACCTCGTCGATGCCGACCTCCGCGGCCACCGCGTGCGCCACCGGGGCGGCGTCGCCGGTGAGGAGGACAGGGCGGAGCCCGAGGTCGCGGATCCGGCGTACGGCGGCGGCCGACGACGGCTTGACGGTGTCACCGACCTCGATCAACCCCCGCACGGCCCCGTCCCAGCCGACACCGACGACCGTCCCGGCCGAAGGCGCCCGGTCCGCCACTCTGGATGGCGCAGTGTCCGTCGCAGCGTCCGTCGCGGTGTCCGTCGCGGGGGAGGCCATGACGGCCGTCGCGGTGGCGGGTACGGCGGCCGTTGCAGTGGAAGGGGTGGCGGCCGTCCTGGTGGGAGGCGTGGTGGGAGGCGTGGTGGGAGGCGCGGTGGGAGGCGCGGTGGGAGGCGTGGCATCGGAGAACGGCGTCAGGCCTTGTGCGGCCAGGAACGACGGGCGGCCGACCCAGACGGTCCGGTCCTCGACGATGCCGCTGACCCCGTGGCCGGCGTGGCTGGAGAACGACGCGACGGCCGGCCGGGCCGAGGCCGGCACCGCGGCCGCGACGGCGCGCGCGATCGGGTGCTCGGAGGCGTGCTCGACCGCGGCGGCGAGCCGCAGCGAGGACGGGTCGCCGTGGACCGACAGGACGGACATGCGGCCGGTGGTGACGGTGCCGGTCTTGTCGAGCAGGACGGTGTCGACGCGACGGGTCGACTCGAGGACCTCCGGGCCGCGGATCAGGATGCCCAGCTGGGCGCCGCGCCCGGTGCCGACGAGCAGGGCCGTCGGCGTCGCCAGGCCGAGCGCGCAGGGGCAGGCGATGATCAGCACCGCGACCGCCGCGGTGAACGCCGAGGCCGCCGAGCCGCCGGTGCCGAGCCAGAAGCCGAGCGTGCCCACGGCGAGGGCGATCACGATCGGCACGAACACGCCGGCGACCCGGTCGGCGAGGCGCTGCACGTCGGCCTTGCCGCTCTGCGCCTCCTCGACGAGCCGCGCCATCTGGGCCAGCTGCGTGTCGGCGCCGGTCCGGCTCACCCGCACGACCAGGCGCCCGGACGTGTTGACGCAGCCGCCGACGACCGGGTCGCCCGGGCCGAGGTCGACGGGCATCGGCTCGCCGGTGAGCATGCTGACGTCGACCGCGGACGTGCCGTCGAGCACGACCCCGTCGGCGGCGACCTTCTCGCCGGGCCGGACGAGGATCGTGTCGCCGACGGCCAGCCGGTCGACGGGCGCGCGGTGCTCGGTGCCGTCGGCCGCCAATACCGCGGCATCCTTGGCACCGAGGGAGAGCAGCGCGCGCAGTGCGGCCCCGGCCCGGCGCTTGGCGCGCGCCTCGAAGTAGCGGCCTGCCAGGATGAACACCGTCACCCCGGCGGCGACCTCCAGGTAGATCGCGTCGGCACCGGCCGAGTGGGAGACCGTGAGCTCGAACGGGTGCCGCATGCCGGGCCGGCCCGCGTCGCCGAGGAACAGCGCGTAGAGCGACCAGAGGAACGCCGCCGCGGTGCCGACCGACACGAGCGTGTCCATCGTCGCCGCGCCGTGCCGCAGGTTGCGCAGCGCCGCCCGGTGAAACGGCCAGGCGCCCCACACGACGACCGGCGCCGCGAGCGTCAGCGACGCCCACTGCCACGACTCGAACTGCCACGCCGGCGCCATCGCGAGCAGGATCACCGGCACCGCGAGCGCCGCGCTGACCAGCAGCCGCTGCCGCGCCTCGGCGAGCGGGTCGGTTTCTTGTGAGGGCGCCGGCGCCGCAGGAACAGCGGCCGTGTAGCCGGTCTGCTCGACCGTGGCGATCAGGTCCGCCACCACCAGCGTCGGCGGGAAGACGACCCGGGCCTTCTCGGTTGCGTAGTTGACGCTCGCCGACACGCCGTCGAGCCGGTTCAGCTTCTTCTCGATCCGCGCCGCGCACGCCGCGCACGTCATGCCGCCGATGGTGAGCTCAGTTGTGGGCATGCCCGCCCCCGATCGCGGTCACGGTGAACTCCGCGGTGTGCACCGCGCCGCCGTGCTGGAACTGGAAGTACAGCCGGTGGGTCCCCGAAGCGGCGCCCTCGACCGCGAACCTGACCTCCGGTCCGCCGCCCGCGGGGCCGGTGGGGTGGACGTGCAGGTAGGCGAGGTCCCGTTCGGCGATCGCCACGAGGTGCCCGGCCGCCCCGAGATACGGCTGCAGGTCGGTGACCGGCCGCCCGTCCCGCTCGACCCGCAGGGCGACGCCGTCGTGGGTGTCGATGCGGACCGTGTACCCGTCGACGGCCGCGCTCGCGGAAGGCGGCGGCAGCGGCTCCGAGTGCGGCGCGCCGGGCACGGCGAGATCCGCCGTCAGGACGGTCGCCGCCGCGCCGGTCTCGGTGAAGTCGAAGTACGCCCGCCACGGCCCGCCGTCAGGCAGCGCCAGCGCCGCCCGCCAGGTCCCGTCCGCGTCCATGACCGGGTGCACGTGCTGGAACCCGGAGAGGTCCCGGCGCACCACGATCAGGTGCAGCGGCTTCTCGTGCACCGTCTCGAACCCGGTGACCGTCCGGCCCCCGGCTCCAGCGATCTTGAAGCCGATGTCGCCGCTGTACGGGTCGACCGCCACCGAATAGCCATGAGCGGCGGGACCGGACTGACCGGTGGCGGTCGGCGTCGCGGCCGGTCCGCCATGGCCACCGTGCCCGGCGCCCGGATCGCCACCGGCCTCCGGATGCGCCATGTCACCGGCCGGCTCGGCGACGGCGTCGGGCCCGACCAGCCGGCCCACCCCGAACGCCGCCCCGAACACCACCGCCAGGACCGCGCCGAACGCGGCGAGCCGGGCCGGCGTGTTCATGCCCTGAGCCCGACCACTTCGTAGCCGGCCTCGTCGACGGCGGCGCGGACGGCCTGCTCGTCGGTGGGTCCGTCGCTGGTCACCGTCACGGCACCGGCCTCCAGGTCGACCCGGACGTCCGTGACCCCGGGCACCTTCCCGACCTCGGTGCTGACCGCCTGCACGCAGTGCCCGCAGGTCATCCCCTTGACGGCGTAGGTCGTGGTGCTCATGTCGGCTCCTCCTGGTACGGATCGGGATACCCCCCACGGGTACCTGGCAAACGTAGCATACCCCCAGGGGGTGTGCGCTAGGATGGGTGACATGACCACCGCCACGCCTCGCGGGTACACCGCCACGAAGGACCAGCTCCAGGGCCGGCTGCGCCGCATCGAGGGCCAGGTCCGCGGCGTGGGGAAGATGGTCGACGAGGACCGCTACTGCATCGATGTGCTGACGCAGATCAGCGCCATCCAGGCGGCCCTCGACAAGGTCGCCCTCGGCCTGCTCGACGACCACGCCCGCCACTGCATGCAGCACGGCGCCGAGGAGGGCAAGGGCGAGGAGATGGCCACCGAGATGATGGCGGCCGTCGGCCGCCTCCTCCGCCGTGGCTGAGCGCTCCCGCGCCGCTTCTGTTTCATCCATGCGTTACATCGGGTAGCCAACCTGCCGATCTCACGGCCCGCGCCGAACGCGTCAAGCGCTTGAACTGCTCTTGACAATCGGTGCGGGCCGATGCTGTGCTGTCCTCCGCTTAGTTACATTGATGTTTCATTTGTTACATCGGTAGCTCCGGGAGAGACGCGATGCCACGACAGGTGTTACGGCTGGTGGCGGCCGGTGCCGCCGTCGCCGTCGGACTGACAGGATTCACGCAGGCGCAGGCCGGTGAGGCCGCTCCGTCGGCGCGGGTGTGGGTGACGACCGTCGACCAGACGGAGCTCATGCACGAGCGGGCCCCGATCGCCTTCACGAAGGCGGCAGCCGGCAACCCGAACGTCACGATCACCGTGGACCCCAGCCGCGAGTACCAGACCATGGACGGCTTCGGGGCGTCGATCACCGACTCCTCGGCCGCCGTGCTGTACCGGCTGAGCGCCACCGAACGCGACAAGGCCATGCGCGCACTGTTCGACCCGGCCAAGGGCGACGGCGTGAGCTTCCTGCGCCAGCCGATCGGCTCGTCGGACTTCACCGCCGCGAGCAGCCACTATTCGCTCGACGACGTGCCGGCCGGGCAGAAGGACTGGACGCTGTCGAAGTTCAGCATCGCCCGCGACCAGGCGCAGATCCTGCCGCTGCTGCGCCGGGCGAAGCAGCTCAACCCCCAGCTGAAGATCATGGCGACGCCGTGGAGCCCGCCGGCCTGGATGAAGGCCAACGACTCGCTCGTCGGCGGTTCGCTCATCGACGACCCGAAGATCTACGCCGTGTACGCCGCGTATCTGACCCGCTTCGTCCTCGCGTACACCGCCGCCGGGGTGCCGATCGACTACATCACGGTGCAGAACGAGCCGCAGAACGGCGGCGTCAACGGCTACCCGACGACCGCCATGCGGGTCGCCCAGGAGGCCAAGGTCATCGAGATCCTCGGCCCGCTGCTGCGGCTCTTCAGCCCGCGGACGAAGATCATCGGGTACGACCACAACTGGGCCACCCACCCCAACGACGTCGTCAACGTCCCGCCGGGGCAGGACCCCGAGACGGACTACCCGTACCAGCTGCTGCGCAGCCCCGCCGCGAAGTGGCTCGCCGGCACCGCGTACCACTGCTACTACGGCGAACCGGCCGCGCAGACCGCGCTGCACGACGCGTTCCCGACCAAGGGCATCTGGTTCACCGAGTGCTCCGGCTCGCACGGCGCGAACGACACGCCGGCGCAGTTCTTCCGCGACACGCTCAAGTGGCACGCCCGGACGATCGCCATCGGCACCACCCGCAACTGGGCGAAGTCCGCGGTCAACTGGAACATCGCGCTCGACTCGACGAACGGCCCGCACCTCGGCGGCTGCGACACGTGCACCGGCCTGATCACCGTCCAGCCGGACGGCACGTTCACCACCAACGCCGAGTACTACACGATCGGGCACCTGTCCCGCTTCGTGAAGCCCGGCGCCGTGCGGATCGCCAGCACCTCGTTCGGCACCACCGGCTGGAACGGCCAGATCATGGACGTCGCGTTCCGCAACCCCGACGGCTCCACGGCGCTGGTCGTGCACAACGAGAACGACGACCCGCGCACGTTCACCGTCGCGGCGGGCGACCGCACGTTCGACTACACGCTGCCCGGCGGCTCGCTCGCCACGTTCACCTGGCCCCGCAACCGGGTGTTCGACGACGGCCTCAAGCTGCTGTCGCTGAAGGGCGCCACCGCCACGTCGCTGCCCGCCTCGGCCTCGGCTGACGCGAAGCTGGCCGTGGACGAGGACGCCTCGACCCGTTGGTCCGCCGGCCAGGCGCAGGAGCCGGGCCAGTACCTGCAGGTCGACCTGGGCGGCAAGACCAGCTTCCGCCGGGTCGCCATCGACAGCGGCGGCAGCGTCGGCGACTACGCCCGCTCGTGGGAGCTCTCCGTCAGCGACGACGGCACCTCCTGGCGCGTCGTCGCCTCCGGAACGGGCACCGGCCAGCTCACCAACGTGGACGTGCAGGCCCGCGCCCGCTACGTGCGGGTGACGAACACGGGCAGCAGCGGCAGCTGGTGGAGCCTCGCCGACATCCGCCTGTACGCGTAGAAGCCGGACCGGGGTGGGGCCCCGCCCGCCCCACCCCGGTCTTTTCCCAACCCCCAGAAGGGACCCGCCATGTCCTCTCGGAAACGGCTCCTGGCGACGTGCGCCGCCGGCGCGCTGCTCGCCACCGGCGCCGCGCTCGTGGTCACCCAGGCGTCGCCCGCCCTCGCCGCCACCAACGCGAGCGTCTGGCTCACCACGCCGGACCGCGCCAACCAGCTCACGAAGAAGGCCGACGTCGCGTTCGGTACCGCGGGCAGCGGCTCGACGATCACCGTCAACGCCGGCACGACGTACCAGTCGATGGTCGGCTTCGGCGCGTCGTTCACCGACTCGTCCGCCAACCTCATCTACAACTCGTCGGCCCGCAACAGCATCATGAACGCGCTGTTCAACCCGTCGAGCGGGATCGGCCTGAGCTTCCTGCGCCAGCCGCTCGGCGCGTCGGACTTCTCGCTGAACTTCTACACGTACGACGACGGCAGCGCCGACCCGAGCCTGTCGCGGTTCTCGATCGCGCACGACCAGGCGTACATCCTCCCGCTGCTCACCCAGGCCCGTTCGCTGAACCCGCAGCTGTCCACGATGGTCGTGCCGTGGAGCGCGCCGGCCTGGATGAAGACCAACAACAACCTGGTCGGCGGGTCGCTGAGCACCAACTACGAGGGCACCTTCGCCGACTACCTGGTGAAGTCCGTCCAGGCGTACCAGGCGGCGGGCGTGCCGGTGCAGTACCTCAGCGTGCAGAACGAGCCGCAGTTCTCCCCGCCCGGCTACCCCGGCATGCTGATGTCGGCGTCGCAGCAGGCCGCGATCATCAACAACCTCGCGCCGAAGCTGTCCTCGGCCGGCCTCGGCACGAAGATCCTCGCCTGGGACCACAACTGGGACAACACGTCCTTCCCGCAGCAGGTCCTCGCCGCGACCGGCAACAACACCGCCGGCACCGCCTGGCACTGCTACGGCGGCAACCCCAGCGGGCAGAGCACCGTGCGCAACGCCTACCCGAACAAGGACATCTTCTTCACCGAGTGCTCCGGCACCGAGTCGGGCAACACGGCCAACACGTTCGCCGACTCGCTGCTGTGGCAGGGGCGCAACCTCGCCATCGGCGCCACCCGCAACTGGGCGAAGACCGTGACCATGTGGAACATGGCGCTCAACCCGTCGCACGGTCCCGTCATCGGCAGCTGCACCAACTGCATGGGCGTCGTCACCGTCAACGGCGGGAGCGTCACGTACAACGCCGAGTACTACGTGCTGGGGCACCTGGCGAAGTTCGTCAAGCCCGGCGCGGTCCGCGTCGACTCGACCAACTACGGCCAGGGTGGCATCGAGAACGTCGCCTTCCGCAACCCCGACGGCTCCATCGTGCTCGTCGCGGTGAACTCCGGCGGCGCCCAGAACTTCCAGGTCTCCTACGGCGGCGCGTCCTTCGGCTACAACCTGCCCGCCGGCTCCATGGCGACGTTCACCTGGCCCGGCGGCCCGGTCACCCCGACCTCGCAGCCGCCGACCTCCCAGCCGCCGACCTCGCAGCCGCCGGCCACCTCGATCGACCCCACCAAGTGGTACCAGGTGATCAACACCAACAGCGGCAAGTGCCTCGACGACGCCGGCTGGGGCACCGCCAACGGCACCGCCCTGCAGCAGTGGGCGTGCGGCGCGGCCGGCGCGACCAACCAGCAGCGGCAGTTCCGGCCCACCAGCAACGGCTACTACCAGGTCGTCAACCGTTACGCGCCGAGCCTGGTCTGGGACGTCAGCGGCGGCACCGGCTCCACGGGCGACGGCACCCAGGTGCACCTGTGGTCCTACGGCGGCGCCACCAACCAGCAGTGGCTGCCGGCGTCGCTCGGCGGTGGGAACTTCCGCTTCACCGCCCGCAACAGCGGCAAGTGCCTCGACGTCCGTGACGTCTCCACCGCCGACGGCGCGCTGCTGCAGCAGTGGTCGTGCACCGGCGGCGCGGCGCAGTCGTTCCGCCTGGTCGCCCAGGCCTGACCCCGTCCGATCCGGGTGGTCGTCGCCGCTTCTCCGGGCGGCGACCACCCCGGCTAGGTGTCCGGGTCGCCGGGTGTGATCAGGCCGCTCTCGTACGCCACGACCACCGCCTGCGCCCGGTCGCGCAGCGCCAGCTTGGTGAAGATCCTCGCCACGTGGGTCTTTACGGTCGCCTCGGCGAGGAACAGGGCCGCGGCCAGCTCGGCGTTGGACATGCCGCGCCCGATCAGCGTCAGGACCTCGCGCTCGCGCGGCGTCAGCCCGGTGATCGTGGCGTCGGTCTTCGGCGCGACGTCTTCCTGGTTGGCGAAGCGCTCCACCAGCCGCCGCGTGATGGACGGGGCGAGCAGCGCGTCACCGGTGCCGACGAGCCGGACCGCGTTGGCGAGATGGTCGGCGGTCACGTCCTTCAGCAGGAACCCGCTGGCACCGATCCGCAGGGCGGCGTACACGTACCGGTCGAGGTCGAACGTCGTCAGCATCAGCACGCGGCACTCCGGCCGGCGCTCCAGGATCCGCCGGGTCGCCTCCAGCCCGTCCATACCGGGCATGCGGATGTCCATCAGCACGACATCCGGCTCCAGCGCCGCGGCGACCTGCACCGCCTCCGCCCCGTCGGCGGCCTCCCCGACGACGTCGATGCCCCGGGCGGTCAGGATGAGGCGGAACCCGGTGCGGATCAGCTCCTGGTCATCCACCACGAGCACCCGCGGGTGTCCTGCGCTCTTGGAAGGCCCTGCGTTCACGGGGGGTTCTGCGTTCACGGGGGGTCCAACGGGATGCGGGCCCGGACGCGGTAGCCGCCGCCGAGCCGCCTGCGGGCGTCGAGGTCGCCGCCGTACACCGCCACCCTGGCCCGCAGCCCGGTCAGGCCACGCCCGGTGGTCTTGGCGGGTTTCTCGGCAGGACCCGCCTTCAGCACGCTCGGGCCGGTGTTGAGCACCTCCACCCGCAGCGAACGGTCCGCATACCGCACCGTCACCTCCGCCTTGCCGCCGTCACCGTACTTCAGCGCGTTCGTCAGGCCCTCCTGCACGATCCGGTACGCGGTCAGGTCCACTCCTGCCGGCAGTGGCCGCGGCTCGCCCGAGATGCGGACCTCGACCGGCAGCCCGGCGAACGCGACCCGGTCCACCAGCGCCGACAGCCGACTCAGGCTCGGCTGCGGCTCCAGGTCGTGGCCTCTGGTGCCGTACTGGTCCATGACGCCGTTCTGGCTCTTGGCACTGCCCTGGCTCGCGGCGCTGTTCTGGCTTTTTGCGTTGTTCTGGCCCGCGGCGCCCTTCTGGCTCGTGGTGCTGCTCTGGCTCGTGGTGCTGTTCTGGCTAGTGGCGCCGTGCTGGTCGTGGGTGCTCGCCTGGCTCGTGGCGCCGTGCTGGTCGTGGGTGCTCGCCTGGCTCGCGGCGCTGTGCTGGTCGTGGGTGCTCGCCTGGCTCATGGCGCCGTCCTGGCCGTCGGCGTCGGGTGCGAGCAGGCCCAACAGGTGGCGCAGCTCGGTCAGGGCGCCGCGGCCGGCGTCCTGCACGGCCCGCAGCGCGGTCGCCGCCTCATCGGGCATCGTGTCGAGCACCTCCCTGGCCGCGGACGCCTGCACGACCATGACGCTGACCGTGTGGCTGACGATGTCGTGCAGCTCCCTGGCGATCCTGGCCCGCTCGGCGCCGACCGCGGCCCGCGCGGCCGCCTCCCGCTCCCGCTCCAGCAGCCAGCCCCGCTCGCCGAGCGCCGCCGCGAGCCGCTTCCTGGTCCTCAGCAGCGCCGTCAGCAGGACCGCGGCTATGGCGCACGCGCACACCAGCGCGATGCCGAGCCAGGTCGCCGCTGAGGTCCACACCCGCCCACCTTGGCAGACGCGGCGCTCGTGCCGCATCGGCCAGGTGACCTACGCCCACGGTATGACCGCCCGCGCGGTGGGTGGACCCGTGGAAGGACGCGCCACGGCCGTGCCCGCTCTACGTTGCTTGGCATGAGTGGTGATGGGGACCGGGTCGTGGTGCGGCTCGACGGCGTGCGCAAGGAGTATGGCGACACGACCGCGCTCGACGGGGTGACGCTGGAGATCCGGGCGGGCGAGGCCGTCGCAGTCATGGGCCCGTCCGGCTGCGGCAAGTCCACGCTGCTCAACATGATCGCCGGGCTGGACCGCCCGACGGCCGGCGGCGTCACCGTCCACGACGAGGACCTGGGCCGGCTCACCGAGACCGGGCTCGCGCTCTTCCGCCGCAAGCGCATCGGCATGGTCTTCCAGTTCTTCAACCTGCTCGACGACCTGCCCGCGCTGGAGAATGTGGCCCTCGCCGCCCAGCTCACCGGGGTCTCCGCGAGGCAGGCCCGGCGGCGCGCGCTGGAGCTGTTCGACGAGCTCGGCATCGCCGACCGCCGCAATGCCTACCCTGCCGTGCTCAGTGGCGGCGAGCGGCAGCGGGTGGCGGTGGCCCGCGCCTTGATGAACCGGCCGGCCCTCCTGCTCGCCGACGAGCCCACGGGCGCACTCGACAGCCACGCCGGCGAGCAGGTGATGGACCTGCTGCTCGACCTCAACCAGATCGGCCAGACCCTCCTGCTCGTCACCCACGACGAGCGCATGGCTGAACGCTGCGCCAGCCGGGTCGTCTCCCTCGCCGACGGCCGCGTCGTCGGCGAGCGCAGCCTGTCCCTCGACGGCCGCGGACTGGAGCGCACCCCGTGACCGCCCCGAAGCGCAACGGAGAGGCACGAGCCGGAATCGCAGCCGCCGACTCGGCCCGGCGCCGGATCGTGTTTGCCGGCTCGCCTCGGCGCCGGACCGTGTTTGCCGGCTCGGGCCGGCACCGGATCGTGGTTGCGGGCTCGCGTCGGCGACGGATCGTGGCGGAGGTGACGGCATGAGCGCCGTCTGGCGGGCCGCGCGGGCCGCGGTGCGCCGGCGCCGGCTGCAGACGTTCGTCATCGGCGTCGTCGTGCTGTTCTCCGCCGCTACCCTCGTGGTCGCGCTGCGACTGCTGGACGCGTCGACGGCACCGTTCGAGCGGGTCTTCGCCGACCAGGCCGGTGCCCACGTCGTCGCCGTCTACGAGCCCGGCTCCGCCGGCGCCACGCCCACCGCACCGCCGGCCGGCACCACGGCTGCCGCCGGGCCGTTCGAGCAGGCGGTGCTGGCCGCGCCGACCGACGGCGCCCCGTTACACCTGCCCGACTCGATCACCGTCGTCGGCCGGGCCGACCCCGCCGGGCCGGTCGACCGGGTCGAGCTGTGGGACGGCCGCTGGGCGACCGCACCCGGCGAGATCGTGGTGGCGGACCTCCCGCCGGCGGCCGGTTACCACCCGCCGTCGCTGGTCGGGTCCGTGATCCAGCTGCGGGGCGCACCGCCGCTCACGGTCGTCGGTTTCGGTTACAGCGTCAGCCGCACCGCCGACGCGTGGGTCGCCCCCGCGCAGATGGCGCAGCTGCACCCGACCGCCGTCCAGATGCTGTACCGGCTGCCCGGCGAGCCGACCGAGCCGGCCGTCGACGCGTTCACCGCCGCGCTGCCGTCCGACGGCCTGCTCGCCACCAGCTCCTACCTGGTGATCAAGGAAGCGGTGAAGGCAGGTCCGGGTGCCTACGTGCCGTTCCTGATCGTCTTCGGGCTCCTCGGGCTGTTCGTCGCCGTCCTGGTCGTCGCCAACGTCGTCAGCGGGGCGGTCGTTTCCGGATACCGGCACATCGGAGTCCTCAAGGCCATCGGCTTCACCCCGGCGCAGGTCGTCGGCGTGTATCTGACGATGGTGTCCGTGCCGGCGGTGGTCGGCGGCGGGCTCGGCATCATCGGGGGCGAGTTCGCCGCACGGCCACTGCTGACGAACGCCTTCCAGGGCCTCGGCTTCCACGGCGACGTGGGCAACGGGCTGCGCGTGCAGATCGCCGCGCTCGCCGGGATCCTCCTCGTGGTGCTGCTCGCCGCGCTGCTGCCGGCGTTGCGGGCCCGACGGCTCCCGGCCGCCGAGGCGATCAGCGCCGGCAGCGCTCCCCGCACCGGCCGGGGGCTGCGGGTGCAGCGGTGGCTGAGCGGGGTCCGGCTGCCGCGCTCGGTGAGCCTCGGGCTGGGCCTGCCTTTCGCCCGGCCGGCCCGCACCGCCCTGACCGTCGCCGCGGTCGTGCTCGGCGTGACGACCGTGACGTTCGCGAGCGGTCTCGCCACCACCGTCTCGAGGTATTCGAGCATCGCCGACCGCAACGAGACGGCCCCGATCGCGGTCCGGCCAGGCAACCCGCGGTTTCAGCAGGCGACGACCACCCGCTCCGACGAGGACATCGAGCGGCTGCTGCGGTCGCTGCCTGGCACCCGGCACGTGACCGCCATGCTCGGGATCGACGTCACCGTCGCCGGGCAGACCCAGGCGGTCCCGGTGGACTTCCTGCGCGGCGACCACGACGAGGTGGGGTTGAAGGAGGCCATCGTCGCCGGACGGTGGCTGCGCGCCCCCGGCGAGATCGTCGTGCCCTCGGCGCTGCTGCACGAGCGCGGCATCCACCTCGGCGACCGGCTCACGCTCGAGCTCGACGGCCACCGCACCGAGGTGACCGTCGTCGGCGAGACCATGAGCGCCGCCGTCGGCGGCCCCGCCCTGATCACGACCTGGGAGACCCTGCAGCGGCTCGGCCCGCAGCAGCCGATCCCCAACCACGAGGTCATGTACGAGATCTCGCTCCTGCCGGGCACCGACATCCCCGCGTACCTCGCCTCCGTCCGCGCCGCCGACCCCGGCCTCGCCGCGTGGAGCAACGTGGGCGTCAATTCGTTCACGGTCTCGATGATCAGCCTGTCGACCGCGCTGTCGCTGATGCTCGGCGTCGTGGCCGCCTTGAGTGTTCTCAACACCGTCCTGCTCAACGTCCGCGAACGCCGCCGCGACCTCGGCATGCTCAAGTCCATCGGCATGACCCCCCGCCAGGTGGTCGTGATGACGGTGACGTCCATGGCCGGCCTCGGCCTCCTCGGCGGGCTCGTCGGCGTCCCCACCGGCGTCCTCGCCCATCGTCTCGTCGTCCCCATGGCAACCCGCGCCGCGAAGGTGGACATCCCACTGGCCCTGCTCAACGTCTGGCAGCCGGCCACCCTGCTGCTCCTGGCCCTCGCCGGCGCCGCGATCGCCGTCCTCGGCGCCCTCGTCCCGGCCCGCGCCGCCGCCCGCCTCACCATCTCCGAGGTCCTCCACACTGAATAACACCCGCCCACCCCGCTTCCACCTCCGCTCGTTCTCCCCGCCACGTTGCCCGCCTCCGCGGCTGTCGGAGTCTGTCTCAGCCGCGGGAGGAGAGGGCGGCGGCGGGGACGGTGAGGTGCTTCGACAGCCGGTACGACGGCAACGGGCTCCTCGTCACCAACTCCTTGTAGACGACCGCGGCGCGACCCTTGAGGAACCAGCGCCGCGGGGTGTCGTCGGGCCGGGTGAACTGGATGACGGCGTCCCTGCGGCCGAGGGACACCGGCTGGTGGATGTACCCGAACCGGAACGGCTTGGCCGGCTTCCCGGCGAGCACCCGCGCGATGCTGTCCGCCGCGTGCGCTCCGCTGGGGATGCCGCTCTGGCAGGTGCCGTGGATCGTGCCCCACCGCTGCGTGATCGCCGCGGCGTCACCGATCGCGACGATGTCCGGGTGCGACACGGACCGCAACGTCGCGTCCACCACGATCCGCCCGCGCCCGTCCACGGCGATCCCCGCCTCCGCGGCGAGCGGCGACGCAGTGAACCCGGTCGTCCAGAGCGTCGCGTCGGCACCGACGACCTCACCGCCGGCGAGCTCGACCCCGTCCGGCAGGACCTTCGTGACCTCGACCCCGGTCCGCACACCGACACCGAGCCGCCGCAGCGCCCGGTCGAGATGCGCCCGCGCCCGCGCCGACATCATCGAACCGGGCACGTCACGGCTGAGCAGCAGCACGCGGGCCGCCGGGTGCCGCTCGGCGATCTCCGCGGCAGCCTCGACGCCGGTGAGCCCACCGCCCACCACCGCGACCGTCGCGCCCGTCCGCGCGGCGAGCAGGTCCGCCAGCCGCGCCGCCGATTCGACGGAGTTCAGCGTGTACGCGTGAGCCTCCGCCCCAGGCACCGTCCCGGTCTGCGCCACACTGCCGATCGCGTAGACGAGCGTGTCGTAGCCCACGACCCGCCCACCGACGCTCACCTCCCGCCGCCCGGGATCGACCCGCTCCGCCCACCCCTGCACGAACTCGATGCCAGTGCCCCGCAACAGCTCCGGAATCCCCACCTCCCGAACGACCTGCCCACTGGCGACCTGATGCATCCGCAACCGCTCGGCGAACCGCTCCGACGGATTCACCACCGTGACGACGACCCCGAGCCGCCGCGCCCTGCGCGCCACACGAATAGCGGCGATCATCCCGGTGTACCCGCCGCCGAGGACAACGATCCGGTGCATGCCCGGCTCCCTTCTGGCTTTCGCGCGCCCGCCGTGCCGGCCGCGCATCACCCCCAGGACGAGCCACTCCACCGATCCGTGAGCCGCCCCGACAGTGACGCCGCTCACCCACCCCACCCTCCGCCGGACCGGACTGTCCAAGGCCCGCCTCACCGGCATCCGCGCCCGGCACCCGGCTCAACACAGCGGAGCGTCCCCATGCCACTCGCGAACCGACACCGGGCCGGCACTCACCGGCACCGGCAGCCCACCCAACGCACGCCGCACCACCCCCGCCGCGCCGCCATCAGGCGCGGTCGCAACCACCTCACCACCGCTGCCGGGCCACCGCTGCCGGGCCACCGCCAGGTGCGGTCGTCACGCCGCGCCGTCATCGGGCGCGGTCGCCGCTGCGGCACTGCCCCTGCCACGCTGCCACCAGGTGCGGTCGTCACCGCCGCGCCGTCACCAGGTGCGGTCGTCACCGCCGCGCCGTCACTAGGCGCGGTCGCCGCTGCCGCACCGACCCTGCCAAGCCGTCATCGGGCGCGGTCGCCGCTGCGGCACTGACCTGCGGCACTGCCCCTGCCACGCCGCCACCAGGTGCGGTCGTCACGCCGCGCCGTCATCGGGCGCGGTCGCCGCTGCGGCACCGCCCCTGCCGCACCGCCACCACGCGCGTCACCTCCACCGCACCAACCCGATCGCGCCGTCATCAGGCGCGGTCGCCTCCGCCGCGCCATCCAGCGCGACGACACCCACTCACCGCTCTCCGTCTCGCCTGCGCCACTGCCGAAGCACTGCATGACCCGGTTCTCGTTGCGATGCGTCACACGGCACCGGTGTCACCTCGCAACGTCCGTCGTTCGTCGGGCGCGCAGGATCGCCTCCGAACGTGCCGGGGCCTTCCCGCAACGGCGCGGACTGCCTCCTCATGTCGCTGACGGCAGTGGTGGGATGCCGGAGAGCTTCTCGGGGTTGCTGACCAGGTGGATCGAGTGGACCAGGCCGTCGACCAGGTGCAGGAACACGGCCACGGCCGGCGTCCCGGCGGAATACACGACGATGGCGGGGCCGCCGTTGAGCTCCTCGACGGCGATGCTCGGCGCCTCGGGCAGGCGGCCGGCGAACGTCAACAGCGCCCCCGCCACCAGCTCCAGCCCCGCGATCACCTTGCGCGGCGCAGGTGCCAGGCCGCCGCCGTCGCTGACCAGCTCGACGCCGGGGGCGAGCACCTCGACCAGCCTGCGCAGGTCGCCGCCGGCGCAGGCGGCCAGGAACCGCTGCGTGACCTCGGTCCTCGTCGCCAGATCGGTGTCATACCTGACGCGATGCTCCTCGACGTGGGCGCGGGCCCGCGCCGCGGTCTGGCGGACGGAGACCTCGCTCCGCCCGACGAACGAGGCGATCTCCGCGTGCGAATAGCCGAACGCCTCGCGCAGCACGAACACCGCCCGCTCCAACGGCGACAGCGACTCCAGCACCAGCAGCATCGCCGTGGACACCGAGTCGGCCAGGGCGACCCGCTCCGCGACGTCGGGGCTGGTCAGCATCGGCTCGGGCAGCCACGGCCCGACATACTGCTCCCGGCGCGCCTGGGCGCTGCGCAACCGGTCGATCGCCAGCCGGGTCGTCACCCGGACCAGATACGCCTCGGGGTCGTCGACCGTCGCCGGGTCGACGGTGCTCCACCGCAGCCACGCGTCCTGCACGACGTCCTCGACGTCGCCGACCCGGCCGAGCACCCGGTAGGCGACGGCCTTGAGCCGGCCGCGGTGCTCGTCGAAGACGTCTGCCGGGATCATGGCGTCACTGCTGCAGCACGGACAGGATGTTGCCGGCCGGGTCGCGGAACCACGCGATCAGCGGGCCGCCGGCACGATGGATGCCCTTGGCGTCGGTGGTCTCATACTGCTCGAACGTCACGCCCCGCCGGATCAGCTCGTCGACTGCGGCCTCGATGTCCTCGACAGGGAAGTTGAGCACGGTGAACGTCGCCGGCTGATGATCGGGCTTCGGATAGATCAGCACGTCCTTGTCCCCGGCGAGGCGCAGGTGCAGCATGCCGTGCTCCTCGTCGACCGTGAGGCCGAGGGTCTCGCTGTAGAACCGCTTGGCGGCCGGGACGTCGCCCGTCGAGAACCCGCTGAACGCCTTCGAATCCGTGAGCATCGTTGCCCCTTCCGTCTCGATGCCTTGTTCCTACCATGCGGGTACGACGGTTTCCGTCCAACGTTGATCAGCGGGCGGGCAGTTTTGTCGGTGGTCGTGGTTAGTGTGACGCCGTGACCAGATGGACCACGCCCCAGGCGTCCTCAGCCCCGCTGGAGTGGACCCCGCCGCAGCCGCCGCCGCTCGTGTGGCGCGACGGGATCGCGGTCAGTCCCTGGCTGCGGTCGGTCCTGCATCCGCGCCGCGGCGGCATCGCGACGGACATCAGACCGCTCGCCACCGTGAAGGAGGCATGGGCGGGGCTGCGCCGTGGCGTGTGGTCGGAGGACGCCGCGATCCGCGAGCGCGGCAATCCGTCCAGGGTCTGGGAGCTCGTCACCTCCTCGGAGGCGCAGGAGCGCGCGACAGGGCACCGGCTGCTGGACCACGAGCACCGGGTCGGCACCGCCGCCGAGGACCGCGCGCTCGTGGAGGCGTGCCGGGCCAGGTTCGAGTATCTGTCCGGCCCGGTTCACGACTGGCTCGCCGACTTCCTCGTCGCGGCGCACGGCCTGGTCGAGGGCTGCCGTCGGATCCTCGGTGGGCTGCACGTCGAGCTGCCCTATGTCGGTGTCGGGGTCTTCGGGCGGCTGCGTGAGCTGCTGGTCCTCGCCGACGAGCCGACCTATGCGCAGGCCCGTGACGCGCTGCTGGAGGTCCGCGACAAGAAGGCCGCCGAGCACACCGGCAGCATCCGCGCCGACCTGTTCTGGGCCACCTCGTTCCTGCTGCCGCTGGGCCCCCAAGCCGGCGAGGAGGAGCGCGGTGCGCATCGCGACGCTTTGCGGTATAGCGGCAGATTCGGCAACGTGGACGTCCATGCGTCCGGGCTCGCCGCCGGCGACCTCGGCACGCTGAAGAAGCTCCTCGCCGCCAACGACAAGGCTCGGTGGGAGTTCTTCAGCACGGGCGGCGGCCGGGCCTATCTCGCGAGCGTCCTCGACATCGCCGGCGCCGCCGCGGGTCCCGTCATGGCCGCGATGAAGCCGGCGTATCCGTTCGAGGACCACGCCCATCACAACGGTATGTGGTGCAGCCTGCTGGCCCACATCGACGACGACGCGGCGCGCGAGGCGCTGCGGCGGGAGCGGGAGGCCGGGCACCCGTGGGCGACGCTCGACCCGCTCACCGACCCCGGCGCGTTCGAGCCCGGCCGCGATCCGGCGACCGAGATGGTGATGCCCGACGGCGTCCCCTGCGACTACCGGCCGCCCGCCGCGGCGCATCCGGTCTGGTTGGAGCCCGCGGTGCCGGTCGAGCCCGAGCTGCGCTGGCGTGACGAGGAGCGGGAGGCGGCCGAGGGGCTGGGCGGCGACGACGGCTCGGTGCGGTGGGACGGCGTGTCGATCAGCCGGTGTGACACGGCCCAGGTGACGGCGTGGCTGGAGCATCGGGAGCACTGGGCGCTGCCGACGACGCTGCCCATGCTCACGCTCGCTCCACTGTGGACACATGAGCGGCTGATGGCGCTCGGCTTCGCGCAGCACTACTACCACGTGCGGTTCACGCTGCCGCTGCTGCTGGCCCGGCACGGCGTCAGCCACGTCGCCCCGCTGCTCGCCGCGTTCTCCGACCGGGCCAGTGTGGAGCACGCATTGGAGGCCGCGCAGCCAGTCGGGCACGTCGCGTTGATCGCGCCGGTCGTGCAGGCGTTCGCCGGCAAGAAGCTGCGCCGCCCCGCCCGGTCCTGGCTGCTGCGCCATCCCCGGCACGCCTCGGCGGGCGCAGTCGCGCTGTGGTCGGCGACGCCGGCGGACACCGCGGTCGGGCGGGTCCTGCGGTATCTCGACGCGCAGGGCCACCGTCCGCTGCTGCTCGCGCAGGCGGGGGAGCGGGCCGACGACCTCGTCGCGCTGCTCGACAAGGACCCGGTCACGTCGGTGAAGCTGCCGCAGTACGTGACAGCCACGCCGCTGCCGTCCCTCATCGCCACTCTCGATGGCGCCGTCGCCGACCCTGACACGGTCGAGCATCTGCTGGCCAGGCTCTCCGTCTGCAACGCCGACGAGGTGCATCCCGCGGTCCTCGCCGCCCGTGACGCGTGGACGGCGGGGTCGCGGGCGGCGTTCGCGCAGGAGCTGTTCGAGCGGTGGCTCACCGCGGGTGCGCCCGCTCCCGACGGCTGGTGCATGCAGGCCGTCGGGCTCATCGGCGACGACGCGGGCGCGCGCCGCATCGCCGCGCTCGCCAAGCACTGGCCGGGGCAGGGCGCGAGCGCCCGCGCGCAGGCCGCCCTCGACGCGCTGCGGCACCGCGGCACCGACGCGGCGCTCATCGAGCTCAACCTGCTCGCCGAGAAGTCCAGGTTCCCCGTGTTCAAGAGCGTCGCCCGCCAGCACATCGAGGCGATCGCCGACCTGCGCGGCCTCACCTCCGACGAGCTCGCCGACCGGCTCGTGCCCACCCTCGGCCTCGACGACGACGGCGACACGGTCGAGACCGACGCCGGCACGTTCCGGATCGTCTTCGACCACCAGCTGCTGCCCGTCGTCCGCGACGCGACCGGCCGGGTCCACGCCGAGCTGCCCAAGCCGGCCCGCGGCGAGGACAAGCAGCGACACAAGAAGGCCAAGGACCGCATCACCGCGCTGCGCAAGGAGGCCCGCGCGTCGGCGTCGCTGCACGTGTCGCGGCTGGAGCGCGCCATGTGCACCGGCCGGCGCATCCCGGCCGCCATCTTCCTCGACCGCTTCGCCACCCACCCGTGGATGAGCCACCTCGCCCGGCGGCTCGTTTGGGGAGTGTTCGAGGACCCGATGCCGACCGCGACGGCGGGGGAGGAGCGCGGTGGGCTGGTCACGACCGTCCGGGTCGCCGAGGACGGCACCCTTGCCGGCGTCGACGACGAGCCCGTGCTCCTGCCGGCCGGTGCGGCGCTCGGTGTGCTGCATCCGCTGCAGTTCCCCGAGGGCGGGCTGGCGGCGTGGGGTGAGGTGTTCGCCGATTACGAGCTGCTGCAGCCGTTCGAGCAGTTGGGGCGGCCGGCGTACCGCGTGACGGACGAGGAGCGGGGCGCGCGGGCGATCGATCGCTTCGAGGGGCGGAAGGTGACGGTCGCGGTGCTGCGTGGTCTTGAGCGGCACGGCTGGACCCGCTGGTATGACGCCGTCGTGCAGATGGCCAAGCCGATCGGCGGGGGCGTCTACGCGGTGCTCGACACCGAGCCCGGCTGGCACGCCTCCGACACGGTCGACTCCGCACCGCCGCAGACGGTCGCCGACCTGGTCTTAGTTCGCGCCGACGGCAGGACGTTCGGGGACCTGCCGCCGGTCGTCTTCTCGGAGCTGATCCACGACCTGCGGGTGGTGACCTGACCGGTCGGTGGCTGGCGGCGACGGGTTGACGGCACGACCCTGCGGGTGGTGACCTGGCCGGTCGGTGGTCGGCGGTGGCGACTCGAGCAAGACGGCCTGCGGGTGGCGACCTGGTCGTTGGTGGCCGGTGGCGATGGGTTGAGCGGCACGAAGTCCGGGTGGTGACCTGTCTGGTGAGCGGCCGGTGGCGACTTGAGCAACATGGCCTGCGGGTGATCTGGCCGGTTGGTGGTCGGTGGCGACGGGTTGAGCGATAGGACCCTGCGGTGGCGACCTGACCGGTCGGTGGCCGCCGGGTGGCGACTTGAGCGACACGACCTGCGGTGAGTGGCCGGCGGTGGCGACTTGAGTGATCGGCCGCGCGGGGCGGACTACCCTGACCGGGCCCGGTTCGAAGAACGGATGGGGAGCTGAGAGATGGCTGACGAGGTCGTCGAGAGGATCACCGTCGGCGTGGCGCCGGAGGTGGTGTTCCGGGCGGTGGCGGATGTGCGGCGGATGGCGAGGCACAGTCCCGAGTGCTTCGGCACCTGGGTGCTGACGCGGTCGCCGGGGCGGGTGCCGCGGCGGTTCGTCGGGTTCAACCGGCGCGGGGCGTATGTCTGGTTCACCACATGCAAGGTGGTGGCGGCGGAGCCGGGGGTGGAGTTCGCGTTCGACGTGACGACGTTCGGGATGCCGGTCGCCCGGTGGGGGTTCCGGCTCGCGGGGGTCGAGGGCGGGACCGAGGTCACCCAGTACTGGATCGACCAGCGGGTTCGCGGGGCGATGGTCCTCGGCAGGATCTTCACCGGGAAGGCCGCGAAGACGAGGCCTGAGGACAACCGGGAGGGCATGCGGATCACCCTGGCCCGGTTGCGGCAGGAGTTAACCGACGGGGCCGGTGGCGACGCGGCGTGAGACCCACAGCAGGTACTCCTTGCGGTTCAGGGGGTTGTGGTCGGAGCGGGGCCTGACGGGCGGCGTTCCGTGGACGGGACGGTGGTGGTCGAAGGCGTACTCCAGGACTCCGAGGCCGTGGCTGATGCCGGGCAGGCGGCGTTCCAGATCGCGGATGCGCGCCGCCGGGATGGTGCCGGTCACCTCGCACCAGTCGCGGCGCTGGTCCTGCGACGACGGCACGGCGCCGAGCTTCGACAGCAGGCCGAGCACCACGCCCGTGGTGGAGGCCGGGATCTCGAGATGGAAGCGGTGGACCGGCTCGCAGATCCGCGTGCCGGCCTGGCGCAGCGCGCGCATGAGCACCAAGGGGGTCAGCTTGCGGTAGTCGGCGGCGGAGCTGCCGGGCGCCTGGTAGCCGGACGTGGTCATCGTGACCCTGGCGCCGGTGACGTTCCAGCCGTGCAGGCCCTGGCGGAGGGTGTCGCGCACGTACGAGGACATCGCGGCCTCGAAGTCGGCGGCCCTGTTGTAGACGTACATCGGCATGGACTCGACGGGCACGTCCAGGTGGAACTCGACACCGCGGTCGGAGGGTTCGACGCGCAGGCCGACCGTGGCGAGGAACGGGTTGTCCGGCGCGCCGAGCAGCTCCACGGCGGAGCCGGTGCCGGCGACCTGCTCGACGTAGACGATCGTCGACTCGCGGAAGTCGACCAGCACGCCGTACTCCGCGGCGAGCGTCGCCTCGATGACCTCCTTCTGGACCTCGCCGTACAACGAGACGGCCAGCGAGACGCCCGGCGAACCCGCCGCCGAACCCGACGGCGAACCGGCCCCCGAACCCGACGCCGAGCCCGACGCAGAGCCGGACGGTGCGTCGGACGGTGCGTCGGACGGTGCGTCGGGCGGTGTGTCGGGCGGTGTGTCGGACAGGCGCAGGTCGATCAGGGGGTCCTGCTCCGCGAGCTGGGCGAGCGCCGCGTGCAGGCGGGCGCGGTCGCGTGGGTTCCGGGGCACGACGACGGTCTCCAGCGTGGGAGGCGCGAAGAGCTGGGCCGCGCCCGCGCGCGGCGGGTCCGCGCCGATGGTGTCGCCGATCCGGACGGTTCTGAGGCCCCACAACTTGCCGATCTGGCCCGCGGCGACCGACCCCACGGGCACCGCGGTGCCGCCCGAGGGGATGCCGATCGCGGTGACCTTGCCTGCCGGGAGCTGGTCGCGGACGTGGATCGTGCCGGCGAAGAGGCGGACGTACGCGATCTTCTCGCCGGCCGGGCCGCGCTCGACCTTGAACACCGTCGCGGACAGCGGGGCGCCGGGGTCGCCGGTCGCCGCGGGCAGGATCGTGGCGAGACCGGAGACCAGCGCGTCGACCCCCGCGCCGGTCGTCGCCGAGCCGAAGTACACCGGGTGGACCAGCCCCGCCGCGGTCTGCCGGGCGAGCTCGGGCTCCAGCCGTACATCGGCCGCATCGTGCACAAAAGCGGCCATGGCCTGCTCGTCGTGCTCGGCCAGGGCCTCCGCCAGGCGGGCGGTGCCGGGCTCGAAGGCGGCGCCGGGCGTGCCCAGGCCGGTGGGGCGGCCCATCGGGGCGAGCGCGGGCGTCAGCATGGCCGCGAGGTCGGCGAGGAGGTCCTCGTGCCGGGCGCCGCGCCGATCGATCTTGTTGACGAAGATCAGCGTCGGTACGCGCAGCCGCCGCAGTGTCCGCATCAGGATCCGGGTCTGCGCCTGGACGCCCTCGACCGCGGAGACGACGAGGACGGCGCCGTCCAGGACGCGGAGCGCGCGCTCCACCTCGGCGATGAAGTCGGGGTGCCCGGGCGTGTCGATCAGGTTGACCGTGACGCCGCCGACGGGGAACGACGCCACCGCGGACTTGATGGTGATGCCCCGCTGCCGTTCGAGGGCGAGCGAGTCGGTCTGCGTGCTGCCGTCGTCGACGCTGCCGATCCGGTCGATGACACCGGCGCGGAACAGCAGCCGCTCGGTCAGGCTGGTCTTACCGGCGTCGACATGCGCGACGATGCCGAGGTTGAGGATGGTCATGCAGGGTCAGGCCTCCAGCGTCGATGACTCCCTTCCGGATGGACGTGATCCCTGCGCGCATGTCCGCTCCTCGAGTCCTCGACGTGGTCCTCGCCCCATACTGGCTCAACCGGCCGGCGCACGCACCGGCATTTCCGCCGCCGGCGGCGCGGCTTGACCTTGCCCCTTGGGCAGGGCCGACCCTGAATCGCGCCGGGCGGTCCGCCCGGCCCGGAAGGAGCGCAGGTGGACGAGGAGCTGCTCACCATCGGGGTGTT
The DNA here is from genome assembly GCF_039531485.1 of Dactylosporangium maewongense. NCBI lineage: Bacteria > Bacillati > Actinomycetota > Actinomycetes > Micromonosporales > Micromonosporaceae > Dactylosporangium > Dactylosporangium maewongense. The sequence goes on along the minus strand of NZ_BAAAQD010000024.1, from coordinate 149,202 downwards.
CGCACGGCGGTCGTGGCTCTCCCCGAAGGCGTTGCGGCTGTACGAACGGCAGGGCCTGCTCCTGCCCGCCGCCGTCGACGAGCACAACGGCTACCGCGGGTATCGCGAGGAGCAGCTGGAGACGGCCAGGCTGATCGCCCGGCTCCGCCGCCTCGACATGCCGCTCGCGACCGTCGCCGCGATCGTCGCCGCCCCCGACCCGCGGACGCGGGCCGGCCTCCTCGGTGACTACTGGGCCGCCCAGGAGCACGCGACGGCCGTCCGCCGTGAGCTCGTCACCCACCTGCGCAGCCGGCTGCTCGACGACCGGGAGAGTCTCACCATGTACGAAGTCCAGGTCCGCGACGTGCCCCGACAGACGGTGCTGACCGAACAGCGGCACGTGAACGCCCAGGAGCTGCAGGCCTGGATCGACGAGGCCATCGGCCGCCTGCTCAAGGCCGCCACCGGTCACGGCGACGGCATGACCGGCCCCTGCTTCATCGTGTACCACGGCGAGGTCAACGAGGACAGCGACGGCCCCGTCGAGATCTGCCTGCCGGTCGACCCGTCCGGCCCCCTGGACAGCGCCGTCCGCGTCGAGCCCGCCCACCGCGAGGCGTTCACCCGCATCATCAAGGCCCAGGTCGCGTACCCGCAGATCCTGTCCGCCTTCGACGCGGTCGCGCAGTGGGTCGCCGCCCAGGGCCTGCCGGTCAGCTCCTCACCCCGCGAGGTCTACTTCGCCGACTTCGGCGCCGCTGCCCCGTCGGACGAGGTCTGCGACGTCGCCTTCCCCCTCGTTTGATCCGCCTGTACGGAGGTTGATCCGCCTGTACGGATGAGGTGTCCACTACGGGCGGTGGTGGGCACCTGTCGGCCAGTGATCGATGGCCCATCGGTTGCACGTGATCCGCTCTTCAGCGATGTTTGCGCATGCGTGGTTCCGTCGTGGCAATTCGCTGCTCGATACTGCCGGGATGGACGCCCGGAGCATCACCAAAGGCGCGAATCTCGAACTTCCCACCGACACGACTGGATTGCAGATCGTCGTCGGATGGCAGGATTCCGAGAACGAGCGAGCAATCGACGCATCCGCATTGTTGCTGGCCGGTAGGAAGGTCCGCTCGGACGCTGATTTCGTCTTCTACAACCAGCCGACCTCGGCGGACGGGTCGGTGCGGCATCTCGGTGCGAGCGTCACCGAGGGCGGTGTGGAGGAGCGGATCGCGGTCGACCTCGAGTCGGTGCCCGGGGATGTCGACACCATTGCGATTGCCGCGAGTCTCGACCGGGGCTCGTTCGGTGAATTGAGCGGAATGCATCTCGTGGCGCTGGACGACGGGGGAGCGCCGATCGTCCGGTACGACATCACCGACGCCACGGTCGAGACGGCATTCGTGTTCGGTGAGGTGTACCGGCGTAACGGTGCCTGGAAGTTGCGTGCGGTCGGCCAGGGCTGGGACACCGGCCTCGCCGGCCTCGCGACCGACTTCGGCGTCAGCGTCGACGACGAGTCGGCGCCGGACGCCGCGGACCTGCCGGCCCCGATCCTGGACGAGACGACGTCCGTGCTCGAGGAGACCGGGACGGAGCTGCTGGACGCGCCCGGCGCGGACGACATGGACGCGGAGCTGCTGGACGAGACGACGTCCGTGCTGGAAGAAGCCGTGGACGTCGGGGACTTCGTGGACGACGCGGGCGCGGACGCGGCCATGCCTGGCGAGCCCGAGCCGCCGCTCGAAGAACCGGTGCCCGTGGCGCCCGCCGGCGCCGCTCCGGCGGCCAGCCGGGCGAAGACGGTGCGCACCAGACAACCCCGGACCACCAGGATCATGCCGCCGGTGCCCGCCCTGGCCGGCGGCACGAACTGGCCGGCGGCCCGGCTCTTCTCGGTCGCCGGCGTCGGCGCGGCCGAGGAGCAGGAGAAGCGGGCCACGTCGGCGCTGCTGGCGACCATGTACGCCGTCCGCCCGTTCGCCCGCGGCATCGTCGCCCGGCTCGGCGCCCCCGCGGGCACTGTGGAGACGTTCGCCGAGGTGCAGTTCGAGCTCGCCGACCGCAAGGTCATCCCGGACGGCGTGATCAGGGTCGCCCGCGGCAGCCGCCTGTGGACGTGCCTGCTCGAGGTCAAGACCGGCACCTCCCAGCTGCGCCGCGACCAGGTCGAGAAGTACCTCGACGTCGCCCGGATCCGTGGCTACGACGTGGTCGTCACGCTGTCCAACGAGATCGCGCCCGGCGCCGGCGAGCACCCCGTCGACGTGGACAAGCGCAAGATCCGCAAGGTCGGGATGCTGCACCTGTCGTGGGCCGAGGTCCTGCAGGAGGCCAGGATGGTGCTCACGCACCGCGGCGTCGAGACGCCGGTCCAGGCGTGGATCCTGGCCGAGTTCATCAAGTACCTGGAGCACCCCCGCTCGGGCGCGTCCGGGTTCGACGACATGGGCGCCGCGTGGGCGACCGTCCGGGACGCGGCGGTCGCCGGCACGCTGCGGGCCGCCGACCGTAAGGTGCCCGCGGTCGCCGACGCGTGGCTGCGGCTGGTGCGGTTCCTCTGCCTGCACCTCACCGCCGAGCTCGGGGTCACCGTCACCAGCCCGCTGCCCCGCCGGCTCGCCGTGGACCCGGCCGCCCGGCAGGCCGCGGTCGTCTCGAAGCTCGCCGTCGACGGCGTCCTCGACGCGACCTTGAAGATCCCGGGCGCGGCCGGGCTGGTCACCCTCGCCGCCGATGTGGGGCGCGGGCAGGTCAAGGTGTCGGTCCAGGTCGCCGCCCCGAAGGAAGGCAGCTCGCAGCGGCGGGTGTCCTGGCTGCTCAGGCAGCTCGACAAGGCCCCCAACGACGTCGTGGTCGAGGTCGGCTTCACCGGCCGCACCGAGACCACCTGCGAGCGGCTCGGCGACGCCCGGGCCAGACCGGCAGTCCTGATCGTCGACCGGGCGCTGGACATCACCACCTTCAAGCTCAGCCGGAGCACCCCGATGGGCGCCAGGCGGTCCGGCGTCAGAGGGGCCTTCGTGCACAGCGTCATCACGGCGCTCGACGCCTTCTACGGCACCGTCGTGCAGGGCCTCAAGCCGTGGCCGTCGCCGGCGCCGCAGCTGCCGGAGGAGACCGTGTCGGAGGCGGCGGCACTCGACGACCTCACGTGAGGCGCCGCGACCGCGTGGCTGAGTGTGACGCGGTCGCGACAGTGCGAATTGTCGGGCCCGCGCGGACCGTACCGGCGACACAATGGTCTATGGCAGGCTGATGCCGACCGTGTGGGGGAGGAGCGCGCATGGCCGTCGCTGACGGGCTGCTCAACGGCACCGGGGCGCTGCTCTTCATCGCCGCCGCGATCGGGTTCGGCCTGGTGTGCGTCATCGCGTGGGAGTCGCGGGCGCTGTTCCTCACGCCGCTGGGCTGGGTGCTGCTGCCGATCGTGGTGGCCGCCTGGTTCGGCGGCGCCGCCGTCATCGGCCTGCCCGCCGACGTGCTGCTCGGCCACAGCGACGCCGGCGCGATCTGGCCTGGGCTGGTCGCGTCGCCGGTCGTGGCCCTCGTGCTCGGCCGCCGCTTCCGCACGCCCGGCGGAAACAGCGCGGGCCAGATCTTCGTCCGCGCCGGCATCCTGCTCGCGGGCTGCGTCGCCGCCAAGTGCGTCGCCTACGCGCTCGGCTTCCGGGTCTTCGACTTCTGGACCGGCGGCGCCGTGACCCTGGGCGCGCTGGTGGTGTGCATCGCCGCCTGGCAGTTCGCGGACATCGACGGCGTCGTGCACCTGTTCGTGCGGGCCGGGGTGGTGCTCGCGGCCGTCGGCCTGGTCGGGGCGTGGGCCGCCGTCAACCACGTGCCCGTCGCCGGCAACCCCCGCACCGCCTCCACCACCACGGTGGCGATCATGCTGCTGACCCTGCCGCTGCTCGCCCTCGCCGCCGCCGTCCTGACCATCGCGGTGCTGCGCCGCTTCCGTCCCGACGTGGCTCCGCGGCCGGCCCGCGACCCGGCCGTCCGCGTGCCCAAGACGCACGAGGTGTGGAACGCGTTCGTGACCTTCGAGGAGGACGACGAAGGCAAGGACCGCCCGGTGCTGGTGCTGAGCGCCGACACCGGCGGCGCCGACGTGCTCAAGATCACCAGCCAGGACAAGTCGCGCTTCGACGACTACTTACCCCTGCCACTGGAGCGGTGCCGCGGCGTGCTGAGCAAGGAGAGCTGGCTGGAGCTGCGGCCGACCCGGGTGCCGCTGGAGGAGTTCCGCAGCTACCGGGGGCTGTGCCCGCCGTGGATCTGGGCCGAGCTGCGCACCCGCGGCCTGATCACCGCGCCCTCGTCCACCGTCAAACGGCCGGCCGCCGTCAAACGGCCCGCGGCCGTCGTGGGTCAGCGGCCGGCGCCCCGCTCGTTCCTCGCCCGTCTGCGCAACCGGTGAAAGGCCGTCCATGGTGACCGACGCCGATCTGGAGGACTGGGCCGTCGGCTCGCGGAAGAACTTCGCCGCGGTCGCCGAGCTCGTCGGTGCCCCCGCCGACGAAGCCGAGCGCGACCCGGTCTCCGTCGTGCCGTTGCTGCAGGTGTACGTGAACCGGCTGCCCCTGACGGAGTTCCAGGCCGACGACTGGGTCACCCTGCACGCCGACCTCGTGTCGTTCGTCGCGCGCGTCATGGCGGCCCGCCTCGGCGCGGCCTGGGAGGTCCGGCCCGCACCGAACGCGCCGCGCGGCTACCGGTACGTGCTGAGCGCCACCGACGCGCAGGGCGCCGTCCACGTCGTCGACCCGTTCCAGGTCGTGGCGATGGAGTTCCGGCAGCCGCGGATCGAGATCGCCCGCATGCTCGCCACCGCCGAGCTGAACCTCGGCGTCCCGGACCGTTAGCCGAAGGTCACCAAGCCCGACAGCATCTCCTTCACGTACCCGCCCGCGGCGTCCGGCTCGCCGCCGGTGAAGACGAACCCGACCGTCAGCTGATCCGCGAACCAGAGGCAGGCCGACGAACCGGCGCCGCTGCCCGTGATGGCCACGCAGTACGCCTGACCGCCGATCAGCCCCGGGTCGACCGGCGACGTCGTCCCGGGCGTGCCCGGGGTGATCGTCAGGGCGCCCTTGACGAACGCCGTGAACAGCTCCTGCGCCGAGTCGAACCGGATGTCCTTGCCGGTCCCGCCCCAGATCGCCGCGGTGATGCCGCCGTTGTCGTACTGGGCCGCGAACGGCTCGTCGATGAGGCTGACGGTGCCGGCGGCGCTCAGCTTGTCGGCGAGCTCCTGACTGCTCGCCTTCTTCCACGACCCGACGGTCGCCGGCGCCGTCAGGCGCAGCCGCTTCTCGCCGCCGCCACCACCGGCCGTGCTCGCCGCGGAGGCGGTCGCAGCCGGCTCGTCGTCGCGCGTGAGCTTGTACGCGACCGTCACCGCCGCCGCGAACAGCAGGACGACGGCGACTGCGACGATGCTCACAATCAGCGCCGTACGGTTCTTGGCGGGCGGCGGTGTCCACTGTGGCTGGTGGAATTGCGCCGGTCCGTATTGCGGTTGTGGCTGACCGTACTGGGCCTGCTGCGGTTGACCGTATTGCGGTTGCCCGTAAGGCGTCTGCCCGGATTGCGGCGGCTGTGGCTGCCCGGATTGCGGCTGCTCGTACACCTGCTGCGGCGGCAACGGTGAAGGCGCGGCCGGCGGGTAGGGAGGCTGCTGGGGCAGGGAGTGGGATGGATCGGACATGCTGCGCTCCTAGGCCGGACGTCGGGCGAAGCATACGGTCAGGATCAAACCGCCGGGGATCCTCGCCGCCTGGCTAACACACGGCTAGTCCCTTCGTCCGATCTTCACGACATGAACACCCGAACGGGGTGGCCGAGAACGGGGTCGTCCACTTAGTCTCTCCATATTCCGATCACCCTTCTGGCGTGAACCGTCGATGTCCGCCGGGTGATCCTCATGGGGAGGGAATAACCATCAACACAAAGGGCAAGGAAAGGGCTGCGTATGGACGGCTCGTAAGCCGGCCGCGGCGCTGGGCGATGGTGGGCGTCTCGACGCTCGCCGCCGCGGGCGTGGTGCTCGTCTCGGGCACGCCGGCATCGGCGGAGGTGGTCAATCCTCCGCGGGGCGAGGTTCTCGGCGACGCGAACCAGAGCCTGGCCGGTGGCTACATCGTTCAGCTGAAGGGCAACGCCTTCAGTGGTCTGAACACGTCCCAGGCGAAGGCCAACGTCTCCAGCTTGGCCAAGGCGCTGTCGTCGCGCCACGGCGGCAAGGTCACCAGCGAGTACAGCGTCACGCTGAAGGGCTACGCGGTCAGCGGTCTCTCCGAGGACCAGGCCGCGCGTCTGGCGGCAGACCCGTCGGTGGCGTCCGTCTCGCGCGACGTGCTGCTGCACAAGGCGGACACCCAGAACAACCCGGTCTGGAACCTCGACCGGATCGACAGCCGCGGCCTGGCGAGGAACTACCAGTACACCTACCCGAACACGGCGTCGTCGGTGACGGCGTACGTGATCGACACGGGCCTGTACAAGGAGCACGACGAGTTCGGCGGCCGGGCTTCGTGGGGCAGGAACTTCGTCGACCGGGCGGTAAGGAAGATCGCGAACACGCCGGCGAACACGCCCGAGCACGACGCGCCGGACAACGCCTCAGACTGTGACGGGCACGGCACGCACGTGGCCGGCACGCTCGGCGGCACCACGTACGGTGTGGCCAAGCAGGTGAAGATCGTCGCGGTTCGCGTGCTGGACTGCTACGGCTACGGCTTCAACTCCGAGGTCCTCAACGGCGTCGAGTGGGTCACCGCGAACGCGGTCAAGCCCGCCGTGGTCAACATGAGCATCGGTGCCTCGGGCATCGTTGCGACGCAGGACGAGGCCGTCGCCCGGTCGATCGCGTCCGGGCTGACCTACGCGGTCGCCGCCGGTAACGGCGACGACGAAGGCAACCCGCTCAACGCCTGCAACTACTCGCCGTCGCGGGTTCCGGCGGCGCTGACGGTCGGCGGTTCGTTCGTGTATTCCGGTAACGGGCGCGAGTACCCGATCGTCTGGTCGAACTACGGACCGTGCGTGGACATCTTCGCGCCGGGCTACGACATCACGTCGGCCTGGATCTACGCGCCGAGCTCCACGAACACGATCGGCGGCACGTCGATGGCGTCTCCGCACGTCGCCGGCGCGGCTGCCCTGATCCTGCAGGCACATCCGGACTACACCCCGTCGCAGGTGCGTCAGGCGCTCATCCAGAGCGCCACGAACGGTGCCCTGGACATGTACGGCAACTACCCGCCCTACGCTGCGAGCAGCACGGCGAACCGGTTGCTGTACATCCGTCAGAACGACCCGCCGAGGATCGCGTCGAAGCCCGTTGGCATCAACAACCAGCGTTTCGGCACGACCGAGGTGTACGGGCGCACGACCGACAACAAGATCGTGTACGCGTACCGGGCCGGCAGTGAATGGTCGGACTGGTCTGACCTGGGTGGCGACACGCAGGGTGACCCGGCTGTGCTGTACAACCCGACGTACGGCACCACTGAGGTGTACGCGCGTCTGGCGAACAACCACCTTGCCTACCGTTACTACTCCAACGGTTGGTCCGGGTGGAACGACCTCGGGGGCGAGCTGGCGGGTAACCCGTCCATCTTGTACAACCCGAAGTACGGCACGACGGAGATCTATGCCCGGTTCGCTGACGGGACGCTGAAGTACAAGTACTACGCCAACGGCTGGTCCGGGTGGTCCGACCTCGGTGGTCAGATCGCCAGTGACCCGGCGTTGCTGTACAACCCGAAGTACGGCACGACTGAGGTGTACGTCCGTACCACGGACAACAAGCTGAAGTACAAGTACTACAACAACGGCTGGTCCGGCTGGGTCAGCCTCGAAGGGAACGTCTCCGGGAACCCGGGCGTCATCTACAACCCGACCTACGGCACCACCGAGGTCTACACCCGCACGTCGACCAACACGCTCGCCTACCGGTACTACTACAACGGTTGGGCGGACTGGATCGACCTCAAGGGCAGCCTCGCCAGCGACCCGGGCGTGATCTACAACCCGCGCTACGGCACGACCGAGGCGTACGCCGCGACCGCTGGTGGCCAGACCCAGTACGTGTACTACTACAAGGGCTGGTCCGGCTGGAACAACATCGGCGGCGCAGCTGTCTCCGCGCCTTCGGTGCTGTTCAACGTGTCGAACCGTTCGACGCAGGTCTACACCCGCTCCGCGGACAACCACGCGAACTTCGCGGAGTACAACAACAGCTGGGCCTCGTTCATCGACATCTCGGCCTAGCCCACACAGCACCAAAACCGCCCGGCACCCCCGGTGGAAGGGGGGCCGGGCGGTTCCTTTTCACCGGTCACTCCTGCATCGTCGCCCACCGGCAGCCGCGCGACTCCGCCTGCGCCGTCGTGGCGTACTCGACGTTGAAGCGCCGGGTCGGCGGCGCCGCGTCACCGGGCCCGTCGCGGAACAGCACCACCAGCCCCCGCAGCGAACCGTCACCGCTGACCCGGATGCAGCGCTCGGTGTCCTTCAGGAACTCCAGCGACAGCCACCGCGAGATCGCCGAGATCCTCACGCAGCAGACCGGCGGCACGGGAGTCGGAATCGGCATGGTGGCGTAGTCCGCGACCAGGAACACCCCACCCGGCGTGTCGGCCGAGATGATGAGGTCCTGCCCGATCTGCGTCTGCAGGTCGTAGATCGTGCCGAGCATCGCGTACCCCTTGGCATTCGTGCTCGCCGCGACGAACCGCGCCGGCGAATTGAACGGATGCGGCGTGATGGTCCCCGCCGACTGCCGGAAAATGATCTGGTACGCCGGACTGCCGCTGTAGGTCGTCGTGTTGGCGGTGTACGCACCCAGCGGCAGGTAATGGTTGTTGAGCGCGATGAAGTCCATCCGGGCGCCGGCCTGTTCACTGACCTGCGTCGACCCCGTCTGCGCCAGCCGCACCCCGGCCCGCGTGATGCTCAGGTCCTCGTCACCCCCTTGGTACGGATGCACAAAGACCACATTCCACCGCGGCACCGTCACGTTGAAGCTCCACGTCCACGGGCTGAAGGTGTTGTTGGGAACATCTGGAGTCAGCGCCAGCGCGGCCTGCGCGGCCGAGGGCACAGCCCCCACGACAAGCAAGGAACACAACCCAGCAAGCACCACCCGCCCCAGCCACCGAACCCTGACCGTCATCGATCCTCCTCGAAGTCCATCGAACCTCAAGCGGACCACGCACTCCCCTCGGCGTGACAGGTCACTCGCCGATACAAAAACCGGTCATCCCCGAGCCGACCCGAACTCCGATGCGGTTGGCTGGCCATGTCTGCGCGGTGACCTTGTGTCTGGCAGCAGCGCGCACCGATGAGGTTTTCGCGCAGCGCCCGTCTGTATGTAGAAGATCGACTTTCGAGAGGCTGGCATGATGCGGAAACTGACCTTCGGCATGAATGTGACCCTGGACGGCTACATCGCCGCGCCCGGCGACGACCTCGGCTGGAGTGGCGGTGAGGGACCGGACTCGTCGCCGAGCGACGAGCTGTTCCAGTGGTGGTCCGACCGGGTGGGGGCGACGGGCCTGGCGCTGTATGGGCGCAAGCTGTGGGAGGCGATGAGTTCCCACTGGCCGACCGCCGACCAGCGGCCCGGCGCCACACAGGCGGAAATCGAGTACGCCCGCCGCTGGCGGGACATGCCGAAGGTGGTGTTCTCCTCGACGACCAGCACGGTCGACTGGAACACCCGCCTGGTCACTGGCGACGCGGTCACCGAGATCACCCGGCTCAAGACAGAGGACGCCGGCCCGATGGACATCGGCGGCGCGACGCTTGCCGGGGCGGCCATGCGGGCCGGGCTGATCGACGAGTACATGCTGGTCACCGTGCCGGTCCTGGTGGGCGGCGGCACGCCGTTCTTCACCGCGCTGGACAGCTGGGTGAACCTGAATCTCGTGGAGACGCGGACATTTCCCGGCGGCGTCCTGCTGACCCGATACGAGACGAGGCGATGAGCACGGGCCAGTTGCTCGGCTCGTGAGGCCGGGTTCGTCGGGCATCGAGATGCCCCGCCGGCAACGCCGGCGGGGACTTGTCTGATCACAGTGTCGGGGGCAGGTCCAGCCATGGTTTGTCGGTGGCGTCGAATCCGGTAAGCTCGGCGATCTTCCCGTTGACGACGTGCAGGACCGCGATGGCGAACAGCCGGTACTCCGGGTCGTCAGGGGTGCGGAGGTACAGCGCGGCGGCGGGCATGCGGTTGACCGTCGTGGCGATGCAGCGCCAGTCGTCGTGGCCGGGCTGGAAGAGCCCACCGGAGACCCAGCCGTCCACCGCGTCCTTGGCCGTGACGACCGAGGTGCCCGCCTCGGGCAGCATCACGAAGCGCAGGTCGTCGCGCAGCAGGGACATCAGCCCGTCGAGATCGTTGCGCTCATGGGCGTCGATGTACGACTTCACCACGCCGCGCTCGTCATTCGACAGCTCGTGGGCGGCGGGGCTCCGCCAGTCGAGGCGGCGGTCGGGCAGCTGCTCGCGCATCGTCACGCGCGCCCGCTGCAGCGCGCTGGTCACCGATGCGATGGTCAGATCGAGGGCGTCGGCGGCCTTCGACGCCGGCCAGCCGACGACGTCGCGCAGAATGAACACCGCCCGCTGCCGCGGCGGCAGGTGCTGGACGGCGACGATGAACGCCAGCTCGATCGTCTCCCGCGCCACCACCGATTCCTGCGGGTCCTCGGGGAGCATCCGGTCGGGGTACGGCTGCAGGTACAGCACCTCGGAGCCGACGTCCGCCAGCCCGGACGGCACGGGCGTGCGATCGTTACGCTTCTCCAGGAAGTCAAGGCAGACGTTCGTCGCGATCCGGTACAGCCAGGTCCGCAGCGCAGCGTGGCCCTTGAACGACTCCCGCTTGTTCCACGCTCGCAGGAACGTCTCCTGCGTCATGTCCTGGGCGTCCTCGTAGTTCGCAAGCATCCGGTAGCAGTGCACCTGCAGCTCACGCCGGTGGCGCTCCGTGATGAGCGCGAACCGCGCCGTATCGCCTGAGCGAGCCACTGCGATGAACGAGGCCTCGTCAGCGCCCAGCGGTCTAGCGTCGGTCATGGTCACCAATCCTTCCACCGGTGCGGTGCGAGAGGGCTACCAGAACCGACGACGTGGCGGAGGAATTCTGATCGGTGAAGCCGCTGACACCGGGGCGTTCGTCAGGGCGGATGGGTCGGGTCGAACCAGGGTAGGTGCTCCAGGTCAGACACAGGCCGCCGTAGTACCCGATGACCAGTGGATTCGCCTGCCTCCGGCGTAGGTCCCTGCCCCTGGCCCTTGGGGGCGTATTGGGGCGGACCGTCGATCATGGCGGAATTAGCCGGTGACAGCCGGACATATGAGCGAAGCCCTTGACCGCAGAACTGCTGGTCAAGGGCTTCGTTTCTTGGCTGGTCACTCGCGCTTTTGCGCTGTGTGCCCCCGGCAGGATTCGAACCTGCGCCCCCGCCTCCGGAGGGCGGTGCTCTATCCCCTGAGCTACGGGGGCCTTGCGGCCTCGCAAAGGATAACAGACCGCCTGTGGCTCCTGAGTCAGGAGGGGAGGGGTTGCGCTCCCAGGTCTTGGAGTTTTTCGGTGAGGGCGGTGATGTCGTACTGCTGAGAGACGCGGATCTTCTCGGCGGCGTCGCGGACCTCGGTGGTGGAGGCCTTCTTGGCGGCGGTTTCCGACATGTGGATGCCGCCCAGGTGGTGGCGGAGCATGAGCTGGCACCAGAGGGTGTCGAAGTCCTTGCCGGTGGAGGACTTGAGCTTCTTGAGCTCGTCGTCGGAGGCCATGCCGGGCATGCGGCCGTCCGGCTGGAGGGCGTTCTTGCCGTCGGGCATCCAGGCCATGGGGGCCTTGTCGCTGTTGGTGGACAGGTGCCACTCGTTGAGCCAGGTCTGCATCTGGCCGATCTGCCACTGCTGGCTGAGGGCCATGTCGTAGCCGAGGGTGCGGATGTCGTCGGTGGAGCCGAGGCGGTAGGCGAACATCGCCATCTCGACGGCCTGGGTGTGGTGGAGGCTCATGTCGCGGGCGAAGCCGGCGTCCACGGAGTCGTCGCCGGGGGCGCGCAGCGTCGGGATGAGGAACCCGACGCTGACGCCCACGACGAGGAGGAGGACGGCGCCGAGCACGCCCAGGGTCAGGCGTGCTCGGGCCGTGAGTTGTGCGAACAGGTCAGCCGCCCGAGGTCATTCCGGTGCCGCCGCCGTCCTTGCCCAGGTCGCGCGGGGTCGTGCCGGTTTCGGTGATGATGTCGCCCTGGGAGCACGGGGTGCCGGGCTCGAGGCTGGCGTTCTGCCGCAGGGCCTTGATGAACTCGTCGATGCGGCCGTCGCTGGCCTTGTCGACCTGGAGCTGGAAGCCCCACGCCTGCAGGGAGATCGGCTTGGCCTGGCCCTCGTAGGGGCTCATGAGCAGGTAGTCCTTGCCCTTGACCTTCTTGGCCAGGGCCTCGACCTGGTCGGCCGGCAGGTTCGGCTGGTACGTGATCCAGACGGCGCCGTGCTCCAGGGCGTGCAGGGCGTGCTCAGTGGCGATCGGCGCCGCGTAGACGTCGCCGAGGCAGCGCTGCCAGTTCTGGTTGTGGTTGCCGGAGACCGGGGGGTTCGCGATCGACAGGTCGTACTTCTGCGGGCCCCACACGTGGTTCCGCTGCTCGGTGTACTCTTTGTTGATCTTGAAGTAGTCCTTGATGCCGTCGATCCGGTCGGCGCGCTCGCGGACGGTCAGCCCGTTCTCATTGACCTGGTAGACGGCGAAGCCCACGATGCCGAGGGCCAGCAGGCCGACCACGGAGAAGAGGATGATCGGGCCCCAGGCGGCACCCTGCTTCACCTTCACCGGGGCGACCTTCTTGGCCACCGGGCGCTTGCCGGTGGGGGCCGTCTTGCGCGGCGGGGCGGACTTGCGTGGGCTCGCCTTCTGCTTGCCGGAAGCCGACGTCGTGGTCGACTCCTTGCCGAGCGAGACCGGCGCGTCCTCCTCCGAAGCGGCGGCGGCCGCCTCGTCGAGGTCGTCCTCGATGGCCTCGTCGCCGCCCTGCTTCGGCTTGGCGCCGGCAACGGGCCTGGTCGACGGCTTGCGGTTGCCGCCGCCGTGCTGGGTGCTCATGCTCATGTCGTCGCCTCGCAACGCTCAGCGTGGTGCTCGCTCATCGGGCCTCGTCTGGTCAACGGTCGGGGGTCGGGCGGGACGCGCGGTCGGTCAATACCGCCGGAGCGGCCGTCCCGCATTGTGACCAGCAGAACGGGCCTCCGCCAAGTACCGGAGTCTACCCCCGATAGCATTTGTCGGTGACTCCCGCTGAACTCGCCGTAGCAGTCCTCGAAGCCGCCCGGGCGGCGCTTACCGAGCGTGACCTCGACGCGTCCGTTCTTCCTGCGACGACCAGCGTGGAGCGACCGCGAAACCCGGAGCATGGTGACTATGCGTCGAATATCGCCCTGCAGTTGGGCAAGAAGGTCGGGCTGAGCCCGCGCGACCTGGCCGCCGCCGTCGCGAAAAACTTGCAGGAAACTCCCGGGATCGATGCCGTGGAGATCGCCGGACCGGGTTTTCTCAATATCCGGTTGTCGGCGGCCGCCGCCGGTGAGCTGGCGCGGATCGTGGTGGAGGCGGGCCGCTCGTACGGGCGAAGCGAGACCCTCACGAAGGAGAAGATCAATCTCGAGTTCGTGTCGGCGAACCCCACCGGGCCGGTCCACCTGGGCCACACCCGCTGGGCCGCGGTCGGCGACGCGCTCGGCAGGATCCTGTCCGCGGCCGGCGCGGACGTGACCCGCGAGCACTACATCAACGACGCGGGCGTGCAGATGGCCAGGTTCGGCGAGTCGGTGCAGGCCGCGGCCAACGGCCAGCCGACGCCGCCCGACGGCTACCCCGGCGAGTACATTCAGGACATCGCACGGCAAATCGTCCGGGAAAATCCGGACATCCTCGACAAGGACCAGGCGGAGCAGGCCGCAGCCTTCCAGCAGGAGGGCTACACGGCGATGCTCAAGGAGATGCAGGACAGCCTGGAGCGCTTCGGCGTGCACTTCGACGTCTGGTTCTCCGAGAAGACCCTGCACGACGGCGGCGCGGTCGAGCACGCCCTCGACGAGCTGCGCAAGCAGGGGCACATCTTCGAGGCCGACGGCGCGATCTGGCTGCGCACCACGGACTTCGGCGACGACAAGGACCGGGTGCTCATCCGGTCCAACGGCGAGAAGACCTACTTCGCCGCCGACGCCGCGTACTACATCAACAAGCGCGAGCGGGGCTTCGACCGCTGCATCTACATGCTGGGCGCGGACCACCACGGGTACATCGGGCGGCTCAAGGCGATCGCGGCGTGCGCCGGCGACGACCCGGAGCGCAACATCGAGGTGCTGATCGGCCAGCTGGTCAGCCTGCTGCGCGGCGGTGAGCCGGTGCGCCTGAGCAAGCGCGCCGGGACGCTGATCACGCTCGACGAGCTGATCGAGGTCGTGGGCGTCGACGCCGCGCGGTACTCCCTCGCGCGCTCCTCGACCGACTCGCCGCTGACCTTGGACATCGAGGTCATCACGCGGCAGAAGAACGACAACCCGGTCTTCTACGTCCAGTACGTCGGCGCCCGCACCGCCTCCGTCGCCCGGAACGCCGCCGACCTCGGGCTGCACCGGACCGACACGTACGACCCGGCGCTGCTCGTGCACGAGAAGGAGCTCGACCTGCTCAAGGCGCTCGGCGACTTCCCGGCCGTGGTCGCGACCGCGGCCGAGCTGCGGGAGCCGCACCGCGTGGCACGCTATTTGGAGGAGCTCGCGGGCGCCTACCACCGCTTCTACGACAACTGCCGGGTGCTGCCGCAGGGCGACGAGCCGATCTCCGAGACCAACCGGGCCCGGTTGTGGCTCAACGACGCGACGCGTCAGGTCATCGTCAACGGGCTCGACCTGCTCGGCGTCTCTGCACCGGAACGGATGTAAGCCAATGCGCGCACATGAAGCCGGAGCGCTGCACGGGGAACTGGGCTTCAGCGGCCCGTCCTGGCTGCGCACCCCCGACGACGTCAACGCCCTCGTCCCGCAGTTGTGGCCGAAAACGGTCAAGCGCACGCAGGACGGCGCGATCGAGGTCGGATCGGTAGATATCCGAAAGATCGCCGACGAGCACGGCACCCCCGCGTACATCTTCGACGAGGCCGACTTCCGCGAACGCTGCCGGAAGTTCAAGGAGGCCTTCGGCGGCGCCGAGGTCTTCTATGCCGGCAAGGCGTTCATCGCCACCCACATCGTCCGGATCCTTGTCGAGGAGGGCCTCTCGCTCGACGTCTGCACCGGCGGCGAGCTCGCGGTGGCGCTCAGGGGCGGCATGCCGCCGGAGCGCATCGGCCTGCACGGCAACAACAAGTCCGTCGCCGAGCTGACCAGGGCCGTCGAGGCCGGGGTGGGCCGGATCATCGTCGACTCGTTCGACGAGATCGAGCGTCTGAGCGCCATCGCCAAGCGCACGGGCACCCGGCCGAAGGTCATGGTCCGGGTCACCGTCGGCGTCGAGGCCCACACCCACGAGTACATCGCCACGGCGCACGAGGACCAGAAGTTCGGCTTCTCGCTGTCCGGCGGCGCCGCCGCCGGCGCCGTCGACAAGATCCTTGCCGAGGACAGCCTCGACCTGCGCGGCCTGCACTCGCACATCGGCTCGCAGATCTTCGACACGTCGGGGTTCGAGGTCGCCGCCCGGCGGCTGCTGTCGCTGCAGGCGCAGATCAACGAGCAGCACGGCGTCGAGCTGCCCGAGCTGGACCTCGGCGGTGGGTTCGGCATCGCGTACACCACCCAGGACACGCCGGCGGAGCCCGCCGACCTCGCGGCGAACCTGATGCGCATCGTCAAGCAGGAGTGCGCGGCGCTGCACCTCAGCGTGCCCCACCTGTCGATCGAGCCGGGCCGGGCGATCGTCGGACCGGCGATGTTCACCCTCTACGAGGTCGGCACGGTCAAGGACGTCGACGGGATCCGCGCGTACGTGAGCGTCGACGGCGGCATGAGCGACAACATCCGCACGGCGCTCTACGACGCGGCATACTCCGCGACCGTGGCGGGCCGGTCCTCCGCCGAACCGCCGATTCTCGCCCGCGTGGTGGGAAAACATTGCGAGGCCGGGGACATCATCGTGAAGGATGAGTTCCTGCCGGCAGACGTTCAGGCCGGAGATCTTCTTGCGGTGCCGGGCACAGGGGCCTATTGCCGCAGCATGGCGAGCAACTACAACCACGTCCCCCGTCCACCGGTCGTGGCGGTGGTTGACGGGGAATCGCGGGTGATCGTCCGCCGGGAGACCGAGGACGACCTGCTCAACTTGGACGTGGGGTGACCATGAGTGTGAAGGTGGCGCTGCTTGGCTGCGGGACGGTCGGCGCGGAGGTCGTCCGGCTCCTCCACGAGCACGAGCGGGACCTGACGGCCCGCATCGGCGCGCCGCTGGAGCTCGTCGGGGTCGCCGTGCGGCGCGCCGGCCGGGCCCGCGACCTGCCGATCGACCCGTCGCTGTTCACCACCGACGCGCTCGGCCTGGTGAAGCGCGACGACGTCGACGTGGTCGTCGAGGTCGTCGGCGGCATCGAGCCGGCCCGCACGTGGCTGCTGGAGGCGCTGCACGGCGGCAAGAGCGTCGTGACGGCCAACAAGGCGCTGCTCGGCGAGGACGGTGCGACCCTGCACAAGGCGGCCGCCGAGGCCGGCACCGACCTGTACTACGAGGCGTCCGTCGCCGGCGCGATCCCGCTGCTGCGCCCGCTGCGCGACTCGCTGCACGGCGACCGCATCACCCGCGTCACCGGCATCGTCAACGGCACCACCAACTTCATCCTGTCCTCCATGGACAGCACCGGTGCCGGCTTCGCCGAGGCCCTCGAGGAGGCGACCGCGCTCGGGTACGCCGAGGCCGACCCGACCGCCGACGTCGAAGGCTTCGACGCCGCCGCGAAGGCCGCGATCCTCGCGTCGATGGCGTTCCACACCCGGGTCACCGCCGCCGACGTGCACCGCGAGGGCATCACCGAGGTCACCGCCGCCGACATGGCCAGCGCGAAGGCGATGGGCTGCACGATCAAGCTGCTGTGCATCGCCACCAAGCTCGACGACGCCGTCTCCGTGCGCGTCCACCCGGCGATGATCCCGCGGACCCACCCCCTCGCCGGCGTCGGCGACGCGTTCAACGCCGTCTTCGTCGAGGCCGAGGCCGCCGGCCAGCTCATGTTCTACGGCCGCGGCGCCGGCGGCGCGCCCACCGCGAGCGCCGTCCTCGGCGATCTGGTGGCCGTGTCGCGCAACCGGCTCGCCGGCACCCACGCCGCCTCCGAAAGCGCGTATGCCGACCTTCCGGTCCGTCCGATCGGCGACGCGCTCACCAGGTATCACATCTCGCTGGACGTCGCGGACAAGGCAGGCGTCCTCGCCGCCGTCGCGGGCGTCTTCGCCAAACACGGGGTCAGCATCGCGACCGTCAACCAGTCGGGCCGCGGCAACCAGGCCGTGCTGGTCATCGTCACGCACGCCGCCGCGGACCGCGCCCTCGCGGCCACCGTCGCCGAGCTGCGGGCCCTGGACATCGTTCGCGCCGTGGCGAGCGTCCTGCGTGTCGAAGGGGAGTAGCGCCATGTGGCGTGGATTGATCGAAGAGTTCCGCGACCGGTTACCGGTCGGACCACAGACTCCGGTGGTGACCCTGCACGAGGGCAACACGCCCCTGCTGCCCGCGCCGGAGCTGTCGTCGCGGACCGGCTGCGACGTGTTCCTCAAGGTCGAGGGCGCCAACCCGACCGGCTCCTTCAAGGACCGGGGCATGACGGTGGCGGTCTCCAAGGCCGTCGAGGAAGGTGCGAAGGCGATCATCTGCGCCTCCACCGGCAACACGTCGGCGTCCGCGGCCGCGTACGCCGCCCGCGCCGGCATCACCTGCGCCGTCCTCGTCCCCACCGGCAAGATCGCCCTCGGCAAGCTCGCCCAGGCCCTCGTGCACGGCGCCCGCCTCCTGCAGGTCTCCGGCAACTTCGACGACTGCCTGGCGCTCGCCTCGAAGCTCTCCCTCGACTTCCCGGTCTCCCTGGTCAACTCGGTCAACCCCGACCGCCTCCAGGGCCAGAAGACCGCGGCGTTCGAGATCGTCGCCGGCCTCGGCGACGCCCCGCACATCCACTGCCTGCCCGTCGGCAACGCCGGCAACATCAGCGCCTACTGGATGGGCTACCAGGAGGACCACGCGGCGGGCAACGCCAGCCGCCGCCCGCGCATGTTCGGCTTCCAGGCCTCGGGCGCCGCCCCGATCGTCAACGGCGCCGTCGTCCGCGAGCCGTCGACGATCGCCACGGCGATCCGCATCGGCAACCCCGCCTCCTGGACCAAGGCCGTCGACGCCCGCGACGAGTCCAACGGCGTCATCCAGGCCGTCACCGACCGCGACATCCTGCAGGCCTACCGCCTGCTGGCCCGCTCGGTCGGCGTCTTCGTCGAGCTCGGCAGCGCCGCCTCCGTGGCGGGCCTGCTCCAGGCCAGCGCCCAGGGCCTGATCGAGCAGGGCCAGACGATCGTCTGCACCGTCACCGGCCACGGCCTGAAGGACCCCGAGTGGGCCATCTCGACCGCCCCGGCCCCCACGACGATCCCCGCCGACGCCCTCGCCGCCGCGAAGGCCCTCGACCTCGCCTGATCCTTCTTCATGGCCAAGGTCCGCGGTGGTGCGGACCGTGGCTCCCGCGGTCTCCGGGCCGGGGCCCAGCTTGCGCCGGGCCCTGGCCCTCTCCGTCCGCGTCCACTTCCCTCATGATCCGGAAGACCTTGTGCACCCCTGGCTACACGGACTCTTCCGGATCATGGGAAACGGCGTCGGTGTCGTCGCCGGGAGCGGGGGAGGAGCGGGGCGGCCGGCCGGCCTGGCGCAGGGCCAGGCGCAGGGCGAACTCGATCTGCGCGTTGACGCTGCGCAGATCGTCCGACGCCCAGCGGGCCACGGCGTCGTAGACCTGCGGGTCGAGGCGCAGGAGCAGCTTCTTGCGTTCGGCCACGAGCGGGGACCTCAGCTGTACAGCGAGCCGGTGTTCACGACCGGCTGGACGTTGCGGTCGCCGCAGAGGACGACGAGCAGGTTGGCCACCATCTGGGCCTTGCGCTCCTCGTCCAGCTCGACGACCTCCAGCTCGCGCAGGCGGTCCAGGGCGCTCTGCACCATGCCGACCGCGCCCTCGACGATTTTGAAGCGGGCGCCGACGATGGCGCTGGCCTGCTGGCGGGCGAGCATGGCCTGGGCGATCTCCGGGGCGTACGCCAGGTGGGTGATGCGCGACTCGAGCACCTCGACGCCGGCGAGGGCGGCCCGCTCGCTCAGCTCGACCGTGAGCTCCTCGCTGACCGCGGTGCCCTCGCGGAGGCTGGTGCGGCCGTCGTCGTGCGTCTCGTACGGGTAGCTCGTCGCCAGATGCCGGACGGCTGCCTCGGCCTGGACGGCGACGTACGAGATGTGGTCGTCGACGCCGAAGGACGCCTTGAACGTGTCGACGACGCGCCAGACGACGACGGCGGCGATCTCGACGGGGTTGCCGTCGGCGTCGGAGACCTTCAGGCGGGCGGTCTCGAAGTTGCGCACCCGGAGCGAGACGCTGCGCTTCGAGCTCAGCGGGACGGTCCAGTGGAAGCCGGCGGTGCGGATCGTGCCGACGTAGCGGCCGAAGAACTGCACGACCCGCGACTGGTTCGGGTTGACGACGGTGAAGCCCGTCATGAGCAGCACGGCGGCCGTGGCCGCGACGGCGACCAGCACGCCGGTGTGGTCGACCGCGGCCGCGGCGCCGACCGCGGCGACCAGCACGAGCAGGATCAGGAACCCGGACACGCGGAACGCACGTCGCTCCATGACAGCCTCCCAGCTATCGAAGTGATATCACTACGATACCGCAAAGCGGAGCCGCCTGGTGACCACCGTCCAGCCGGCCGCGTAGATGAGCGTCACAGCGCCGCAGATGGCGGCGAGCAGGCGAGGATCGACCCGGTCGATGAACGCGCCGACGATCAGCTGCGACGCAGCGACCGACAGCAGCGCGAGCATGACGTCGGTGGCGAAGATGCGGCCCCGCAGCGCGTCGGGGATCTCGGCCTGCAGTGCGAAGTTGGACATCGTCCAGTTGCCGCCGCCGGCCAGGTGCGCGAGGGTGACGCAGGCGAGGACCAGCGCGAACCAGGGTGCGGCGCCGACGGCGAGGTACATCAGCCCGAAGAGCGACATCGACACCGCCATGCCCGGCAGCAGCCACGAGGGGTGGCTGAGCACCCGCCGCAGCACGAACGGGCCGACGAGCGCGCCGAGGCCGCGCGCCGCGAAGAGCAGCCCCACGCCCGTCGAGCCGAACCCGTGCGCCGCGGCGAGCAGCGGGAAGGTGGTCAGCACGCCGTTGCCGAGGCCGGCCGCCGCCTTGACCGTCACCAGCGAGGCCACCCGCGGGCGTTTGCGGATGTACCGCAGCGCCTCCCCGATCTCCGGCTTCGCCGTCGCGACGGTGACCTGCAGCGGCCGGTGGACGCGGACGATCTGGACGGCCGACAGGAAGCACAGGGCGCTGGAAAGGGCGAAGCACCAGTACGGGCCGACGACGGCCGACGCGATGCCGCCCAGCGACGCGCCGACGACGAGCGTGGTGCCCCAGGCGGCGCCGGACAGCGCGTTGGCGGTGGGCAGGTCGTCGGCGTCGACGACGTTGGGCAGGGCGGCCGAGGCGGCCGGGACGAAGAACGCCTTCGCCACCGCGATGACGCCGATGAACAGCACCGCCAGCCACGCCGCCGCCGCGGTGCGCACCAGCAGCAGCGCGAGCGTGGCGACGGCCATCGCGATCTCCGCGGCGATGAGGATCCTGCGGCGGTCGAACCGGTCGGCGATGACCCCCGCGTACGGCTGCAGCAGCGCGATCACGCCGACGTCGGCGGCCAGCACGAGCGCGCCCCACAACCCGGAGCCGGTCAGCTGCAGCAGCAGGGTGAGCAGCGGGATCTGCACGAACCAGTCGGCGCCGAGGCCGATCAGGTCCGCCGTGAACAGGCGGCGGAAGTCGCGGTTGCGGACCAGGATCGACAATGTGGGCGGCACCGGCCCACCCTAGGGGGTGCCGCGACGGGCGTGATCTCATTATTGGTATGGCCCTGCTGTCCACTCCGGTCACCGTCCGCGTGCCCGCGACGAGCGCGAACCTGGGACCCGGCTTCGACGCGCTCGGGTTGGCCCTGTCGCTGCACGACGAGGTCGAGGCGCGGGTGACCGGCCACGGGGTGACCGTCGAGGTGATCGGCGAGGGCGCCGGTGAGCTGCCCGGCGACGAGACGCACCTGGTCGTGCGGGCCATGCGGCGGGTGTTCGACGAGCTGGGGGAGCGGCCGGCCGGGCTGGCGCTGCGCTGCAACAACCGCATCCCGCAGGCCCGCGGCATGGGCTCGTCGTCGGCCGCGATCGTGGCCGGGGTGGTCCTCGCCCGGGCGCTGGTCAGCGACGGCGCGGAGCGGCTCGACGAGCAGGGCCTGCTGCGCATCGCCGCCGAGCTCGAAGGGCACCCGGACAACGTGGCGCCGTGCCTGCTCGGCGGGGTGACGATCGCCTGGACCGAGGATGCCGGTGCCGCCGCCGTACGGGTGGATCCCGCCGCGCCGGTCCGGCCGTTCGTCTTCGTGCCGGAGTCGCGCGGGCTGACCGAGGTGGCCCGGGCCGCGCTGCCGGCGACCGTGCCGCACGCCGACGCCGCGCTCAACGCCGGACGGGCCGCGCTGCTCGTTCATGCGATCACCGTCGATCCGTCGCACCTGTTCGCGGCCACGGAGGACCGGCTGCACCAGGGATATCGGGCGCCGTCCATGCCCGGCAGTGCGGACCTGGTCGCGTCGCTGCGGGCCGAGGGCGTCGCGGCCGTCATCTCGGGCGCGGGGCCGAGCGTCCTGGCGCTGACCGGCGACAACTGGACGCCCTCCGCGGTGCCCGGCTGGCGGGTGCTGCCGCTCGATGTCGATCTGGTGGGTGCCCTCGTCGGTGTTGACCTGGTATGGGGTACGCTGGAACACGCCGATCGGGACCCTGTTGCCGCTGGCTAGCCGAGTTGTTTACTCTCTAGTCCTACAGCAGCCGCTCCGTGCGGCGATCTCATGCGGGGCGGCGTGCTCCGATTTCCGTGGCACCCCTTTGCGCACGCCCGGCCGCCAACCCGCGTTTCCAGTGATCGCGCGCGCACGGCTGGGTCAGGCCGCAGATGGTGGCGCCCGGCTCACCGCACAGCGCTGCAACACCTCCCGCACCGCTGCCAGGCAGCGAGGTGGGAGCCCCCGGGCCGCCCGGCCACCGTGTCTCGTCTCCGGGCATCCCGGCCTAACGAGGGAAGGAATCCATTGAGCGACACCACCGACGTCACGTCGGATGTCTCGAGTGACCGCGCCGCGGTCGAGACCGACGGCGCCGAGACCGGGGCGACGCGTCGGCGCCGCTCTGGCACCGGGTTGTCCGGCATGCTGCTGCCTGAGCTGCAGAGCCTGGCCGCCTCGTTGGGCATCTCCGGCACCGCGCGGATGCGCAAGGGTGAGCTGGTGACGGCCATCCAGGAGCGTCAGTCCGGCGAGTCCCGCCCGGCGCCCGCCGCCGCGGCTGCCGAGCAGGCCGCTCCCGCCGTCACCGGTCGGGTCCGTGCCGGGGCGCGTGCCGCGGCGCGCGCCGCCGAGCCGTCGGAGCAGGACTGGCCGTCCGCCACCCAGGGCGCGGCCGAGGCACCCGTCACGCGTTCCCCTCGCCGGGCCACCCGGGCCGCCGGCCCGCCGGAGCCGCGCGCGACCGCCGCCACCGAGGCCCCCGCGACCGCCGCCGAGCAGGCTCCGGCCGCGGTGGAGAAGGCCGCCGAGCCGGCTGCCGAGACCACCGAGCGCCCGGCTCGCACCCGTTCGCGCGCCGCCGCCTCTGCCACGGCCGCCGAGCGCACGGAGCGCACGGAGCGCACGGAGCGGGCCGACCGCACCGAGCGGGCCGAGCGCGGTGACCGGACCGAGCGCGCCGAGCGCACGGACCGCGCCGAGCGGGCCGAGCGGAGCGAGCGCACCGACCGCGCCGAGCGCGGCGACCGGACGGAGCGGGGTGAGCGGACCGAGCGCGGCGAGCGCACCGAGCGGGCCGAGCGCAACGACCGCGGCGACCGCACCGAGCGCGCTGACCGCAACAGCGGCGCCGACCGCAGCGGTGGCGAGCGCACCGACCGCGCCGGCGGCGACCGCAACCAGCGCGGCAGCTTCAACGACGAGGACGGCGACGACGACGGCACCGGCCGCCGCGGCCGCCGCAGCCGCTTCCGGGACCGCCGCCGCGGCCGTGACCGCGACGGCGAGGTGCAGCCGACCGGCGCCGCGGGCGCCCGCGGTGGCAACGAGCCGCAGGTCAGCGACGACGACGTGCTGGTGCCGGTCGCCGGCATCCTCGACGTGCTCGACAACTACGCGTTCGTGCGGACCACCGGCTACCTGTCCGGCTCCAACGACGTGTATGTCGCGATGTCGCAGGTCAAGCGCTACGGGCTGCGCCGCGGCGACGCCGTGACCGGTGCCGTGCGCCAGCCCCGCGACGGCGAGCAGCGGCGCGACAAGTACAACCCGCTCGTGCGCCTCGACACGGTCAACGGGATGGACCCGGAGGAGGCCAAGCGCCGCCCCGAGTTCTACAAGCTGACCCCGCTCTACCCGCAGGACCGCCTGCGGCTGGAGACCGAGCCGCACATCCTCACCACCCGCGTCATCGACCTCGTCATGCCGATCGGCAAGGGTCAGCGGGCGCTCATCGTGTCGCCGCCGAAGGCCGGCAAGACGATGGTGCTGCAGTCGATCGCCAACGCGATCACCCGCAACAACCCGGAGTGCCACCTGATGGTGGTCCTGGTCGACGAGCGGCCCGAAGAGGTCACCGACATGCAGCGGTCGGTGAAGGGCGAGGTCATCGCCTCGACGTTCGACCGGCCGCCGACGGACCACGCCACGGTCGCCGAGCTGTCGATCGAGCGGGCGAAGCGCCTCGTCGAGCTGGGCCACGACGTCGTCGTGCTGCTCGACTCGATCACCCGGCTCGGCCGCGCATACAACAACGCGTCGCCGGCGAGCGGCCGCATCCTGTCCGGTGGTATCGACTCGACGGCGCTCTACCCGCCGAAGCGGTTCCTCGGCGCGGCCCGCAACATCGAGAACGGCGGCTCGCTGACGATCATCGCCACCGCGCTGGTGGAGACCGGCTCGACCGGTGACACGGTCATCTTCGAGGAGTTCAAGGGCACGGGCAACGCCGAGCTCAAGCTCGACCGGAAGATCGCCGACCGGCGCATCTTCCCGGCGATCGACATCGACCCGTCCGGCACCCGCAAGGAAGAGATCCTGCTGGCGCCCGACGAGCTCGCGATCGTCATCAAGCTGCGCAAGGTGCTGCACGCGCTCGACTCGCAGGAGGCGCTCAACCTGCTGCTGGACCGGCTGAAGAAGACCCGGACCAACGTCGAGTTCCTCATGCAGATCGCCCAGACCACACCGGGCGAGTAAGGCGACCATTCGAAAGCCCCCGTGGACGTGATCCACGGGGGCTTTCGGGTACCTGTACACCATGAAACGAGGCGACAAGGTGCGCTGGCGGTCGCACGGCAAGACCGTCAACGGCACCGTCATCCGCAGGATCACCGGCCGCACGCAGGCCGCCGGCCGGACCGTCGCCGCTTCCGAGCGCGAGCCGCAGTTCGTGGTGCGGAGCGACGAGACCGGGCGCGAGGCCGTACACAAGCCGGAAGCCCTGAACTAGAAGTTGCCCTCCGCGACCTGGAAGACGGTCAGGCCCAGGGCCCGCCACATCCGGACCACCTGCTGACGGTCGTCGAAGACGCCGACCACGTGATACCGGCTGCGGATCTCCTTGTCGAAGATCTCCTGCTTCACGATGCTGTCGCGCCGCTGGTCGCCGGTGACACGCATGAACAGGCCCGCGTACGGGACGCCGACGTGCTCGTCCAGCCACGCCGCCGTGTCGTCGCGGCAGTCGTCGGTGCGGCCGCTGCAGTACACGATCTCGTGCCCCGCCGCGTGCATCGCCCGGACCGCCGCGATCACGGGCGCGTTGGGCAGGTCGGTGCGGACCCGGCTGACGTCGTACGGGCTGCGGTCGGCGATCAGCGCGACCGTGCCGTCGATGTCGACCAGCACCACCCGCGGCGCGTCCGGCGGCGGCTCGTACGTCACACCGGGGTCGGTGTCGAGCACCGGCAGCGACAAGGGCAGGGCGCGGCCCGCCAGGTACCGCTGATGCATGGACCGGATCGCCTCCTCACCGACGTGACCGGGGCCCTCGCGCAGGGCGTCGCGCCGGACGCACTCGTCGACGGGCACGTCGGTGAAGTCGCGCACGGTGAAGGCCGCGCCGTGCTTCGCCGCCAGCTCCGCCAGCTCGCGCACGACCCGGGACCGCAGGTTGGTGTCGTCGCACACGACGTCGGCGCCGCCGAGCAGCAGCGCGTCGATCGCGGCGTGGTGCGCCTGCGTGACCTCCTTCTCGGCCCGGCCGCGCAGCGTGTCGTCGGCGACCCGGCCGCCGTGCATCATCGCGCGGAGGTCGTCGCGGTTCACGCGGACCAGCCCCGCCTGCTCACGCGCCCAGGTGGTCTTGCCCGAGGCGGGCAGCCCCCGGGTGATGGTCAGCGACGCCATCAGCTCTCCTCCGTCACCATGGGCCGGACCCGCTGCCAGAGCAGGCCCCGGTAGTCCTTGTCGTCGAGGCGCAGGAACAGGCAGCTGCGCGCCGGGTGCTTCGCGACCGCGAGCGCGAACTCCTTGCGCCCCCAGCCGTCGGGCAGCGTAGCGACGGTCGCCTCGTACGCCGACTCGACCTCGGCCGCGAGCGCCGCCGCCTCCTCGCGCAGCCCGTCGGCGATCCTCGTGGCCCACACGTGGAACTCGTCGGGCAGCGGCTCCAGCAGCGCGTCGAGCGTGCCGGCGCCGGCGGCCTCCCACACGACCCGCGCGTTGAGCCCGGTCACGATGCGGTGCAGCCGCACGTACTCCGAATACTTGATCTTCAGTCTGGTGTCGGTGCCGGTGAAATGCACGACGAGGCCCTCGCGGTTGTCGCGCGGCGGCGCGGCGAGCGCGTCGGCGAGCGTCGCGTGGTCGAACGTGTCGACGACCGGGCCCGGCCAGCCGGGCACCATCTCCGGGCCGTGGCTGCGGCCCGTGGCGATCTCGACCGCGCCGAGGAGCACGAGGTCGTCGAGGCCGTCGTAGTCGAGCACGATCCGGTTCGACGGGTAGATGATCTCCACCAGCACTGTGAGGCCCTCCGGCGGCGTGAAGCGGCCGGCGTACCGCCGGCGGAACAGCGCCGTCGCGTGCCGCGCCTGCTCCGAGTCGAACGAGCCGCGGGTCGCGAACGCCCAGCCGTCCGGCGTCGGGTACATGATGCCCAGCGAGCCGTCGGCCTTGTCGGTGACGCGCACCGGACCGTCGAAGTCCATCTCGGGCACGCCCGGCTGGCCGTGGTTGAAGAACTTCGTGAACGGCCGCGCCAGGATCATGCCGGTCTCGGCGTGCGCGACGAGGCCCCGGCACGCGAGCGTGGCCGCGTTCCAGACGTTCTCGTACTGCGCCTTCTCGGTGTAGTTGTGGATCAGCAGGGGCAGCGAGGGGTGGCGCTGGGTGCGCACGAAGCCGCCGCCGGCCATCTCGGCCAGCAGCGCCGGGTCACACAGTGCGTCGATGTGAAGGCTCATAGCACGGGCCAGGGTAGGTGAGCCGTGCTCGCCTTATTCGCGTGTACTTGGGTGCAGCGCGGTTACCATGCTTCGCTCGCTTCGGCGGCGGGAATGCCGGCGGGGGGAGTGGCGTTACAGACACCGGTTGAGGTGCCGTGACCCGGTCATGGCAGACTTGACCGACGGCCAGACCAGGTTCCGGTTCACGCCATACGGCGACCCGGCGACCACGACGAAAGGACGGCGGCCATGAAGCCGGACATCCACCCGCAGTATGCGACCACTGAGGTCACCTGTTCCTGCGGCAACGCTTTCACCACCCGCAGCACCGCCAAGGGCGGCACGATCCACGTGGAGACGTGCTCCGTCTGCCACCCGTTCTACACGGGCAAGCAGCGTGTGCTCGACACGGCCGGCCGGGTCGCGAAGTTCCAGCAGAAGTACGCGAAGGTCCAGGCCAAGAAGGCCTAGCTGCGCCTCCGGCGCCCGCACCACCTCTGTCTGGCACGGGGGTCGGTGCGGGCGCCGACTTCGTCTTTGGCCGTTTTCCCCTCGTGGGATTCTCTTGTGGGGCGCGAGACAATGAGCACCGACACCTCTTCAGGGCAGCGACTGCAGGCGCTTCTCGCCGAATACCAGGAGCTCGAGCAGAAGCTCGCCGACCCGAGCATCCACGCCGACCAGGGCTTGGCCCGCAAGACCGGCCGGCGCTTCGCCGAGCTGTCGCCGATCGCGAAGACCTCCGGCGAGCTCGACGCGGCCCGCGAGGACCTCGCGGCGGCCCGCGAGCTGGCCGCCGAGGACCCGGCGTTCGGCGGTGAGGCCGACGAGCTGGAGGCGCGCATCCCGCACATCGAGGAGCGCCTGGCCGAGCTGCTCGCCCCGCGCGACCCCAACGACGCCAAGGACATCATCCTGGAGGTCAAGGCGGGCGAGGGCGGCGAGGAGTCCGCCCTGTTCGCCGGCGACCTGCTGCGGATGTACATGCGCTACGCCGAGCGCCACGGCTGGCAGACCGAGGTCCTCGACTCGCAGGAGTCCGACCTGGGCGGCTTCAAGGACGTCGCCGTGTCCATCAAGACCCGCGGCATCCCCGAGGCCGGCAACGGCGTCTGGTCCAGGCTCAAGTGGGAGGGCGGCGTCCACCGCGTCCAGCGCGTGCCGGCCACCGAGTCGCAGGGCCGCATCCACACCAGCGCCGCCGGTGTCCTCGTCACCCCCGAGATCGAGGAGGCGGGCGAGATCGAGGTCGACGCCAACGACCTGCGCATCGACGTCTTCCGCTCCTCGGGCCCCGGCGGCCAGAGCGTCAACACCACCGACTCCGCCGTCCGCATCACGCACCTGCCGACCGGCATCGTCGTCTCCTGCCAGAACGAGCGCTCCCAGCTGCAGAACAAGGACCGCGCGATGCGCATGCTCAAGGTCAAGCTGGCCGCCCTCGCCGAGGAGCAGGCCGCCGCAGCGGCAGGCGACGCCCGCCGCTCCCAGGTGCGCACCGTCGACCGCTCCGAGCGCATCCGCACCTACAACTACCCGCAGAACCGCATCTCCGACCACCGCATCGGTTACACGGCGTACAACCTGGACCTGGCCATGGCCGGTGACCTCGACGGCGTCCTGGACGCCCTGGCCGACGCCGACCGCAAGGCCCGCCTCGCAGGTGACGACCAGCTCAGCCGAGGGTGATGCGGGTCTAACGCAGACGTCACATTGCGGAAACGGTGCAGGGGCAGCCTGGAGTCAGGTAGCGTTTCGAGCCGGACGACCTTACCGATCGTGATCACGCTGCCGAGCCGAGCCTCCGGAGGGACGCCATGCCATCGTCGCCCGTCGACCTGTCCACAGCCCCACGCGTAGTGGTCGGCACCGCTGCCGACCTGATCTACAAGGTGGGTCTGTCGATGCTCGGCGCCGACCGCATGCCCACCGCCAAGGCCAACGCCTGGGCCGCCGTCTGCGCCGACCAGGAGCGCGCCCGCATCCGCGAGGAAAACGCCCGCATCCTGCACGCCGTCCGCTGACCCGCTCCTAACTCCTTTCCTCACGCTGCCGCCCCCTCCCAATTCCGAAATATCCGGCACTCAGGGGAACTGTCGGCACCCCCGACACCTCGCCAGCATCCCACCTGGCCTCTCGCGCAGCGCATCTTCCGGATCATATGGAACCGCTCCGGTACCGCCCGGTCAAGCAGGCGATGTTCATCACTACCTCATGATCCCGTGCGGTTCTGGTGGTCAGGACTGCCGAACTGATTCGGGACTGCCCGGAGTTTCCGTGATCCGGTAGAGATTGTGTAGTCAGGGGTGCACAAGGTCTTCCGGATCATGGGGGAGGGCAGTGCGGCGCGGAGCGGCGCATTGGGGTGCGGGTGAGAATCCCCGCCGGGACCCGCCGCGCAGCGGTGGGGCGGAAGCACGGCTCAGCTGGCGGCGCGGGGGCGGGGGGTTTTGGCGCGCAGCATGGCGTGGTCGGCGGCTTCGAAGGCTTCGGCGACCGACTCGAAGTCCTCGCCCGACAGGCCCGCCCAGCCGATGGTGACGCCGACGGGGGTGCCCGGGACGAGGGCGTGCCAGTCCTCGGCGGCGACGGCGGCGACGATGCGGCGCTGGATCTCGCGGGCCTCGGCGGCCGAGGTGGTGGGCAGGACGACGACGAACTCGTCGCCGCCGTAGCGGGCCACGAAGTCGCCCTTGCGCATGACGCGGTTGAGCACGCCGGCGACGCGTTGCAGGACGAGGTCGCCGGAGAGGTGGCCGTGGCGGGTGTTCACCTGCTTGAAGCCGTCCAGGTCGCAGACGCCCAGGACGGCGTGGCCGCCGGTGGCGACGAGCTTGGTGACGTGCTCCTCGAGGTAGCGGCGGTTGGGCAGGCCGGTGAGGGGGTCGGTCTGGGCCTCGCCGCGGTGGAAGTCGACGCGGCGGACCAGGTCCTCGTGGTCCAGGAGCGCGGCGATGCCTTCCACGAAGAGGTCGCGGAGCCGGTCGGGCTGCACGTTGGCGACGTGGAAGGCGTGGCGGTCGGCGTGGTACGCCGAGCGGTAGTCGCCGGTGCCCAGATGAGCCAGGGCGCGGAGGCGGTGCTGCTCGGCGGCGCCCAGGGACTCGTCGCTGACGTGGGCGGTCTCCAGGCGGGCGACGGCCTCGATCGGGCGGCGCTCGGCGATGGCCTTGCAGACGGCGCCGAGGGTGCGCAGGTCGCGGGCGCGGGTGGACATCCCGGCGGACTCCAGCAGCGGCCACGGGTCGACGTCGGTGACGAGGCCCTGGATGCCGAGGGTGCCCAGGCGCAGGACCGCGTAGCCGAGCGCACCGCGGGCGATGGGGCGCAGCTTGTCGAGGTCGTTGTCCTTGTGCTTGCGCTCGAGGTCGCTCACGACGTCGCGCAGTATGCGCTGGCAGCCCTCGCTGTCGCCGAGGTGGTCCAGCTCGACGGCGTGCAGGAGGCGGATCTGCGGGGTGGCGAAGTCGGTGTTGGCGGTGGCGACCCCGACCTCGGCGGCGACCTCGCGGGCCTTCTCCATGGCGGCGTTCGCGTGCTCGTGGAAGCCGGTGTACGAGTAGGCCATCGCCAGGTTGTGCCAGCCCCACGCGGTGGTCTCGTCGGTGAGCTCGACGGCGCCGAGGGCCCGCGAGCCGTGCACGAGCGCGCGGACGCAGCGGTCCAGCGAGCCCGCCCGCAGGGCGACGATCGCGGCGAGGGCCTGCAGCTCACCGTACTGCGCCGGGTCCTGCACCTGGCGGGCGGCGGCGAGGCCGGCGTCGAGGGCGGCCGGGTAGTCCTCGGCGCTGCCCATGTTGATCAGGGCGATGAGCCGCAGGGTGAGCGCCTCGACGCGGTCGTGCGGGGGCTGGTCGCCGGCCAGGATGCGGTCGATGACCGTCATCGCCTCGCCGAGGTGGTCGTCGAAGATCAGGCGCCGGGCGCGGGTCAGCTCCGACGTGCGGTCTGCCACCGCCATCGGACCCTCCTTTCGCGCGCCCCATGATTATGGGGTGCACAGCACCGAAGATGACATGCCGGACGGCGAAACCGCCACGCTTTCCGTGGTGATCGCGGCCGCCACCCGCGCGCTGGACCTCGCGGGGGTGGCGTCGCCGCGGGTCGACGCGGAGCTGATCGCCGCCCACGTGCTGGGAATCTCCAGGTCGCGGCTGCTGACCGCACCCTTGCCGGACGCGGGACAACGGGCGCGGATCAGCGACCTCGTCGGCCGGAGGAGCGCGCGGGTTCCGTTGCAGCACCTGACCGGCACGGCGCCGTTCTACGGGCACGAGCTCGCGGTCGGCGAGGGCGTCTTCATCCCACGGTTCGAGACGGAGCTGCTGGTGGAGTGGGCGCAGAAGGCGCGGCGGCAGCTCGTACAGACGCCGAAAACGACAATCGTGGACCTCTGTGGCGGGTCGGGAGCCATCGCCATCGCGATGCGGGACGCGGGCACCGACGTGTGGTGCGTGGAGCGGAGCCCCGCCGCGCTGCGGTGGCTGCGGCGCAACGTGGCGAGCCTGGCACCGGACGTCCACGTGGTCGAGGGCGACGTGACCGACCCGGCCACCCTGCGCGAGCTCGACGGCACGGTCGACCTGGTGTTGAGCAACCCGCCCTACGTCCCGGAAGGCGTGCCGGTCGACGTGGAGGTCTCGGTGTACGACCCGCACGACGCCGTGTTCGCGGGCGGCGACGGCCTGGCGCTCATGCCGGGGCTCGTCGACCGGGCGGCCGGGCTGCTGCGGCCCGGCGGACGGCTGGGGATCGAGCACGACGACAGCCACGGCGAGACGCTGCCGGCGCTGATCCGCGCGACCGGGCGCTTCGACGAGGTGACGGACCACCGCGATCTCGCCGGACGCCCGCGCTTCGTCACCGCCCGGCGGGTGGCAGACTAGCCGCGTGATGCTCTACGACTGCAGCCAGCTTGCCGAGCGCGACCGTGGGATCGCCGCCGCGATCGAGGCGGTGGGCCGCGGCGACCTGGTCGTCATGCCGACCGACACGGTTTACGGCATCGGCGCCGACGCGTTCAAGTCCTGGTCGGTCACCGCGCTCAACAACGCCAAGGGCAGCTCCGCGCCGGTGCCGGTGCTCGTCGGCTCCCGGCACACCCTCGACGGGCTCGTCTTCGGGCTGCCGCAGGCGGCGCGCGACCTCGTCGACGCGTTCTGGCCGGGCGCGCTCACGATCGTCGTGGAGCACGCGCCGAGCCTGCAGTGGGACCTCGGCGGCGGCGACGGCACGGTCGCGGTGCGCATGCCGCTGCACCCGATCGCGCTGGAGGTGCTGCGCGAGACCGGACCGATGGCGGTCTCGTCGGCCAACAAGCAGGGCCAGCCGGCGGCGGAGACCGCGGCGGAGGCCCGCGACCAGCTGGGCTATTCGGTGAGCGTCTACCTGGAGGGCGGCCCGTGCCCCGAGCCGGTCGCCAGCACGATCATCTCGGTGACCAACAGCGAGCACCGGGTGCTGCGGGCCGGCGCGATCCCGATCGAGAAGCTGCGCGAGGTCGTGCCGACCCTGATCGGCCTGGAGGACTGAGGCCGCATGGCGCCGTTCAGCGTCCTGTGCGTGTGCATGGGCAACATCTGCCGGTCGCCGATGGCCGAGCGGCTGCTGGTCGCCGACCTCGCCGCCCTCGGCGCGCCGCCTGACCTGGTCTATGTCCACGGCGCGGGCACCGGCGGATGGCACGCGGGGGAGCCGATGGACCCGCAGGCGGCCCGGCAGGTGCTCGCCCGGGGCGGCGACACCGCGGGCTTCCGCGCCCGCAAGCTGCTGGCCGAGCACGTCGACGCCTCGGATCTGGTACTGACCGCGACGGCCGAACAGGTCGACTTCGTGGTGTCCCTGCGGCCGGACGCGGCGAGCCGGACGTTCGTGTGGGGGCAGTTCGCGCGCCTGCTGCCGGCGGTGGTGGCGGACCTGCCCGCGACCGCCGACGTGTACGACCGTGGCGTGGCGCTCGTCGACCTGGTGGACAAGGCCCGCGACGAGGTGCGTGACGAGGACGACCTGGCCGATCCGTGGGGCCGCCCCGACGACTTCTTCGGCATCGTCGCCGACCAGGTCCAGGCGCTGACCCGCCCCCTCGCGGCGGCGCTGCTCAGCCGCTGACCGCGTGCCGGCGAACGGCGGCGCTGCTCAACCGCTGACCGCGTGCCGACGAACGGGGAAGCTGGTCAACCGCTGACGTCCGCGGTCTCGGTCAAGGGCAGGCGCTCGGCCGAGCGGGCGATGTTGCGCGCCATGCCGCCGAAGACGACCGCGTGGAAGGGCGCGACGGCGAGCCAGTACAGGTGGCCGGCAAGTCCGCGCGGCAGGAAGACGGCGCGCTGCTCGTACACCAGCCGCCCCCGCTGATCGAGCGCCACGCGCATCTCGAGCCAGGCCTGACCCGGAAGCTTCATCTCCGCGCGCAGCCGCAGCAGCTCGCCCGGCACGATCTCCTCGACGCGCCAGAAGTCCAGCGCCTCGCCGACGTAGAGGCGGTGCGGGTCGCGGCGGCCGCGGCGCAGCCCGACCCCGCCCACGAGCCGGTCCAGCCAGCCGCGGACCGACCAGGCGAGCGGGAAGGAGTGCCAGCCGTTCTGCCCGCCGATCGCCTCGATGACGCGCCACAGCTGGTCCGGCGCGGCCTCGACGGTCCGGCTGCGTTCGTCGCGGTACACCGTGCCGCCGGACCACGCGGGATCCGACGGCAGCGGGTCGCTCGGCGCGCCCGGGAGCGCCGCGTTGGCCCAGCGGGTCTCCACGTCCGCGTCGCGGATCCTGCGCAGCGCGAGCCGGACGGCGAGGTCGAAGCCGGTGAGCCCGTCGTGCGGGTCGGGCACGAACGCGGCGATGTCGTGCTCGCGGCAGACCGCCTCGTGGATGAGGCTGCCGACGAGCGGGCGGGCGATCCGGTTGGGCACCGGCGTGACCAGGCCGACCCAGTGCGACGACAGCCAGGGAGTGAGCGCCCGGACCGGCAGCACGGTCCGCGGCGGGAGGCCCGCGACGACGGCGTACCGCCGCATCATCTCGGCGTAGGTGAGCACGTCGGGACCGCCGATGTCGAACGCCCGGTTGAGCGGCACGGGGAAGACGGTGGCGGCGGCGACGAGGTAGCGCAGGACGTCGCGGATCGCGATCGGCTGGATCCGGTTGTGCACCCAGCGAGGAGTGATCATGACGGGCAGCCGCTCGGTGAGGTACCGCAGCATCTCGAACGACGCCGAGCCGGAGCCGATGATGACGGCCGCGCGCAGCACGACGGTCGGCACGCCGCTGCGCAGGAAGATGTCGGCGACCTCGCCGCGCGAGCGCAGGTGCGGCGAGGCGGTCTTCTCGCTCGGCGCCGGCCCGCCCAGGTAGACGATCCGCTGCACGCCGGCGTCGACCGCGGCGACGGCGAGGTTGAGCGCGCTGAGCCGGTCGACGTCCTCGAACGCCGCCTGCCCGAGCGCGTGGACCAGGTAGTAGACGACGTCGACGTCGCGCATGGCGTCGGTGAGGCGCTCGTCCTGCTCCTCCACGAGGTCGCCCTGCACGATCTCGACGCGGCCGGCCCACGGCACGTCCCGCAGCCGCCGTGGGTCGCGGGTCAGGCAGCGGACCTCGTGGCCCGCGGCGAGGAGACGGGGGACCAGCCGGCCGCCGACATACCCGGTCGCGCCGGTCACGAGGCATCGCATGACTTCATGCTTACCCTGCGCTCATGCCCCCTAGACTCGTTTTCATGGGCGACACCTACTGGGGGCCGGACTTCGACGCGCTCCGCGAGACGGACCCGCAGATCGCCGACGTCGTCCTCGACGAGCTGCAACGCCTGCGCGGCGGCCTGCAGCTCATCGCGAGCGAAAACTTCACCTCGCCCGCGGTCCTGGCCGCGCTGGGTTCGACGCTGACCAACAAGTACGCGGAGGGCTACCCGGGCCGCCGCTACTACGGCGGTTGCGCGGCCGTCGACCGGGCCGAGGAGCTCGCGATCGAGCGGGCCAAGGCGCTGTTCGGCGCCGAGCACGCCAACGTCCAGCCGCACAGCGGCGCGAGCGCCAACCTCGCGGCGTACGCGGCGCTGCTGATGCCCGGCGACACCGTCCTGGCGATGGAGCTGCCGCACGGCGGGCACCTCACCCACGGCAGCAAGGTCAACTTCTCCGGCAAGTGGTTCAACACGGTCGGGTACCCGGTGCGCCGCGAGGACGAGCTGATCGACTACGACGAGGTGCGCGACCTCGCCCTCAGCCACCGTCCCGCGATGATCATCTGCGGGGCCACCGCCTATCCGCGGCTGATCGACTTCGCCCGCTTCCGCGCGATCGCCGACGAGGTCGGCGCCTACCTGATGGTCGACGCGGCGCACTTCATCGGCCTCGTCGCCGGCAAGGCGATCCCGTCGCCGGTCGAGCACGCCGACGTGGTCAGCTGCACGACGCACAAGGTGCTGCGCGGCCCGCGCGGCGGCATGCTGCTGTGCCGGGAGTCCCTCGCGCAGCGCATCGACAAGGCGGTCTTCCCGTTCACGCAGGGCGGGCCGCTCATGCACGCGGTCGCGGCGAAGGCGGTCGCGCTGCACGAGGCGGCGCAGCCGGCGTTCGCGGACTACGCGGCCCAGGTCGTGCGCAACGCGCGGGCGCTCGCCGCCGGGCTCGAGGCGCAGGGGATGCGGCCGGTGTCCGGCGGCACCGACACCCACCTGGCCCTCATCGACCTGCGCGGGCTCGGGATCACCGGGCGCGACGCCGAGGAGCGCTGCGACGCCGCGGGGATCACGCTGAACAAGAACGCCATCCCGTACGACCCGGAGAAGCCGATGACCGCCTCCGGGGTGCGGGTCGGCACGCCGTCGGTGACGACGCAGGGGATGGGCGAGGCGGAGATGGCCGAGATCGCCGAGCTGATCGGCGGCGCGATCCGCGGCGAGCAGGTCGGCGACCGGGTGACCGAGCTGGTCGGGCGGTTCCCGGCGTATCCTGCTCCACTGTGAGGAAGCGACTGCAGCACCTGCCGACCGCGTTGATCGCGATGGGCGGCCTGCTCGTGGCCGCCGCGCCGCTCGCCTGGTGGCGTGACGGCGGCACCGGCGCGCTCGGCGCCCTCGCCGGTGTGGCGCTCGTCATGCTGAGCTACACCGTGTCGAGCCTGATCATCGCGGTGACCGACCTGCGGGCCCGGCACCTGCTGATGCCGGTGGCGCTCGGCACGTACATCCTGAAGTTCGCGATCATCGGCGTCGTCATGTGGATCGTGGCGGAGACCGGCTGGGGCGGCCTGCCGTGGCTGGGCGCGCTGGTGATCGCCGGGACGCTGATCTGGGTCGCCGCCCAGGCGGTCTGGGTGTGGCGGGCGAAGATCCCCTACGTGGAGATCGAGCCCTCCTAGCAGCGCCGTCAGCAGGGGTTGCGGCGCTCGCCGCTGGCGTTCGACAGACCGGAGTTGCGCCGGTTGTCGTACACGTTGGCCTCCACGTGGGTGCGGAAGGTGCCGGCCGCGCAGGCGGTGCCGACCTGCCGGGTCCTGGCCGCCGCGGAGTGCTCGCGGGTCGTGTAGGCCGCGTTGGTGACGAACGTGTCCTGGGCCACCGTGACCCAGGTGCCGCCGTCGTTGCGCTGCAGGCGGACGGTGACGGTCAGCCCGTCGGGACCGGGGGGGTCGCAGCGGAACTGCGCGGCGGCGACGATCCTGCCGCCCTTCTCCGCGGGTCGCTGCGGTGAAACCGAACACACGACCCGCTGGCCGCCGCCGCTCGACGCCGCCGGCGACCTGTCGCCGGGGTCGGTCTTGGTGATCACGATGGCGGTCAGAATGACGAAAAACGCGATGACGGCGTTGCGCAAGGTCATCACCCCCATACGCATTGTTATCCTTGACCTTCAGCTAACCCCCTGGGAGTGACCGTGCGCAACATTCACTCACGCATCAGTCGTGTAGTTGACGTTCGCCTGGCGTTAGGCGTAGTAACGTTGACGGCCGTCGGTTGATGGCATCCGGCCCCTAGAGCAACCCCCGCGCGACGAGCACGCGGGGGTCGATGCACGGGTGCTCCCGGCAGGCTGATATGGTCACCGCGTCATGGCCGGTAACCAGACACCCAAGCAGTCCGGATCGAGTGGTGCCAACGAAGGTTGGGCCGCCGTCGGATACCTCATCTCGGGCATCGCCGTGTGGGGCTTCGTCGGCTGGCTGATCGATGAGT
The DNA here is from genome assembly GCF_039531485.1 of Dactylosporangium maewongense. Classification (NCBI taxonomy): domain Bacteria; kingdom Bacillati; phylum Actinomycetota; class Actinomycetes; order Micromonosporales; family Micromonosporaceae; genus Dactylosporangium; species Dactylosporangium maewongense. Next base: position 112,290 of record NZ_BAAAQD010000024.1, on the reverse strand, counting down.
GGCTCAACGCCGGAGGCATCATCACGGCGATCGGGTGCGTGCTCGGCGCCGCTGGTGGCATCTACCTGGTCGTCAAGCGCCTCGGCGCCTGACGCATCGGTTGAATCGATAACGAGAGGGACGTGGTGAGCGGTCTGGTTTTGGCGGAGACGCCTTTCCCGCCCAGCGTGGAAGACATCTTCCCCCCCCACCTGTTCGGGGTGGAGTGGCTGACCAAGTTCAGCCTGTTCCTGTGGCTGGCCGTGGCCCTGGTGCTCATCTACTTCCTGGTCTCCTACCGCGACCCCAAGATCGTCCCGACCAAGAAGCAGTGGCTCGCCGAGTCGATCTACGGATTCGTGCGGGAAGGTGTCGCGAAGGACGTCATCGGCCACGAGGGGCTGCGGTTCGCGCCATACCTCGCGTCGTTGTTCGTCTTCATCCTGGTCGGCAACATCTTCTCGATCATCCCGTTCATCCAGGTCTCGCCGATGGCGCACATCGCATTCCCGGCCGGCCTGGCGATCTGCACCTATGTGCTGTACCTGTACCAGGGCATCAAGAAGCACGGCTTCGCCGGTTACATCAAGCACGCCGTCTACCTGCCCGCCCCGTGGTACATGCAGTTCCTGCTGATCCCGATCGAGTTCCTGCAGGCATTCATCCTCCAGCCGGTCACGCTCGCCCTGCGTCTGTTCGCCAACATGTTCGCCGGGCACATGCTGCTGCTGGTCTTCACGCTCGGCGGCTTCGCGCTGCTCAACGCGGAGAGCTTCTTCCTCAAGCCGATCTCGCTGGTCTCGTGGGCGATGACGATCGGCCTCACCTTCTTCGAGCTGCTGATCGCGGCGCTGCAGGCCTATGTCTTCACGCTGCTGACCGCCAACTACCTGGCCGGCGTTCTCGCCGACGAGCACTGAGCCGCCTTTCCCCCGCTTTCGATAGCGAACGGCACCACCTTTTTCAGTTGTCCCGCGTGAGCGTCACGCGAGATCTCAGGAGGAATTCCACATGGACCACCTGGCAGCAGTCAACGGCAGCCTCAGCGCCATCGGCTACGGCCTCGCCGCCATCGGCCCCGGCATCGGTGTCGGCATCATCTTCGCGTCGTACATCCAGTCGACCGCCCGTCAGCCCGAGTCGGCCGGCCTGACCCGTACGTACATGTTCCTCGGCTTCGCCGTGGTCGAGGCGCTCGCCCTGCTGGGTATCGCCTTCGGCTTCGTCTTCAAGTAAGCCCCCCGCCTCCACCAACATTTAGAGCGGGAGGTTTCCCATGCTGCCTTTCCTCGCTGAAGGGGAAGCTGCACACAACCCGATCATCCCGATCTGGCAGGAGATCGTCGTCGGCCTGATCGCCTTCGGCATCCTGTGCTTCGTGCTGATGAAGTTCGTCTTCCCGCGCATGGAGGAGACCTTCCGCGCACGGGTCGACGCGATCGAGGGTGGCATCAAGCGCGCCGAGGAGGCGCAGGCCGAGGCCAACCGGCTGCTGGAGCAGTACAAGCAGCAGCTCGCCGAGGCTCGCACCGAGGCGGCCAGCATCCGTGACGAGGCGCGCGCCGACGCCACGGGCATCCGTGAGGACATCCTCGCGAAGGCCCGTGAGGAGAGCGACCGCATCATCGCGGCCGGCCGCGAGGCCCTGCAGACCGAGCGGCAAACCATCGTCCGTCAGCTGCGCGCCGAGATCGGCTCGCTCGCGGTCGACCTCGCCGGCCGGATCGTCGGGGAGTCGCTGGAGGAGGAAGCCCGCCGCCGTGGCACGGTCGAGCGGTTCCTCGACGAGATCGGTGACAGTCCTGCCGGCACCGCAGGGCGGCGTTGATGGACACCATCAACCGGGAGTCCTACGGAGCCGCCGCCGACAAGCTCGCCGCATTCGCGGCGAGCGCTGACGTTCAGCGGATCGGTGCCGTCGGCGAGGAGATCCTCGCCGTGGCCGGTCTGCTCGGGCGTGAGCGGCCGCTGCGCCGGGCCCTGGCCGACCCGGGTCGCGCCGGTGAGGACCACGCCGCGCTCCTGCGCTCCGTCCTGGAGGGCAAGGTCAGCGACGAGGCACTCGACATCCTCGCGACCCTGGTCACGGGCCGTTGGTCCGGCCCCGGTGCGCTCCTGGACGGCGTCGAGCTGCTCGGGGTCACCACGCTGCTGTCCGGCGTCGACCGCGCCGGTGAGCTCGGCGACGTCGAGGACGAGCTGTTCCGGTTCGGGCAGGTCGTCTCCGGCGACTCCCGTCTCGCCGCGGCGCTCGCCGACGCCTCGTCGCCGCTGGAGGCGCGGGTCCAGCTGGTCAAGGACCTGCTCGGCGGCAAGACCAAGCCGGCGACGGCGCGGCTGGCGGAGCTGGCGGTCACCGGGTTCGGTGGCCGGGGCTTCGAGAGCTCGCTGACCCGCCTCGTCGAGCTGGCCGCGAAGCAGCGCGACCACTCGGTGGCCTACGTCACGACCGCGGCCCCCCTGACCGAGGCTGACGAGCAGCGCCTGGCCGGTCGTCTTGCTGAGCTGTACGGTCGAGAGGTCTCCCTCAAGATCGACGTTGATCCACGCATCATCGGTGGTATGCGGGTCAAGGTCGGTTCGGACCTGTACGACGGCACGGTGTCGCGGCGTCTCGCCGAGGCCAAGACGGCACTCGCCAACTAATCCCCGAAGCTTGATTCACTTCCAGATAGAAGGTTGAGGAATGGCCGAGCTGACCATCTCCTCGGACGACATTCGGGGCGCACTCGAGCGCTACGTGTCGTCCGTTGATTCACGGATCTCCCGCGAGGAGGTCGGCGTCGTCTCGTACGCCGGCGACGGTATCGCCCAGGTCGAGGGTCTGCCCTCGACGATGGCCAACGAGCTGCTCGAGTTCGAGGACGGCACGCTCGGCGTCTCGCTCAACCTTGACGTGCGCGAGATCGGTGTCGTCGTCCTCGGCAACTTCGAGCGTATCGAAGAGGGTCAGCAGGTCAAGCGGACCGGCCGGGTGCTCTCGGTCCCGGTCGGCGACGCCTTCCTGGGCCGCGTGGTCAACCCGCTCGGCGAGCCGATCGACGACCGCGGCGAGATCACCAACGAGGGCCTCCGCGAGCTGGAGCTCCAGGCGCCCAACGTCATGGCCCGCCAGCCTGTCAAGGAGCCCCTGCAGACCGGCATCAAGGCGATCGACGCCATGACCGCCATCGGCCGGGGCCAGCGCCAGCTGATCATCGGTGACCGTAAGACGGGCAAGACCACGGTCGCGCTCGACACGATCATCAACCAGCGCGACAACTGGAAGTCCGGCGACCCGAAGAAGCAGGTCCGCTGCATCTACGTCGCCATCGGCCAGAAGGCCTCGACGATCGCCGCCACCCGCGGTGTCCTCGAGGAGCAGGGCGCGATGGAGTACACGACCATCGTCGCCTCCCCGGCGGACGACCCGGCCGGCTTCAAGTACCTCGCCCCCTACACCGGCTCGGCCATCGGCCAGCACTGGATGTACGGCGGCAAGCACGTCCTGATCGTCTTCGACGACCTGACGAAGCAGGCCGAGGCCTACCGCGCCGTGTCGCTGCTGCTGCGCCGCCCGCCGGGCCGTGAGGCCTACCCGGGTGACGTCTTCTACTTGCACTCCCGGCTGCTGGAGCGCTGCGCGAAGCTGTCCGACGAGCTCGGTGGCGGCTCGATGACCGGTCTGCCGATCATCGAGACCAAGGCCAACGACATCTCGGCCTACATCCCGACCAACGTCATCTCGATCACCGACGGTCAGGTCTTCCTCGAGTCCGACCTGTTCAACCAGGGTGTGCGTCCCGCCATCAACGTCGGCACCTCGGTGTCCCGCGTCGGCGGCTCCGCCCAGGTCAAGGGCATGAAGGACGTCGCCGGCCGCCTGCGGCTGGACCTCGCGCAGTACCGCGAGCTGGAGGCCTTCTCGGCGTTCGCGTCCGACCTGGACAAGGCGTCGCGGGCCCAGCTGGACAAGGGCGCCCGCCTGGTCGAGCTGCTCAAGCAGCCGCAGTTCTCCCCGTTCGCGGTCGAGGACCAGATCGTCTCGGTGTGGGCCGGCACCACCGGCAAGCTCGACGACGTGCCGGTCGGCGAGATCCGCCGCTTCGAGGGCGAGTTCCTGCAGTACCTCCGCAGCAACCGCAAGGAGCTCATCGCCGCCATCGCGGAGTCGAAGAAGCTGCCGCAGGAGACGATCGACGGCCTGACCGACGCGATCGCCCACTTCAAGAAGACGTTCACGGCCAAGGGTTCCGAGGCGCCGATCAACGAGGCCCCGGCCAAGGCGCTGCAGGGTGAGCAGGATCGCGAGACCGTCACCCGCCAGGTCCGGAAGTCGGGCTGAGCCATGGCCGGTCAGGTACAGGCACTGCGCCGGAGGATCCGCACGGTCAAGTCGACCAAGAAGATCACCAAGGCGCAGGAGCTCGTCGCCACGAGCCGCATCGGTAAGGCGCAGGAGCGGGTCGCCGCGTCGCTGCCCTACGCCGAGGCGATCACGGGCGTGCTGACGGCACTGGCGACCAACACCAACGTCGACCACCCGCTGCTGGTGCCGCGCAGCCCGGTCCGCCGGGCCGGGGTGCTGCTGGTCACCAGCGACCGGGGGCTCTGCGGCGGCTACAACGCCAACGCGATCCGTCAGGCCGAGCAGCTCATCGCGCGGCTGCGCGCGGACGGCAAGCAGGTCGCGCTCTACGTCTCCGGGCGCAAGGGCGTGGCGTACTACCGGTTCCGCGGTCGCGAGATCGCGGGCAGCTGGACGGGCTTCTCCGAACTGCCGCGCTTCGAGAACGCGCGGGAGATCGGAGAGACCCTCATCCAGGCCTTCGTCAACGGCGCGGACGACACTGCGGACGGCCCCGGCCCGGACGGCATCTACGGTGTCGACGAGCTGTACATGGTCCACACCCAGTTCCGCTCGCTCATGACGCAGACCCCCGTGGCGCGCATCGTCGCTCCGATGGAGGTCGAGGAGCAGCAGGTCGCCGGCCCGCTGCCGGCGTACGAGTTCGAGCCGGAGGCCGAGGAGCTGCTCGAGGCGCTCCTGCCGAAGTACATCAACACGCGGATCTTCGCGGCGTTGCTGGACTCGGCGGCGAGTGAGTCGGCGGCCCGCCGGCGGGCCATGAAGAGCGCCTCAGACAACGCCGACGACCTGCTGAAGCGGTACACGCGGGAGATGAACTCCGCGCGGCAGGCGGCGATCACCCAGGAGATCAGTGAGATCGTCGGCGGCGCCAACGCGCTGGCGGCGGCGGGAAGTGATGTGTGATGACTGCACCAGCCAAGACCGCGGTCGGCCGCGTCGTCCGGGTCATCGGCCCGGTCGTCGACGCCGAGTTCCCGCGCGACGCCATGCCCGCGATCTACAACGCGCTGCACGTCGAGGTGACCCTCTCCGAGGGCACCAAGAAGCTGACGCTCGAGGTTGCCCAGCACCTGGGTGACAACCAGGTCCGCGCCATCTCCATGCAGCCGACGGACGGTCTCGTCCGTGGCGCCGAGGTGCACGACACCGGCTCCGGCATCTCGGTGCCGGTCGGCGACATCACCAAGGGCCACGTGTTCAACGCCCTCGGCGAGGTGCTCAACGCCGACGAGTCGAAGCTCGAGATCAACGAGCGCTGGGAGATCCACCGCAAGGCTCCCGCGTTCGCCGAGCTCGAGCCGAAGACGGAGATGCTGGAGACCGGCATCAAGGTCCTCGACCTGCTCGCGCCGTACGTGCGCGGTGGCAAGATCGGCCTGTTCGGCGGTGCCGGCGTCGGCAAGACGGTGCTGATCCAGGAGATGATCATCCGGGTCGCCCGGAACTTCGGTGGCACCTCGGTGTTCGCCGGTGTCGGCGAGCGCACCCGTGAGGGCAACGACCTCATCCTGGAGATGGACGAGGGTGGCGTGCTCGACAAGACCGCCCTGGTCTTCGGTCAGATGGACGAGCCGCCCGGCACGCGTCTGCGGGTCGCCCTGTCCGCGCTGACCATGGCGGAGTACTTCCGTGACGTGCAGAACCAGGAGGTGCTGCTCTTCATCGACAACATCTTCCGGTTCACGCAGGCCGGCTCGGAGGTCTCGACGCTGCTCGGCCGTATGCCGAGCGCCGTCGGCTACCAGCCGACCCTGGCCGACGAGATGGGTCTGCTGCAGGAGCGCATCACCTCCGTGCGGGGCAAGGCCATCACCTCGCTCCAGGCGATCTACGTGCCCGCCGACGACTACACCGACCCGGCGCCGGCCACCACGTTCGCCCACCTGGACGCGACGACCAACCTCGAGCGGTCGATCTCGGACAAGGGCATCTACCCGGCCGTCGACCCGCTGGCGTCGTCCTCGCGCATTCTCGCGCCGGAGTACGTCGGCATCGAGCACTACACGGTCGCCCGCGAGGTGCAGCGGATCCTGCAGAAGTACAAGGACCTGCAGGACATCATCGCCATCCTCGGTATGGACGAGCTGTCCGAAGAGGACAAGGTCACGGTCGGCCGTGCCCGGCGCATCGAGCGGTTCCTGTCGCAGAACACCTACGCGGCGGAGCAGTTCACCAACGTCCCCGGTTCGACCGTCCCGCTCAAGGAGACGATCGAGTCGTTCAAGAAGATCTCCGAGGGTGAGTACGATCACTTCCCCGAGCAGGCCTTCTTCATGTGTGGCGGTCTCGAGGACCTCGAGCGCAACGCGCACGAGCTCATGAAGGACTGACATAGCCGTACGGCAAAGGGCGTCTCCCGCTTCGGGGGGCGCCCTTTTCTGCTTGGTTTTCAGGAAAACGCCACCATGGCGGCGTGACATACGTCACGCTCTGAAGTGTTGAGTGGTCATCTGCAGCGCGATTGCGGATCGCCGCTCCACCGGCATTTCAGGAGTTGTGCCAACGTGGCGAGGCCCACTGCTCGCCGCGTCGGATCATTGACTACACTCGGCAAAACCAATCGCGCACACGAGGAGTAACTAGCGTGGCGAGGCAGCTGCACGTCGAGCTCGTAGCCGTCGAGGAAAAAGTCTGGTCCGGTGACGCCGACATGGTCATGGCGCGCACGACGGAGGGCGAGCTCGGTGTGCTTCCCGGTCACGCGCCGCTCCTCGGTCAGCTGGCCGAGGAGGGCCAGGTGCGCATCAAGCACTCCGGTGGGCAGGAGATCGCCTTCGACGTCTCGGGCGGGTTCCTCTCCGTCACGGCGACCGGGGTGACGGTGCTGGCCGAGAGCTGCACCCCCGCCTCCGCGCAAGCCGCGCACTGACCGGCGGGCGGCGGTGGTGAGGATCGTCGAGGGAATCGGCATCGGGGTCCTCATCCTGCTCGCCGCTCTGGCGCTGCTCTTCCTGCGCCGCGTGGTCATCGCCCGGCAGGGTGGCACGATCGAGCTGGGTGTCCGGCTGAGCACCATGCTGCCCGGCCGGGGCTGGTCCGCGGGCCTGGCCCGCTTCGCCGGCGACGAGCTGAAGTGGTATCGCATCTTCAGTTTCTGGCCTGGCCCGCGCCGGGTGCTTTCCCGGCGTGGGCTCTCCGTCGACCGCCGTCGCACCCCTGACCCGGCCGAGCTGCTGGTGCTTCCGCCGGACTGGGTGATCGTGCGGTGCGTCAGCCGGCAGTCGCCGGTCGAGATCGCGATGGCGGAGCGGGCGCTGACCGGGTTCCTGTCCTGGGTAGAGGCGGCGCCTCCGGGTGAGTCGACCCCGGAGACCCGGCCGTACAGGTATCGCACAAACTAAGCAGAAATTGACGTTCCTCTTTCTCCTGGTGGAGACTGACGCCGTCTGAGAGCGCTCTCCCAGTGGCCGTCACCCCTAGGAGAACCACGTATGTCCAGATTGCTCGCTGCCGTGGTGATTTCCGCGGCAGTGCTGTTCGCGGTGCCCGCGCCCGCCGCCGCGATTGCCGCGACCTGCGGCACCACCAACATCGCGCTCAACCGGCCCGCCACCGCATCGTCGTCGGAGAACGGCAGCCTGCTGCCGGCGAAGGCGTTCGACGGCAATTCCGCCACCCGCTGGTCGAGCGCCTTCAGCGACCCGCAGTGGCTCCAGGTCGACCTCGGCGGTGCCCAGCAGCTGTGCCGGGTCGTGCTGCGGTGGGAGGCCGCCTACGCCCGCACGTTCACGCTGCAGGGCTCGCCGGACGGCACGTCGTGGTTCGACCTCGTGCCGGCGGCCACCAGTACCGGCGGGACGCAGACGCTGTCCGTCGCCGCCACGGCGGCCGCCCGGTACGTCCGCCTGACCGGCCTCACCCGCGCCACCCGCTACGGCTACTCGTTGTTCGAGGTCGAGGTGTACCCGGCGGTGGTGCCCCCGGCCGCTTCGGCGGCGTGGGGCACGTGGGGCGGCGGCGCCGGGCACGCGGGCGTCAACGTGGGGGAGCGGACACTCGGCGCCGCCAACGTGGGGACCCTGCACCGGCTGCGGCTGACCGGCGCCGACATCGAGGCGCCGGTCGTCGCCGACGGCATCGCCTACGGTCAGGCGAACACCTTGCAGTTCGCCGCCACCGACCTGGCGTCCGGCGCGGTGCGCTGGACCACGCCGCCGGCCACCGAGCCCGCGCTGCGCTACACCACCGGCGGGACCGTCGGCAACGGCCTCGTCTACGCCGGGACGCAGATCGGCTTCATCCACGCGTTCGACGCCATGACCGGGGTCGAGCGGTGGAACTTCCGCATCGACGGCAACCAGCTCTTCAACGCGCCGATCCTGGTCGGCGGCACCCTCTACGTCAAGGGTGACGCGCAGGGCGACAACACGCTCGTGTACGCCTTCGACGCCGCGACCGGCGCGGTGCGCTGGACCCGTGAGCTCACCGGCTACACGACGGCGACGGTGGCGTACGACAGTAACCGGCTCTACGTCGCCGGCGGCAACGTCCAGACGCTGACCGCCATCGACGCGACCACGGGCGCGGTGCTGTGGTCGGTGCCCGCCGGCCAGTCGATGCTGACGCCGGTGGCCGCCTGGGGCCGGGTCTACCTCGGCTTCAACGGGCTGGTCGCCTACGACGGGGCCACCGGACGGACGCTGTGGACCCGCCCGGGCACCTTCGGCTTCCCCGCCGTACAGGACACGACCCTCTACAGCGTCGACCTGGCCACCCCGCCGGTCCTACACGCGATCGACCCGGCGACCGGCGCGGACCGCTGGACCTTCACACAGGCCGGGCCGGCCCAGGTCAACTCGGTCGCCTCATCGTTCCCCGTCGTGGCCAACGGCGTCCTGTACGTCAACCTCGGCCGGGTCCTGGCGCTGAACCTCGCCAGCAGGGCCGTGCTGTGGACCGGCACCTCTGGCGCCACCGCGGGGCCGATCGTGGCCGACGGCCGCCTGCTGGTGCACACCAGCGAGGGGCTGGGGGTCTACGGCACCTGACGGTTGGCCCCCGGGACCCACTTCACGTCGCCGTCCGGGTTCGCGATGCGGCCGAGGATGAACAGCAGGTCCGACAGCCGGTTCAGGTACTTCACCGCCAGCTCGTTCGTGTGCTCCGGGTCGAGCTCCATCAGCGCCCACGCGCTGCGCTCGGCCCGGCGCGTCACCGTCCTCGCCACGTTGAGCAGCGCCGCGCCGGGCGTGCCGCCGGGGAGGATGAACGAGTCGAGCTTCGGCAGGCGCTCGTTGAACTCGTCGCACCACGTCTCCAGCCGGGTCAGGTACTCCTCGGTGACCCGCAGCGGCGGATACTCGGGCTCCGCCGTGATCGGGTTGCACAGGTCGGCGCCCACGTCGAAGAGATCGTTCTGCACGACGGTCAGCACCGCCCGCAGCTCCTCGGTCAGCTCACCCATCGCGACCGCGACCCCGAGCGCGGCGTTGGCCTCGTCGACGTCGGCATACGCGCCGATGCGTGGATGGGTCTTCGGCACGCGGGAGAAGTCGCCCAATCCGGTCGTGCCGGTGTCACCGGTCTTCGTGTAGATGCGGGTGAGATGAATGGCCATGGGCTTCACCGTACGGAATGCACCTACGATGGCGGTCGTGGACGTGATCCGTGTGAAGGGCGGCGCCAGGCTCGCCGGTGACGTGTCGGTGGTCGGCGCCAAGAACTCCGCCTTGAAGCTCATGGCCGCCGCGCTGCTGGCGACCGGGCGTTCTGTGCTCACCAACGTGCCCCGTATCACCGACATCGCCATCATGGCGGAGGTGCTGCGCCGCCTCGGCTGCGAGGTCGAGCAGGACGAGGACCGCGTCATCATCGACGTGCCCGAGCGGCTCGGCACCGAGGCCGACTACGACCTCGTGCGCCGGCTGCGCGCCTCGATCTGCGTCCTCGGCCCGCTGCTGGCGCGCTGCGGGCACGTCCGCGTGGCGCACCCCGGCGGCGACGCGATCGGCTCGCGCGGCCTCGACATGCACGTCGAGGGCCTGCGCCGGATGGGCGCGGACATCTCCGGCGAGCACGGCTTCGTCATCGCCACCGCCCCCAAGCTGCACGGCGCCACCATCTGGCTCGACTTCCCGAGCGTCGGCGCCACCGAGAACCTGCTCATGGCCGCGGTACTGGCGAACGGCCGCACCGAGATCGACAACGCGGCCCGCGAGCCGGAGATCGTCGACATCTGCCGCATGCTCACCGACATGGGCGCCGACATCTCCGGCGCCGGCTCCTCCCGCCTCGTCATCGAGGGCGTCCCCGAGCTGCGCCCCGTCTCGCACCGCACCGTCGGCGACCGCATCGTCGCCGGCACCTGGGCCTTCGCCGCCGCCATGACCCGCGGCGACGTGACCGTGCACGGCATCGATCCGAGCTTCCTGGAGATCGCGCTGGACAAGGTCGCCACCGCGGGCGGCCAGGTCGACACCACCCCGGACTCCTTCCGCGTCCGCATGGCCGACCGCCCCCGCGCCGTCGACGTGGTCACCCTGCCGTTCCCCGGCTTCGCCACCGACCTGCTGCCCATGGCGGTCGGCCTGTCCTCCGTCAGCGAGGGCTCGTCCCTCATCACGGAGAACATCTTCGACGGCCGCTTCATGTTCATCAACGAGATGTCCCGCCTCGGCGCCGACATCCGTACCGACGGCCACCACGCGGTGGTCCGCGGCGTCGAACGCCTCTCCGGCGCCCCGGTCACCGCCACCGACATCCGCGCCGGCGCCGGCCTGGCCATCGCCGGCCTCTGCGCCGACGGCGTCACCGAGATCCGCCACGTGCACCACATCGACCGCGGCTACCCGAGCTTCGAGTCGGACCTGCGCGGCCTGGGCGTCGAGGTCGAACGCGCCGTCGCACCCCCCGACCAGTTCGACTTCTGAGCTGCTGCAATTCCCCCACCCGGCTGCCGGGCGCCGGTTTCCGTGATCCGGAAGACTTTGTGCTGCTATGACGACACAAAGTCTTCCGGATCATGGGGTTCGTGCGTGCCAGGGCGAGTGGGCTGCGAGCGCCTCATGATCCCGTGCGGTTCTGGTGGTCTGGGCTACCGCAACCATTCGGGATCATGGCCGGGGTGGCGGTTTCCGTGATCCGGAAGAGTTCGTGTTCGCCAGGGTGCACGAGGTTTACCGGATCACGTGGTGTGCGGGCTGCGGTGATCGGCAGGGCTGCGGGCGTCTCATGATCCCGGGTGGTTCCGGTAGCTAGGGCTACTACAACCGTTCGGGATCATGGTGGGGCGCGCCGGTTTCCGTGATCCGGAAGACTTTGTGCTGCTATGACGACACAAAGTCTTCCGGATCATGAGGAGTGGGGATTACTGCGCCAGGAGTAGGCGGGCGCGGTCGTACTCGTCGGCGAAGACGAGGACGCGGACCATGCCGTCGGGGCCGGTGGCGAGGGTGGCGCGCAGGCCGTTGCGGCGGAGGCGGTCGCGGACGTCGCGGGCGAAGGCCAGGTCGCCGATGAGTGAGACCGAGCGGAGCAGGCCGTAGTCGGGGGCGCTGCCGGGCTCTGGCAGGCGGACGCCGGACTGGCTCGGGCGCCGTTCGCCGAGGCGGAGCAGGCGGATGATCAGGATCAGGGTGGCGAGTGCGCCGGCGGACGCCGCCCATCCTGCGAGGTACATGAGGGGCACACTGACAGTCTGCCACTAGATGATCACCCTTCGGAGCCGGATAAGGTCAGCAGGTCAACGACGATGCGAGAGGGAGTCACATGGCGGGTCGACTGGCGGTCATCGGGGCGGGGCTGATGGGGTCTGGCATCGCCCAGGTCGCAGCGCAGGCCGGGTGGGAGGTGACGCTGCGGGACCTGACCGATGAGGCGACACGACGCGGTGTGGACGGCATCGAGAAGTCGCTGACGAAGTTCGCGAGCAAGGGCGTGATTGCCGAGGACGACGTGCAGCAGGCCCTCGCCAGGATCACCACCACCACGGACCTGGACGCGGCGGCGGAGGCGGACATCGTCGTGGAGGCGGTGTTCGAGCGGCTGGACGTGAAGCAGGAGCTGTTCGGCACGCTGGACAAGATCTGCCGGGCGGACGCGGTGCTGGCGACGAACACGTCCGCGATCCCGGTGACGCAGATCGCGACCGCGACGCAGCGGCCCGAGCAGGTCGTCGGGACGCACTTCTTCAGCCCGGTGCCGGTCATGAAGCTGTGCGAGCTGGTGCGCGGCTACAAGACCAGCGACGAGACGCTGGCGACGGCGCGGGCGTTCGCCGAGGAGATCGGCAAGACGTGCATCGTGGTCAACCGGGACGTCGCCGGGTTCGTCACCACGCGGCTGATCGCCGCGCTGGTGGTCGAGGCGGTGCAGCTGGTCGAGAGCGGCGTGGTGAGCGCCGAGGACCTCGACCTGGCGTGCAAGCTCGGCTTCGGCCACGCGATGGGGCCGCTGGCGACGACCGACCTGACCGGCGTCGACGTGCTGTACCACGCGGCGAAGAACATCCACACCGACACCGCCGACCCGAAGTTCTTCCCGCCGGAGCTGCTGGCGCGGATGGTCGTCGCCGGGGACCTGGGGCGCAAGACCGGGCAGGGCTTCTACAAGTACGCCTGAGCGAGCTCCGCCGGGGCTTCCAGCGCGACGGGAGCCCCCGGCAGGGTGAAGCTGAAGCGGCTGCCGCCGCCGGGGTTGTCCACCACGGTGATCGAGCCGCCGTGCCGGTCGATCACGCGGCGGCAGATGGCCAGTCCGAGGCCGGTGCCGCCGTACGACTGGCCGGTGTGCGCCCGGTGGAAGGACTCGAAGACGTAGGGCTTGTCGGCGTCGGGCACGCCGATGCCCCGGTCCGCGACCTCAACCCTCACCCAGCCCGGTCCGGCCGGTGACGCGCTGACGTCGACCTTCGGGATGCGGCCGGGTTGGACGTACTTGAGGGCGTTGCCGATCAGGTTGTCCAGCACCTGCCGCAGCATCGCCGGGTCGGCGTCGACCCACGGCAGCGGGCCGACGTAGATGTCCGGGCGGACGGCGAGGTGGTTGACCCGTTCGGCGACGACCTCGGCGACGAGCCCGCCCAGGTCGAGCGGCCGCGGTTTCAGGGCCGCGTCGCGAGCCGTGGTGTAGGCGAGCAGGTCGTCGATCAGCCGCCGCATCCGCACCACCCCGGCACTGACCCGTTCGACGCTCGCGCCGGCGTCGCGAAGGCCCGCGACAACCGCGTCCCGCGCGCCGGCGTCGCGGGAACCCGCGACAAGCGTGCCCCCGGCGCCGGCGTCGCGGAAACCCGCGACCAGTGCGTCCCGGGCGCCGTCGCCGAGCAGGGCCGAGGACGAGGACAGCAGCGCGTCGTGCGCCATCTCGGCGTGGGCGGCGATGACGGTCAGTGGGTTCTTCAGGTCGTGGGCGACGATGCCCGCGAAGGCGGTCAGGTCGCCCTCGCGCTCCCGTACCTCCGTGATGTCGTGGAAGACGGCGATGGCACCGCGCCGCCCGTCCACGTCGAGGGGCCGCCCGCTGACGGACAGCAGCGTCCCCTCCGGCCGGCCGGCGTTGCGGATGACCATCTCGATGCCGTCCGTCGACTCGCCGTCGAGGGCGCGCACCAGCGGCAGGTCCGCGGTCGGGAACTCGGTCCGGCCGTCGGGCCGGAAGATGCCGTAGTGCGACTGCCAGGAATCCATCCCTGTGGCGTCCGCGTCCATGCCGAGGATCGCCTTGGCGGCCGGGTTGTGGACCAGGAAGGTGCCGTGCTCGTCGACCACGCCGACGCCGTCGCTGATCCGGTCGAGAATGCCGTTGAGCAGCGCGACCTGCCGGCGGGCGGTGCGTTCGGCCTCGCGCAGCCCGGCGGTGGCGGACACGACCCGGGCCTCGGCACGGGCCCGGCCGCCGGCGAGGGCCCACAGCATGGCCACGACCAGCAGGGTCAGCATCGTGCCGCCGGCGCCGATCGCGAGCGGGGCGGTGTCGGCCGGGCCGGACAGCCCGGCGAGCCGGCCGGAGTCGGCGGCCAGGACGAGCCGCCAGTGCCGGTTCCCGACCGGGATCGCCACCTCGCGGCGCAGGTCGGTGCCGGGGACGCGGTGCAGGAACGCGACCCGGGTGTCCTGGCCGACGCCGTTGGCGGCCCACAGGTCCGCGTCGACCTTGCCCTGCGTGGCGGCGTCCAGCACGCCGCCGACGAAGTCCTGCCCGCGCAGGCCGAAGACGACCCAGCCCTTGAACGTCTTCGTGCCGGCGGGCGTCGGGTTGCCGAACACGGGCGCGGCGATCGCGAACGAGCGCTGCTGCTGCGCGACGGGCAGGGAGCGGTCGCGCAGCAGGATGTACGTGTCGGACACGGCGGGCGCGCCCGCGCGGCGGGACTCGTTGAGGGCGGCGGTCGGCTCGGCGGACTGTGACAGGTCGGTGCCGGGGAGGGTCGCGGGCGCCCCGTCCAGCGGCCGGGAGAAGATGACGAACAGGTGCTCCCGCCCGCTGCCCTTGGCGGTCAGGTCGAGTCCCGTGACGCCGCGGTCCCGCCAGTACGCCTGGACCTGCTCCAACTGGGAGTCCTCGGCGGCCACGACGAAGACCAGCGAGGTGGCTCCGGGCAGTCCGGCGTCGCGCAGCGGGGCGGTGGTCGTGGCGAAGTCGTCGAAGGTCAGCGTCTCGTGCGATCCGACGGCCGCGGCGACGGTGCGCAGCGTGTCGAGGTACCGGTGGACCTCGGTGCGCACGGCCGCCTCGGCGAGCGACGTGTCGCGGTCCATGACGGCGTTGGCCCGGGCCTGCTGGTTGCTCCGCAGGGAGGCGGCCGCGTTCCAGGACGCCGCCAGCCCGAGGGCGAGGACGAGCAGGATCGCCAGGATGCCGACAGCGCCGGCATGCCGGACCGCCGTGCCCAGCCGACCCATCACCCCGCACTGATCGGCAACCGGGTTGCAACCCTGAGCGAAACTATCCCCGGTCGGTCCAGCGGAACGTGAAGATGCACAGCGCCAGCCCGATCACGACCCAGGCGCCGAGCGCCACGGCCACGTGCCCGAGCGCCCAGGACCCGCCGACCTCCCGCGCCGCGAACGAGTCCGGCAGGAAGACCGAGCGCATGCCCTGGGTCATCCACTTCAGCGGGAACAGCGACGCGATGGAGCGCATCCAGTCGGGGAGGCTCGTGTACTGGAAGAACACGCCGGAGATGAACTGCAGCACCAACGCGACCGGGGTCACGATCGCCGGCGCGCCGCGTCCGGAGCGGGCGAGCGAGGAGAACGCGATCCCGCACAGCGTGCACGCGCTGATGCCGAGCACCGCGACCCAGGCGAACGTCGCCCACTTCGCCGCCGTCGCGGGCAGCGGCAGGTCGTAGAAGGCCGCCGCGGTCACGAGCAGCACCACGGTCTCCGCCGCACCGATCGCCAGGACCATGACGACCTTGCCGATGAAGTACGCGGTCCGCGGCATCGGCGTGCCCCGCAGCCGCTTGAGGATCCCCTTCTCGCGCTCCATCGGGATCTGGATGGCGAGGGACTGGAACCCGGTGGTCAGCAGCCCGGCGGCGATCATGCCGGCGGCGAAGTACTGCGTGAACGACACGCCCGGGGCGATCTCGGCGTCGAAGACCGAGCCGAAGATGACGAGGAGCAGCAGCGGGAAGAAGAGCGTGAAGATCACCGACTCCCGGCTGCGCAGGAACTGCTTGATCTCCAGCCCGCCGCGGGCCAGTCCGAGCCGCAACGTGGTCATTCGCCGGCGCCGATCATCCGCAGGTACACGTCCTCGAGGCTGGGTCTGGTCACGGTCAGGCCGGGGACCTCGCCGCCGAACCGCGCGGCGAGCCGGGTCACGACCGCGGTCGGGGTGTCGGTCTGCTCCTGGCGCGGGCCGTCCGGCTCGTCCCAGGTGACGGTCGTGGCGGAGTTGCCGCGGTTGCCGAGCCGGGCGGGGGTGTCGACGGCGATGAGCTTGCCGCCGACGAGCACGCCGACCCGGTCGGCGAGGTTCTCGGCCTCGTCCAGGTAGTGGGTGGTGAGCAGGATCGTGGTGCCGGCCGCGGCGAGCGCCCGGATCAGCCCCCAGAACTCGCGCCGCGCCTCGGGGTCGAAGCCGGTGGTCGGCTCGTCGAGGAACAGCAGCTCGGGCCGGCCGATGATGCCGAGCGCCACGTCGAGGCGGCGCTTCTGCCCGCCGGACAGGATCCGCGTCCGGGCGCCACGCTTGTCGGCGAGCCCGACCCGCTCGATGACGGCGTCCGGGTCGTCGGCGTTGCGGTAGTACAGCGCGAAGTGGTGCACGACCTCGCGCACGGTCAGGTCGTCGAACTCGCCGGTGCTCTGCAGCACGATGCCCACCCGCTGCCGCCACGCCGCGTCGCCGTCGTGCGGGTCCACGCCCAGCACGGTCGCCTCGCCACTCGTACGCCGGCGGAACCCCTCGAGAATCTCGACCGTCGTCGTCTTGCCCGCGCCGTTGGGGCCCAGCAGCGCGAAGACCTCACCGCGGTGCACGTCGAGGTCGACGCCGTCGACGGCGACATGTCCCCGGTACCGCTTGTGTAGCCCACGCACGGTGATCGCATCCGTCACGGCGTTCACTATAGGCACGAGGGCTCCGGTGAGGATTTTCACCAGCCTCACCAAATTACCGTTCAGTAAGGTGCTTGTATGGCGAAGCTCCCCGAGCGCGACCGCCCGTGGGTCATGCGCACCTATGCCGGCCACTCGTCAGCGGCCGCTTCCAACGCGCTGTTCCGGCGCAACCTCGGCAAGGGTCAGACGGGCCTGTCGGTCGCGTTCGACCTGCCCACACAGACCGGCTACGACCCCGACGCCGAGCTGGCGCGCGGCGAGGTCGGCCGGGTCGGCGTGCCGGTCGCGCACCTCGGCGACATGCGCACGCTCTTCGACGGCATCGACCTCGGTCTCGCGAACACCTCGATGACCATCAACGCCACCGCGATGTGGCTGCTCAGCCTGTACGTGACGGTGGCGCGCGAGCAGGGGGCGCCGCTCGCCTCGCTCGCGGGCACGACCCAGAACGACATCGTCAAGGAGTACCTGTCCCGCGGCACGCACATCTTCCCGCCGGGGCCGTCGCTGCGCCTGACCACCGACACCATCGCGTGGACCGTGGCGAACTGCCCGAAGTGGAACCCGGTCAACATCTGCTCGTACCACCTGCAGGAGGCCGGCGCGACGCCCGTGCAGGAGGTCGCGTTCGCCCTGGCCACCGCGATCGCCGTGCTCGACGCGGTCCGCGACTCGGGCCAGGTGGCCGACTTCGCCGCCGTCGCGGCCCGGATCTCCTTCTTCGTCAACGCCTCCGTCCGCTTCGTCGAGGAGACCGCGAAGATGCGGGCCTTCGGCCTGCTGTGGGACCGGATCCTGACCGACAGGTATGAAATTTCCGACAAGTCGGCGAAGCGGTTCCGGTACGGCGTGCAGGTCAACAGCCTGGGCCTTACCGAGTCGCAGCCCGAGAACAACGTGCAGCGCATCGTGCTGGAGATGCTCGGCGTGACGCTGTCGCGCGACGCCCGGGCCCGCGCCGTGCAGCTGCCGGCGTGGAACGAGGCCCTCGGCCTGCCCCGCCCGTGGGACCAGCAGTGGTCGCTGCGCATGCAGCAGGTCCTCGCGTTCGAGTCCGACCTGCTGGAGTACCCGGACCTGTTCGAGGGCTCGCACGTCATGACCGCCCTCGTCGACGACCTGGTCGCCGGCGCGACCGCGGAACTCGACCGGGTCCTGGAGATGGGCGGGGTCGTCGCCGCCGTGGAGTCCGGCTACCTCAAGAGCGCCCTCGTCGCGTCGCTCGCCGAGCGGCGCGGCCGGATGGAGCGCGGCGAGGACGTCGTGGTCGGCGTCAACCGCTTCCCCGAGACCGAGCCGTCGCCGCTGGTCGCCGCCGGTGCCGCCGCGATCGAGCAGATCGACCCCGCGGTGGAGAGCGCCGCAGTGGAGTCGCTGCTGGCCTGGCGCGCCGCTCGTACACCGGCCGACGTCGACAACGCGCTCGAGCGGCTGCGGCAGGTCGCGGGCGGCACCGGGAACCTCATGGAGGCCACCCTGGACTGCGTCCGCGCCGGCGTCACCACCGGCGAGTGGGCGTCGGTGCTGCGGGACGTGTTCGGTGAGTACCGCGCCCCCACCGGGCTGACCGGCGCCGTCTCCGCAGGGGCTTCGACGGTGCCCGGCTCCGCGCTGGTGGCGGTCCGCGAGCGGGTCCGGCGCACCGCGGAGGAGCTCGGCGCGGGCCGGCTGCGGATGCTGGTCGGCAAGCCCGGCCTCGACGGACACTCCAACGGGGCCGAGCAGATCGCCGTCCGCGCCCGCGACGCCGGCTTCGAGGTGGTCTACCAGGGCATCCGCCTCACGTCGGCGCAGATCGTCGCGGCGGCCGTCGAGGAGGACGTCGACCTCGTCGGCCTCTCGGTCCTGTCAGGTTCACATCTGGCGGCGGTCGCGTCGGTGCTGGAGGGCCTGCGCGCCGAAGGCCTCGATGACCTCCCGGTCGTGGTCGGCGGCATCATCCCGCCGTCCGACGCCGCCACGTTGCTCGCCTCCGGGGTGGCCAGGGTCTTCACCCCGAAGGACTTCGCGATCACCGACGTGGTCGACGAGCTGGTCACCGTCGTCCGGGAGGCGCACAAGCTCCCCATCCTGGTGATCCAGGCGCAGTGACGCGGCTCGCGGTCAGGTCGGCCGGTACCCCTGGGACTGGGCCCACCTGGCCGCGGCCTTCTCCTCCTTGCGCCGCTTGCGGCGTCGCATCAGCCACCAGAACGCCACGAACAGCAGCACGATGAACAGCAGCACCAGCACCGGCAGGATGATCGCGACGAGCGACATCGCCACGCTCGCGATGTCCTCGATCGTGCTCACCACCGGCGCGCCGAAGCCCGCCGTGCTGGCGTTGATCACCGGTCTGGACGCGGCCTTCATGCCGTGCACGCCGAGCGAGATCGCCCCGCCAACCACCAGCGGCACCCATTGATGGCTGCTGAAGAACGAGCCGGGATCGGTCACCGTCACCGTCTCGGAGCTCGACGCCGCGCCGAACGCGAGCCCGCCGGCGGTCGGCCGCACGAACGTCTGCAGCACGTCGTTGACATGGTCCACCACCGGCACCTTGTCGGCGACGAACTCGATCGCCAGCAGCGCCGCGACGATCGTGAGCGTCCAGCCGTTCTCCATCCACGCCCAGTTGTCGGGCAGCGTGATGAGATCGGTGTATCTCGCGAGCACGCCGATGGCGAGCAACGGGATGTAGGCGTTGAGCCCGGCCGACGTGGCCAGGCCGAGCCCCGTCAATGACTCAAGCACGCCCCTAGCATGACATCGACCCGCCACTTCGGCGCTGCTGTCCGGGCCCGGCTAGGCTGTCGCGCGTGCGTCTCGTCATCGCCAAGTGCTCGGTCGACTACATCGGCCGGCTCACGGCCCACCTGCCGCCCGCCATCCGCCTCATCATGGTCAAGTCCGACGGCTCGGTCCTGGTGCACTCCGACACCGGTGGCTACAAGCCACTGATGTGGATGACGCCGCCCTGCCGCCTTTCGCAGACCGACGGCCTGTGGAGCGTGGTGAACAAGGGCGGCGAGGAGCTGCAGATCACCGTCGAGGAGATCCTGCACGACACCGACCACACTCTCGGCATCGATCCCGGCCTGGTCAAGGACGGCGTCGAGGCGCACCTGCAGGTGCTGCTCGCGGCCGCCCCGCACACCCTCGGCGAGGGCTACACGCTGGTGCGCCGCGAGTACATGACCGCGATCGGCCCCGTCGACCTGCTGTGCAAGGACGCCGAGGGCGCCTCCGTCGCCGTCGAGATCAAGCGCCGCGGCGAGATCGACGGGGTGGAGCAGCTGACCCGCTACCTGGAGCTCCTCGGCCGCGATCCGCTGCTGGCCCCCGTCCGCGGCATCTTCGCCGCCCAGGAGATCAAGCCCCAGGCCCGGGTCCTCGCCGAGGACCGCGGCATCCGCTGCGTCGTCCTCGACTACAACGCCCTCCGCGGCGTGGTGAAGGACGAGCTGACGCTGTTCTGACCCGCGCGCGTTCAGGCCTACCGTGATCGAATGACGGATCTGGTCGTCATCACAGCCAGATCCGTCATTCGATCTTCACGCCGACCGGCCGGCTACTTGGTGCGGCCGTGGATGAGCTTGACGAGCTTCAGGGCCTGCAGCATCGACTTCTGGGTGCGGTCGAACGTCGTCAGGGGCAGCAGGGTCGGGCCGCGGCGCTTCACGATCGCCTTCGGCCGGGTGAACTCGCGCAGGCCGTCCTCGCCGTGGATGCGGCCGAAGCCCGAGCCGCCCACGCCGCCGAAGGGCAGCGACGGCATGCCGGCGAAGGTCAGGGCCGAGTTGACCGACGTCATGCCGGAGCGGATGCCGCGGGCCAGCTCCAGGCCGCGGGACTTCGAGAAGATCGCGCCACCCAGGCCGTACCCGGTGCCGTTGGCGCGCTCGACGGCCTCCTCGGCGTTCGCGACGCGGGCGATCGTGAGCGTCGGGCCGAAGGTCTCCTCCTGCACGGCGGCCGCGTCCTCCGGCACGTCGACCAGGATCGTCGGGCTGACGAACGGCGGCCGGACCGCCTCGGCGCCGCCCAGGACCGCCCGGCCGCCGCGGGTCAGCGCGTCCTCGATGTGCCGGCGGATGATGTCGATCTGCGAGGGCATCGTGATCGGGCCGATGTCGGCCGTGCCCTCCTCGCCGACCGTGAGCTTCGCCGCGCGGGCCACCACGCGGCCGAGGAACTCGTCGTAGACGCGGTCCGCCACGTACACCCGCTCGATGCCGACGCAGGTCTGACCCGCGTTGGTGAGGCCGCCCCAGACGCAGGCCTCGGCGGCGGCGTCCAGGTCGGCGTCGGCGGCGACGATCATGGCGTCCTTGCCGCCGCACTCCAGCAGCACGGGGGTCAGCGACTCGGCGGCGGCCGCCATGACCTTCTTGCCCGTCGCGGTCGAGCCGGTGAACGCGATCTTGTCCACCCCGGAGCGGCACAGCGCGCCGCCGACGTCGCCCATGCCGTGCACGATCTGCAGCACCGGCTGCTCGGGCACCACCTCGGCGAACCGGTCGACCACCCACTGGCCCACCGCCGGCGTGTACTCGCTGGGCTTGAACACCACGGCGTTGCCGGCGGCCAGCGCGTACGCGATGGAGCCCATCGGCGTGAGCACCGGGTAGTTCCACGGTCCGATGACCCCGATGACGCCGAACGGCAGATACTCCAGGTAGGAGCTGTGCTCCGTGAGCAGGATGGAGGAGCCGACCCGGCGCCGCCCGAGCACCTTGCGGGCGTGGTTCGCGGCCCAGGCGATGTGGTCGACCGCGGCGATCGCCTCGACGAGCGCGTCCGCGGTGGGCTTGCCGCCCTCGCGGTGCATCAGCTCGGCGAGCTCCTCCAAGCGGTTGGCGATCAGGCTGCGGAACGTCAGCAGCCGCTTGCGGCGGCCGGCGAAGCCGAGTCCGGCCCACCAACCCGCCGCGTCCCGGGCCCGCCGGACCGACTCGGTGACATGATCGGGGGAGGCCACGGGGAAGCGGCCGACCTCTTCGCCGCTGGCCGGGCTGGTCGAGATCAGCGAGCCCTCGTCGATGGCGGGGACGCCGGGAGTTCGCGTGGCGGTCATGGCGCCGAGTGTAAACCCGGAAATTACTCACGAGTAGCCCCGAAAACCGTGTCGAGCGCGCCACGCCCGCAACGACCGACGGTCGAAACCACCGAGGAGGAGTCATGAAGGTCGAAACGCTCGAGGTGCCCGGGGCGACGCTGCGCTACGAGATCCGTGGCAGCGGGCCCGTCCTGCTGCTGATCTGCGGCGGCGTGTACGACGCGGAGGGCTTCGACGGCCTCGCCGAGGCGCTCGCCGACGAGCGGACCGTCGTCACCTACGACCGCCGGGGCAACTCGCGCAGCCCGCTGGACGGCCCGCCGGCCGTGCAGTCGATCGAAGAGCACGGCGACGACGCGTACCGGCTGCTCGGCGCGGTCGGCGTGACCGAGGACGAGCCGGCGGACGTGTTCGGCAACAGCTCGGGCGCGGAGATCGCCCTGGAGCTCGCCGCCCGGCACCCGGAGCTGGTCCGCACGGTGGTGGCGCACGAGCCGCCCGCGTTCGAGCTGCTCAGCGACGCCACGCACTGGCGCGACCTGATGCGCGAGGTCGAGGCGACCTTCCACCGCGACGGCTGGGGCCCGGCGATGCACGTCTTCGGCGCGGGCCTGGAGATGGCCGACGAGAAGGGCGCCGAGGCGTCACCGGACTTCATGGCGCGGATGCAGGGCAACCTGCCGTTCTTCATCGGCTACGAGGTGCCCGCCTTCGGCGTCTGGGTGCCGGACCTCGACTCGCTGCGCGCGGGGACCGCCCGGATCGTGCCTGCGGTCGGCGCGGCGAGCGCGGGGGAGGCGCCGCACCGGGTGGGGGTGGAGCTCGCGGACCGCCTGGGCGTCGACGTCGTCGAGTTCCCCGGCGGCCACGGCGGCCACGGCGATCCGGCCGCTTTCGCCCCGCGCCTGCGCGAAGTGCTGCTCTGACGCGTCGTGGTCATGCCGGTCGTGATCGAGGTCGTGTGGCGGTCGCCCGGACGGCCACGGTTGTCCTTCGATCATGGCGATCGCGCCGCACGCCCCGGATAAGTACGGCGCAAGCGCCGCACTTATCCGACATTTCGTAATTGTCCGGCGGGGTGCTCCGAAGAGTGCCCTGCCAGATCGCCCGCGCTGCCGGCCTCGCCCGTGCGACGGGATCGCGCTCCAGTCCTCTTCGCCGGACGAACCTGCCAGTCTCATGGCGGCGCCGAGCTTCAGCCCTTCCACCGGACAAAATCGCCCGGCTCGGTCTCTTGGCGGCGGCACCGAGCGCCAGCCATGTCCGTCGGGCAATCGAGCTTCAACCCGGCCCCGTCGGGCAAACCGAGCCCCAACCCCTCCCCGTCGGGCGAACTGCGTTCCGACCCTCCCCTTCAGACAAATACGAAATGTCGGATAAGTCTGGCGCTTGCGCCGGACTTATCCGGGGGTGGGTCGGAGTGGTGGACCGTCCGGTGCCGGGTTAGGGGGCGTGCTCCTTGATGATGCGCTCGGCGACGGTGAGGGGGTCGGCGAGGCGACCCTCGGCGTGGGCGTCGAGCCACCGCTGCTGGCCGGGGAAGTAGGTGCCGGAGGCGGCCGCGCGGCGGATAGCGTCCTGCATGCCGGTGTCCATCTGGCCGGGGTCGACGCTGGCGACCGTGACCCGCTCGTCGTCGGCGACCTGCGACGCGACCGCCTCGAAGAACGTCTCGCCGCCTGCCTTCGTGGTGCAGTACAGCGACCAGCCGTCGATGATCCGGTGTGCGGCGCCCGAGGAGATGAACAGCACCCGCAGCCGGGCCTCGCGGGGCGCCGCGCGCAGGAAGCTGTTGGTGAGCACCACGGGCGCGGTCAGGTTGACCGCGATCGCGCGCGTGATCGCCTCGGTGCTGAGCTTGCCGACGGCGCCGATCGGCTCGACGACGGCGGCGTTGTGCAGCAGCACGGCCTCGTCCGCGTCGCGCAGGAACGGTCGCAGCGTGTCGTGGTCGGGCAGCCAGTGCGCGTCGGCGACGTCGGTCGAGAAGAGCGTGATGTCGCCGGGCCGGTCGTCGCGGCTCTGGTGCTGTTCGGGGGTGAAGTGCCGGCCGACCGCGAGGATCCGGTCACCGCGCGCGTTGCACACGTCGAAGAGGGCGGCGCCCAAGCCGCGGGACACTCCGGTGATCACGACCGCACGCATGCGGTCACTCTATTCC
The DNA here is from genome assembly GCF_039531485.1 of Dactylosporangium maewongense. NCBI lineage: Bacteria > Bacillati > Actinomycetota > Actinomycetes > Micromonosporales > Micromonosporaceae > Dactylosporangium > Dactylosporangium maewongense. Next base: position 88,249 of record NZ_BAAAQD010000024.1, on the reverse strand, counting down.
TGTCGGACCACGCGCCGACAGGCTCTGTGGTCCCGATGCGGTGACGGCTTTCCGGCTGTCCCTCACAGGCCCTCGATGTCGCGTCTGCGGCAGGTGTACGGCGAGGGCCACGTACCGGCGAAGAGCAGCGGAACGGGAGTCAGGCGCGGGCCTTCGGCACGGGTGGACCCTTGGGCGCGCCGGGGCAACTGGAGCCGAGGCGGTCGGCGACGGCACCGAGCGCGTCGGCGAGGGCCGCGGTCTGGGCGTCGTCGAGGTGGTCGAAGATGAGCCGCCGGACGTCGGCGACGTGGGCAGGGGAGACCTGCTCGGCGAAGCGCCGCCCGGCCTCGGTGACCTTGGCGATGCTGACCCGCCCGTCGCACGCGTCGCCGGACACCTCCACGTAGCCGAGGTCGACCAGCTTGCGCATGCGGTGGCTGAGCCGGCTCTGCGACATGTTCATCTGCGCCGCGAGCTCCGACAGGCGCAGCCCTTCGTCCTCGCCGCTGAGGGCCGCGAGGAGCCCGTACTCCACGTGCACCAGACCGTACGGGCGGAACGTGCGCTCCAGCTCCGGGAAGCCGACGAGCACGACGGCCAGCAGCGACAGCCAAGCGCGTCGCTCGGTGTCGTCCAGCCATCGTGTCTCGTCGTTCATGTCATCCATGGTGCCTCGTCCGGTGCTGCTTGCGGTGTCCACCTGCCGTCCGCCGCGGCCGGTGCGACGTCCGATTCGCGTCAGAACCGGCCGATCGCGATCACCAGCGCGAGCGCGCCGAGCACCAGGTTGACCGGAATGACGGAGTACTCCTTGGCGCGGACGTGGTCGACGACCGCGAGCAGCATGATGACGAGCAGGCCCACGGCGGCGAGCGGGGTCAGCACGGGCGCGATGTCGGTCGCCCACGGCAGGATCAGGCCGAGGCCGCCGAGCAGCTCCATCACGCCGATGAATTTGATGGTCCCGGCGCTGCGTCGCTGGGTCCACGTCATGGCGGCGGGCAGCTTCTCCTTCGGCTGGGTCGCCTTCATCAGGCCGGCACCGATGAAGGCGGCGCCGAGCAGGCCCTGCAGGACCCAGAGAACGACGTTCATGGCGATGTCTCCCTAATTGGTTCAAGCTTCAAGTAGATGGTGCGGCACGTGTACTTGAAGCGTCAAGTTCTCATCGCCGTGCATCCGGGAAGGGTGAGCCTGGTTCACCTCTGGGCGGCCCACGGTGGGCCGCATGAGTACGACATCGACAACGGACCGCCAATCCGGCTGGGTCACCGGCTTCGCCGTCTTCGGCGGCAGCATGATGGTCGTCATCGGCATCTTCCAGATCGTGGTCGGCCTGACGGCGATCTTCGAAGACACCTTCTACGTGCTCACCGACAACTATCTGTTCGGCTTCAACGTGGAGACCTGGGGCTGGATCCACCTGGCGCTCGGCGTGGTGGTCGCCGCGGGCGGCGTGGGGGTGCTCGCCGGCCAGGTCTGGGCGCGCGTGCTCGGCATCATCCTGGCCGCGATCAGCGCGATCGCCAACTTCCTGTTCCTGCCGTACTACCCGCTGTGGTCGATGCTCATCATCGCGGCCGACGTCGCAGTCATCTGGGCCCTCACGAAAAACGACCGGAACATGTGGGCCGGCACCATGTGAGGCGGTCGGCCGGGGTGTCACGATGCGGTGATGCACGTCACCACTCACGGTCCGGTCGACGGCCCTCCGGTCCTGCTCATCCACGGAAACTGCTCGTCATCCGGATATTGGGAGCCCCTGCTGCGCCACCTGCCGCAGGACTGGCGCATCGTCGCGCCAGACCTGCGCGGGTACGGCGCCAGCCCCGCCCTCCCCGTCGACGCCACCCGGGGGGTGCGCGACTTCGCCGACGATCTCGTCCCGCTGCTGAAGGGGTTCGACCGGCCGCCGGTGGTCGTCGGGCACTCGCTCGGCGGTGGCGTCGCGCTGCAGCTGCTGCTCGACCACCCTGATGCCATCGCGGCGCTGGTGCTGGAGGCGCCCGTCTCGCCGTACGGGTTCGGCGGCACCCGGGACCTGTCCGGCACCCCGACCACGCCCGACTTCGCCGGCACCGGCGGCGGATCGGCCAACCCCGACTTCGTGCGGCTCCTCGGTGCCGCGGACCGTGGCACCGAGGAGCAGGCCTCGCCGCGCAACGTCATGCGAGCCTTCTACGTCGCGTCGCCGGACTCGTTCGGCGACGACGAGGAGCTGCTGCTGGACACCATGCTCAGCACGTTCGTCGGCGACGACAACTACCCCGGCACCGGATCGGCCAGCGACAACTGGCCCGGCGTCGGCCCCGGCGACCGCGGGGTGCTCAACACGCTGTCGCCGCGCTGGCTCAACCTCTCGGGCATCGTCGACCTGCCGGTCAAGCCCCCGATCACGTGGATCCGCGGCGACCAGGACGCGATCGTGTCCGACGCGTCGTTCTTCGACCTCGCGCAGCTCGGCAAGCTCGGCCTCGTCCCCGGCTGGCCCGGCGATGAGGAGTGCCCGCCCCAGCCGATGATCGGGCAGACCCGGGCGGTGCTGACCGCGTACGGCCCGTACACCGAGATCGTCTACGAAGGGTGCGGCCACTCCCCGCACGTGGAGCGCGCCGCGGACTTCGCCGCCGCACTGGCGGGTGTCGTCGCCTCCGCTTAGCCTGATCGGCGTGGATGTGACCGACAGCTCCGGCCTCGTGGCCTTCATCTCGGGTGCCGCGGTGCTGATCGGGACCATCGGCGTCGTCATTCCCATGCTCCCCGGCCTGGTCCTGTGCTGGGCCGGGGTCATGGTGTGGGCGGTCTTCGGCGGTCACGGCGCCGTCGGCTGGACCGTCGCGGTCGCGGCCACGATCGTGCTCGGCCTCGGGTTCGCCGCCAAGTACCTCGTCCCCGGCCGCAACCTCAAGCGCGCCGGCGTGCCCAACCTGACCCTCTTCCTCGGCGGCCTGCTGGGCATCGTCGGCTTCTTCCTCATCCCGGTCGTCGGCCTCGTCATCGGCTTCGTCCTGGGCGTCTTCATCGTCGAGCGCATCCGTCAGAAGGACACCAGCCTCGCCTGGCAGTCCACCAAGCACGCCCTCAAGGCCGCCGGCGTGTCGATGCTCATCGAGCTCGCCACCGCCCTGATCATCGCCGGCATCTGGGTGGGCGGCCTGCTGGCCGCCTGAGCCTCGGTGTGACGTTCCGCCGGCGTTTTTTGTCGGGGGGTCGGCTTAGCATGACGGCATGGAAATCGGGCAGCACATCGATGCGTTGGAGCGTGCCGGGCTCGACTTCGTCGACGCCGCCGAGAAGGCGGGCCTCGACGCCCCCGTGCCGACCTGCCCCGACTGGACGGTCCGCGACCTCGTCCAGCACGTGGGTTATGTGCACCGCTGGGCGACGGCCTATGTCCGCGACGCCCGCGCCGCCGTCCTCACCGATGACGAGGAGGAGCAGGCGGTCGGCCCCATGCCGGCCGACGCCGACCTCGTCCCGTGGTTCCAGGCCGGCCACCTCGCCCTCGTCGACCGGCTCCGCGCCGCCCCCGGCGACCTGACCTGCTGGCATTTCCTCCCCGCCGACTCGCCCCTCGCCTTCTGGGCGCGCCGCCAGGCCCACGAGACGATCATCCATCGCGCCGACCTCCACGCCGCCGTCGGCCAGTCCGACGGCGTCGCCCGCGACCTCGGTGTCGACGGCATCGACGAGCTGCTCATGACCTTCTATGCCGCCCGTGGCAGCCGTCTGCGCTGCGACGCCCCCGCCACGCTCGCCGTCGAGGCCTCCGACGCCCCCAACTCCTGGACCGTCCGCATGGGCCCCACCGGCGCCGACATCACCCGCGGCACCGACACCGCCGCCGACTGCACCCTCCGCGGTCCCGCCAGCGATCTGTACTTAGCCCTGTGGAACCGTCGGGCCACCGCCGACCTCCACGTCAACGGTGACCCCGCCGTCCTGTCGCTCTGGCGCTCCAGCGCCACCATCCGCTGGACCTGACCGCCCGCTGCAGTGGCAATCCGCGCCCGGGGGAGTGACCAATTCCGCAATCCGATCGGACGGCGGTGCGGTCGGCCTGGAGGGAAGCTGCCGCGCATCGGCGCTGGCAGTGCCGCTGCTGGCGGTGGGGCGGGAGTGCGGCGCAGCAAGATATCCCACAGGGCGCGGGAGCCGGGTGGCGTGGGAGACTCGCCAGTAACCTGATCGGTCGTTAGGGAGGTCGTGCGATGGCGCGCGAGTTTGGTTCCGTGGGCGTGGTCGGGCTGGGCACCATGGGCGCCGGCATCGTGGAGGTGTTCGCGCGGAGCGGGCTCTCGGTGACCGCGGTCGAGATCAGCGACGCGGCGCTGCACCGGGGTGAGTCGACGATGCGCGGGTCGCTGGACCGGGCGGTCGCCAAGGGCAAGCTGTCCGCGGAAGGCCGCGACGCGCTGCTGGAGCGGGTGACGTTCGCGGTCGGGCTGGACGCGCTGGGCGACGTGGACCTGGTCATCGAGGCCGTGCCCGAGCACCTGGACCTCAAGCAGCGGATCTTCGCCGAGCTCGACAAGGTGTGCAAGCCCGAGGCCATCCTCGCCACCAACACGTCCAGCCTGTCGGTCACCGAGATCTCGGTGGCGACCGGCCGGCCGAACCAGGTCATCGGCATGCACTTCTTCAACCCCGCACCGATCATGAAGCTGGTCGAGGTGGTGCGGACGGTCGTCACGTCGCAGGACGTGGTCACGGACATCGAGGCGCTGTGCGAGCGGCTCGGCAAGGTGGACGTGACGATCACGGACCGGGCCGGCTTTATCGCCAACGCGCTGCTGTTCGGGTATCTCAACCAGGCCGTGTCCATGGTCGAGGCGAAGTACGCGACCCGCGAGGACATCGACGCCGCGATGAAGCTCGGGTGCGGGCTGCCGATGGGGCCGCTGGCGCTGATGGACCTGATCGGGCTCGACACCGCGTACGAGATCCTCGACACGATGTACCGCCGGGGCGGTCGCGACCGGCGGCACGCGCCGGTGCCGCTGATCAAGCAGATGGTGACGGCGGGGCTGCTCGGGCGGAAGTCCGGGCGGGGGTTCTACACGTACGAGAAGCCCGGGTCGCCGGTCGTCGTCGCCGACGAGCTGACGCCGTCCAGCACCGCCGAGCACGGCAGGCCGACGAACATCGCGAAGGTGGGCGTCGTCGGGTCGGGGACGATGGCGACGGGCATCATCGAGGTGTTCGCGAAGGCCGGGTTCGAGGTCGTGTCGGTGACGCGCGGCGCCGAGAAGTCGGCCAAGGTCTGCGAGCGGCTGAAGACGTCGCTCAACAAGGGGGTCGTGCGCGGCAAGCTGACCGAGCAGGACCGCGACGCCGCGATCGGGCGGGTCACGTGGTCGGCGAGCCTCGACCACCTGTCCGACGTCGACCTGGTGGTCGAGGCGGTGGTCGAGGAGCTGTCGGTGAAGAAGGCGCTGTTCGCGTCGCTCGACGAGATCTGCAAGCCGGGGGTCGTGCTCGCCACGACGACGTCGAGCCTGCCGGTCATCGAGTGCGCGGTGGCGACCGAGCGGCCCGCCGACGTGGTCGGCCTGCACTTCTTCAACCCGGCGCCGGTCATGGGGCTGGTCGAGGTGGTCAGGACGATCCGCACCTCCGACGCGACGGTCCAGACCGCCGCCGCCGTGTGCCGGGCGCTGGCCAAGCACGCGGTGGTGTGCGCCGACCGGTCCGGCTTCGTGGTCAACGCGCTGCTGTTCCCGTACCTCAACGACGCGGTCAAGATGGTCGAGGCCTCGTATTCGACGGCGGACGACATCGACTACGCGATGAAGCTCGGCTGCGGCTACCCGATGGGCCCGTTCGAGCTGCTCGACGTCGTCGGCCTGGACGTGTCCCTGGCGATCCAGCGGGAGCTGTACCTGGAGCTGCGCGAGCCCGGCTTCGCCCCCGCCCCGCTGCTGGAGCACCTGGTGACCGCCGGCTACCTGGGCCGCAAGGTCAGCCGCGGCTTCCGCGACTACTCGAAGCGTTGACCACCCGAGCACCAACCCACCACCACTGACCACAACACAACCGCCGCCCCGCCGCGTCACTGCCCGCCGCACGACAGCCCTTCGCGGCGCGGCGGTGCTCGCCGCGTGGCAGTGATTGCGGCGTGGCAGTGATTGCGGCGCGGGCGGCGGTTCCTAGCGGGCGGTGATCGCGGTCGGGCGGCGTCCCTAGCCGGGCGGTGATCGCGGCGTGGGCGGCGGTTACTACCGGGCGGTGATTGCGGCGCGGCGGTGATCGTGTGGTGGGGCGGTGGTCGTGCGGCGGGGTAGTGATCGCAGCACGCGCGGCGGTCACTACAAGGCGGTGACTGCGGCCGGGCGGCGATTGCGGCGCGGCGATCCGCACTGCAAGAAGGTGGTGCTGCCCGGCGCTGATCGCGGTGGTGTGGTCGCGGTGTGGCGATGGTGCACGGTGGACGGTTGCGGCACAACTGCGATCACGGCACGGCGACAATCACGGCGAGCGGTGGTCGCGGCGCGACTGTGGCTACGGCGGGACGACAGTCACGGCAAGGCGGCGGTCATGGCTGGCGACGGCGTGGCGGGGGTGGCGCGACCGGGATCGCGGGGTGGCGGCTGGGTGTGGTGGGGCCGTGATCATTGGTGGGTGGTGGGCGTCGGTACGCTGGAATGGTGAGTCCCCGTCGCAACCATGCCCGGCGCGACGCTGTGCCTGAGCCGATCGATCTGGAGCGGGTCAAGCGTGGCGTTGAAGGGGTGCAGGCGTGGAGTGATGGGGAGTGGCAGGTGCGCAACATTCCGTCGAGTGCGGCGGTGAAGGCGTACCGGTGCCCGGGGTGTGACCAGGAGATCGCGCCGGGGGTGCCGCATCTCGTGGCGTGGCCGGCGGACGGGCGCGGGGATCTCGCGGACCGCCGGCACTGGCACACGGGGTGCTGGCGGGCCCGTGAGCGGCGGACGCCCAACATCCAGCGGTCCAGGAGCGCGCCCCGCTACGGGTGAGGTCGCGCCGCGGCGGGGTCCGGTGACGGCACGGCCGAGATCGGGGCGGGCAGCGGCTGGGTGGGGACGGCCGCGGGGGCGGTCGGAGCGGGCCAGCCGGACAGCCACGTCGCTCGCTGGCGCCAGACGTCGCGCCAGCCTGCGCCGGCGGCGGAGCGCACCAGTACACCGGCGGACATGAGGAGACGGGCAAGCTTGGCGCGGCCGGGGGACCAGCGCAGGCGGACGAACGTGGTCTTGCCGCGCAGGACCATGATCCGCTTGTTGACGGTGCTCGATGCGGCGCCGCCGACGTGCAGGAGCTGGGCCTCCGGGACGAGGACGGGGCGGGCGCCCAGGTCGCGGGCGCGGGCGGAGAGGTCGATGTCCTCGCTGTACATGAAGTAGTCGGGGGTGAAGCCGCCGAGCTGCTCCCACAGCGGCCGGTCGATCAGCAGCAGGCAGCCGGACACGGCCGGCACCTCGCCGCCGATGACGCGGTCGAGGCCGGGCAGCTCGTCGGGGTTGAACAGCTGCGAGCGCCGGCGCAGCGACGACAGGCCGGTCGCGAAGCAGACGTACCCCCACAGGCTCGGCAGCGCGTGCACCGAGTGGCCGTCGTCGGTGTGGTCGGCGCGGAGTGTGCGGCCGGTGTAGATGCGGTACTCGGGGTGGCTGCCCGCGTACTCGACGAGGGTGCGGATCACGTCGCCGACCGGCTCGGTGTCGGGGTTGATGAGCAGGATCCAGCGGCCCTTGGCGTGCGCGGCGCCGAGGTTGACGGCGTTGCCGAAGCCGAGGTTCACGGGCTGGTGCAGCACGCGGACCTCGGGGTAGGCGTGACCGATCGCCGCCGCCGAGTTGTCGGTCGAGGCGTTGTCGACCACGATGATTTCGATCGGCACGGCGGTGCCCGCCTGCAGCCCCGCGAGGTTCTTGAGCGTCAGCTCACGGGTGTTGTACGAGACGAGGACGACGCTGACGAGTGGATCAAGGCTCACTGCTGCGCTCCGACTGCTCCGCGGGTGGACGTGTCGTGGCCCCATCCGACGTCGCGACGGCGGGCGGCGCGCGCCGCGGCGACGGTCAGCGCAACGTAGCCCACCGCCGCCGGCAGAAGCCAGGGCCTGGGGAGCACGACGTCGCGCAACCACGAGGAGCGCGCCGCTGGACGGGCGGCACCCGCGGCGCGCAGGGCGGCGTTACCCGCTCGCACCCTGGCCAAACGCTTCACGAGGTCCGAAGTGCGGCGGGGCGTCTCGACGACGGCGACGACCGCGGGCGTCTCGGCCTTCTCGCCGGGGCCGAAGAGGCCGTCGAGGAACAGGTCGTCGGCGACGACCTCGGGGAACGTGTCGAACCGGGCGCGGCCCTCGGCCGACAGCGCGATGACGCCGCGGCCGTAGAGGGCGTCGCGGTACGCGGGGAGCCGGCCGTTGATCGCGCTGTGCGCCTTCACCAGCAGCGGCCGGCGGCGGGTGTCGAGCGTTCGGTGCGCGGTCGCGGCGAGCAGGCCCGGCGTCGACGCCAGGAACGCCGCCAGGGTGCGCACGTCCGCGGCGGTCAGCGGGATGTCGGCGTCGAGGTACACGCGGGGGAAGCCGACCGCGACGGCGTCGCCGGCGTTCAGCGCGCCCGACTTGCCCGGCTCCGGGCGGTCGATGACCCGCACGCCGGGGCGCGAAGCGGCGACCGCGGCGGTGTCGTCGCTGCAGCCGTTGGCGACCACCGTGATGTCGATGTCGGGGGCGATGAGGCCGTCCAGGCAGCGACCGATGACCGCCGCCTCGTTGTGGGCGGCGATGACGACAGAGATCACCGGAACTCCAGGAATTCAGCGTTGGAGAGCGCCGACGGCGGCGCTGCGGGTGGTGCGGGCCGGGTGCGTGAAGCGCCACATCGCGCCGGCGGCACCGAGCTGCAGGGCGAGCACGACCACGAAGGTGCTGAACGAGAACGAGTCGAACGTCAGGCCGGTGAGCGCCGCGATGAGCGGCACCGCCGAGATCGCCGCGCACAGGTGGCGGTCGACCTCGTTCTCCGCCCGGCGGAACGCGATGATCGCGAGGAACACGCCGGAGAAGTGCAGGACCACCATCCCGGCGATGCCGAGGTAGCCGTTGTTCATGAGCGTCATCAGCCACTGGTTGTCCAGGTAGCGGTAGAGCTCGGGGATGAACGTGCCGGTGCCCCGGCCCAGCCAGGGGCGCTCGGAGGCGTACTGGAAGACGATGGCGTAGTCGTCGGTGCGGCCCTTGATGCTGGGGTCGTCCTCGGCGTTGCTGAACAGCGAGCGCAGCGTGCCGAGCAGGCCGGGCCGGACCACGGAGAGCAGGGCGAGCAGGCCGACGCTGATGACCAGGACGTTGAAGCGGAAGCGCCAGTTCCACGCGGGCCACATGCACAGCAGCGCGATGCCGACGGCGAGGATGCCGGTGCGCGACAGCGCCAGCGGGATGGAGCCCGCGATGACCAGCGTCGCGACGAGGAAGATCCGGCGCTCGAGCTTGGTCCTCGCGTAGCGGGCGTAGTGGATGCCGAGCGGCACCGCGAACGCCATGACCACGCTGAACTCGATGAAGTGCCCGGTGGTGCCGGCGACCCGGATGAGGCCGCCGCCGCCGCGGTCGGCGAGGCCGACCAGCTCGCCCTGCAGGGTCAGGCCGGGGATGACGATGCTCTGGGTCAGGTCCTTCTTGGTGATGAACTGCATGATGCCGAGCAGCGCGTTGATGGCGGTGCAGTACACCAGGACGCGTTGCACGTCGTCGAGGCGGTCACGGGTCGGCACGCCGTCGGCGGTCATGAACACGATGCCCATGAACGCGAGCGCACCGAGCAGGGCGCGGTCGGCGGAGTTGGCCTCCAGCACGGGCATGCCGCGGAACTGGCCGGCGGCATAGGACAGCAGGAGGGTCAGCGCGTAGACCACGAACGCCCAGCGCATCGGCTGCGGACCCGTCATCGCCAGGCGTGGGTGCAGCTTCGACAGCAGCCACCAGAGGGCGAGCAGGAGGCCGATCAGCAGGCCTGGCCGGCCGACCGAGGTGAGGTCCGGGACGACGAGGCGCGACGGGAGCAGCTGGATCAGCACCACGACCAGCACGAGCAGCGACGCGGCGTCGATGTGGCTGCGCCGGCGGCGGGACGCGTAGGTCCGCTCGTCGACGAGGACCGGCAGCAGGTCGGGCGACGGCCGGTAGCCCTGGGGCCGCTTCCGCTTCGGTTTCCCCTTGAAGATCCGCAGGTCGTCGGGCGCCACCGCATCGGGTGGCGCCTGACGTGTGCGGCTCTCGCCGGCGACGGTGCTGGAGGTCAACGGCCGCGCGCCTCAGCGTCCTTGTCGCGCCCCTCCCGGCCGGCCCACGGCGTGTTGCCCAGGGGCAGGATGATCGTCGCGTCGTCGGTCTCGACCCCGCGGCGGTCGTCGTCGGGGGCGTTCTCGGCCTGCCGGTACGCGACGGTGAGGCCCGGACCGGCGGCGTTGCCGCTGTTGCCGTTGCCGCCACCGTTGCCGCCACCGTTGTTGCCGGACGCGACGGTGCTCTTGATCCTGCCGAGGTTGATCACGGCCGTCTCGTCCTGTTTCGCGACGGCATCCCCGCCGCCGGCGCCGTTGGCCCGGCCGGACGGCTGTTGCCGGTCGCCGTCGGAGATGACGTCGGTGTCGTTGCCGGGCTCGAGGTCGTCACCCTGCTGGCGGCGCCGCTGGTTGCGGGCGCGGCGGCGCAGGATGTTGTCGCCGACGATGGTCACCGCTGCGGTGAGCAGCAGACCGACGCCGACGATGACGACCGCGGCGCGCTTGACCTTCGAGGAGACGACCTCGATGGTGTCGCCGGCGTCGAGGACCTGGGTGCTGATCGCGCGGCCCGCCTTGGGCTTGTAGCGCGCCTGCATCTCCTCGACCTCGCGGGTGATCTGCTTCTCCAGCCGCTGCACGGTCGCCTGCGCCGCCTCGGGCGTCGTGGCGGTCGCGGTCACGGTGAGGATGCTGGAGCGGTCCTCGGCGGCCACCTCGAACGCGTCCGAGAAGCCCTCGCCGGCGATCTCCTTGTGGGTCGCGGTGGTGTTCAGCGAGATCGACAGGGCCTTCGCCATGATGTCCTCACCGACCTCGACCCAGGTGTTGGTCGACTGGAGCTCGGCCGGCGTGAGCGGCGTGCGGTCGGCCGGCGGGATCAGCATGATCTGGCCGGTCGAGGTGTAGTCGGGTTTGATCGTCAGCAGCGCCCAGCTGGTCGCGGCGAGGGTCAAGATGATCATCGGCGCCATCAGGTACCAGCGGCGACCCATCAGCTTGGCGAGATCCCAGAGGTCCACGTCATCCCCTCACACAAGCGCGGTCGCCGGGCGGGCGGTATGTAATTGCGCTTATCACTGTCGTTGTTCTGCCTGACTGACGTCCGCTGGTGCGGCTTGCCGAACGATCGCCGATCCCGCTTTGTACCTCTCCCGGCGGGTGGACAGCAACTCATCCCATAGCCGGACATACGCCGCCGCCTGGTGTTCCCAGGCCAAGGTATTACGGAACCGTGCGAGCGCGACATTGCGCATCGACGCGCGTGCAACCGGGTCGTCGAGCAGGCGGTGCAGGGCGACGGCGAACTCCTCAGGAGTGCCGTTCGGGACGTAGACACCGGCGTCGCCGGCGCTGCGCCGGGTCTCCCGCATGTCCACGCCGACGACGGGCAGCCCCCGGGCGAGGTATTCGACAGTCTTGGCCATTGTCGACACCTCGGCGTGCGCGCTGCGAGGATCTGGCTGCAATCCGACGGAAGCGGTGCGCAGCAGCCGGTCGATCTCCTCGACGCCGAGCCAGCCGGTGAACTCCACGACGTCCTCGAGCTTGCGCTCGACCGTCAGCGCCTTGAGGCTCTCCAGGCACTCGCCGTCGCCGGCGACGACGAGGCGCCAGCCGAGCCGGCCGCGCAGGTCGACCAGGCGTTCGGCGGCGAGGATCGCGTTGTCGACGCCGTCCTGCGCGCCGAGCACGCCGAGGTAGACGATCGTGTGGTCGTCGACGTCGAGCTGTGCCGCCGCGACCGGCTTGACCTCGGCGGCCGACGGGCCGTTGCGGACCACGACGACCCGCGACGGGTCGCAGCCACCGCGGCTGATCGCGAGCTCCCGGTAGGACTCGTTGGTGGACACGACCGCCGAGGCGGCGCGCTGCGACCACTTCTCGAAGCGCAGCAGGATGCGGTCCAGCAGCGAGCCGGGCCGGCCGCCGCGGGCCTGGTACACCTCGGGGGAGAGGTCGTGGTGGTCGAACACCCACGGGCGGCCCAGCATCCGCATGAGCAGCGCGAGGGGGAAGAACACGTCCGGCGGGTTGCACACCTGCGCGGCGGCGGCCCGGTCGCGGAGCACTGCGGCCATCAGATGCCAGCCGATGCACACGAAGGACCAGGCGAACTCGATCGCGAAGGACACCGCGCCGCCGGACGACTCGTACATCTTGTACGAGCGGACCTTGGCGTCGACGGTACCGGGGACGCGGCTGATCTTGGAGGCGCCGCGGGGGCAGATCACCGTCACCCGGTATCCGGCCGCTTCGAGGGCCTTCACCTCACGGATGACCCGCCGGTCGCGCTCGACCGGCAGATTCGCCACCGCGATCACGACGTGGAGTCGCGGATCCTTCACCGAGCCACCCTGCCCTCGCGGCGAGCGAATGCCCCGCTACGCTCCGGAATTCTCACCGTGCCACCGATCGGTTGAAGACCACTCCGACGGTCCGCCAGAGAATCGTGATGTCGTACCAGACCGACTTCTTCTCGACGTAGACGACGTCGAGCTCGAGGGCGGCCTTGAAGTCCAGGGTGCTGCGGCCGGACACCTGCCACAGGCCGGTCATGCCGGGCCGGGCCGCGAAGCGCCGCTCCGCCTCCGGCGGGAACAGGTCCGCCTCCCACGCCAGGACGGGGCGCGGGCCGACGAGCGACATCTCGCCGCGCACGACGTTCCACAGCTGGGGCAGCTCGTCGATGCTGGTGCGCCGCAGGAAGCCGCCGATGGGCGTGATCCGCGGGTCGTTGACCAGCTTGTAGACGCCCTGCTCGCCACCGTCGACGTCGTCGTCGGAGGTGAGCATCTTCTTGACGAACTCGCGGTGCTGCGCGTCGCTGTTCTTGTTGCTCATCGTGCGAAACTTGATGATCTTGAACGTGCTGCGGTGCAGGCCGAGCCGCTCCTGCCGGAACAGCATCGGGCCCTCGCTGGTCCACTTCACCGCGAGCGCGACGACGAGCAGGATCGGCGACAGGGCGGCCAGGATGCCCAGCGCCACGAGCCCCTCCACGAGCTGCCGCAGGGACCGCTTCGGGATCAGCGACCGGCCTTCGCGGTGCCCCTGGATCAGGCCCCAGCCGCTGCCGACCTTGCGCAGCACGCGCTGCGGCATCGGGATCTCGACCGTGGCGTCGTCGGACACGGACGGCTCGGCGGGAGCGGTGGGCTGGGGCAGGGACGAGATGACGACGGTGGCGTCGTCGGTCTCGTCCTCCTGGGCGGAAACGGGCGGCGTGGTGTTCAGTGCGGCGTCGACGGCCTGTGGCGCGGTCAACGGCGACACCTCCTCACTGTGCGTTGGTGCGACAACGAACGAGCGAGCTGACGGAAATCAGAGCGCGGCGATCGCCTTGGCGAGGTGGTCCGCGACATAGGCGACCTCTTCGTCCCGCAGGTGGGGGAAGAAGGGAAGTGAGACGATCTCGGTGGCGGCCTGTTCGGCCGCCGGGAGGCTGACGGTCTGGTCGGTAGCGTAGGCGTGCTGGCGGTGACACGGAACCGGGTAATGGACCCCGGTGCCGATCCCGGCCTCGTCGAGCAGGCGGCGCACCTGCTCCCGTCCCGGGACCCGGGCGACGAGCAGGTGCCACGCGCTGTCCACGCCGGGCAGCGGTGCCACCATCGGGATTCCGTGGGCGGCGAGTGCCTCCGCGTAGACCGACGCGACGCGACGGCGCTGAGCGGTGGCCGCGTCCAGGTCGGCTAGCTTGCGGCGCAGGACTGTCGCCTGCAACGCGTCGAGCCGGCTGTTGCGCCCGATGTAGCGGTGTTCGTAGTGGTCGGTGCCCTCGGACCGGCCGTGGTTGGCCAGCGACCGGATCCGCGAGGCGAGCTGGGCGTCGTCGGTCACGACCGCGCCACCGTCTCCCCAGGCACCAAGGTTCTTGCCTGGGTAAAAACTAAAGGTTCCGGCGACACCGTAGGACCCGGCCCGCACCTTCTCACCCAGGCCGTCATGCTGCGCCGGAGCGTCCGCCCCGTGCGCCTGCGCGGAGTCCTCGAGCACTGCCAGGCCGTGCTTCGCCGCGAACGGCAGCACGTCCGCCGGCGGCACCATGTGCCCGTACAGGTGCACCGGGATCACCGCGGCGGTCCGCTCGGTCTTGCCGGCCTCCAGGGTGGCGGGCGTGACGAGCAGGCTCACCGGGTCGACGTCGACGAAGACGGGGGTGGCGCCGGTCGCCGCGACGGCCGAGGCGGTCGCGATGAACGTGTTGGCCGGCACCAGGACCTCGTCGCCGCCACCGATGCCGAGCGCCCGCAGGGTCAGCTCGATCGCGTCGGTGCCGTTGGCGACGCCCACGGCGTGCGTGGTGCCGCAGTACGCCGCGAAATCCTGCTCGAAGGACTCGACGGCCGGCCCGCCGATGAAGCGGGAGTTGCCGGCCAACGCCCGCACCTCGGCGACGACGTCCTCAACGATCGACGCGTGCGGCGTCGCGAGGTCATTGAACGGGATGCGCACGGGACGTGGTGTTCCTCTCGAGTCAGACGGTTGCGGGCTGGGAGATGTTGACGGTGCGGCCGGTGGCCATCGACTCGGCGGCGGCCTCCAGGACCTCCACCACGGCGAGCCCGCGCCGGCCGTCGACGGCAGGGGTGCGCCCGGTGATCGCCGACTGCACGAAGTCCCGGTCGACCTCGCCGAGCGGCTCGGTCATCGGGATGTGCGGCGAGGTGATGCCGCCGTAGCGGTACGACATCGGCACGGTGCCGTCCAGTGGGGCGCCCTGGATGCCCTTGTCGTAGATGCGCAGCCGGCCCTCGTCGAGCATGTCGTCGTAGACCGCCATGCGCTGGCTGCCGACGACCGTCACGCGTCGCACCTTCGACGGGTCGAGCCAGCTGACGTGGATGTTGGCGGTCGCGCCGATCGCGCCGTACTCCAGGCGCAGGTAGGCGACGTCCTCGAAGGGCGTGCCGGCGTGGCTGGTGCCCCACGCGCTGACCGCGGTCGGCGTGCTGCCCAGCACCATGTTGATGATCGAGATGTCGTGCGGCGCGAGGTCCCAGACGACGTTGACGTCGGGCTGGTAGAGCCCGAGGTTCAGCCGCGCGGTGTCGATGTAGTAGATCTTGCCGAGCTCCTCGGCGGCGACCATGTCGCGCAGGTGCTTGACCACCGCGTTGTGCTCGAACGTGTGCCCGGTGGCGAGGGTGAGGCCGGCCTCGTCGGCCATCGCGACGAGCTCGCGGGCCTCCGCGGTCGAGGCGGTCATCGGCTTCTCGACCATGACGTGCTTGCCGGCGGCGAGCAGCCGCTTCGCCAGCGGCGCGTGCGAGCGCGGCGGCGTGGCGATGATCGCGGCGTCGATGAGGTCGATCACCTCGTCCAGGCTGGTGACGCACAGCGCGCTCGGGTACATCCGGCGCAGTGGATCGATCCGCTCCGTCTGTGCGTCGATCGCGACGACCAGTGACACCTCGGGGAGTGATGACAGCACGCGCACGTGCTTCGCCCCCCAGTAACCACAGCCGATGACGCCAACCTTCATGACCGACCCTGCTCCCCAAGAAAAATAGGTCGCGGCGCCCCCCACGGGCAGTCGCCTAGCGACACTGGCGGATAACGCGTCAGCGGGGCAAGTGGGCACTGGCAAACTCGCCGTGTCGCATTCTTTACATGCCGCTTTTAACGAAACATGAAATGCCGCTTGACTTGTTAAATTGAACAAAAAACCTAATTTGCGCATTCTGTACGAATGCGGCTAAACGGACAAGATTGATCTTCTGTTTCGCAGCTCAGCGTACATGCGGGCCGCAGAAGGTGAATCTCGTTCCGGGGTGTAGAGGGCTCCGTCGTTCCGCCAGGCAACCCTGCCCGAACGGTCGAGGAAATTCATGCTTTAACTCTGGAGTGGATCATAGTTCGCCTGATAATTGCTTGTCCGACGATGGCCCCAATGCCAGAGGGTTATTTTTTGTCGACATAGTCACACGGCAGTGCGACATGCCACCCAGGTGCCGCGAGCGGAGTCACCTCAATACTCACCGTGGCCGCCGGATCGGCGGCGCAGGCCGTCTCCGCGCCCCGCAACCCCGTGTGCCAGGCCGGCCCGTCCGCCCGGGCGTTGTCCACCCGGAAGTTGACCGCGCAGACCACCAGCACCAGCGCCGCGAGGATCCGGACCCCGGTCACGTCGTTGAGTAGGGCGACGAGCGTGACGAGCACCAGCAGGGCCGGCGCCACGTTGTACCGCGGGGTGGCGATGCCGCTGAGCGCGACCGGCGCGAGGTAGACCAGCGCGCTGTGCACGCCCGCCGCGATCACCAGCGTCCACCGTGGACGGACGACCTTGCGCAGCCCCAGGACCAGCACGGCGCCGAGGATCAGCCACGCGAGCGCGGCGAAGATCAGGCTGCGGGCGTTGACCGTCTGGCCGACCCACCGCTCGCCGAACAGCGCCGTCGGCACCGCGCGGAGCACGAAGCCGGTCACCGCCCGGACCGGGTCCGGCGCCAGGCCCTCCCGCTCGCTCGCCCCGGTGAGCAGGCCGAGCACCTGCACGGCGAAGGGCACCACGAACGCCACGGCCTTCGCCACCGCGTACCGGTCCCGGTGGAACCACAGCACGAACGCGACGAGCGGCAGGTAGACGCCGGTCAGGATGTCGCTGCCGACGATGAGCACGATGCCCGCGCACGCCAGCACCTTCCCCGCGACCGAGGCGGGCCGGCACAGCAGGAACCAGAACAGGACGTAGAGACCGGTCCAGTGCAGGTTCGCCGGGGAGTTCAGCACGTCGCCCTGCGCCATCGGCAGCACCGCGACCGGCACCGACACCACCAGCCGGGCCACGGTCGAGGACAGGTACTCCCCGCTCAGGGCATACGCGGCGATCGCGAAGACCGTCGTGACCAGCGCCGCGCCGATCGCGAGCGCCGCGGCGGCCTGGGACGCCGGCAGCAGCGCCGCGACGCCGGCGACGAGCCGGGCGACGAGGTGGTAGTAGCCGGCGTAGGACGTGGTGAACGCCCCGGCGCCATCACGCGCCGCCTGGGTCAGGAAGATCTCGCCGTCCTCGGCCCAGATCGTGTCCAGCGCCCCGGGCCCGGGCTGCCGCAGGATCGAGGCCGCCGTCCCGGCCACGAGGGCGCCGACGACCAGGGCGGCCTTCACCGGTGTACGGGTGCCGCGCCGGACCTGTTCCCGCTCGAGGACTGCGACCACGGTGGCTCCCCTAGACGTAAGGGCGGAAGACGGGCTTCACGGCGCGACCGACCAGGTAGGCGTCGACGCCGTCGCTCAAGGCCTTCGCGTAGACCGCGAGGGCGCCGTCGACCGCCTCGATCGTGCGGTCGATGTCCGCGTCGGTGTGGGAGTAGCTGACGACGAACGACGGGGCGATCACGCCGCGGCGGACCAGCTCCTGCAGGAACAGCGTCCGGAACGCCTGCGAGCGCTCGCCGTCGCTGTCCTTGGTCATGTAGATGAGGTTGCTGTCGCGGCCGGCCACGCCCACGAAGTCCTGGACGCCGTGCGCCGCCGCGGCCGCCGTCACGCCCTCCGCCAGCCGCCGGCCCTGGCGGTGCAGGTGTTCGATGACCGGTTCGCGCTCGTACACGTCGAGGACGGCCATCGTCGCGGCGAGGGTGTGCGTGTCGGCACCGTAGGTGGTGGACAGCAGGAACACCCGCTCCCGGTCGGTGCGCAGCCCGC
The DNA here is from genome assembly GCF_039531485.1 of Dactylosporangium maewongense. Taxonomy (NCBI): domain Bacteria; kingdom Bacillati; phylum Actinomycetota; class Actinomycetes; order Micromonosporales; family Micromonosporaceae; genus Dactylosporangium; species Dactylosporangium maewongense. The sequence continues at coordinate 70,357 of NZ_BAAAQD010000024.1, read as the reverse complement.
CGAGCTCCATGATGTCGGGCCGGCCGACGAGCGCGGCCACCGCGAAGCCGTTGCCGAGTGCCTTGCCGTAGCTGGTCAGGTCGGCCCGCACGCCGTGCACGTGGGAGGCGCCACGCACGTGCCAGCGGAACCCGGTGATGATCTCGTCGAAGATCAGCACGATGCCGTGCCGGTCACACAGCGCCCGCAGGCCCTCAAGGAAGCCCGGCGCGGGCGGCTCGGTCGTCTCGACCTCCTGCACCAGGCAGGAGATCTTCCCGGGGTGCTCGGCGATCAGCGCCTCGACGCCGGCCAGGTCGTTGTAGCGGTACCGGACGGTCAGGTCACGGACCGCGCCGGGGATGCCGCCCGGCATGCCGGTCGTGCCGATGAACCAGTCGTCGGTGGAGAAGAACGGGTGGTCGGCGCAGATCGCGACGAGGTCCCGGCCGGTGAACGCGCGGGCGAGCTTCACCGCGGCGCTCGTCACGTCGGAGCCGTTCTTCGCGAACTTCACCATCCGGTCGGGCACGCCGAGCGCGCCGCGCAGCCGCTCCGCGGCGGTCAGCTCGATCGTCGCCGGGCGGCTGAAGTTGAGCCCGTCCGCCATCTGCCGGGCCGCGGCCTCGACCACCGGCGCGTATCCGTGGCCGAGCGTGACCGAGCGCAGGCCCATGCCGTACTCGACGAACTCGTTGCCGTCGGCGTCCCAGACGTGACAGCCGCTGCCCCGGACGATGAAGCCCGGCGCCTCCTCGGGGAACTGGTCGTCCCCCTTCGCATACGTGTGCGCGCCACCGGGGATCACCGCGTGGGCCAGGGGCCGCAGGCGGTTGGACTCGTCGAACAGCAAAGACCCGCTCCTACTTCTTTCCGAGCTTCTTTCCGAGCAATGGTTGAACCTTGCGCATGACCATCCCGCGGGTACGGGTGTCCAGCGCGAGCAGCAGGCCGCCGGCGATGCCGGTGGCGAGCACGCCGTAGACCAGGAGCTTCAGCACCCACGGCCCGCTGACCAGGCCGAACCGGTCGACGAGGAACGGCACGAGGAAGCCTGCCGAGCCCGCGATGAACGCCGGCACCGTCGGGCCGAGGATCTGCCAGGTGCTGACCTTCAACACCCGCACGAAAGTGATGTACATCATCAGGATCGTGATCGACAGCTCGACCGCCGACATGCCCAGCGCGATCGCGGCGACCTGCGCGCGGTCGTCGGTGGAGCCGTTGAGCCACTGCCCGATGAGGTAGAAGGTGCCGACCCCGACCGTGAGCTGGAACCAGGACAGCGCCGTGTTGATGCCCGGCCGGCCGACGGCCTGCAGGGCGGGGCCGAGCAGCACCCCGTACACGTTGACGATGCCGACGATGCACAGCAGCTGCATGCCGGTGCCGGCCGGCGACCACTCGGGACCGAGCAGCGCGACGAGCGGCTTCGCGACGGCCGCGAGGATGCCCAGCGCGGGCAGTCCGGCGACGGCGGACACGTGCAGCATCTTGGCGAGCCGGTCACCGAGCTCGGCCGGCTTGCGCTGCAGGCGGGCCAGCTCCGGCAGCGACACCTGCTGCAGCGACCGGCTGGTCACCTCGGTCAGCATGTCAGGCAGGCGCTGCGCGATGCGGTACAGACCGACCGCCACCGGGCCGAAGAACTTGGCCAGGACCAACAGGTCGATGCGGATGGCCAGGAAGACGCCGATGCCGCCGAGCGCGGACTGGGCGGAGAACCCCCACAGGTCCTTGATCGCCTGCCGGGGCAGCCGCCAGCGGGGGCGCCAGTCGGTGACGGTCCACAGCACGACGGCGCCGACGCCGCCCACCACCAGCTGCTGCCCCACCAGCGCCCAGGCCTGGTAGCCGGCGAGCGCCATGGCGATGCCGACCACGCCGCCGATGACGTTCGCGATCAGCGTCCGGATGGCCAGCGGCCGGAACGTCATCCTCCGCCGCATGATCGCCTCGGGGACCACGGTCAGCCCCTGCAGCAGGATCATGGGGGTCAGCGCCACGCAGATCATGGTGACCTCGGGCTGGTTGTTGAACGCCGCCCACAGCGGTGCCGCGGCGGCGGCCACCGCGGTCAGCACCAGGCTGCCGATGATGACGAGCCAGAACCCGGCGTCCAGGTGGTCGCCTTCGAGCTTCTCGCGCTGGATGATCGTGGTGAGCAGCGTCTGCTGGAGCAGCATCTGCGTGATCATCACGAACAGCAGCGCGGTGCCCACGACGCCGAACGCGTGCGGTCCCAGCATGCCCGCCAGCACGAACGTGACGACGGTCGTGGTGCCCAGGCGGCCGGCGGTCAGCGCGTACGACCAGAAGATCGCGGACTTGAGGCGCTTGCGCGGCGCCTCCTCCTCCGGTGCGTCCAGCGTCGTCGTTGTCGCCGGTGGTGTCAGAGCGCTGATCTCGGCGGTACGGTCAAGATCGACGGTGCGGTCGAGCGGGTCGACGCTGCTGTCGACGCTCTGACTCATGCGGACTCCTAGGCCTGCGACTGCTGGTCAGACGACTGCTGCTGGGGCTGTTCCCAGACCGGCGGCGCGATCGGCGTGCGGGTGATCGAGCGGCGGATCCGGCCCAGCTTGGCCCGGCCGCGGCGGGTGCCCCACGAGGTCAGGAACGCCCCGGTGGCGACCGCCCGCTCCGTCACCGGCAGCTCGTTGCTCATGAGCGCCTTCGTGATCTCCCAGGTCATCCTGGTGTGGTGGCTCTGGTCCGAGGCGGGCTTGCGCTTGCGGTTCTTGCCCTTCGCCGCGCCCGGCTCCAGCCACTCGAGCACCTCGTCGGTGTCGCGCTGCGCGCCGAACGTGTTGGTCGCGTGCATCCTGCGGTAGAACAGCCGCTGCGGCACCTGGATGAACTCGCCGCGCAGCGCCAGCTCGTGCAGCATCCGCACGTCGCTGGACAGGAACGGCCCGAGCAGCCGCGTCTTGCGCAGCACGTCGGTGCGGACCACGCCGAAGACCTCGTTGCAGAGGTTCCACTTCCGCGCGTACCAGCTGACCCGGCCCCGCGAGCGCAGGGTCTGGGTGTCCATGGCGTCGTCCCACGGGCCGATCTCGTTGCCGTCGCTGTCGATCAGCATCGTCTGCGGGAAGGCCAGGATCGCCTCGGGGTGCGCGTCGAGCGCCTCCACGCACCGGCTGATCAGCGTCGGCGCGGCGAGGTCGTCGTGCGCGGCGAGCCGGAACAGCTCGCCGCGGGCCAGCTGCACGACCCGCCGGAAGTTGCCGGCCTCGCCGAGGTTCTCCGGGTTGCGGTACACCCGGACCCGCTCGTCCTTGGCGGCGTAGCGCTCCAGGATCTCCCAGGTGCTGTCGGTGGACAGGTTGTCGCACACGACGATCTCGAAGTCCGGGTAGTCCTGCGCCAGCATCGACTCGATCGCCAGCGGCAGGTACTTCTCGACGTTGTACGTCGTCATCCCGATCGAAACTCTGGGCATCTAGGCCACCAGGATCTCTGCGGTGACGCCGAGGTCGGCGAGGGACTTGGCGATCTCGTCCTTGTACGCCGGGTTGGTGATCACGACGGCCTTCGGCTGCAGGGTCGTGAGGGTCGACGGCGGGTCGACCCGGTGCCCGGTGACCGGCAGGAAGCGGCCCCACTTGCGCGGGTTGAGGTCCACGACGCCGTGCAGGCCCAGCTCGCGGTCGGCGAGGGTCAGGAACTGCACGCCGCGGGAGCCCGCGCCCCACAGCACCGGCCGCGCGCCGTCGGCGTTGAGCTTCGCGATCGTGCTCCGCCAGCGCTCCCGCTCGGCGTGGTGCCGCTCGGCGAAGCCGGCGATCGCCGCGAGCTGCTTGTCGCGGGCCCGCATCGACGGCAGCTCGCCGGTGTGCGCGACGTGACCGCCGGCGCGGGGGCGGTTGGCCGACACCTCGATGTAGCGGAACATGCCCGAGAACAGCGTGCCCGTCGACTCGACCGTCCAGCCGGCCCGGCCGAAGATGCTCGCCAGGGAGTAGGCGTCGAAGTACGACACGTGCGGGTAGATGACCTCCCAGCCGGCGGTGGCGAGGTCGTACACCGCGTCGGGGACCTCGACGTAGCCGAAGACCTCGCGGCCCTTCGCCTGCTCCCGCAGGTCGACCAGGAACTCGAACGGGTCGTCGAGGTGCTCGAACCAGTGCCGCGAGGTGAAGAAGTCGTACTTCGGCAGGCCGGACCCGCGCGGGGCGAGCCCGCTGTGGAACGTGGTCAGGCCGTTGGTGCCGACCTCGCCCGCGTACATCGCGTCGTAGCCCACGCCGCTGGCGCCGCTGACGTGGGTGAGCTCCTTGAGGAACTCGCCCTGGCCGCAGCCGACGTCGAGCACGAGCTTGCCGCTGAGGTCGTACCGCTCGCTGAGGCTCTGCACCAGGTCCGCGGAGAACCGCTGGAACGCGGGGGAGAAGTGCAGGTTGGTGTCCATCGTCGTGTCGTAGACGAGCTTGTCCTGCTCGAACGCGACGTTGCGCACGTAGGCGCAGCGCGGGCAGTGCGCCAGCTCCATCCGGCCGACGGGGGACGCGACCGCGTCGCCGTGCGCCTCCCAGTGCACCCCGCACAGAACCGGGATGTCACCGAGGTCGGCGAACGGGACCAGCCGCTCCTCGCCGCAGGCGTCACAGATCCGGTCGCTCGTCATGCCGCCACCTCCGCTGCGCTCCGGCGTCGTCCTGACTGAACCTGCGCCGATGATGACCGGCCCGAGTCGCTGCGCTGGCCGGTCATGCCGCCACCTCCGCTGCGCTCCGGCGTCGTCCTGACTGAACCTGCGCCGATGATGACCGGCCCGAGTCGCTGCGCTGGCCGGTCATGCCGTCCACCGCAGGTCGTTGTCGAGCTTGCCGGCCTCCATCAGCGCCTTGATCCGCTTGATGCGCTGGTGGGTCTGGCTGCCGAACTGCTCGATCGTCAGGCCGTGCCGCTGGTACTGCTCGATCAGCTGCTCGACGCCCAGCTTGACCGTCCACCTCGGCTGGAACTCGGGGACCTCGGCGGCGATCAGGTCGCAGGTGACCCGGTAGTTGCGCAGGTCGGTGCCGGCGCCCTCGGCGAACGTCACCTCGCTGCCCGGCACCACCTCGGCGACGAGGTTGGCCACGTCGCGGATCAGGTAGTTCTCGCTGCTCTTGCCGATGTTGTACGCCTTGGCGTGCACGCGCCCGCGGTCGACCTCCAGCAGCGCCAGGAAGGCGGCGGAGATGTCCTCGATGTGGACCAGCGGCCGCCACGCCTTGCCGTCCGACAGCAGCCGGACCTGCCCGGTGAGCAGCGCGTGCGCGGCGAGGTCGTTGACGACCAGGTCGCCGCGCAGGCGGGGGGAGAAGCCGTAGGCCGTGGAGTTGCGCAGGAACACCGGCGAGAAGTCGTCGTCGGCGAGCTCCAGCAGGCCCTGCTCCGAGAGGATCTTCGACTCGCCGTAGGGCGTCACGGGCTGGAAGCCGGCCGTCTCGTCCAGCGGGGTGTCGTCGGCGCCCTTGCCGTACAGCGAGCAGGACGACGAGAAGAGGAACCGCTGGACCCCGGCGGCCTTGGCGGCCTTCGCCAGGCGGATCGTCGAGCGGTGGTTGACGTCATACGTCAGGTCGGGGTTGAGGTTGCCCAGCGGGTCGTTGCACAGCGCGGCCAGGTGCATGACCGCGTCGAACCCGGTGACGTGCGACGGCTCGACGTCGCGGAGGTCGACGCGCAGCGTCTTGACCTCCTCCGGCGCCGGCCCGAGGACGCAGTCCGCGAACAGCCCGGTGTCGAGACCGACGACCTCGTGCCCGGCCTGCCGGAGTATCGGCACCAGCACACTGCCGATGTATCCGTCGTGACCGGTGACGAGTACGCGCATGGCAAAGCTCCCGAACGCTCGGCGGGTGGAAGGCGAGTCTAAGAGGGACCGAAAGTGCCCTCGGTGGTGTGTCGGACTTCTTACTCTGACGTTGAACAGCAGTGTTCCGCGACCGCTAGCTTCTTGGCTTGGATTCTGCCTTAGGCTGACGCGTCCACATCATGCTCCAGCCGTATAGGTGGGAGCCTAGCGCCAACGATTATTTTGGGGGGACGCATGCCCGTTGTCTCGTGCCGGCTCTGTGGTGCCGAGCTCACCGAGACCTTCGTCGACCTCGGTATGTCGCCACTGTGTGAGAGCTACGTGCCCGCAGAGAAGGTCGACGCACCGGAGACGTTCTACCCGCTGCACGTGCGCACCTGCTCTGAGTGCCTGTTGGTGCAGCTCCCGGCCTACGTGGCGGGTGAGGAGATCTTCTCCGACTACCTCTACTTCTCCTCCTATTCATCATCCTGGGTGGAGCATGCGCGGCAGTACTCCGTCGCTATGATCGAGAAGCTCAACCTAACGGCCGACAGCCTGGTCGCCGAAGTGGCCAGTAATGACGGGTACCTTCTGCAGCACTTTGTGGCCGCGGGTATTCCCGTGATCGGCGTTGAGCCAGCCGGAAATGTCGCCGCGGTCGCCCGCGAAAAGGGGATCCGGACAGAGGTGTGCTTTCTCGGGCCGGAAACCGGCGAATCGGTCGCGGCGCAGTACGGCCGTGCGGATCTGGTTGCCGCAAATAACGTCTATGCACATATTCCGGACATTATTGGATTTAGTCAGGGACTCGCCAATTTGGTCAAATCGGACGGATTGGTCACGCTGGAGTTCCCGCACCTGCTGCGCCTGATCGAGCGCCGGCAGTTCGACACGATCTACCACGAGCACTACCAGTACCTGTCCCTGCTCACCGCGTCGCGGGCGCTCGCCAAGGGCGGCCTCACCGTTGTCGACGTGGAGGAGCTGTCGACCCACGGCGGGTCGCTGCGCGTGCACGCACAGCGAAGTGAAACAGCGGGTGAACCTTCGGTGGCCGTCAAGGCCGTCCTCGACGCCGAGGCCGCGGCCGGTCTGCACACCTTCGAGGGGCACAAGGGCTTCGCCGGCGAGGTCTTCACCATCAAGCGCGACCTGCTCGACTTCCTCATGAAGGCGCGCGCCGAGGGCAAGCGGGTCGTCGGCTACGGCGCCCCGGGCAAGGGCAACACGCTGCTCAACCACTGCGGTATCCGCGAGGACCTGCTCGAGTACACGGTCGACCGGTCGCCGCACAAGCAGGGCATGTTCCTGCCGGGCACGCACATCCCGATCCACGCGCCGGAGCGCATCGCCGCGGACCGGCCCGACTACGTCCTGGTCCTGCCGTGGAACCTGCGCACCGAGATCAGCGCGCAGCTGTCGTACGTGCGCGACTGGGGCGGCAAGCTGGTCTACCCGATCCCGGCTCTCGACGTCGAGGAGTAGTTTGTCGTGAAGGTCGTCCTGTTCTGCGGTGGTCTCGGCATGCGGATGCGCGAGGGCACGAGCAACGTCCCGAAACCGATGGCGATGATCGGCGACCGGCCGCTGCTGTGGCACGTCATGCGCTACTACGCCCACTTCGGGCACACCGACTTCGTGCTCGCCCTCGGCTACGGCGCCGCCGTGGTCAAGGACTACTTCCTGCACTACGACGAGACGCTGTCCAACGACTTCACCCTCGTCGGCGGCAACGGTGACGTGCAGCTCTTCTCGACCGACATCACCGACTGGAACATCACGTTCATCGACACGGGCCTCAAGGCCACGATCGGCGAGCGGCTCATGCGCGTGCGCAAGTACGTCGAGGACGAGCCGATGTTCCTGGCCAACTACGCCGACACGCTGACCGACGCACCGCTGCCGGAGATGGTGGAGCGTTTCCGGGCGTCCACGGCGGCGGTCAGCATGCTCGCCGTGCCGCCGGTCTCCACGCACCACATCCTGGAGATGTCAGACGACGGGTCGGTGTCGCGGGTCCGGGACTTCCGCGACCTGATGACCTGGGAGAACGGCGGCTACTTCATCATGCGGCCGGAGATCTTCGACGTCCTGCGCGACGGCGAGGACATGGTGCCGCACGCCTTCGACCGGCTCATCCCGGACCGGAAGCTGCTGGCTCAGCAGTACGACGGGTTCTGGCGCGCGGTCGACACGTTCAAGGACCGGGCGGAGATGGAAGAGGCCTACAACCACGGCAACTGCCCGTGGATGCTGTGGGACGCGTCCCGCCGCCCGTCCGCATGATCGGCTTCTCCCTCGCCGGCGTGCGGTCCGTGGTCGCCCTGGGTGCACACCCGGACGACATCGAGATCGCCGCCGGCGGGCTGCTGCTCTCCCTGCCCGCAGGGGTTTCGGTCCACTACGTCCTCGCGACGGGTGTTCCTGCCCGGCAGTCGGAGGCCCGGGCGGCCGCGACGGCGTTCCTGTCCCAGGGCACGGTGCGGTTCTCGCTGGGTGATCTGCCCGACGGCCGGCTCCCGGCGCACTGGGACGCGACGAAGGAGATCGTCGAGGCCGCGGCCCGGCTCGGCACCCCGGACCTGGTCCTGGCGCCGTCGACCGACGACGCGCACCAGGACCACCGGCTGCTCGGCTCGCTCGCCTCGACCGCCTTCCGGAACTCGCTCGTCATGCACTACGAGATCCCGAAGTGGGACGGCGATCTGTCCCGGCGCAACGTGTACGTGCCGCTCACCGTCGAGCAGGGCCGGCGCAAGGTCGCGCTGCTGCACGAGCACTTCCCGTCGCAGAAGGCCCGCGACTGGTGGGACGACGAGGTGTTCCTCGGCCTCGCCCGCATCCGTGGGATGGAGTGCCGGTCGCACTACGCCGAGGCGTACACCGTCACGAAGGCGGTCGTGACCTTCTAGGGTCCGTGCGTGACGGGCCTGCTCTTGGGCCCGTGCGAGTCGGGCCTGCGCTACGGCCCGTGCGTGACGGGCTTGCCTCCGTCGAGGAAGACGTTGGTGGCCTCCCAGGTGACGCCTGGGAGGTCCTCGTTGGAGGCGGCGCCGTAGCGGCTGTTCTGCACGAACACGTTGTTGCGGAACACGACCTTCTCGGTCTTCGTGTCCGGCCGCAGGTTCACCGTGTAGTTCCCACCGCTGAACAGGTTGTTCTCCACCAGCAGGTCGCTCAGCTTCGGGGCGGTCTCCGAGCCGAGCTGGAAGCCCGCGTTGAACGGGTCGTTGGTGGCCGGGTTGAACGCCTCGAGCGTGTTGTGCCGCACGATCATGCCGGTGCCGCCGGTCGTCTGCAGGATGTCCTGGTGGTCCTTCTCGTCGGTGAAGACCAGGCCGTGGATCCAGCTGTCCTCGATCACCGCGCCGTCGGAGACCCGGGGGCCCTCGTTGAGGTTGTGCATGTTGACGCGGCGCAGCGTGTAGTGGCCGAAGCCGACCCCGAGCCCCTCGCCGTCACCGGTGATCTCGGTGTCCTCGACGAGCAGGCTCGCGTCGGGCACGAGCTCGTCGAACACCCGGATGATCATGCCGCCCTTGTTCTTGCAGTTGATCTTCGACCGCTTGATCGTGACGTTCTTCGCCTTGATCTCGACGCAGTCGGTGAGGATCTTCCCGTCGATGACGGTGTTCTCCTGCGTGATCGCGTACGGGCCGGTGTACGGGGTGAGCGTCGTCCCCGCAGGCACGCCCGTGTTGTCGGGGCCGGGCCAGGGCTTCGCGGCCGCGACCGGCCCGGCGACGAGTCCCGTGCCGGTGGTCGGGTGCTTCTTGCCCTGCTCGGTGAAGGCGTAGCTGGCCTTGTACGGCTTGTCGTCGACCGTCGAGTCGGTGACCGTGGCCGGGGCGCCGGCGTAGTGCTGGAAGCCGACTGCGCAGCCGTGCACCTTGACCTTCGTGGCCGTGTAGCCGCCGTTGCCGACGCCGACCATGTCCTTGCCGTCGCAGAACACCTCGGTGTTCTCCACGACGGTGCCGTGCACGCCCGGGAAGATCCGGATCGCCGCCGTGCCCCGGTGCCGCACGGTCGTGTTGACCACTTTGACGTTGTTGGCCTTGATGTGCAGCGCCGTGGTGAGCTGCTTGCCGTCGACGACGGCGCCGTCGGTGCTGATGACGGTGGCCTTCTCGTCGGCGCTGCTCGACTGGCTCTCGGAGCCGCCGCTCGTGTACGCCGCGGCCGCGATCCCGCCCGCGGCGACCACCACGACGATGGCGACGCCGATCGCCACGGTGCGCGCGGACACGCGTGGCTTCTGGGGTGGAACGGAGTGGCGTCCGGGGCGCTCGACCTGCTCCGTACTGCTCACGCTCTTCCCCCTGAGTGACTAGGCGCGCAGACCCGCGGACGATACGTGATTCGTCATCACGTCCTCAACTTGAGTGTCGGCTTTCCGCACCTGATGCACGGGGTGTTTCGTCAGTTCGGCCCTTACTCGGCCGCGACCTTCACCTTGCCGTTGCCGTTCGTTGCCGCTGGGGTCGCCGTTTCGATGCGGGCGGCCTCGCGGATCGCCTCGGCGGACTGCTCGGCCTCGGCCAGGGTCTGGGCGGCGCGCTCGGCGGCCTCGGTGCCGGCGGCAGTGGCGAGCTGGTCGATCTCCTCGGCCCGCCGCTGCGCGGCCTCGACCCGCTCCTCGGCGAGTTTCGCCTGCTCCTCGGCCTGCTTGGCCTTCTCGCCGGCCTGCTTCGCCTGCTGCTGGGCCTGCTTCGCCTTCTCGGCGGCCGCCTTCGCCTGTGCCTCGGCCTGCTCGGCCTTGTCGTCGGCCTGCTTCGCCTTGTCGGTCGCCTGCTGCGCCTGCTCGCTCAGCTTCTCGGCGTCGGCGGTCTGCTGCCGCAGCTCGGCCAGGCGCGCCTCGGCGGCCGCGACCTGGGTGGTCAGCTCGGTCTCCTGCGCCCGCAGGCCGGCCAGCTCGCCGCTGAGCGCCGTCTCGGCCTGGGCGACCTTGCTGGTGAGCGTCGTTTCCTGCTCGCGCAGGTCGGCGAGGCGGGCCTCGGCGCCGGCGACCTCATCGAGTCGCTCGCGGGCGGCGGCCTCCTGCGTCCGGGCCTCGGCCAGCCGGCCCTCCGCCGCGGTGAGCTCCGCAGTGACGGCCTCGAGCTCGGCCTTCGCGGTGGCCGCCTGCTTCGCGGTGGCCTCCGCCTCGGCCTTCGCCGTGGCCTGGGCCTTGGCGGTGGCCTCGGCGCCGGCCTTCGCGGCGGCGTCGGCCTTGGCGATCGCCTCCGTCTCCGCCTTCGTGGCGGCCTCGGCCTTGGTCGCGGCCTCCGCCTGGGCGGCGGTCACGGCGGCCGCGGCCTCGGTGCGCAGCGTCTCGGCCTCGGTCTGCGCCGTGGTCCGCAGCGACTCCGCTTCGGTCTGCGCCGTGGTCCGCAGCGTCTCGGCCTCGGTCTGCGCTGTGCTCCGCAGCGTCTCGGCCTCGGTGCTGGCGGCGGTGCGGAGCTGGTCCGCCTCCGCTGACGCGGCGGTGGTGAGGGTCTCGGCCTCGGTCCTCGCGGCGGCCCGCAGCTCGTCCACCTCGGTCCGCACCGTGGTCCGCAGCGTCTCGGCCTCCGACTCGGCGGTGGCGCGGAGCTGGTCGGTCTCGGCCTTGGCCGCGGCGCGGGCCTCGGCGAGCTCGCGGTCGGCCGTCGTGCGCAGCTCGGCGACCTCGGCGTCGTGGGTGGCGCGCAGGTCGCGCAGCTCCTGGTCGAGCGTGGCGCGGGCCGCGTCGGCCCGCTGCACGGCCTCGGCGTCGGCCTTCCGGGTCGCCTCGTCGGTGCTCTTGCGGTGGGCCTCGGTCGCGACGGCGTGCGCCTCGGCGGCCGCGGCCTCGGCCTTCGCCACGGCGCTGTCGGCGATGGCCTTCGCCTGCGCGGCGGCCTGCTCGGTGACGGCATTCGCGGCCTGCTCGGCCTGCGCGGCGACGGCGGCGGCCGTCTCCTGCGCCTGGGCGGTGACGGTCGCGGCGTGCTCCTCGGCCTGCGCGGCCACGGCGGCCGCGGCCTCCTGCGCCTTCGCCGCGACGGTCGCGGCGGTCTCCTGGGCCTGGGTGGTCAGCGCGGTCGCCTGCGCCTGGGCCTCGGCCGTGACCGCGGACGCCTTCTGCTGCGCCTCGGTGGTGACCGCGGCGGCCTGCTGCTGCGCCTGGGCGACGATCGCGGCGGCCTGCTGCTCGGCCTCGCTCGTCACGGTCGCCGCGTGCTGCTGGGCGGCGGTGGCGTGCTGGTCGGCCTGGGCGCGGACCTGCGCCGAGTGCTGCTCGGCCGACGCTCGCAGCGCCTGCAGCTCCCGCTCCGCCTGGAAGCGGGCCTGCTCGAGCTGGGCGGTGACCTCGGCGGTGATGCGCTGCGCCTCGGCGTGCGCGTGCGCGACGATCCGGTCGGCCTCGGCCCGCGAAGCGGCGGCCCGCTCCTCGATCGCCCGGACCTCGGCAGCGAGCGCGGCGCGACGCTCCGTGACCGCCCGCTCCTCCTCCGCGCGGCGGGCGGCGAGGGCGAGCTCGAAGTCCTCGTTGGCCTTGGCGGCCCGGCCGCGGGCGTCGGCGAGGAGCCGCTCGGCCTCGCCGCGCAGGCCCGCGATGTCCTGCACGGCATTGGCGCGGATCGACTCGGCCTGGTCCTCGGCGAGCCCCAGGATCTGCTCGACACGGGCGCCCAGATGACGGAACGAGACCTCGCCCACAGGACCGCGCCGGCGCAGGTCAGCGAGCTCCATCTGCAGCTCCTGGACCTGGGAGGCGAGCGCCTGGACCTGGCTCCAGACCTCTTCGTTCTCCAGCTTCAGGGCATGGATCTCGTTCTCCGACTGCGTCCAGTACTTGTCGACCTGGCTGCGGTTGTACCCACGCAGTGCGGTCTCGAAGTCGGGCTCTGAAGAGACGCCGCCCGGGCCCGTGTCGAAGAGGTCGCGGTCTGACATGACACCCATCCTCACACGCAACGTCCCGCCACGCGCAATTACACACCGCGCATGACGGGACGTGCGATCGAACTCCCCGTGAATGATCGAGAAGCGGCCGGATCACCGCGCCCCGCGAACGTCAGGCGGAGACCTTCTTGCCGTCTCCGGACTCCTTCTTGGCGTCTGCCGGGCCGGCCTGCTGCGGCGGCTGGACCGTCGGCATGATCCCGGCGAGGCCGGAGAGCATCTGACCCAGCTGCGACGTGACCGCGTCCTTCTGGCGGGTGAGGTCCTCGACCTCGCGCCGGGCCCGCTGCGTGGTCTCCTCGGCCTCGGCACGCGCCTCGCTGAGCTGGCGGTGCGCCTCGGCGCGGGCCTCGTTGACCGTCTTGTCGGCCAGGTTCTTGGCCTTCTCGACCGTCTCGGCGGCGCTGCGCTCGGACTCGACCCGGCGCGCCTCGGCCCGCTGCTCGATCTCCTTCGCACGGTCCTCGGCGGCCCGGGCGCGGCTCTCGGCCTCGTTGACGAGCTTCTGGGTCGCGGCGACCGCGGACTGGTGACGGGCCGACTCGTCGCGCTCCGCCTTCTCCTGCCGCTCGGCGATCTCCAGCGCGAGGGACTGCAGGTCCTTGTCGCGCTTGTCCCGCGCGTCGGTCAGCAGCTTCGTCGCCTCGGCGCGCTTCTCCTCCGCCTCGCGGGCGGCCTTGGCGCGCAGCTGGGTGATCTCCCGCTCGGCGGTGGCCCGCAGCGTCGCCACCTCGCGCTCGACCGTGGCCTTCAGCTCGGCGACCTCGTGTGCCGTGGCCGTGCGCAGCTGCTTGGTCTCGCGCTCCGCGTCGGCGCGCAGCGTGTCGGCCTCGCGCCGGGCCTGCACCCGGACCTCGGCGGCCTCCCGCTCGGCGGCGGTGCGCAGGTTGCCCGCCTCGCGCTCAGCGGTCGCCTTCATGGCGGCGGACTCGGCCCGCGCCTTGTCGGTGATCTCGCGAGCCTCGAGACGCGCGGCGGAGATGATGCCCTCGGACTCCCGCTTGGCCTCGCCCCGGTGGTCGTTGGCCTGCTCCTCGGCGAGCCGCAGGATCTGCTCGACCCGCGTGCCCAGCCCCGACAGCGTCGGCCGGTTGTTCTCCTCCAGCTGCTTGTTGGTGTCGCTCAGCTTCTGCTCCATCGTGCCGAGCCGCTGCTCGGTCTGACGGATGCGCCGCTGGGACTCGGCGAGCCGGCTCTCGGCCTCTTCGCGAGCCTGGTTGGCCTGCTGGAGCTGCGCGTTGATCCGCTGCAGCTTGGCGTCGACCTGGGCACGGTCGTAACCGCGCAGGACCACACTCAGCTCTTCGTGATCCGAGCCGTTCTGAAAGAAGTCAACCGAGGACTGCTGCTGGGGCATTGGCACATACTTGCAGACCACCGGGGGGCTTTCGCAAGGGTGCAACGGCACTCTTCCGAGATGGTCGCAAGGTCAACTTCACCGGACCAGGACACGCCATGTTTTTGTCATGCTTTGTCGGCGTGTCGAGTGACCGTACGGCCAGGTCGCAATCACCGAAAAGTGCACCCACCGAGACAACGTCCATACCGCCCCTCACCTCGGATGACACACCCCCGCCGCCACCTGCCCCGCCGCCTCGCCACCCCGGTGGGTCTTCTTGCTCACTGAACTCAACCACACCCGCCCCCACCCCATTGACGACGTTGATCAATGCCCCGGTTCGCGGCTTTCGTTCCATAGACCCCGCGCGATCCACCCACAAGATGATCTCTGATTCGGGTCCACATCGCGCACCCTCTATCCGCCCCCCATCCGGAACGGGACGTCTCGGGGCATTGACCAACGTATATGGCCCGAGGGGTGATGGCGGCGGCTCGGCGAGCGGGGTGGGGCCGTGGCCGGAGTGGTGGGCCGCGGCGGGAGCCACGACGCTGTGGCGTCCCGTCGCGGGGTCTGGTGCGTACCCGGCTTGAGGGGTGGTAACCGCCGCGGCTGGGTGCGGCGGGTGTCGGCCGGCTACTGGTTGCGGAAGCGGTTGATCGCGGTCTCGTGCTTCGCGCGCAGCTCGGGGTCGCGGACGCCGAGGCCCTCGGTGGGGGCCAGGCAGAGCACGCCGACCTTGCCCTGGTGCGCGTTGCGGTGCACGTCGTGTGCGGCCTGGCCGGTCTGGTCCAGGGAGTAGGTGCGCGACAGCGTCGGGTGGATCTTGCCGAGGGCGATGAGCCGGTTGGCCTCCCACGCCTCGCGGTAGTTGGCGAAGTGGCTGCCGATGATGCGTTTGAGGTTCATCCAGAGGTACCGGTTGTCGTACTGGTGCATGAAGCCCGACGTCGACGCGCAGGTGACGATGGTGCCGCCGCGCTTGGCGACGTAGACGCTGACGCCGAAGGTCTCGCGGCCCGGGTGCTCGAACACGATGTCCGGGTCGTCGCCGCCGGTCAGGGCGCGGATCTCCGCCCCGAAGCGGCGCCACTCGGCGGTGTCCTGCGTGTGCTCGTCCTTCCAGAAGGTGAACGACGAGCGGTCGATCACCAGCTCGGCGCCCATGGCCCGGCACAGGTCGGCCTTCTGCGGACTGGACACGACACAGACGGGGGTCGCCCCGCCGTTGAGGGCGAACTGCGTCGCGTAGGAGCCGAGGCCGCCGGACGCGCCCCAGATGAGGACGGTGTCGCCCTGCTTCATCTGCGCGCCGTGGTGGGACACGAGCTGCCGGTAGGCGGTGGAGTTGACCAGCCCGGGGCAGGCCGCCTCCTCCCACGACAGGTGGGTGGGCTTCGGCATGAGCTGGTTGGCCTTGACCAGGGCCAGCTCGGCGAGGCCGCCGAAGTTGGTCTCGAAGCCCCAGATCCGCTGCTGCGGGTCGAGCATCGTGTCGTCGTGCCCGGTGGCGTCCTCCAGCTCGACGCTGAGGCAGTGCGCGACCACCTCGTCGCCGGGCTTCCACTTGCTCACCCCCGGGCCGACCTTCAGGACCACGCCGGCCGCGTCCGAGCCGACCACGTGATAGGGCAGGTCGTGGCGCTTCGAGAGGTCGTTGAGGCGGCCGTACCGCTGAAGGAAGCCGAACGTCGAGACCGGCTCGAAGATCGACGTCCAGACGGTGTTGTAGTTGACGGCGCTGCCCATCACGGCGATCAGGGCCTCGCCCGGACCGACCTCGGGCGTGGGGACCTCCTGCACGTGCAGGGACTTGCGGGGGTCCTTGTCGCGGGTGGCGAGGCCGTCGAACATGTCGGTCTCGTCGGCGCGGACGACCACGCCACGGTACGACGAGGGCACCGGCAGGCCCGCCACGGCGCGGAGCTCGGCCGCGGGGTCCGCCGCCCGCTCCGCCTGCATGATCGCGTCGAGGATCTGCTGCACCGCTGGGCTCCTAACGTCCGGGATGAAGGCATAAAGCGTGGGACCCCGGAAAGCGGGGTGCCTATGGGGATCGGCAACACATCTCGATGCCCTGAAGCGGACGTTACTGAACGGTAGCTAAATCGGGAACCGGCCTGTGAAGAAGTCCACTGACCTCCTCAGGAGTGGTTGCTCGAAGCTGCTCGGAACGGCTCCACCAGCTCCACAAGTACGCCTCCGGCGTCTTTCGGATGCACGAAGTTGATGCGGGAATCGGACGTGCCGCGGCGGGGCGTCTCGTACAGCAGCCGGACGCCACGGGACCGCAGCTCGGCGCAGGTCGCATCGATGTCGCTCACCGTGTAGGCGAGCTGCTGCATGCCCGGACCGCTGCGGTCCAGGAACTTCGCGATCGTCGAGGCCGGGCTCAGCGGCGCGAGCAGCTGCAGGCAACCCCCTTCGGGGGTGGGTCCGACCGACAGCATCGCCTCGCGCACCCCTTGCTCCTCATTCGTCTCCTCGTGCACGCAACGCATGCCGAACACGCGCCCGTAGAACGCGATCGCCTCGTCGAGATCCGCGACGGCGATACCGACGTGATCGATGCGGAGAATGCCGACGGGTGAGATATCCAACTTCGGGTCCGAGGTCGTCATGGCGATAGTCTGAACCCTAGTAATCGTTCAGTCGCGACGGTGCGATGTGAACCATCTCTCGAAAGGCCTCACGATGACTCAAGCGGTGATCGTCAGCGGCGCCCGCACGCCGATGGGGCGGCTGCTCGGCGCCCTCAAAGACTTTCCCGCCACCAGGCTCGGGAGTGTCGCCATCAAGGCGGCGCTCGAGCGTTCGGGCGTGGCGCCCGAGCAGGTGCAGTACGTGATCATGGGCCAGGTGCTGACCGCCGGCGCCGGCCAGATGCCCGCCCGGCAGGCCGCGGTCGAGGCCGGCATCCCGATGTCGGTGCCCGCCCTGACGATCAACAAGGTCTGCCTCTCCGGCCTCGACGCGATCGCCCTGGCCGACCAGCTGATCCGGGCCGGCGAGTTCGAGATCGTGGTCGCCGGCGGCATGGAGTCGATGACCAACGCCCCGCACCTGCTCGCCGGGCAGCGTCAGGGCTACAAGTACGGCGACGTCGTCATCCGCGACCACATGGCCCTCGACGGCCTCACCGACGCCTGGGACCAGGTGTCGATGGGCGAGTCGACCGAGCGGCACGTGTCCCGGCTCGGCATCACCCGCGAGGCGCAGGACGCGTTCGGCGCGGCGAGCCACCAGCGGGCCGCCGCCGCGCAGAAGGAGGGGCGCCTCGCCGAGGAGATCGTGCCGGTGGAGATCCCGCAGAGGAAGGGCGACCCGCTGCTGGTCACCGACGACGAGCAGATCCGGCCCGAGACCACGGCCGAGACCCTGGCGAAGCTGCGGCCCGCGTTCAGCAAGGACGGCACCATCACCGCCGCGACGTCCTCGCCGATCTCCGACGGGGCCTGCGCGGTCGTCGTCATGAGCAAGGCGAAGGCGGAGGAGCTCGGGCTGACCTGGCTCGCCGAGATCGGCGCGCACGGCAACGTCGCGGGCCCCGACAACTCGCTGACCAGCCAGCCGTCCAACGCGATCAAGCACGCGCTCGGCAAGGCCGGCCTGACCGCCGCCGACCTCGACCTCGTGGAGATCAACGAGGCGTTCGCGGCCGTCGGCGTGCAGTCGACCGCCGACCTGGGCATCGACCCGGCGATCGTCAACGTCAACGGGGGAGCGATCGCGCTCGGCCACCCGATCGGCATGTCCGGCGCCAGGCTCGC
This sequence comes from Dactylosporangium maewongense, assembly GCF_039531485.1. Taxonomy (NCBI): domain Bacteria; kingdom Bacillati; phylum Actinomycetota; class Actinomycetes; order Micromonosporales; family Micromonosporaceae; genus Dactylosporangium; species Dactylosporangium maewongense. Next base: position 52,569 of record NZ_BAAAQD010000024.1, on the reverse strand, counting down.
CCTGACCCTCGCGCTGGAGCTGCGCCGCCGCGGCGGCGGGCTCGGCGCCGCGGCCCTGTGCGGCGGCGGCGGCCAGGGCGACGCACTCCTGCTCCGCGTCCCCAAGCAGTGACCCTGCGGCGACTCGCGCCAGCGGTCCCGGCGGCCGGTCGAACGCCCGGAACGGCGATCACCGGCCGCCGCCCCGCATATCGAGCGGTGCTCGGGGTGGACGGTCGGCTCGGTCGAGGGGGAGGAACGGGGCTCACCCCCGGGCGCGGAGCGCCTGGAGCGGCGATCATGCCGTACATGAGCGAAAACGGCGACAAGGAACCGCAGCGGTGAGCGTCCGGCGATCGCGGGACGTGCCGGACCTGGTGGCGAAGGCGCGAGAGGGTGACCCCCGCGCCGTCGCCCGCCTGGTGTCGCTGGTGGAGGACGGTGACGAGCTGCTACCGCAGGTGGCCGCCGCCCTCGCGCCGCACGCCGGCGACGCCCACGTCGTGGGGCTGACCGGCTCGCCCGGCGTCGGCAAGTCCACCACCACCAACGAGCTGGTCCGCGCGTTCCGCAAGCAGGACAGGCGGGTGGGTGTGCTCGCCGTCGACCCGTCCAGCCCGTTCACCGGCGGGGCGATCCTCGGCGACCGCGTCCGGATGCAGGACCACGCGACCGACCCGGGCGTCTACATCCGCTCGATGTCCAGCCGCGGGCACCTCGGCGGGCTGTCGGCGGCGACCCCGCAGGCGGTGCGGGTGCTCGACGGCGCCGGCTGCGACCCCGTCGTCGTGGAGACCGTCGGCGTCGGCCAGGCCGAGGTCGAGATCGCGGGGCTCGCCGACACGACGCTGGTCCTGCTCGCCCCGGGCATGGGCGACTCGATCCAGGCGGCGAAGGCGGGCGTGCTGGAGATCGCCGACATCTTCGTGGTCAACAAGGCGGACCGGGACGGCGCCGACGCCACGTACCGCGACATCCAGGGCATGATCGGGCTCGGCGAGCGCGCGCCCGGCCAGTGGCGGCCCAAGGTGCTGCGGGCCGTCGCGGCGCGGGGCGAGGGCATCGACGAGATCGTTGCGACGATCACCGAGCACCGCGAGCACCTGCACGACACCGGCGAGCTGCGCCGGCGTCGCGAGCGGCGGGCCGCGGCCGAGATCGAGGCGATCGCGCTGGGCACGCTGCGTGGCCGGATGGAAGCCCTGCGGGACGGCGCCGTGCTCGCCGGCCTGGCGAGGCAGGTGGCGGACGGTGACCTGGATCCACACACCGCCGCGAGCGAGCTGGTGACCATGACCGAGCGGCGGAACGACCGCTAAGGTCTGCGGGTCAACCTTCAGCTCGACCAGCACAGGGGGCACATCTTGACGGCCTGGACCGTCATGCTGCGTGGCATCAGGTACCGGGCCGGCCGGTCGTTCGTGGTCTTCCTCCTCGCCGTGACGGCGACCACGGCGGCCGTGCTCGCACCCGCGTACAGCCGTGCCGCGCAGCAGTCCGTGCTCACCGACGGCCTGTCCGCCGCGTCCACCGACGCGACCGGGCTGACCGCCGGGGCAAAGGGCACCGCAGACAGCGCCGCGTTCAAGGACCTCGCCGAGATCCGGCTGGCCATGAACACCGCGCTCGCCAAGGACCAACTGCTCGCCGACCGGCTGGACCTGCCGGTCGCGGCCATCGACACCGAGATCTCGTTCGGCGACACCAACGCCAAGCTCGCGTACCGCGACAACGCCTGCTACCACCTGACGATCGACGGCACCTGCCCGGACGACCCGGGCCAGATCGTGGTCAGCAAGCGCACCGCCGCCGCCCGGGACCTGAAGACCGGGGACCACCTCACCGTCCACCTCGGGCCGGCGACCGGCGGGCACGACAAGACGTTCACGATCAGCGGCCTCTACACCCCGACCGACGCCGACGCCGCGTACTGGGGCCGCACCTCCTACTTCAGCGCCAGCGACAGCACGGCCGACGCCCTGTTCTCGATGACCGAGGACGACCTGCGGCTGGAGCGCACCGCGACGCTCGCGACCCGCCTGGAGTACCCGCTGCGCGCGGACCGGGTCAGGCTCGACGACGTCGCCGGGCTCCGCGACGGCATCCAGACCCTGGGTGACCGGCTGCGCGGCGAGGAGCTGGAGCTGACCACCACCCTCCCGGCGGTCCTGCGCGACATCGACGCCGACCAGGCCAGCATCGGACGGACGGCGCCGGTCATCGCGGTGCCGCTGCTGCTGCTGTGCTGGTTCGTGCTGTTCCTGCTCGTCGCCTCGCTGACCGAGGAGCGCGCGCCGGAGATCGCCCTGGCGAAGCTGCGCGGCTACCCGTCCGGACGGGCCACCAGGTTCGGCCTCGGCGAGGTGCTGCTGCTGATCATCGCCGCGGTCCCCGCCGGGATCGCCGCCGGGCTGCTGCTCGTGCAGGTCGCCGCCGGGGCGCTGCTGGCCGAGGGGGTCGGGGTCGAGGTGCGCTGGCCGGTGTTCGCCGGCGCCGCTCTCGCCCTGGCCGCCGGGATCGCCGCCGCGGTGCTCGCCGGCCGGCAGACCCTCGCCCGGCCGATCCTCGGCCTGCTGCGGCGCGTGCCGGAGCGGGGCGGCCGGCGGGCCGGCGTCGCGGACGGCGTCGTCGTCGCGCTCGCCGCGGCCAGCCTCGCCGCCGCCGCCAACGACCGCGGCTCGCCCCTGGCGCTGCTGGCGCCGCCGCTGCTCGCGGTCGTCGTCGGCGTCGCCGCGGCCCGGCTGCTCGGCCTGTGGTCGCAGGCGCGGCTGCGGATCGCCCGCCGCCGCGGCCGGATCGTGCCGCTGCTGTCGGCCGCGCAGCTGTCCCGCCGCCCCGGCGGCCGGCGGCTCGTGGTCGTGGTGACGGTCGCGGTGGCGCTGCTGACCTTCGCCGCGACCGCGTGGGACGCGGCCGGGCGGGCCCGCCGCGACACCGCCGACGACACCGTCGGCGCGCAGCGGGTCCTCACCGTCGCCGCCGACCACCCGTCGGCCCTGGAGGCCGCGGTCGACAAGGCCGACCCGGGCGGGCACTCGATGGCCGTCGTGCGGGCCAGCCAGCGCTTCGACAACGCCCCCGTCGAGCTGCTCGGGGTGCAGTCCGGCCGGCTGGCGGAGGTCGCGGTGTGGCGCGGGCACTCCCGCGCCGACGTCAGCGACATCGCCGCACGCCTGCACCCGGACGTCGCCGCGCCGCTGCGGCTCGGCAAGGACGTCGCCGCGGAGATCTCCGTCGACACGCTGCCGGCCAAACCGGCGCTGCGGGTCGCCGCGGTCGTCGCCGCGCCCGGCCAGCCGCCCCGCACCATCGGGCTCGGCGGGCTGGCGAAGGGGACCCGTTCGTACCATGCGAGCCTCCCCGGCTGCGGGAGCGGCTGCCGGCTCGTCGGCCTCGCGATCGGCCGCGCGGCCGGCGGCAGCGAGCCCTTCGCGGTCACCGTCGCCGTCCGCGGCCTGAGCAGCGACGGCGCCCCCCTCGCGTCCAGCTTCGACCTCCCCGGGCGCTGGCGGGCCCGGCCGGGCGCCGCACAGGTCGTCGTCCGGACGGGCGTGGCGCTCGGCGTCGACGTCTCCGGCAGCGACCCCTCCGACGCCGTCGTCGAGCACTTCGACACCCCGGAGGCGCTGCCCGCCGTCCTCGCCGGTGGCGCGCCCACCGACGACGCGGCGGCTGCGACGTTCAAGCTGCCCGGCTTCTCCGACCAGCCGCAGCCGTTCACGGTCGCGGCGCACGCCGGCAGCCTGCCCAGGGCCGGCCGGCGCGGGGTGCTGTTCGACCTCGACTACGCGACGCGGATGGCCGAGCGCGGCGCGAGCCTCGCCGACAACGCGACCCTGCGCTACGAGGTGTGGGCCTCCTCGGCCGCGCCCGCGGACCTCGACCGGCGGCTCGCGTCCGCCGGGGTGCAGGTGCTGCGGACGGAGACGATCGACGGGCAGCTGGAGCAGCTCGCCCGCCGCGCACCGGCGCTCGGGCTGTGGCTCTACCTGCTGGCCGGCGGGGTCGCGATCCTCCTCGCGATCGGCGTGGTGCTGCTGACCGCCTACGTCGGGGTCCGCGCCCGCCTCTACGAGCTCGCCGCGCTGCGGGTCGCCGGGGTGCGGTCGGGGCAGCTGCGCAGGGCGGTGTTCCGGGAGTACCGGGCGCTGCTCGGCGTCCCGCTCGTCGTCGGTCTCGGCGCCGGACTGCTCGGCGCGATGGTGATGCTGCCGGGGATCCCGCTCGTGACCGTCGGGGTCGCGTCGCCGATCACGTGGGAGCTCGGCATGGGCGCCCTGCCCGTTGCCGTCGCCGCCATCGTGTTGGCGTTGGCGGCCGCTGTACTGATGGCGCTGCGGCTGATGGGTCGCGCCACGCCCGAACGACTGCGGGACGGTGCGGCATGAGCGGGCTTTCGGTGACCTGCCGTGGGCTGGTCTACATCTACCGCCTTGAGGGCTACGACGTCGTGGCGTTGTCGGGGGTCGACCTCGACATCTCCGCCGGGGAGTCGGTCGCGCTGCTCGGGCCGTCCGGGTCGGGCAAATCGACCCTGCTGTCGCTGCTCGCCGGGCTCCTGCCACCGTCGGCGGGCCGGGTCAGCGTCGGCGAGCACGACCTCGCCCGCGCCACGCCCGCCGAGCTGCAGCAGCTGCGGGCCACCGACGTCGGCGTCGTGCTGCAGGGCGCGTCGCGCAACCTGCTGCCGTACCTGACCGCGGAGCAGAACGTGCGCTTCGCCCAGCGCGGCGTCCCCGGTGACCGGCGCCGGGTGTCACGCCCTTCCGGCAGCTCCCGGCAGCTGGCCGATCCCCGCGAGGTGCTCGCGATGGTCGGCCTCAGCGGGCGGGGACGCAACCGGCAGCTGCCGCAGCGACTCTCTCCTGGTGAGCGTCAACGGTTGGCGCTCGCCGTCGGGCTGGCCGCCCGGCCGGGACTGCTGCTCGCCGACGAGCCGACCAGCCAGCTCGACACCCACGCCCGCGACGAGGTGCTCCTCGCCCTGGACGCGGTCCGCCGGGCCGGCACGACCGTCGTCGTCGTGACGCACGACCCGGACGTCGGCCTGCGGATGGGCCGCACCGTCACGATCCGCGACGGGCGGGTCGGCGCCGAGGGACGTCGCGGAGAGGACTACGCGGTGGTCGGTCGCGACGGTACGGTGCACCTGCCGCAGGAGGTGCTGCGCATGCTGCCGCCCGGCACCCTGGTCGGGGTGGAGCCGCAGCCCGACGGCACGGTGCTGCTGGTGCCCGCCCGGTCTCACACGTTGTTGGAGGACATGCAGTGAAGACGTTGACGGTCGACGGTGTCACGGTCGCGTACGAGCGCGACCACCCCGTGCTGCGCGACGTGTCCGTGGTCGTCTCACCGGGGCAGATCCTCGCCGTGACCGGGCCGTCCGGGGCCGGCAAGACGACGCTGCTGTGGGCGATGGCCGGGCTGCTGAAGCCGGCGGCCGGGACGGTGGCCGTCGACAGCACGCCGCTGCGCGACCGCGACCACGCCGTGTCCGAGAAGGTCGTGCTGATCCCGCAGGACAACGGCCTCGCCGCGATCCTCACCGCGCAGGAGAACATCCAGGTGGCGATGATCGCCGGCGGTGCGGCACCGGCCGACGCCCGGCGGGCGACCGTGGCGTCGCTGGAGCGCCTGGGCCTCGGCAGCCAGGCCGACCAGCTGGTCGAGGAGCTCTCCGGCGGCCAGCAGCAGCGCACCGCGATCGCCCGGGGCCTGGCCCTGCACGGCGCCGTGGTGCTCGCCGACGAGGTGACCAGCGAGCTGGACTCCACCAACCGGCAGAAGGTCATGGAGCTCCTGCATGAAGAGGCCCGCCGCGGCGCGGCGGTCGTCTTCGCCACCCACGACCCGGAGGCCGCGGCCGCCTGCGACCGCGAGCTCCACCTGTCCGACGGAGTTGCCCAACTGGTCCGTTAAGCCTCTGCCCGCGTTCGCCGGGCGCGAGTACGCTCGCGCTCGGCCGACGGACCCAGGGGAGGAGCAGCAATGACCGAGGTGACCGCGGGCATCCCCGCGCAGCGCAATGACGTGGACGATCCCGACATGACCGGCGACGCGCTCTCCATCGAGCCGGCGGCTCCGGGCTCTGTCGCGGGCACCGCCGCCTCCACCGGCGAGCGGGTCAGCGCCTTCGCGTCCGACGCCGCCGAGCGGGTCGGCGAGTTCGCCACCACCACCGCCGACCGGGTCGGTGAGCTCGCCACGACGACCGCCGCCGCGTCGGGGCGGATCGCCTCGCAGGTCGTCGACCGGCTGCGCAACTCCGCCGAGCTCGCCGCCGAGCGGGGCACCACGACCATCGCCGACGAGGTGGTCGAGAAGATCGCCGGCATCGCCACCCGTGAGGTCCCCGGCGTGTACGACCTCGGCGGCGACGTCGCCCGGGTCTTCGCCTCGGTCCGCGACCGCATCGGCCTCGGCGACGGCGAGGAGCGGGAGAACGGCAACCGTGGCGTGCACGTCCGCCTGGAGGGCCGCAGCGCCGCCGTGCGGGTCACGCTCGTGATCGAGTACGGCTTCGTGCTCTACTCCGTCGCCGAGAAGGTCCGCGCCAACGTCATCGGCGCGATCGAGAACCTGCTCGGACTCGAGGTCACCTCCGTCGACATCGTCGTGGACGACGTCCACGTGAGCGACACGCTTCCGGAGTCTGAGGCCGCCTCCGCCGCGTAACGTCGTCGTGAACGGAGGGTGGGACTTGTCCCACCCTCCTTAGCGATCGTTCAGGGAGCGCATACCATCGACGGTGAGACGGACAACCCGATCACGCCGAGTTTCTCGAGGAGCGCCGACACCCCATGGACGCCCACGACATCGCCGAGGGCCGCGCCCGCTGGCAGCGCCGTTACGACGAGGCCCGCAAGCGCGACGCCGACTTCACCACCCTGTCCGGGACCCGGGTCGACCCGGTCTACGGGCCGCCGGAGGGTGCCGACGTACCCGGCTTCGAGCGCATCGGCTGGCCTGGTGAGTATCCGTACACGCGAGGGCTGCACCCCACGGGGTACCGCGGCCGCACGTGGACCATCCGGCAGTTCTCCGGCTTCGGCAACGCGCAGCAGACCAACGCCCGCTACAAGATGCTGCTCGGCGCGGGCGGCGGCGGGCTCTCCGTCGCCTTCGACATGCCGACGCTGATGGGCCGCGACTCCGACGACCCGCAGTCGCTCGGCGAGGTCGGCCACTGCGGGGTCGCGATCGACTCCGCCGCCGACATGGACGTGCTCTTCGACGGCATCCCCCTCGCCGACGTCACCACCAGCATGACCATCTCCGGGCCGGCGGTGCCCGTCTTCTGCATGTACCTGGTGGCGGCCGAGCGGCAGGGCGCCGACCTCGGCGTTCTCGACGGCACCCTGCAGACCGACATCTTCAAGGAGTACATCGCGCAGAAGGAGTGGCTCTTCCCGCCCGAGCCGCACCTGCGCCTCATCGGCGACCTGATGGAGTTCTGCGGCAAGGAGATCCCGCGCTACAAGCCGCTGTCCGTCTCCGGCTACCACATCCGTGAGGCCGGCTCGACGGCCGCGCAGGAGCTGGCATACACCCTCGCCGACGGCTTCGGGTACGTGGAGCTCGGCCAGTCCCGGGGGCTGGACGTCAACAGGTTCGCGCCCGGTCTGAGCTTCTTCTTCGACGCGCACATCGACTTCTTCGAGGAGATCGCGAAGTTCCGCGCGGCCCGGCGGATCTGGGCCCGCTGGCTGCGCGACGTGTATGGCGCCACCAGCGAGAAGGCCCTGTGGCTCAAGTTCCACACGCAGACGGCCGGCGTCTCGCTGACCGCCCAGCAGCCGTACAACAACGTCGTGCGCACGGCGGTCGAGGCGCTCAGCGCGGTCCTCGGCGGCACCCAGTCGCTGCACACCAACGCGCTGGACGAGACCCTGGCGCTGCCCACCGACGAAGCCGCCGAGATCGCCCTGCGCACCCAGCAGGTGCTGATGGAGGAGACCGGCGTCACCAACGTCGCCGACCCGCTCGGCGGCTCCTGGTATGTCGAGGCGCTGACCGACCGCATCGAGGCCGAGGCGGAGGCGATCTTCCAGCGCATCCGCGACATGGGCGGCGACGGCACCATCACCGCCGGCATCCTGCGCGGCATCGAGGACGGCTGGTTCATGTCGGAGATCGCCGACAGTGCCTTCGTCTACCAGCAGGCCCTCGAGAAGGGCGACAAGCGGGTCGTCGGCGTCAACGTGCACACCGGCTCGCTGACCCGGGACCTGGACATCCTGCGGGTCTCGCACGAGGTCGAGACCGAGCAGAACAAGCTCCTCGGCGCCCGCCGGGCCGAGCGGGACAACGCCCTCGTGGAGCGGCGGATTCAGGAGATGGTGGCGGCGGCTCGTACCGGCGGGAACATGATCCCGGCGATGCTGGACGCGTGCCGTGCCGAGGCGACCCTCGGCGAGATCTGCGGGGCACTCAAGGACGAATGGGGCATCTACCGCGAGCCCGCGCGGTTCTGAGCTGGCAGTTACCTAATCGCAATGCAACCGGCCCCTCTCCCGGTTGGTCTTCTTACGAACGACCTTGACCGACGGGGGAGGGGCCTTGCTGGCACTCGTGCTCGCAGCGTTGCGGGCCAGGCGGACACAGGCGCTGACGCTGCTCCTGCTGAGCACGCTCGCCGCGGCCGCCGCGGCGGCCGCACCCTGGTATGTCCTCGCGTCCACGGAGCGCATCGCGACCCGTCACGTCGAGTCGGCGCCGATCACCGAGCGGTCCCTCGAAACCGTCGGTGAGGGCCAGATCGAGGGCGGCTCCGTCGCGGCGCACCTGGAGGCCAACGCGCAGCTGACACAGTCGGTCGTGGAGCTGGGCGGGTTCACCACCTACACCGGGGCCTACCTGACGGGCTCGCTGGTCTCCGCCGCGCCGCAGGACGGCGGCAGCGCCCTGGGCGTGAAGCGCGAGACCGACTCGCCGCTGACCCTGCGCACCGGCGGGTGCGACCGCGCCACCGTCGAGGGCCGGTGCGCCACCGGCGCGGGCGAGGTGATGCTCAGCTACCGCACCGCTCACTGGCTGGGCGTCAAGCCCGGCGACCAGGTCAGCTACGAGGCGGTCGACGTCCACGACGCGCTCCAGCTCACCGTCACCGGGATCTACCGGCCGATCGACCCGGTCGACCCGTTCTGGAGCAGCAACGCCCAGCTGATCGCGGTCGACCTGCCCGCCGGCGCGCCGCCGGAGATCACGGAGCCGGTCGACGACGCGGCGCTTGTCGGCGGGGCCGTGTTCGACAAGATCCAGCCGGCGAAGCTGCGCTTCGTCGTCGACATGGTCGCCGAGCCGAAGCTCTTCGTCGAGAACACCCCGTCGGAGGTCCGCGCGTTCCTCGCCGCGGCGACGGTCAAGGCGGCCAACAACCGGCTCAGCATGTACACCAGCCTCACCGTCACGGCCGACCGGGTCGAGCGGGACCGGCAGCTGCTCAGCCTCGGCGTCCCCGTCGGCGCGTTCCAGCTGCTCCTGCTCTGCTGGTTCGCCCTGTACCTGGCGGTCAAGTACACCGGTGAGGAGCGCCGCCCGGACGTCGGCCTGGTCAAGCTGCGCGGCGCCACCCGCGGCCGCACCTGGGCCCTCGTCGGCGGGCAGAGCGCGGTGCCGATGATCGCCGGGGCGCTGATCGGGCTGCCGCTGGGGTATCTGGTGGCCACCGCCGTCACCGGCGCGATCCAGGAGCCCGCGGTCGTCTCGCAGGCCGCGTCGCTGTCCGTCGGCGCGGTGGTCGTCGCCGTCCTCGGCGCGCTGCTGGCCGCGCTGCTCGCGGAGCGTCGCGCGCTCGGCTCGACCGTCGCCGATCTGCTGCGCCAGGCCCCGGGCCGGGCCCGCGCCTGGCGGGACCTGTTCGACCTGGTGCTGGTCATCGTCGCCGGGATCGCCGTGTACCAGGTGAAGCACCGCGCCTCCGGGGACGCCGCGGGGCTCGCGTTGCTGGCGCCCGGCCTCGCCGCCCTCGCCTGCGCCCTGGTCGCGTCCCGCGCGATCACGGCGATCGCCGGCCGGATGGTCGAGGGCGCGCTGCGGCACGGCCGCCCGGCCCGCGCGCTCACCGCCATCTACCTGGCGCGCCGGCCCGGCGTCCACCGGCTGGCCGCGCTCATGATCGTCACGGTCGCGCTGCTCGGCACCTCGTACATCACCTGGAGCGCGGGCGTCGATGCCGGGCGCGACCGGGCCGAGCTGGAGGTCGGCGCCGACCGCGTGCTCATCGTCCGCGCCGAGAACCGGCTCGCCCTGCTCCACGCGGTCCGTGCCGCCGACCCGTCGGGCAAGCAGGCGATGGCGGTCGTGCAGTCGCTGCGCTCCGCCCAGGACCGGGTCCTGCTCGTGGACAGCCCGCGGCTGCCGGCCGTGGCGGCCTGGCGCCCCGAATACGGGATGACCGCCGAGCAGGCCGCGGCCACCCTGCACCCGCAGGCGCCCGACCCCGTCATGGTCACCGGCGGGGAGCTGACGTTCGACCTGGACGTGGCCATGACCGCGCCCGAGCGGGGCCGGACGCTCTTCTTCGAGGCCGTGCTCGCCGACCCGGCCGGTGCCCGGCTGGTCGCCAGGGTCGGCCCGCTCGTGGCGGGCCCCGCGACGCTGAAGGCCCAGGTGCCCGCCTGCGCCAAGGCGCCGGGCTGCCGGCTGAGCTCGCTGGCGATCACCCAGAGCACCCTCGACCAGAAGGTGTTCTTCGCCGCCCGCCCCGGCATCGAGGTCACCGTCCGCGGCCTGTCGGCCGGGTCGCCCGTGCTCGGCAAGGAGACCCTGAGCGACCGGACCCGATGGCGCCTGTCCGTCTCGCCGGCGCCGCCCAACCTGATCGTCGCGCCGGCCGCCGCCGGCCTGGTGCTGCGGGTGGCGCCGATCAGGCCCGGTCCGGCGACCGACCCCGGCGTCTACCCGATCGACACGCCGGCGCCGATCGCCTCCATCCGGGCCAAGCGGCTCCAGCAGCGCATCGCCGGCGACCAGCGGGTCACGTACGGCTCGGCGTCCATCTCCGAGCGGATCGCCGGCTCCGCGACCCGGCTGCCGCGCATCGGCGACCAGGGCGTGCTCGTCGACCTCGAATACGCCGACCGGCTCGGCGCCGACTTCGGCGCCGGCGAGTCGATGCAGGTCTGGCTCGCCTCCGACGCGCCGCGCGACGTCGTGGGGCGGCTCGAGGCGCAGGGGCTGATCGTGCAGGGCGAGGAGACGATCGACGGCACCGCCGCCCGCTACGCGTCCTTCGGCCCGCCGCTGACCCTGCAGTTCATGCTGCTGTCGGCGATCGTCGGGGTCGCGCTGGCGATCGGCTCGGCCACCGTCGTCGCCGCGGTCGAGCGCCGGCCGCGGTCCGCGGAGCTCAGCGCGCTGCGCAACCAGGGCGCACCGGCCCGGCTCGTGCAGCGCGTCGCCGTCGAGGGCTACCTGATCCTCGTCGGCGCCTCCCTCCTCACCGGGTTGCTGCTCGTCGTGCTCATCCGCACCTACATCGGTGACGTCCTGCCCTACTTCGCCGACGGATGGAGCACTCCGTGAGCGAGCCGGAGCGCAGCGGAGGGTCGCGAACCATGGGCGCAGTGCTGGAGTCAGGCCGGCGCCGCAGCGAAGCGGAGGCGGCGGCATGACCGAGCCGGAGCGCAGCGGAGGGTCGCGAACCATGGGCGCAGTGTCTGGATCAGGCCGACGCCGGAGCGAAGCGGAGGTGGCGGCGTGATCGGGCTTGTGCTGTCGATGATCAGGGCACGGCCCGGGCAGGCCGTGACCGCGTTCGTGATGGCCATGTTCGCCATGGCGGCCGCGGTGAGCGCGCCGGTCTACATCACCACCGCCGACCGGGCGGTGGTGGCGAGCGAGGTCGCCGCCGCGCCCGTCAACGAGCTGGTCGTGCAGGCCCGCCGGGAGACGAAGGCCGGTGACCGCGCCTTCGAGGACCTGGCGCCCAAGGTCTTCGTCTTCCCCGGGTTCTCGACCGTGTTCAGCGCCGAGACCAATACGTACGTGACCGGCCCGGTGCCCGGCGTCGAGCCGGTCGCGCCCCGGTTCGTGTACCGCGACGGCACCTGCGAGCACGTGCGGATCGTCGAGGGTCGCTGCTTCATCAGCCCGAGCGAGATCATCCTCAGCAAGCCGACGCTCGACCTGCTCAAGGTCGGCATCGGGACGGTGCTGGACGTCGACTGGTCCACGTTCGACGCCGAGGGCCAGGAATGGGTGCCGTCCGGCAAGCCCACGGCCATGTCGGTCGTCGGCGCGTACGAGCCGGTCGACGTGACCGAGCAGTACTGGGCCGACTTCGGCTACTTCGACAGCCGGGAGTCCGCCCGGCGCGTCACCGCACCGATCTTCGCCAGCCGGCTCTCGCTGGAGTCGATCGAGCGCCTGACCGAGCGTCAGGCCCTCGATGTCGTCATCGACCACGACGCGATCACCGGCGAGAGCCTCGCCGCGGTCAACGGCGCCGTCGAGAGCGGCCGTTCCCAGCTGCAGGGCCTGTCCGGGTCGCCGACGGTCAAGGCGGACCTGCCGCACCTGCTGACCAGGATCGAGCGCGACCGCGGCCTGGTCGCCCAGGTCGTGCCGGTCGCCGCGGTGCCGCTCGTGCTGCTGTGCTGGTTCGTGCTCTTCGTCGCCGTCGCGTCCGCGACCGCCGAACGCCGGCTCGAGCTCGGCCTGATGGCCCTGCGCGGGGTCACCTTCCCGCGCCGCTGGTGGCTCGCCGCCGGCGAGAGCATCGTGCCGATCCTGTTCGGCGCCGCCGCCGGCTTCATCGCCGGCAACTACCTCGTCCGGCTCGCCGCCTGGCTGCTGCTGGGCGCCAGCGGCGACGTGCCGCTGTCCGAGGGAGCCAGCGCGTGGGCGCTGGTCGCCGTCGTCGGCGCCCTGTTCGCGGCGGTGCTCGCCCAGCGGGCGGAGCTGGCCAAGAAGACCATCGACCTGCTGCGCAACGTGCCGAGCCGGCTGTCGCGCTGGGGCGCCCCGGTCTTCGAGGTCGCGGTGGTGGTGCTCGCCGTCGTCGCCGTGCTGCAGCTGCGCGAGGGCGACAACGGCCTGACCGGCTTCGCGACGTTCGGCCCCTCGCTGGTCGTCATCGCGGCGGGCCTGCTCGCCGCCCGCGGCGTGCTGCCCCTCGCCGAGCGCAGCGGCCGGCGCGCCCTGCGCCGCGGCAGGATCGGCCCGACCCTCGCCGCGTACGCGATGGCCCGCCGCCCCGGCAGCCAGCGCATCCTCGCCCTGTTCGTGGTCGCGATCGCCCTGGCCTGCTTCGCGGCGACCGCGGCGACCGCCTCCGACGACAACCGTGACCTGCGGATCAGGGTCGAGCAGGGCGCCGACCGGGTGCTCACCGTCGAGCCCGTCAGCCGCACCGAGCTGCTCACGAAGGTCCGGGCGCTGGACCCGGCCGGCGACTTCGCGATGGCGGCGGCGATGCTGCCGAAGTCGGAGGACTCGGCGGTCCCGCCGGTGCTCGCCGTCGACTCCACCCGCCTCGCCAAGGTCGCGCTGTGGAACGACGCCCATCTCACCGCCGCCGAGGCCGCCGCCGTGCTGCGCCCCGACGTCCCGCGGGAGAGCATCATCCTGGACAACAAGGACGTGAGCCTCGACATCACCGTCGACAAGCTCGCCGACGCGTTCCGGGTCAGGTTCATCCTGGCCGTGGTGCCCCTGGACGGGGGCGCCGCCGGCGCCGTCGACTTCGGTGCGCCGCAGCTGGGGCGCCACACGTACGTCAAGAACCTCCCGATGTGCGTCAACAAGTGCCGCCTCGCCGCGCTGCGCATCGACCAGCCGGAGGACCGCGGCTTCGACGCCACGATCACCCTGCACTCCATGGCCCAGCGCGGCCAGACCGTCACCGACTTCAGCCAGGCCGACGAGTGGCGGGTCCCGGAGACCCCCGGCCCCAAGCTGCTCGTGCCGCAGGTGTCCCTCGCCGACGGCGGGCTGCGCCTGGAGGTGGCCAACTACAAGGGCGCCGACGTCGCCTACCGGCTCATGCCGGCGGATGTGCCGTCGCCGATGCCGGTCGTCATGGCCCGCACCGCGGGCATGGGCGACCACATGGCGACCTTCGACGGGTCCCAGACCGCCGTGCAGGTCGCCGGCGAGGTCGTCCAGGTGCCCCGCCTCGGCTCGCGCGGCGGCATCGTCGACCTCGACTACGCCGAGCGGCTCTCCACCGAGCCCGTCGACACCATCACCCCGCAGGTCTGGCTCAACGCCAACGCCCCGGCCGACGTCCTCGACCGGGTGCAGGCGCAGGGTCTGAAGGTGATGAAGGACCAGCGCATCGGCCCGCTGCGGGACGCCCTCGACGAGCAGGGGCCGGCCGTCGCGCTGCGCTTCCACGAGCTCGCCGCCGGCCTCGCCGTCGTCCTGGCCGGCGGTGCGCTCTGGCTGGTCACCGCCCTGGACCGGCAGCGCCGCCGCGGCGAGCTGCGGGCGCTGCGGGCGCAGGGCGTCGCCCGCCGCGACGCGTCCGCCAACGGCTACCTGACGCTGGTCGGCACCGCGGCGGTCATCGGGCCGTTCGCCGCTCTGGCAAGCTGGCTGCTGGTGCGCGAACATCTTCCGGTGTTCACCGACGACCCCGGCACCTTCCCGGTGCCGATCTGGCCGTCACCACTTCCGGTCGCCGTCGCCTGGGCGGCGGCCGTGCTCATCCTCGCCGGCGTGGCGCTCCTCGCCGGCGCCCGGCTCCGTGCCGCGACCAGACAGCGATAAGGGGACTGCTCATGAACGGGTTGGCGGTGGCCTGCCGGCGGGTCGTGCACATCTACCGGGCCGAGGCGGGCGACGTCGTGGCCCTCGCCGGCGTCGACCTGTCGATCGGGCCGGGGGAGACCCTCGCCCTCGTCGGGCCGTCCGGCTCCGGCAAGTCGACGCTGATCGCGCTGCTCGCCGGGCTCATGCGGCCCTCCGCCGGCAGGGTCAACATCGGCACGTACGACATGGGCAAGCTCTCCGACGGCGAGATCGCCCGCCTCCGCGGCACCGAGATCGGCGTGGTGCTGCAGGGCGCCGCCCGCAACCTGCTGCCCTACGCGACGCTGCACCGCAACATCTGGCTCGCCCAGCGCCGCGCGGCCCGGACCGAGGGCATCAAGCTCGACGACCCGGACCGCATCCTGGACCTCGTCGGCCTGCCCGGCCTCGGCCGCGCCCGCATCGACGAGCTCGCGCCCGGCGCCCGCCAGCGCGCGGCACTCGCCGTCGGCATCGCCGCCGGGCCCGGTCTCCTGCTCGTCGACGAGCCCACCAGCCAGCTCGACACCGCCGGCCGCGACGAGGTCCTCGAGGCCTTGGAGACCGTCAACCAGGAGCGCAACACGACCATCGTCGTCGTCACCCACGACGGTGACGTGGGCACCCGCCTCGGCCGCGCCGTCACCATCCGCGACGGCCGCGTCGGCGCCGAAGGCCG
The DNA here is from genome assembly GCF_039531485.1 of Dactylosporangium maewongense. NCBI lineage: Bacteria > Bacillati > Actinomycetota > Actinomycetes > Micromonosporales > Micromonosporaceae > Dactylosporangium > Dactylosporangium maewongense. Next base: position 37,175 of record NZ_BAAAQD010000024.1, on the reverse strand, counting down.
CGACGGGCAGGACTTCGCCGTCGTCGCCGGGGACGGCACCGTCCAGCTGCCGCCGGAGGTCCTCGGCGACTTCCCGCCCGGCACCCTCTTCACCGTGGAGCACATCGACGGCGCCGTCACACTGGTGGCAGGGGGATCCGACCGGTCACTTGCGGCGGACCACTTGGGGCACGTGCAAAACTAGCTCCATGAGCGACCCAAGGCAGACCCAGTCGATCTTCACCCGCGGGGCGGTGGACCTCGGAGCCCTGGCCCGGAGCAATCAGGCCGCGGCGCAGCGATCTGCCCAACCCTCCGCCGCGCCGAGCTCGGCGTTCGTGTTCGACGTCACCGAGGCCAATTTCCAGGACGCCGCCCTGCAGCGTTCGGTCACGACCCCGGTCGTCCTGGACTTCTACGTCGCCGACAGCCAGCCGCACCAGCAGTTCTCCCCGCTGCTGGAGAAGCTCGCCGCCGAAGGTGATGGCACCTGGCTGCTCGGCCGCGTCGACATCGAGGCCAACCCGCGGCTCGCCCAGATGTTCCGCATCCAGGGCATCCCGTTCGTCGTCGCGATCGTCGGTGGGCAGCCCGTCGACGCGTTCAACCAGATGCTGCCCGAGACCCACCTCCGCCAGTGGATCGACGCGGTGCTCAAGGCCGCCGGCATCGAGGTCCAGCGCGGCGACGACCCGCGCCTGCTCGCCGCGGACGACGCCCTCATGGACGGCGACCTCGACGGTGCCGAGGGGGCCTACCGCGCCATCCTCGCCGACACGCCGGCCGACCCGATCGCCGAGTCGGGCCTGGCCCAGGTCGCCCTGCTGCGCCGCACCTCCGGGCTCGACCCGGCGGCGGTCCTGGCGGCGGCGGGTGAGGACATCCCCTCCCAGCTGCTCGCCGCCGACATCGAGGTGCTCACCGGCCAGGCCGACCTGGCCTACAAGCGCCTCATCGACCTTGTCCGCCGCACCCCCGGCGACGACCGCGAGACGGTGCGCAAGCACCTCGTCTCGCTGTTCACCGTCGCGGGGCCCGACGACCCCGCGGTCGCCAAAGCCCGCCGGGCGCTGGCGAGCGCGCTGTTCTGAGCCGGGGCGGGATGCGCCGGATCGCCGTCGTCGACGCACCGAGCAACCTGGGGTTGCGGCCACCGACCGCAACCTCGGTCCCCGGCTGCGCGAAAGCTCCCGGCGCGCTGCGCGACAGCGGCCTGCTGGCCCGGCTGGGCGCCCGCGACGCGGGGTGCATCACCCCCTCGCGGTATGATCCGGCCGGCTGGCAGCCCGGCGACGGCGTCGCGCAGGCCGACGAGATCGCCGTCTTCGTCCGCCGGCTGGCCGACCGGATCGGCGCCATCCTCGCCTCCGGCGACTTCCCGGTCGTCCTCGGCGGCGACTGCTCGATCCTGCTCGGCGCGGGACTGGCGATGCGGCGATACTCGGCCGACCTCGCCGGCCGGATCGGCCTGGTCTACGTCGACGGCCACTCCGACTTCCGCCACGAGGGCAACGCCTCCTACGTCGGCGCCGCCGCGGGTGAGGCGCTCGCCCTGGCGACCGGCCGCGGGCAGAGCAACCTCGCCTCGATCGAGCAGCGCCGGCCGTACTTCCGCGACGTCGACGTCGTCCTGCTGGGCATCCGCACCCACGACGAGTATCGCCTGGATCTGCAGGCCGCGGGGATCGTCGCCCGGGCGGTGCCGGAGCTGCGCTCGCACGGCGCGGCCCGCTCCGCCCAGTGGGCCCGCGACCAGCTGCGCGACTGCGCGGGCTTCTGGGTGCACGTCGACGTCGACGTCCTGGACCCGGCGGTGATGCCGGCCGTCGACGCGCCCGACGTGGGCGGGATCGCCTACCGGGAGCTGGAGATCCTGCTCAGCGGCCTGGTCTCCGACCCACGCTGCGTGGGCGTGCAGGTCACCGTCTTCGACCCGGACTACGACCCCGACGGCCAGTACGCCCGCGAGGTCACCGACGTCCTCGTCGCCGGCCTGGAGCCCCTCGTCACGTCGTCGGCCCTGGCCGCCACCGACCTCACCCCGGTGGTGTCGGCTCCGCCGCTGCACACGGACCTGCTCACCCCGGCACTCCCCACCCCGCCGCCGCCCGCCGCCCCGGAGCCAGACACGGAGCTGGACCAGGAGCCGGACCTGGAGCCAGCGCTGGACCTGGATGTGGACCTGGACCTGGGCCTGGATGTGGACCAGGAGCCGGACCTGGACCAGGAGCCGGACCTGGACCAGGAGCCGGACCAGGATGTCGAGCCGGTCGGCGCCGCGCTGCCCCACGACGTCGCCGAGGACGGGGCGGAGCCGGAGTTCGAGTCCGACGCAGAGCCCGAGCCAGCCAGCGAGCCGGAGCCGGACGTGGAGTTCGGGCCGGAGCTGCAGTTCGAGCCGGAGCCGGACCTGGAGCTCGGGCCGGAAGCCGGGCTCCTCCCCCCGATCAAGTTCATCCACTTGGATGAGAACGGCGAGCCGTCGGATGCCGCGGGGTTGGAGCCGGCCTCCCCGGAGCCCGGCGACACCGCGACGGTCGGGGTCGAGCTGCCGCCCCTCGGCTGGGTGGACGTGCGGACCGGGGCGGTGGTCGACCTGGCCGCGGGCCGGAGGGCCGGGCGTGCGGAGGAGGGGAAGGCCGACGCGCCGTTGCTTCCGGCGTACAGTCGCGGCGCCGTGATCGGGATCACCACCCGCAAGCCGATCGACGTGGATGCCGAGGCGGCGCTCGGCGAGGTGGACGACGACTGGGTGGCCGTCGGCGGTGCGGCCGAGGCGGCGGAGGTCACCGAGGTCACAGAGGTCACAGAGGTCACCGAGGTCGCGGGCGAGCCCGTCGAGCAGCCCGCCGAGGAGCCGGTCGAGCAGGGCGGTGCGCTGCCGTTCGGGCGTCCGGGGCGCAAGGGGCGCCGGGCTCCCCGGCTGGCCCTGACCCTCGCGCCGATCTCCGCGCCGCCCGTGTCGGGGCGGCTCGCCCGGCGCGCCGACCAGCCCGAGGACGCCGCCGCGCCCGCCGGCCATGGCGCCGTCGTGCCGTTCGTGCCGGCGCAGTCCAGGACGCCCGTCGAGGGGCCCGAAGGGCCGCTGACCGATGTGGTGCCTGCAGCTCGTACACCCGAGGAAGAACCGACACCGAAGCAGCATTGACACGACGCGGCCCCACCCGCGGCGGCGAGTGGGGCCGGTCGGTTGTCAGCCGATGGTCTGGAAGAACTTCCCGGCGATCGGGACGGCCGCCGCGGTGCTCGCGCCACCGTTTTCCACGAAGACGCAGAAGGCGATGTCGCCGCGGTACCCCATGAACCACGAGTGCGTGTGGGCGGGGTCGTTGTCGTACTCCGCGGTGCCGGTCTTGCCCCGCAGGTCGCCGGGCAGGTTCTTGAGCTGGTCGGCGGTGCCGACGGTGACGACCTCGCGCATCATCTGCCGCAGCGGGTCCAGCGCGGCCTGGCTGAGCTGCGGGCCGTCCTGTGAGGGGTTCTTCGGCGCGGGGTCGAGCACGAGCTGCGGCTGCTTCCACTGGCCGCGGGCGATCGCGGCGGCCGCGCCGGCCAGGGCGACCGGCGAGGACAGCGTGGTGCCCTGCCCGAACGCGGCCGCGGCCTGCTCGGACTTGGAGCCGTTCGCGGAGACCTTGCCGGTGAAGACGTCGACGCCGAGGTCCCACGGGATGCCGATGCCGACGCTCTGCGCGGTCTGCGCCAGGCCGTCGGGCGCGAGCTGCGGGGCGAGGGACGCGAACGCGGTGTTGCACGACTTCGCGAAGTCGGTCCGCAGCGGCACGTTGCCGAGCTCCATGTCGTGGGAGTTCTTGAACGTGCGGCCGTCGACGGTGAGGGTCTTCGGGCACGGGACCACCGTCTCGCCGGTCGTGCCCTTGTTCAGCACGCCGAGCGCGGTGATCGTCTTGAACGTCGAGCCGGGCGGGGTCTGCCCGACGAGCGCGAAGTTGTTGCCGGCCGCGCCGGGTCCGTTGGCGACCGCGACGATCGAGTTGTCGCTGATGCGGATCGCGACGAGGGCGGACCGGCGGGTGTCGAGGGCGAGGGCCGCCTCGGCCGCGTTCTGCATGTTGACGTCGAGGGTGATCTTGATCGCCGCCCCGGGCGCCGCTTCGGTGGTGAAGAGCTTCTTGTCCGGGGTGCCGGTCGGCATCGGGACGATGACGGAGACGCCGGGCTTGCCCTGCAGCGCCGTGTCGTACTTCTGTTGGATCCCGGACAGTCCGACGACGTCGCCGACTTTGTACTTGCCCGGGTTCTTGTCCATGATCTCCTTGGTCACCTCGCCGGACGTGCCGATCAGCGCGCGGGCGAACTGCGCCGAGGGCCCCAGGGTCTGCGTCGAGTTGCGGGTGACGATGCCCGGCGTCGAGTTGAGCTTGTTGGAGATCGTGTCGTAGATCTCCTTGCGCAGCGTCACGACCTCGACGAACGCGTCGGGCTTGGCGTTCTTCACCTTGTTGGGCAGGGTCGACAGGTCGACCTGCACCTTGGCCGCGGCGAACGCGTCGGTGAGGTTCTTCGTCACGATGTTGATATCGGTGACGGAGCGTGGCTGGACACCGATGATGACCACGGGCTTGCTGCTCACGATCGGCTGGCCGGAGCCGTCGAGGATGCTGCCGCGCGGACCGGCCGACTTCTTCACGGTGAGCTTGTCGGTGGGCTCCAGCTCCGGGTTGATGGTCTTGGCGCCCCAGACCACGGTCCACTGCTTGTCGACGCGCTTGGCCTGGACGGTGGTGTCGTACTCCCACGTCGACTCGGCGACCGGCCACTTCACCGTCACGACGGCGCTGGCCTCATCCTTCTTGACCGCGGGCGCACCCTTGATCGTCAGCTTGGGCGGGGTGGCGGCGAGGTCGCCGGCGACGGTGGTCCACAGCTTCTGCGCCGCGTCACCGCTGAGCGCTTTGCCGTCCGTGCCCACGAACTTCATCCCGGCGATGTTGCCCTTCTCCCACGCCGCGAGGAACGTCTTCAGCGCGTCGTCCGGCGGCTTGCTGGAGCAGGCGGGCAGGGCGCCGAGCATCGCCAGCCCGGCGAGGAGGGCGATCATGCGACGAAATGAAACGGCCATGGGGGCGATTCTGCGTCATGAAAGCCACGATCCGCACGCCCCAAGATCGGAAAAGTTGGACAATTGGTATGGGGCGTACTGGTCGATCGGCTAACCGACGCTGGGCCGATCAGAATTGTCGGGGGTACGTCTTAGGCTGTGCGGGACAACCCACAGCGTCGTGGGTGAGGGGAGAACAGACCGATGAACCGGCCCACGGCAACGGTGCGCACTGCGGTCGCCGAGCCAACGATCGAAGACGACGAGTTAGAGCAGCCAGTGCCCAACGCTGAGCACCTCGTCGCCGAGGCGGTGGTCCTCGCGGCAGCGCAGGACACCGATCCCACACTCGTCGCGCACTACTGGCGACTCGTCCCCGACGAGGAGCTGGCCAGCTGCCAGGTGGCGAAGATGGTGGCGGCCACCCGGTCGCACCTCGAGCTCGCCCAGCAGCGGGTGCCCGGCGAGCTGAAGCTCCGCATTGGGCTCAGTGTGACCGGCGGCACATCGCTGGAGATCGTGACCGACGACATGCCGTTCCTGGTCGACTCCGTCACCAGCGCGCTGTCGGCCCGCAACCTCGACGTCAACCTGCTCGTCCACCCGCTCGTCGTGGTGCGCCGCCAGCCGCTGGGCGCCCTGGAGGAGATCCGGGGCGGGGTGGAGCCCGAGGACGCCGCCCCCGGCGACATCGTCGAGAGCTGGATCCGCATCGAGATCGACCGCATCCGCGACGAGCAAGACCTCGAGATCGTGCGCACAGACCTGGCCCGCGTGCTCAACGACGTGCGCGAAGCGGTCGAGGACTGGCCGAAGATGCGCACCCAGGCGCTCACGCTCGCCGACGAGCTCGGCAGCGCGCAGCTGCCGGTGCCCGACAAGGACATCACCGACTCGGTGGAGCTGCTGCGCTGGCTCGCCGACGACCACTTCACGTTCCTGGGCTTCCGGCAGTACAAGCTGGTGAAGGGCGAGCACGGGGAGGACCTGCTGCAGGCCGTCCTCGGCTCCGGCCTGGGCATCCTGCGCGCCGACCAGCCGCACCCGCGGGTGCTGAGCTCCATGACCGCCGAGGCCTACGCCAAGGCCCTGGAGAAGCGCCTGCTGATCATCACCAAGGCCAACTCCAGGGCGACCGTGCACCGCTCGGCGTATCTGGACTACGTCGGCTTCAAGCTCTTCGACGCCGACGGCAACGTGACCGGCGAGAAGCGCTTCCTGGGGCTGTTCTCCTCGGCGGCGTACCGCACCAGCGTGCAGGACCTGCCGGTGGTCAAGCGCAAGGTCGCCGAGGTGGTGGAGCGCTCGGGCCTCTCGCCGCGCTCCCACTCCGGCAAGGACCTCATGGAGACGCTGGAGACCTACCCGCGCGACGAGCTCTTCCAGATCACCACCGATGAGCTCTACCGCTCCGCGATGAGCGTGCTGCGCCTCGCCGGCCGGCGGCAGCTGCGGCTGTTCCTGCGCCGCGACGCCTACGGCCGGTTCATCTCCTGCCTGGTCTACCTGCCCCGGGACCGGTTCACCACCGCCAACCGGCTGCGCATCCAGCAGATCCTGCTCGCCGAGCTCAACGGCATCGGCGTCGACTACGCCACCCGGGTCGGCGAGTCGAAGTTCGCGCGGGTCCACTTCATCGTGCGCACCGAGCCCGGCAACCCGCCCGGCGACATCGACGTCGACGACCTGACCGAGCGGCTGTCGGAGGCGACCCGCCTGTGGGACGACGACTTCCGGCTCGTGCTGGAGCGCAAGCTCGACGACGAGCATCAGGCGAAGGAGCTCTACCAGCGCTATGGCACGGCGATCTCGGAGACCTACAAGGACGAGCACACGCCGTTTGAGGCGGTGAAGGACGTCGCGAAGCTGGAGCTGCTCGACGAGCCGGGCCAGCTCGTCATGCACGTCTACCGGCGCCGCCAGGACGAGAGCGACATCCGGTTCAAGGTGTACCGCTACGGCGAGCCCATGATCCTGTCCGCCGTCCTGCCGGTGCTGCACTCCCTCGGCGTGCGGGTCACCGACGAGCGGCCCTACGAGGTCGTCCGCTCCGACGGCACCATCTACCTCTACGACTTCGGCCTGCAGCTGCCCGCCGACTCGCGGGCGATCGCCGAGGTGCGGCCCCACCTGGAGAACGCGTTCTCCGCCACCTGGCGCGGCGAGGCCGAGGTCGACAACTTCAACACCCTCGTCATCAAGGCCGGCCTCACCTGGCGCGAGGTCGTCGTCCTCCGCGCCTACGCCAAGTACCTGCGCCAGGCCGGCACGGTCTTCTCGCAGGACTACATGGAGACCACGCTGCTGCAGTACCCGGCGATCGCCTCCAAGCTGGTGGCGCTCTTCGCGGCCCGCTTCGACCCGCGGCTGCAGCTTTCGGAGGAGAGCCGCGCCGTGCAGTCCAAGGAGCTGGTCTCGGCGATCCACGCCGACCTCGACGAGGTGACCAGCCTCGACCAGGACCGCATCCTGCGCTCGCTCCTGACCCTGATCCAGGCGACGCTGCGCACGTCGTTCTTCCAGCGCGGCGAGGCGGGCCGGCCGAAGTCCTACACAGCGTTCAAGCTCGACCCGCAGTCGATCCCCGACCTGCCGGCGCCCCGGCCGAAGTTCGAGATCTTCGTCTACTCGCCCAGGTTCGAGGGTGTGCACCTGCGCTTCGGCTCGGTCGCCCGCGGTGGCCTGCGCTGGTCCGACCGGCGCGAGGACTTCCGCACCGAGATCCTCGGCCTGGTCAAGGCCCAGATGGTGAAGAACGCGGTCATCGTGCCGACCGGCGCCAAGGGCGGCTTCGTCCTGAAGCAGAACCCGGGCGACCGCGACGAGGCCGTCGCCTGCTACCAGCTGTTCATCTCCGCCCTGCTCGACGTCACCGACAACCTCGACGGCGGCAAGGTCGTGGCCCCGGCCGACGTGGTCCGCCACGACCCCGACGACCCGTATCTCGTGGTCGCCGCGGACAAGGGCACCGCGACGTTCTCCGACATCGCCAACGAGATCTCGGTGAAGTACGGGTTCTGGCTCGGCGACGCGTTCGCCTCCGGCGGCTCCGCCGGCTATGACCACAAGAAGATGGGCATCACCGCCCGGGGCGCCTGGGAGTCGGTCAAGCGGCACTTCCGCGAGCTCGGCGTCGACACCCAGACCACCGACTTCACGGTCGTCGGCGTCGGCGACATGTCCGGCGATGTCTTCGGCAACGGGATGCTGCTGTCCCGGCACATCCGGCTCATGGCCGCGTTCGACCACCGGCACATCTTCATCGACCCCACGCCCGACGCCGCGACGTCGTTCGCGGAGCGGCAGCGGCTGTTCGAACTGCCCCGCTCGTCCTGGGGCGACTACGACAAGTCGATCATCTCCGCCGGCGGCGGGGTCTACCCGCGCACCGCGAAGTCGATCCAGCTCACCGCGGAGGCGAAGGAGGCGCTGGGCATCCCGCCATCGCTGACCTCCATGACGCCCAACGAGCTGATGCACGCCATCCTCGCCGCCCCCGTCGACCTGTTCTGGAACGGTGGGATCGGCACCTACGTCAAGGCCACCGGCGAGTCGCACGCCGACGTCGGTGACAAGGCCAACGACTACCTGCGGGTCAACGGCCGGGAGCTGCGGGTCAAGGTCGTCGGCGAGGGCGGCAACCTCGGCCTGACCCAGCGGGGCAGGATCGAGTTCGCGCTCGGCGGCGGCAGCATCGCCACCGACTTCATCGACAACTCCGCCGGCGTCGACTGCTCCGACCACGAGGTCAACATCAAGATCCTGCTCGACCGCGCGGTCGCCGCCGGCGAGCTCGACAAGGCCGAGCGCAACCCGCTGCTGGCCCAGATGACCGACGAGGTCGGCGAGCTGGTCCTGCGCGACAACTACGACCAGGCCACCGCGCTGGGCAACGCCCGCGCCCAGTCCCGGTCGCTGCTGCCGGTCCACAAGCGGCTCATCGCCGACCTGGAGCGCCGCGGCCAGCTCGACCGGGCCCTGGAAGGGCTGCCGACCGACGAGGAGCTCGACTCCAGGGCGGCGCTCGGCGTCGGCCTGACCTCACCCGAGTTCGCCGTCATGCTCTCGTACGTGAAGATCGTGCTCGAGCACGAGATCCTCGACTCCGGGCTGCCCGACGAGGAGTGGACCAACGAGGTGCTCGTCGGCTACTTCCCGACCGCGCTCCGCGAGCGCTTCGTCGAGTCGATGGCGGAGCACCCGCTGCGCCGCGAGATCGTCACCACCGCCGTCGTCAACGAGGCGGTCAACCGCGGCGGGACGTCCTTCTTCCACCGCGCCTCGGAGGAGACCGGCGCCGGCTCGGCCGACGTGCTGCGGGCCTCCGTCGTGATCCGCGAGGTGTATGGGCTGAACGCCCTGCGCGCCGCCGTCGAGGACCTCGACAACCAGATCCCGACCGAGTCGCAGACCGAGGTCTATCTGGAGATCCGCCGGCTGCTCGACCGCGCCGTGCGCTGGCTGGTCTCCAACCGGCGCCTGCCGATCGACGTGCCCGGCGAGATCGCCCGGCTGCGGCCCGGCATCTCGCGCCTGCTCGGCGAGCTCGACACCCTCTTCCGGGGGCGCGAGCGCGACGTCCTGACGGCCAACACTGCCCGGCTGCGCGACCTCGGCGTGCCCGAGAAGCTGGCCGAGCAGACCACCCGCATCATGTATGGGTTCGGCCTGCTCGACATCGTGGAGGTCGCCTCGCAGACCGGCCGCGAGGTCAACGAGGTCGCGACGGTCTACTACGTGCTCTCCGAGCGCTTCCGCATCGACAACCTGCTGTCGAAGATCTCCAACCTGCCGCGCGAGGACCGCTGGCAGACCCTGGCCCGCATGGCGCTGCGCTATGACCTGTACGCGGCGCTGGCGGCCCTGACCGCGGAGGTCCTCAACGGCACCGCCCCCTCCGACGACGCGGAGGCCCGGGTCGACGAGTGGGAGCAGAGCAACGCGACGTCGATCGCCCGCACCCGCAACGCCATCGGCGAGTTCGCCGAGTCCCCTGGCGACCTCGCCGCCCTCTCCGTCCTCCTCCGCCAGATCCGCACCCTGGTCCGCGCCTCCGCCGCCTGACCCGCCTCATGATCCGGAAGACTTCGTGCAGTCATAGGTGCACAAGGTCTTCCGGATCACGGGGGAGGTTATCCACAGGCTGGAGGTCGACCTTCCTCGTCTGGCCGGAGCTGGACAGGCTGGGCGGATGCTTGATGAGCTCCTGGAGTCGCAGAGCGGGGTGGTGACCCGGCAGCAGGCCCGCTCGGCGGGAGTCAGCCTGGGCGCGATCCGCTCGCACGTCGCGGCGGGGCGCTGGGTCCCGATGTTCGACGGGATCTTTCGGACGTACACCGGCGAGCCGAGCCGACACACGGTGCTCTGGGCCGTGCTGCTGCGGGCAGGGCCGGGCGCGGCGCTGAGCCATGACACCGCAGCCGAACTGGTCGGGCTCGTCGACCGCCCCTCCGACCATGTCCATGTCACGATCCCGGGCAACCGGCGGATCCGGCCGTTGGCGGGTGTCGTGGTGCATCACCGGGCCCGGCTCGCCGACACGGTCCAGCCGGGTCCGGCCCTCCGGCGCACCCGTGTCGAGGACACCGTGCTCGACCTCGCTGAGCTGGAGCGACGCCTCGCGACGGCGATCGGCTGGCTCACCACGGCGTGCGGCCGCGGCCTGACCACGCCGGACCGGCTGGCGGCCGCGCTGCGCCGTCGCAAGAAGATGCGCTGGCGCCGGCTGCTGGAGGCCACGGTCGACGACGCCGCCGTCGGTGCGCGCTCCGTACTGGAGCTGCGGTATCTGAAAGACGTGGAGCGCGGGCACCGTCTGCCCACCGGTCGCAGGCAGGCCCGTCGCCGGGAGTCCGGCGCGACGCAGTACCGGGACGTCGAGTACCGGGCATTCGCCACGGTCGTCGAACTCGACGGCCGGGCCTATCACCCTGAGGAGCACCGCCGGCGCGACCAGCGGCGGGACAACGCGACGGCCTCAGCCGGGCAACGGACCCTCCGCTACGGCTGGGCGGACGTGGTGGCACCGTGCGCGACCGCGGTCCAGGTGGCCCGGGCGCTCAAGGCCGGCGGCTGGCACGGCAGGCTCCAGCCGTGCCGTCGCCCCGACTGCCCGGTCCGCCGCTCGGTCCGCCGCCGCACTCCCCATGATCCGGAAGACTTTGTGTAGTCATAGGTACACAAGGTCTTCCGGATCATGGGGGGAGGGTTAGGCGGCGAGGCCCAGGGTTTCGGCGGCGGCGCGGCCGTTGGCGTGGCTGGCGCCCCAGGTGGTGATGAAGGCGCGGGCGTGCGCTGGGCGCCAGGAGGACGGCCAGCCCATCTCGACGACGGTGACGGGGTGGGCGGCGGCCAGGGTGTCGACCAGGGTGCGGGCACCCGGCAGGCGGTGGACGTTGCGGCCCACGACGACGATCGGGCGGGCGCCGGCCCTGGCGCGCAGCTCCTCGGGGGCGGTCTGCTCGGCCACGACGCGGATCTGCTCGGTGCCGTTGACGTGCGGGCCGAGGCCCCACGGAACGCGGCCCGCGGCGATCGACGACTCCGACTCCAGCTGGACGATCAGCGGGGCGTCGGAGCGGTCCACGGAGCCCTCGATGCGGACGGCGCTGAGCGCCGCCGGGTACCCGAGGCCGGGCTCCTCCCGGTCGGTCCGGTCGCCCTGGCGGGTCCAGTCGGACAGGGCCTGGACCCGGGCGACGGCCTCCTCCAGGCGGGCCAGGGGCAGGCGGCCGTCCTGGACGGCGGTGACGATCTCGTCGACGCAGGCGAGGGTCAGCTTCTCGTCGACCTCGGCGCCGATGCAGAGCAGGTCGGCGCCGGCGGCGAGGGCGAGGACGGCGCCCGCCTGGGTGCTGCCGGCAAACCGGGCGGCGCCGAGCATCTCCAGGGCGTCGGTGACGACGACGCCGGTGAAGCCGAGCTCGGTGCGCAGCAGGTCGACGAGGACGGCGCGGCTGAAGGTGGCCGGGGCGTCGCCGGTGAGGGCGGGCACGCGGATGTGCGCGCTCATGATCGACTTGGCGCCGGCCTCGACGGCGGCGACGAACGGGGGCAGCTCGCGGCCGCGCAGCTCGTCGAGGGTGATGTCGACGGTCGGCAGCTCGAGGTGCGAGTCGGCGAGGGTGGCGCCGTGGCCCGGGAAGTGCTTGGCGCAGGCGGCGACGCGGGCGCTCTGCAGGCCCAGCACGGCGGCGGCGGTGTGCGCCGCGACCAGGTGCGGGTCGGCGCCGAAGCTGCGGGTGCCGATGATCGGGTTGTCGTCGGCGGTGTTGACGTCGACGGTGGGCGCCAGGTTCAGGTTGAGGCCCAGCTGGTCGAGCTCGGCGCCGATGGTGCGGTACACGCGGCGGGTGATCGCCGGGTCGCCCAGCGCGCCGAGTGCGGCGTTGCCCGGGTACGGGCTGCCGAGCCGGTGCGCCAAGCGGGTGACGTCGCCGCCCTCCTCGTCGATCGCGATGAGCACGCCGTCGCGGGCCGCGTGCAGCTGGGCGGTCAGCGCGGCGACCTGGTCGCGGTCGACGATGTTGTAACCGAACAGCAGGTGGCCGGCCATGCCCTCGCCGAGCAGGTCGACGGCCCAGGCCGGGGCCTGTGCGCCCGGGAACGCGCCGAGCAGCGTGCCCAGCGCCAGCCTGCGGAGTCCTGGATCGTTCGCCACGGTGTTCCCCCTCAACGCGAACCAGTGCGAGACTGATGCGCTTTCCACGATCGTAGGAGCATCTTGACCAGATGTGCGTAGGCCGTGCGGGTGGTGTGACCGTACGCTTTCCGGTATAGGTTGCCCGAGGCAATCTAATAGGAAAGTTTCTTAAATACTAGGGGTGTTCGTCACCATGAGTTCTGCTCGCCTTCCAGGCACCCCGAGGTTGCTGCGCGCGCTCAACGACCGCGCCGCCCTCGAGCTGCTGCTGAGCAAGGGACCACTGACCCGCGCGCAGCTCGGGGAGCTGACCGGGCTGTCCAAGGTCACCGCATCGCAGCTGGTGGAGCGGCTGGAGGAGCGCGGCCTGGTGGCGCGCGTCGGCGAGCAGGCGGGCGGCCGCGGGCCGAACGCCCAGATGTACGCCGTGGTGCCCTCGACCGCGTACGTCGTCGGCGTCGAGGCCGGCCCGCAGCACGTGGTCGCCGGCGTGGCGGACATCACGGGCAAAATCGTCGGGCGGACCGACGTCTCCATCGGCGAGGGGGACGACCCGGTCAAGGTCGTCCACGCCGCCGTGGTCGAGGCGGCCGCCGAGGCCGGTGCGCCGATCGAGCGCATCCGCCGCATCGTGCTCGGCACGCCCGGCCTGGTCGACCCGAAGAGCGGCGAGATCACGTTTGCGTGGGACCTGCCGCGCTGGCACCGGGGGCTGCTCACGGCCCTGCGGGAGGACCTCGGCCGGCCCGTCGCGTTCGAGAACGACGTGAACCTCGCCGCCATCGCCGAGCAGCACAGCGGTGCCGCGATCGGGGCGAAGGACTTCGTGCTGGTCTGGCTGGACCGCGGCGTCGGCACCGCCGTCGTGCTCGGCGGGCGGCTGCACCGCGGCAGCGTCGGCGCGGCCGGCGAGATCGGCTACCTGCCCGTGTCGGGCACACAGGTCAGCCGCGACGCGACCCGCCGGGCGAAGAGCGGCTTCCGCATGCTCACCGACGCGGCGGCGGTCAAGACGGTCGCCAAGTCCCACGGGTTCAAGGCCGCCGGTGCGGGCGACGCCATCAGAGCCGCGATCGCCGCCGGTACCGACGGCAGCCCCTTCCTCGACGAGCTGGCCCGCCGGATCTCCCTCGGGGTGGCCTCGGTGGGGCTGGTGCTCGACCCTGAGCTGGTCGTCCTCGCCGGCGAGATCGGCCAGGCGGGCGGCGCGGACCTCGCGCAGCGGGTGCAGCACGAGGTCGCCGCGATCGCCGTGGTGTCGCCGCGGGTGGTCGCCACCGAGGTGTCCAGCGAGCCGGTCCTCAACGGCGCCATCCTGACCGGCCTCGACGCGGTCCGCGAAGAGGTCTTCGGCGACACGGCCTGACCGCCCTCGACGCGGTCTTCGGCGACGCCGCCTGATCGCCGGCCGGCGCCTCGGTCGGCGTCGCGCCGGCGCCTCAGTTGGTGTCGCGCCGGCGCATCGAGGCGAAGGCGCCGGCCAGCACGACCGCCACGACCGCGCCGATCACCAGGCCGCCCTGCTGCCAGCTGCCCCAGAAGGTGTCCTGCGGCACCACGCAGCCGGACTCGGTGCAGTACCCCGACGTGCCCTGGAACGTGTAGGACTTGTTCAGCCAGGCGGAGACGTAGCTGGAGAGGCGGTACTTCTCGGAGTGGTCGGTGCCGCCGATCAACCCGAAGATGATGATCGCTCCGAGCTCGTAGATCAGCAGGTACGCGATGCCGACGCCGAGCGCCGCGGACGTGTGCCGCCCGATGGAGGCGATCGCGAAGCCGAGCGCCGTGCCGGCCATCGTCAGCAGGATCACCCGCAGGGCCGTGATCAGCAGCGACGACCAGTCCGCCAGGCCCATGGTGCTGACGGTGTCGTTCGTGGCGGCCACGGCGACGAACGCGCCCGTCCAGACCGCGAGGTACACCACCGCCACCAGCGCCATGCCGGCACAGGCCGCGATCAGCTTGCTGCCCAGGACGGCGCCGCGGCGGGGGGCCCAGAGCAGCAGGTTGAGCATGCCGCCGGAGCTCCACTCGACGCCCACGAACGACGCGCCGAGCACGAAGCCGGCCACCGTCAGCACGATCGCCGCGGTCGTGAACAGCTCCGGCCACTGGCGGGCGAACGAGAAGCCGTAGTCGAGCATCGAGTCGGCGGTGGGGCGGGGGCCGTAGTCGCAGTTACGCGGGAACTTCATGCCGGCCGGGCCGGTGCGCACGCCGCTCTGCACGTCCTCGCACAGCGCGACGTTCTCGTCGTAGATCGCCGCGGCGGACGCGGCGCGCTCGGTGGCGGTGCGGTACTCCTCGCTGGACGGGTTGCTGCGGGTCAGCGAGAACCCGAACGTCAGGAAGGCGAGCAGGCCGGCGATGAGCACGAGAGTCACCAGCGTGACCCGGCGGCTGAACAGTCGGGTCCACTCGGCCCGCAGCAGCTGGTTCATGCGGGCCGTCCGTTCTCGATGATCTGACCGTTGTCGTTTTGCGGGTGTTGTACGGGTATGTCCTGCTCAGGCCAGTCGGAGTTGTCGACGGGGCGGAACTGCCCGCGCCGGGGCCCGCCCCCGGTGAGCTGCAGGAACGCGTCCTCCAGCTGCTGGACCGGGGCGAGCTCGCGGACCCACAGGTCGTTGACGCCCAGGGCCCGCGAGACCCAGGCCGGGTCGGCGAGGTCGTGCACGATGATCTGGTCGCCGGACAGCGTGACCTGCGCGCCGGCGTCGGCGAGCACCTGCGCGGCCCGCTCGGTGTCGTCGACGCGGACCCGGTACGTGCCGCGGTCGTTGGCGGCGAGCACCTCCGACACCGGCCCGGCCGCGACCCGCCGGCCGCGGGAGATGATCGTGACCGAGTCGCAGATCTGCTGGATCTCGGCGAGGATGTGGCTGGAGATCACCACGGTCGTGCCGCGGTCCGCCTGCTCGCGGAGCAGGTCGCGCATCTCCCGGATGCCGGCCGGGTCGAGGCCGTTGTTCGGCTCGTCGAGGATCAGCAGCTCGGGGTCCTTCAGCAGGGCGGAGGCCACCGCGAGGCGCTGCCGCATGCCGAGGGAGTAGGACTTGACCTGGTCCTCGGCACGGTTGGCGAGACCGACCTGGTCCAGCACCACGTCGACGCGCTGCTTCGGTACGCCACCCGCCTTCGCCAACACGCTCAGCGTCTTGTGGCCGGTGAAGTTGCCGAAGAAGGCCGGCGCCTCGACGATCGCGCCGACCCGCGACACGACCTGCGGCAGTGCCCTCGGCACCGGCTGGCCGAGGATGCGCATGTGACCGGACTCGGCGCGCAGCAGCCCGAGCAGCGTCTTGAGCGTGGTGCTCTTGCCAGATCCGTTGGGTCCGAGGAACCCGTGGATCTGGCCCTGGTGGACCTCCATGTCGAGGTGGTCCAGTGCGACGCGCGGCTTGCCGAACAGTGTCTGGTAGGTCTTCACCAGACCGGCGATTTCCAGTACGGCACTCATCCCCGCGCACGATACGGCTTTTGCCCTGAGCGTGGGGGGCCGGACCTTCCGCGCTTCGGGCACGTGGTTGGATTGGGCCGTGTCAGATGACCTTGTCATCGCGGTGGACAAAGCGACGGTGACCCGCAACCGGTCCGATCTCATCCGATCGGTGAGCTGGCAGGTGGAGCTCGACGAGCGCTGGGTGGTGCTCGGCCCCAACGGCGCGGGCAAGACCACGCTGCTGAATCTCGCCGGTGCGCGGCTGTACCCGACCCGTGGCACGGTGACCGTGCTCGGCGAGCGGCTCGGTCGCACCAACATCAACGAGCTCAAGACCCGCCTCGGGTTCTCCTCGTCCGGGCTGCAGCTGCCGCCCGACGAGACGGTGCGTGACGTGGTCGTGACCGCGTCGTGGGCGGTCGTCGGGCGCTTCACCGAGCGGTACGACCGCATGGACGAGGCGCGGGCGCAGGCGCTGCTGGAGCAGTTCGGCGTCGGCGCGCTGGCCGACCGGCTCTACGGCACCCTGTCGGAGGGCGAGCGCAAGCGGGTGCAGATCGCCCGGTCGCTGATGGTCGATCCGGAGCTGCTGCTGCTCGACGAGCCGACCGCCGGCCTGGACCTCGGCGCCCGCGAGGACCTCGTGCGGCGCCTGTCGGAGCTGGCCGCCGACCCCGACTCGCCGGCGATCGTGCTGGTCACGCACCACGTCGAGGAGATCCCGCCGGAGTTCACGCACGCGCTGCTGATGCGCGACGGCGGCGTCGTGGCGCAGGGCCTGCTGCACGAGACGGTGACCGCCGAGAACCTCTCCGCGGCGTTCGGCCTGCCGCTGCGACTGTCGATCGTGGACGGTCGCTACCACGCTCAGGCGGCCTAGAAAACTGTCGTACCCCAGCGGTACCGTTCGATGTAACTGAACGGGGGGTTCGACGGTGGCTGATCCAGTTGTTGATCCACCCGATGATCCTGGCCCTGGCCCGGACCCTGCGCCGGTGCGCCGGACCCGGGTCGCGCGGCTGGTCGCGTGGGTCGTGGTGCTCGTGGCGGTCATCGTCGTCGCGGTCGTCGTGGTCGTCGACGTCGGGCCGCCGTCGGAGGCCGACCTGCGCCAGCGGGCCATCGGCGGGCGCAGCGAGCTGCTGATCGGGGTCAAGGACGACACCCCGGGCGTGAGCCTGCGCGACAGGACCACCGGCGAGTATGCCGGCTTCGACATCGACATCGCCTATCTCGTCGCGGGCGATCTCGGGTTCCGCCCCGACCAGGTCAAGTTCCTGTCGATCGAGACCGAGGACCGGGCCAGGATGCAGGCCCGGTCGGGCGACGGCAAGTTCGTCACCGTCGACCTGGTCGTGGCCAGCTTCAGCATCACCAAGGAGCGGTCCGAGCAGCCGGGGGTGCGCTTCGCCGGGCCGTATCTGAGCACCCAGCAGTCGGTGGTGACGCTCAAGGCGCACAAGCCGGTCAGCAGCCTCGAGGACCTGCGCGGCGAGCGGGTCTGCACCCTGGCCACCTCCACCTCCAGCGAGGTCGCCAGGTCCGCCGGCGTGACCCTCTCGGGCAAGAACGAGATCAGCGCCTGCGTCGCCGGGCTCAAGGCGAGCGAGTTCGACGCGGTCACGACCGACGCGGCGATCCTCGCCGGCTTCGTCGCGGAGGACGGCGGGCAGACCCTCGTGCACCACGACGTCGGGCTCACCGGCGACGAGCGGTGGGGGATCAACTGCGGTGACAACGAGGCCTTACAAACCCTGGTGAACCTGTACCTGTACCGCTCGGCGCACGACGCCACCGACCGGCGGTGGGAGCAGGCGTATGACAAGTACCTGCGCAGCGAGCAGCGGTTCAGCCCGAATCAGCAGGTGGCGATCGACCACCAGCCCGAGGTGCCGAAGGTGGACGTCCGCCAGTGGCCGTGGGAGAAGTAGGCGACCGGCAGTGGCTGCTGCCGTTGCTGCCCACGTTCCCGATCGTCCTGCTGGTGCTGCGGCTGTGGTATCTCAGCCGGCAGAACGTGCAGACCATGCTGCTCTTCGTGCAGTACGTGAGCCCGCTGGGCCTGCTGAGCACGCTGGTGATCGCGCTGCTGTGGGTGTTTCCGGCGATGCTGCTGCTGACCCGGGTGCTGGGCGCGCTGCTGGAGCTCAGCGACCCGGCCGCCGCGGCGACGTCCCGGCTGGCCGCTGCCGCCCGGCGGATCCCCGACTGGGTGGTCGTCGTGGCGCTGGTGATCGGCGGGCTGACCTGGCAGCTGCGGTTCCTGCCGCTGCTGGTCATGGTCGCGCTGTCGATCCTCGGCCTGGTCGTGCGGCAGCGGGCGGCCGGCGTGGGCGCGGCGGCGGCCGCCACGGGCGTGGTGCTGCCGTTCGTCGCGGCCGTGCTGGAGTACGCGTTCCTCGGCCCGGCGATCGTCGCGGCGCTGCGGGAGGGTGAGCCGGTCACGTTCGTACTGCTGGCGCTGCCGCCGCTGGTGACGCCGCTGCTGACCGGGCCGGTGCCGGCGTGGGCGGCGCGGGCCGTGACGCACTGGCCGGCCGTGGTGGCCGCGTTCGCGGCGCCGTTCCTGGTCGGGGTCGTGTTCCTGCGCGCCCCGATCCTGCCGACGGTCGCCGTCGACACCGACGACGGGCTGCTCGTCGGCTCGGTGATCACCGTCGACGACCGGATGACGACGCTGCTCGACACGAGCGGCACCGTCCACTTCGTCCTCAACGACAGCGTCCAGGCGAAGGTCCTCTGCGACGCGGGCGACCGGCCGCCGGCCAGCACCGTCGACGCGCACGGCTGGTCGGTGGAGCAGACGGCGCTGAGCTGGATCGCCCCGGCCCGCCGGCCCACCCCGCCCGACCCCCGCTGCGAGGGCCGCCGCTGACCTACCCCTCCGTGCCGGTCGCGCCTTCCGCTGGGTTGGCGGCCTTTGGTGGTCGCTGTCCACGTGCGGGGATCCGTCGAGGGCGTCGTTCGATACCTTCCACACCGTCGTTGGCTTTCACAACCAGCCCACATCCCACCGACCGCCGCCGCAGCACCTGCCGTCGTTGGTTTCACGACCCGTGCACGTCGCACCGATCGCCGATGTCGCACTCGCGCCCTGGGCTTCACGACCAGCGCAACGCACCCTGACCGCGGACTTGGCCGCCGCTGCGGTCTTTCTCTGTGAGGCGGTCGTCGCCGTGTCGACCGTGATCGAAGTCGCGTGGTGGCTGTCCGGGCGGCCAGGGCTGTTCTTCGATCATGGTGGCGGTCGGTTCTCGTGGTTGCGGTCCGTGCTGCGGTCGCGTGACGTTCCCCGGCTGCCGTCCTCACACGGTCCAGCGCCGTTGGGGGCGTCGTGATCGAAGTCGCGGGGTGGCTGTGCGGGCGGCCAGGGCTGGCCTTCGATCATGGTGGCGGGCGGCGCTCGTGGGTGCCGTGCGTGCCGTGATCGCGGTTCGCCTCGTGATCCCGTGCGGTTCTGGTGGTCCTGGCTCCCTGAATCGCACGGGATCATGAAGTGAGGGTCAGGCGAAGTTGGGCTTGCGCTTCTCGATGAAGGCGGTCATGCCCTCGTTCTTGTCGTCGGTGCTGAACAGGGCGGCGAACAGCTGGCTCTCCCAGGCCAGGCCGGAGGCGAGGTCCATGTCCAGGCCGTTGTCGACGGCGAGCTTCGCGGCGCGCAGGGCGAGGGCCGGGCCGTGGACAAACGGCTCGACCATGGCCTTCGCCGTCGCGTACACCTCGGCGGCGGGGACGACCTTGTCGACCAGGCCGATCGTCAGCGCCTCGGGGGCCTTCACGAAGCGTCCGGTCATGATGAGGTCCTTGGCGCGGGCAGGGCCGATGAGGCGGGCCAGGCGTTGCGTGCCGCCCGCGCCGGGGATGACGCCGAGAGTGATCTCCGGCTGGCCCAGGGTCGCGTCCTCGGCGGCGACGCGCCAGTCCGCGGTCAGGGCGAGCTCGCAGCCGCCGCCCAGGGCGTACCCGTTGACGGCCGCGACGACGGGCTTCGGGATGCGCGCGACGGCGTCGAAGGCCCCGGTGAGCGCGGTGGCCCTGGCGGCCATCTCGGAGTAGCCCATTCCGGCCATCTCCTTGATGTCGACGCCGGCCGCGAAGACCTTGTCTCCCCCGTACAGGATGACCGCCCGCACCGAAGGATCGGTGGTCGCGGCCGCGGCGGCCTCGCGCAGCTCCTCCTGGATCTGGATGTTCAGCGCGTTGACCGGCGGCCTGGAGAGGCGGATGGTGCCGATACCGTCTTCGATCTCCAGCTGGACCAGCCTGGTGTCGCCCACTGTGTCTCCTCAACGTCGTTGTCGTTGCCCGCAGCGTATTCCGGCGTACCGTCAGATGTGCCATGGCGACGACGTTCTACCGCGATCACGAGGTGCACATCAGCTCCGCCGGTGTGCAGGTCGACGCCGCCTGGTATCCGCTGGAGACGCTGACGTACATCTGGCACCGGCGATCCGGGCGGTTGGTGCAGGGCGCGTACATGCTCGCGACCCGCGGCGGGGCGGTGTTGCTGATCATCGGGCTGCTCATCGCCGCCGGCACGGCCGCGCGCCGGATCGACTTCAACGGGCCGGACTCCACGATGTACATCGCGGGCGGCATCCTCGGGATCATCGTCATCGGCGGGATCGTGGCCTTCAGCGTGGAGGGGCTGCTGGACCTGCTCGACCGGGCGCACGACCACGGCAAGGGCGTGCACGAGATCTGGGTGCGCACCCGGCAGGGCGAGTCGATGATCTACTCGACCACGGACTCACCGAAGTTCGGGCAGATCTACCGCGCCTTGCAGCGGGCAGTGGAGCAGTCCGCGTAACCCTTAGGATTCCGGGCATGGTGGCCCTGGGCGTGGACTTCGGCACGTCGCACACCGTCGCCGTGGCCCGCTGGCCCGACGGCCGGGCCCGGCCGCTGCTCTTCGACGGCACCCCGCTGCTGCCGTCGGCGACGTTCTGGGAGGACGGCGAGCTCGTCGTCGGCCGCGACGCACTGCACAGCGCCCGGCGCGCCCCGGCCAGCTTCGAGCCCAACCCGAAGCGCCGCATCGACGACGGTCACGTCTTCCTGGGCGAGCAGGAGGTGCCGGTCCACGACCTGCTGGTCGCCGTCTTCCGGCGGGTGCGCGCCGAGTTCGCCCGCACGGCCGGTGGTCCGCCCGAGGCGGTCACCGTGACACACCCCGCCAACTGGGCGTCCACCCGTCGCAAGGCGTTGGCGGCCGCGGTGCGGGCGGCGGACCTCCCGGCCGCGACCCTGGTCCCCGAGCCGGTCGCCGCCGCCACCTACTTCGTGCGGGTGCTGCGCCACATGGTGCCCGTCGGCTCCGCCGTCGTGGTCTACGACCTGGGCGCCGGCACGTTCGACGGCAGCGTCGTCGCGCGCACCGCGGACGGCTTCGAGGTGCTCGCCGTCGACGGCCGCGACGACCTCGGCGGGCTCGACTTCGACGAGGTCGTCCTCGCGATGATCGGCCGGACCCTGCCGCCGGAGCGCTGGCAGCGGCTGGTCGCGCCGTCGACGATCGAGGAGGCGCGGGCCGCCCGGCTGCTGCGCGACGAGGTCCGGGAGGCGAAGGAGCGACTGTCGCGCGCCTCCTCCGTCACGGTCCTGGTCCCGCTGCTGGACGTCGACGTGCAGCTCACCCGCGACGAGTTCGAGGCGGCGGCGCGGCCGCTGGTGGAGCGCTCGGTGCGGGTGCTGACCGAGACCGTCCGGCTGTCGCGGGTCACGGCCGGGCAGGTCGCGGGCATCTTCCTGGTCGGCGGGGCGAGCCAGATCCCGCTGGTCGCCACCGAGCTGCACCGCGCGTTCGGCAAGCCGCCGGTGACGATCGAGCAGCCGGAGATGGTGGTCGCCGAGGGCAGCGTCCTGGTCGGCGCGCGGATCGACAAGCCGTCCGCCGCCGTGGTCCCGGCCGCCCGCCCCAGGGGTTCGGCGTCCGTCGCGTCGCCGTCGCAGCCTCCTGTCGCGGTTGTTTCGCCGGTACGGCCGGCGCCGTCGCCCGCCGTCGTGGTCCCGCCCCCGGGGTCGCCGGTGACCCCGTCCGTGCCACCCGTGCCGCGTGGGCCGCTGCCGCCGGTCGGGTCGCCGGTGCCGCCGCCTTCTGGGTTGCTCCCGCCGGCCGTGACGCCGGCCGTGACGCCTCCGGGCGTGCTGCCGCCGGCTGGGTCGCCGGTCGTGATGCCGGTGTCGCCGGCCGGTGCCGGGCCGGGCGTCGCGCCGGTCTCGGGTGCGAGTGGGCCGGTCTCGCCGGGTGCCGTGCCGTTCAGCCCCGCACCGCCGGTACACCGGATGCCGCCGCAACAGGTGTATCCGCCGCGGCCCGTGTTCTACCAGCCGCCTCCGCCGCAGGTCGTCTACGTGCCGCAGTACGTCATGCCGCCCGTGCCGCCACCGCCGCGTCGGATCGCGCCCGGTGCGATCCGCTGGCCCGCGGGCTTCCTGACCCTGTACGGCGTGCTCATGTACATCTCGACCGGCCTGGTCGCCCTCGTGCTGGTCGTCTACAAGGTGAGCGACACGGAGGAGCTGACGGCCGCGGGCTGGCAGGCAGGCCTGTACGCCGGGCTGGGCTCGCTCGCGTTCGCGATCCTGTACACGCACGGCGCGCGGCGGCTGCGCCGCGGCAGCAACGGGCACCTGTGGTATCCGATCGCGCTGTGCGTGCTGCTCGCGTTCGGTGGCGCGTACACCGCCTCGGGGGCGCACCAGCCCGCCTGGCTGGCGGTCACTGGTGTGTACCTGGGATCGGCGCTGCTGCTCCTGCTGCCGAGCGCCCGTGCCTGGGTCCGTCCGCTGCGTCCACCAGCGCCTTCAGTCGGCAACGCGACGGCAGACGCCGAGGAGTGAGAACCGTCGTACCCGGCGCCTAGACTTCGGGGCATGCCAACGCCAGGGATTCGGCTCGGTGTCGACTTCGGCACCTCCAACACCGTCGCCGTGGTGCGGTGGCCAGACGGCCGGTCCCGTGCGCTGCTCTTCGACGGCTCTCCGCTGCTGCCCTCCGCTGTCTATGCCGAGCCTGGCGGCACCGTCATCGTCGGTCGCGACGCGGTGCACAGCGCCCGCCTGGAGCCGGCCCGGTTCGAGCCCAACCCGAAGCGTCGCATCGACGAGGGCACGGTCCTGCTCGGCGACCGGGAGATCCCCGTCAACGAGCTCGTCGCCACCGTCCTGCGGCGCGTCCGCGACGAGTGGACCCGCACGGTCGGCGACGTCGCGTCCGAGGTGACCGTGACCTTCCCGGCGTCGTGGGGCGCCACCCGCCGGCTCGCCGTCTCCGACGCCGCCCAGGCCGCGGGGCTGGGCCGGGTGCGGCTGGTGCCCGAGCCGGTCGCGGCCGCGGCCTACTTCACCCAGGTGCTCGGCAAGGACGTGCCCGTCGGCTCGGTCGTCGTCGTGCACGACTTCGGCGCCGGCACGTTCGACGCCAGCGTCGTCGCCCGCACCCAGGGTGGCTTCGAGGTGCTCGCCGTCGACGGCCGCGACGACATCGGCGGCATCGACGTCGACAACGCGATCGTGGCGCACATCGCCTCCATCTGCGAGCCACAGGCGCCGCAGGAGTGGCAGCGGCTGATGAGCCCGCAGACGGTCGAGGACCGCCGGGCCCGGCGGCTGCTCTTCGACGACGCGCGGGTGGCGAAGGAGCGGCTGTCCCGCCAGCCCGCCTCGGACCTGACGGTGCCGCTGCTCAACATCGACGTCCACCTCACCCGCGACGAGCTGGAGCGCCTCGCGCAGCCGCTGCTCGAGCAGACGGTCCGCGTCACGCAGGGCGTCATGCGCTGGGCGCAGCTGAGCGAGGGCAGCATCGCGGGCGTGTTCCTGGTCGGCGGGTCCAGCAGGATGCCCCTGGTCGGCACGCTGCTGCACCGCGCGCTGGGCACGGCCCCCGTGGTGATCGAGCAGCCCGAGCTGGTGGTCGCTGAGGGCAGCATGCTGACCGGCTCGACGGAGATCCAGGCGACGGCGGCGCCCGCGCCCGGCCCGGCGACCGGGAGGTTCCCGCAGGTGCAGGGCGTCGACTGGCAGTCTCCGGCGCCGACGTCCGGCGGCCCGCAGGCGGGTGCGCAGTTCGGCGCGGCGGGCGGGCCGTCGGGTGCGGGCCAGTTCGGCGCGGCGGGTGGGCCGTCGGGCGCGGGGCAGTTCGGCGCGGTGGGCCTGTCGGGTGCGGCCGGGGCGGGGCAGTTCGGTGCGGGGCAGCCTGCCGGCGGGGGGCCTGGTGCCAGCCAGTTCGGTGCGGGCCAGGGCGGTCCGGGTCAGGGCGGTCCGGGCCAAGGCGGTGGGGTTCAGCCTGGTGCCGGCAGCGGTCAGGGCGGCGGGGCCGGCGGTGGGCAGGGCGGTGCCGGGCAGGGCGGCGGTGGGTTGCAGGGGGCGGATGCGCCGTTGTGGCCCGAGGCGGGGACGTTCGCCACGGAGCCGGCCGGGAGCAACGCGCCGATGTCCGGCGTGCCGATGTCGGCGCCGCCCGGGGCCGGCGGTGGTGGGTATCCGGCGTATCCGGCGTCGGCCCCCCCGGGCAACTACGCGGGTGGGCAGGCCACGGGCACGCAGGGCGGCTATGGCGTGCCGGCCTCGGCGCCCCCGGTCAACTACGGGCCGCCGGTGTCCGCGCCCCCGGCCGGCTACGGTCAGCCCGCGTCGGCTCCGCCGGCCAACACCAACCAGCCGATGTCTGGGCCGCCCGCGACGTATGGGCGCAACCAGCCGTCCTCCGCGCCGCCGGCGACCTATGGGCAGCCGGCGGGCGGCCAGCAGGCCTTCAACCAGCCGATGTCTGGGCCGCCCGCGACGTACGGGCGCAACCAGCCGTCCTCAGCGCCGCCGGCCAACTACAACCAGCCGATGTCTGGGCCGCCGGCCAACTATGGCGGGCCGCCGGTGTCGGCGCCCCCGAACAGGGCCGGTGGCCAGATCTTCGTGTCCGGGGGAGCGTCGGCCGAGCCCGCGACGCGCTATGACGAGCACGGCGGCCCGATCCGCCAGGCTTCCGGCGGCCAGCGCCCGGTGCAGGAGCGGCAGGCGCAGTCACGCCCCACGCCGCGCGACGATCGGCGGCCGCGCCAGCGTGAGCGGCGGGGTCCGTTCGCGCGTGCGATGCTCACCCTGCTGGTGCTCGTGCTGCTGATCGTGACCCCGGTCGTCGCCGGGTATGTCTCCTACTACCTGACCACCGACCACTGGCCGCCGCCGGTCGCCGGGTGGCTCGACCCGAGTGTGCGGTGAAGCCCCCGCCGGCGGGCGAAAGTGAGTAACATTCGCGTCGGTCGGAGCTGATCGAGGAGGGTGCATGACGCAGATCGACGGGCACGGCGGGGACCTGGCTCTCGCGGCACTGCGGGGGTTCGGGGTCGAGGAGCTGTTCACGCTCTCCGGTGCGCACGTGTTCCCGCTGTACGACGCCGCCCACAAGACCGGCGTGCGCATCGTCGACGTCCGGCACGAGCAGTCCGCCGTGTTCGCCGCGGAGGCCGTCGCCAAGCTCCAGCGCCGTCCGGGCCTTGCCGTCCTGACCGCCGGCCCCGGCGTCACCAACGGCGTGTCCGGGCTGACCAGCGCGTCGTTCAACGGTGCTCCGGTCGTCGTGATCGGGGGCAGGGCGCCGCAGTTCCGCTGGGGCTCGGGCAGCCTGCAGGAGATGGACCACCTGCCGATCGTCCGCGCGGTCACGAAGCACGCGGAGACCATCTTCGCCACCGACGAGGTCTACGCCCGCATGCAGGCGGCGGCGCTCGCCGCGCTGACCCCGCACCGCGGCCCGGTCTTCGTGGACCTGCCGCTGGAGGTGGTGTTCTCGCAGGCGGACGGCGTCGAGTTGGCGCCCGCGCCGGCGGTACCGGCTGAAGAACCGGATCCGGACGAGGTCGCGCGGGCGGTCCAGCTGCTCGCCGCCGCGCAGCGGCCCGTGATCATCGCGGGCTCTGACGTGTGGGCCGGGCACGCGACCGCCGCGCTGCGGGAGGCGGCCGAGGCGCTGCGGATCCCCGTGTTCGCCAACGGTATGGGCCGGGGCACGCTGCCGCCGTCGCACGCGCTGGCGTTCTCGCGGGCGCGCAAGGCGGCGTTCGGCGGCGCGGACGTGATCGCCGTCGTCGGCACCCCGCTCGACTTCCGGCTCGGGTTCGGCGACTTCGGCGGGGCGCAGGTCGTGCACGTCACCGACGCGCCGTCGCAGCGGGCCGGGCACGTCACCCCGGCGGCCGCTCCGTCGGGCGACCTGCGCGCGATTCTGGGGGCGTTCGCGGCGCACGGTGGACCGGTCGCCGACCACGAGGAGTGGATCGAGGCGCTGCGGGCCGCGGAGGACGCCGGCCGGGTCAAGGAGCAGCAGGCCCTGGAGGCGGACACCGATCCGATCAAGCCGAGCCGGGTCTACGGCGAGCTCCGCAAGGTCCTTGCCGACGACGCCGTCACGATCGGCGACGGCGGCGACTTCGTCTCCTACGCGGGCAAGTACCTCGAGCCGTCGCAGCCGGGCACGTGGCTGGACCCGGGGCCGTATGGCTGCCTCGGCACCGGCATGGGCTACGCCATGGGCGCCCGGGTGACGTACCCGGACCGCCAGATCTGCGTCCTGATGGGCGACGGCGCCGCGGGCTTCTCGCTGATGGACGTCGAGTCGCTGGTCCGCCAGCAGCTGCCCGTCGTGATCGTGGTCGGCAACAACGGCATCTGGGGCCTGGAGAAGCACCCGATGCGCAACATCTACGGCTACGACGTCGCCGCCGACCTGCAGCCCGGCCTCCGCTACGACGACGTGGTCAAGGCCCTCGGCGGCGCCGGCGAGACCGTCGAGAAGCCGGCCGACCTCGCGGGCGCCTTCGAGCGGGCGTTCGCCTCAGGAGTGCCGTACCTGGTCAACGTCCTCACCGACCCCGAGGACGCCTACCCCCGCTCGTCCAACCTCGCCTAGCGCCCGCCATGATCCCGAAGACCTTGTGCAGTCATAGGTACACAAGGTCTTCGGGATCACGCGTGGCGCCGGCGTCCGATCAGCGCAGTCCTCATGATCCGGAAGAGTTCTTGTCGCTCTGGCGTCAATAAGTCTTCCGGATCACGGGTTTGGGAGGCGTCGATCAGCGCGGTCACGGCCGGTCGCGGTGTGCGGTGCCGGCGGCATCTGCTGCTGCGCGTTCCTGGACGCGTGCCGGCCTTGTTCGGACTGCGGGTCGCGGTGCGGGTGTCGCTGTCTGCCGTTCTCGTGATCCGGAAGACTTCGTGCAGTCATAGGTGCACAAGGTCTTCCGGATCACGCGTGGCGCCGGCGTCCGATCAGCGCAGTTCTCATGATCCGGAAGAGTTTTCGTCGCTCTGGCGTCGATAAGTCTTCCGGATCACGGGTTTGAGGACGTCGATCAGCGCCGCGGGAGTGCGGTCTCGGCCGAGCTGCGGGTTGCGGTGCGGGTGTCGCTGTCTGCCGTTCTCGTGATCCGGAAGACTTCGTGCAGTCATAGGTGCACAAGGTCTTCCGGATCATGTGAGGCGGGCGTCGATCGGCGCTGTTCCCGTGATCCGGAAGAGATTTGTCGCTCTGGCGTCGATAAGTCTTCCGGATCACGGGGGAAGCGAGGGGTGGGGTTACTCCAGGCCTAGGAGGCGGGGGAGGGAGCCGATCGAGCCGATCACCTCGTCCGCGCCGGAGGACTGGAGGGCCTGGCGGTCGCCGGCGCCGGTGAGGACGCCCACGAGGAGGCCGGCGCCGGCGCGGCGGCCGGCGATGAGGTCGAGCGGGGTGTCGCCGACGACGAGCATGCGGCGGACGTCCTCGACGCCGAGCTTCAGGGCGGCGACCAGCATGAAGTCTGGGAAGGGGCGGCCGCGGCCGGCGTCGGCGGGGGAGAGGACCAGGTCGACCTGGCCCCACCAGCCCAGGGCGTCCATGATGGCCTCCTGGGTGGCGCGGGCGAAGCCGGTGGTCAGGGCGACCTTGATCCCCGCCGTGCGGAGCGTCTTGATGGCCTCCAGCGCGCCGGGGATGGGCAGCACGGCGCCTTCGTCGACGAGCAGGCCGTAGGCCTCCTCGAAGGTCTCGTTGGCGGCCTGGGCGCGCTTCTCGTCACCGTCGAGGAGCAGGCGGAAGACCTCGATGCGGCTCTGGCCCATCGTCTTGCGGACGACGGCGAGCATCCGCTCGTGCTGCGGGGTGCCGGGGGCCACGCCCTCGCCCGCGAAGGCGACCGTGAAGGCCTGCTCGACCAGGCCGTCGTCCCGCACCGTCGTCCCCGCCATGTCGATGCAGGCGAGCTGCCACGCTGTCATCGCGCAATATGAGCATGCCGACAAGACGGCTTGGTGAACGGCGCAAAACGCTCAGAAGGCACCCTCCCGGCGCAGCCGCCGTGGCCTGCCATCCGGGTCGTGGATGGTGTTGTACACCACACGCGCCCAGGTGACGGTACGGCGCGGAACCGTGGGTGGGCGGTACGGCAGCAGCCGCCCGGGTGGGCGGGGACCGATCCGGCCGCTGTCGTGCCACGCCTGCAGCGCCTTCGCGGAGGCGTCGAAGACCTCCTCGATCGGGCCCTCGGGCAGCTCGTCGAGCTCCAGGTGCTCCCGGCACAGCCGTTCGCGCAGGTCCCGGGCGTAGCTGCCGGCGGGGTCGAGGACCGCGCAGGTCAGCTCCGAGTCGTGGGTCCAGGAGCGCAGCGACACGTTGTCGGAGCCGGTGGTGGCCCAGGTGTCGTCCACGACGCAGACCTTGGCGTGCACGTAGATGGGGGTGCCGGCGGCGTTCTCCGGGCTGAAGACGTGCAGCCGGTCGCCGCCCGCCTCGCGGAGCATGGCGAGGGCGCGCTCCCGGCCGTACAGCTGCGGCATGCTGCCGAGCTTGTCGGGCCGGTCCGGATGGCGCGGGACGACGGCGATCAGGTGCAGCTCCGGGTGCTCCCGCAGTGCGTCGGCGAAGCAGCTGGCGACCTTCGGCGACCAGAGGTACTGGTCCTCCAGGTAGATCAGCCGCCGCGCGCGCCGGACCGCCTTGCCGTAGCCGCGCGCGACGCTGAACTCGCCCTCGGGGGCGAACGGGTAGCCGCCGCGCCGGTAGGGGTATGTCCGGAGCAGCTGCACGCTCAGTGAGCCGGCCGGCGGCGGGTCGGGAAGCTGCGGCGGCAGCCGGTCCGGGTCCAGGTTCTCGTCCTCGACCTTGCCCTGGAACCAGTGCAGCGGGTTGCGCGACAGCGCCGACGGGTCCTCCCAGCGTTCCCGGAACGTGGCCTCGACCTGGCCGACCACCGGGCCGCGCAGCTCCAGCTGCACGTCGTGCCACGGTGGGCGCTTGCCGTACTTCGGGGTGATCTCGACCGCCTGCGGGTCGCCCTCGTGGGACTGGGTGTCGCGGCGGCCATGGCAGAGGTCGATGCCGCCGACGTACGCGCGGTCCAGCTCCGGCCGGCCGGGGTGGCGCAGGACGACCAGCTTCTGGTGGTGCGAGCCGCCGACGAGGACCCGCATGTCGCGCAGGCACTCGCCGCCGGCCGCCTCGATCTTCCGGGCGAAGCGCCGGTTCTCCGCCGCGCTGAACTGCAGCGCGTTCCAGTGCGAGCGCCAGATGAGCCCCTTGACGCGCACGCCGCGGCGGGCGGCGTCGCACAGCACGTCGCCGATCGACGGGCCGTTCCTGGTGACCCTCTGGCTGACGTCGCCGCGCCAGTCGGTGAACAGCAGCAGGTCGCCGCGCTCCATCCGTTCGATCGCGGTGTACAGCTCGGCGAAGTACGCCTTGCCGTCGATCAGCGGCCGGACGGCGTTGCCGTCGGTCCACGCTGTGATCCTGGTGTGCGGGTTGCCCCGCTCCTCCTCCGTGAGGAACCAGTCCGACTTCATCGTGACGCACCCGCCGCCTTGGAGACGGAGGCGCCGGAAGCGGGTGGAGCGGGTGGGCCGGATCGGGCTGGTGGAGCGTCCTGTAAGTCGCCGGCCGGCTCCGCCAGGTCCTCCTCGCACGGCTGCTCGGCGAGGTCGCAGTTGGGCGTGACCAGCCAGTACATCGCCGAAAGCCACAGCGCTGCCAGCAGGACGCTGCCGACGATGTCGGTCGGGTGGTGCATTCCGCGGTACATGCGAGAAACCGCGACCCACAGCGGCATCGCGACCGCCAGCACCGGCAGCACCCACCGCCACCAGGCGCGGGTCCGCGGGAAGACCAGCAGGGCCGCGGTCGCCCAGATCATGATCGTGGCGGCGACGTGCCCGGACGGGAAGCTCGACGTCGGCATCGGCCCGTCCATGTTCTCCACGTCGGGCCGGGCCCGGCCGACGATCGCGGCGCTGGCCAGGAACAGGCTCAGCTCGCCGAACATGACCGCCACCAGGAAGATCACCGGCCGCCAGCGGCGGATCGCGGCGAGGGACACGGCGCCGATGACGAGGCCGATCGCGAGGATCGCGTGGGTGTTGCCGACCTCGCTGCCGACGATCGACACGTGGCCGAGGACGTCGCTGCGGTGCGCGGCGAACCAGTGCGGGATCGTCGAGTCCCACAGGACGTTGCCGTTGCCGTCGCGGTACCGCGCGAGGGGCAGACCGAGCGCGACGAGCGTGCCGAACGTGAAGACCCAGGCGACGGCGCCCAGGGCGAGGGTCCGCGCGGTGCCCGGCCGGTGCACGTGCGGCTCCGTGGGGCGCAGGTCGTCGGCGGCCTCCGGCTCCAGGCCCTCCTCGAGCGGCTCGGTGACCCGCAGGCCCTCGTGGTGCCGGATCAGCTCGAACGCGGTGGCGCACAGCCCGAGCCAGGCGATGCCCAGCGACCAGCCGCCGATCACGTCGGACAGGAAGTGCACGCCGAGCGCCAGCCGGCTGAACCCGACGAGCGCGACGACGAAGCCCACCGCGATGACCGCCGGCCTGCGCCAGCGGGGCCGCAGCGCCGGCAGGAACACCAGCAGCAGCGCCGTGTAGCAGATCAGCGAGTTGAGCGAGTGGCCGCTGGGGAAGCTGTTGCCGCCGCCGTGCGCGACGGGCTGCTCGACGACCGGCCGCAGCCGGCCGACGGCCAGCTTCAGCGTCGGGTCGAGGATGAGCCCGCCGACGGTGGTCGCCACCAGGAACGCGGCGAGCCTGTACTGCTTGCGGACCAGCACGAGCGTCGTGCCGATCGCGACCAGCCAGGCCATCACGCCGAAGCTGCCGATCCTGCTGATACCGCCCATGAGCGTCACCAGGAAGTCACTCGGGGCGACAGCCTCGTTGAGGCTCTCGGCGACGCCGCGGTCGACCGACTCCAGCGGCACCCAGCGCACGCGCACGGCGATGATCAGGAGGCTGAACAGCAGCGCGGCGGCACCGAAGCCGGCCATGCGCCAAAGAGCGGATCTCTGCGTCCTCACGTTTGCCAACATGCCCAGTCGGGGGAGAACGAGAACATGACCCCCGCCGACACAGCACACCGCGCCACGCAGAGTGACCTGTTCAAGAATTTGACCAAGGTCGGGTTCGTCGGGTACGGCCTGCTGCACCTCGCGCTCGCCTGGGTGGCGGCACAGATCGCGTTCGGCGAGGCCGGGCAGGAGGGCGACCAGTCCGGCGCCTTCCAGAAGCTCGCGGAGCAGCCGTTCGGCAAGCTGCTGCTGTGGTTCGTGCTCATCTGCCTGGTCGCGCTCGCGCTCTGGCAGGTCGCCCTCGCGATCTGGGGTCACCGCGACGTGCAGGGCAAGGAGCGGGTCTGGGAGCGGGTCGCCTCGGCCGGGCGGGTCGTGATCTACGCCGCACTCGCGTGGACCGCCGGCAAGGTCATCACCGGCGCGCCGTCCTCCAGCGCCAGCCAGCAGCAGCAGTTCACCGCCGGGATCATGGCGAAGCCCGCCGGGGTCTGGCTGGTGGGGCTGATCGGGCTGGGTGTGCTCGCCTTCGGTGCCGGGATGCTCTGGTACGGATGGAAGCGCAAGTTCGAGCGGAAGCTGAACTTCGGCGCGGCGAACCCGAAGACCCGCAAGGCGGCGACCAGGGCGGGCCAGATCGGCTACATCGCCAAGGGGGTCGCATTCGGCATCGTGGGTGTCCTGCTGCTCCAGGCCGCGATCACCAACGACCCCGCCAAGTCCCGCGGGCTCGACGCGGCGCTGCACACCCTCGTCGCCCAGCCGTTCGGCAAGTTCCTCCTGCTTGCCGTCGCTGTCGGCGTCGCGGCGTTCGGGGTGTACTGCTTCTTCCAGGCACGCTTCCGCAAGGTGGGTACGTGAGCGGCCAGCGGAGCGGCTCGGGTCGCTCACCGGTATTGCCGGTATTGCAGGTCGGGTCGGGCCGACGCCGGAGCGCAGCGGAGGCGGCGGCGTGACCAGCAGCGCGGTCATCGTCAACCCGTCGAAGGTCCTCGACCTGGACGAGCGGCGCAGGGAGATCTGCGACCTGCTCGGCGAGGCGGGCTGGCCGGAGCCGCTGTGGCTCACCACCACCCCCGAGGACCCCGGCTGCGGGATGGCGGTCCAGGCGGTGGAGGCCGGCGTCGACGTGGCGTTCGTCTGCGGCGGCGACGGCACCGTGATGGCGGTCGCTTCGGTGCTCGCCGGCACGGACGTCGCCCTGGCGCTCGTCCCGTCCGGCACCGGGAACCTGCTCGCCACCAACCTGGGCATCACCCGCGACGTGCGGGCCGCGGTCGAGGTCGCGATCCACGGGGACCGGCGCCGCATCGACGTCGGCATCGTGGACGGCGCCGACACCAGCACCGGGCACCCCGGCACGTTCACCGTCATGGCGGGCATGGGCTTCGACGCGGAGATGCTCGACGCCACCCCCGACACCGCGAAGCGCCGCTTCGGCTGGCTGGCGTACGTCGCGGCGGGCGCCCGGAGGCTGAGCCGCAAGCGGGTCCTGATGCGGATCCGGCTGGACGGCGGCCGCTGGATCCGCCGCCGGGCCCGCGGCGTCCTCGTCGCCAACGTGGGCCGCCTGCAGGGCGGGATCCCGCTGCTGCCGGACGCGCGGCCGGACGACGGCTGGCTCGACGTGGCGGTCCTGACCCCGCGCGACCTCACCGACTGGATCATGCTCGGCTGGGGCGTGGTCATGCGCCGGGGCGGGACCCGGCAGCTGGAGACCTTCCGGGCGCGGAAGGTCGAGGTGCACACCGGCCAGGACCAGGCCCGCGAGCTGGACGGCGACGTGGTCGCGCCGGCCCGCATGCTCGTGGCCCGGATCGCGCCCGCCGCGCTGACACTGTGTGTACCGAGGACGCCCGCGCCGCTGGAGCCGCCGGAGTCGCCGGCAGCACCGGAGGCGGCGCGGGTTACTCGTCCTCGCGGCGCTTGAGGTCTTCCTCCCAGCGGCGCAGGAGCTCGGCGTCGTTGCGGGCCCGGGTGGTGTCGATGTTGCGCAGGAAGTCGGGGTCGTCGTCGGGGGCGACGGGCCTCGACGGCCGGCGACGGGTCCCGCCCGCGGCGGCGACGCCGGCGTGCTGTTCGGTCGTGAAGGGTCGGCCCGCGAAGAACCAGGCGATCACGCCCACGACGGGCAGCAGCAGGATGACGAGACACCAGACGGTCTTGGGCAGTCCCCGGACGTCGTCGCGGTCCGTGGACAGGCAGTCGATCAACGCGACCAGCGTCGCGACGAGAACGATGAGAAAGGGCAGCGCACGTCCCATTTCGCCATCATGACGCAGTGGGGCGCCCTATGACACCAGCAAGAGGGTGCCCGTCAGGCTGTACAGGAGGATGAGCGTGACGACGAGGGGCAGTGTGCGGCGCACAGGGCGGGTGAGCCCGGCGATTCTCATCCTGATCAGGTGAATCGCGACGGCCCAGGTGAGGCCGACGGCGGCGACCGCGGCGAGGGCGACCGGCCGGGGTGCCTCGATCACGGCGAACCTCGCCAGGAGCAGCGCCACGGCGGTGAAGGACACGGTCGTGCGGCGCCACGAGAGCATGGTGCGCTCCAGCTGCGCGCCCGGCGGCCCGTCGTCCGAGGGCTGCACCGTGTGTGGGCCGTCGTCGGAGGGTTCGGGCGGTCTCGCGGGCGGGCCGGAGGGCGTCACAGGAACGTCGCCACCAGCAGCGCGACCGCCCCCACCGCGACGATCAGCGCCAGGATGCCGGGGAAGCGCGACGGTGGCAGCGCCTCACCCAGCCGCATCGCCCGTTCGCTGCGGGCCCAGTGGTCGACCGCGCGGATCGCGACCAGCCCGCCGAGCGCGAAGAGTGACACGGCGATGACGATCCGCAGCCGGTGTCCGGGCAGGAACTGTGCGACCGCCAGCCCGCCGCCGACCAGCGCGAGCGCCGTGCGCAGCCAGGCCAGGAACGTGCGCTCGTTGGCCAGGGAGAACCGGTAGTCGGGCGTGGCGCCGACCGAGCGCACCTCGTCGGGGTCGAACCAGCGCCGGATGAGTGCCCACATCGACACCATTGTCAGACTCCCCTCAGCTGCTCTGGGTACAGTCGCGGCCGATGCTGCGTACAACTCTCGCCGGGCTCCGGGCGCACAAGCTCCGGCTGCTGCTGACCGCTACGGCCATCATGATCGGTGTCGGTTTCCTCGCCGGCACCCTGGTCTATGGCGACACGGCCAAGGCCGCCTTCTACGACGATCTCGCGCGCGCCGCGAAGCACGTCGACGCGTCCGTGGGCTCGTCCGGGTTCAGCGAGTCGGGGCAGCGCTTCGAGACCGGCATCGTCGAGGAGGTCAAGGCCGTGCCCGGCGTCGCGCACGCCGACGGCAGGATGGCCGAGCGGCTGCCCATGCTCGACCGGAACGGCCGACTGATCTCCTACCTGGGCCGGATCGGCTGGGCGCTGTCGACCCCCGGCGACGAGCACCTGTCGATGTACGACGTCGGCACCGGCCGGCAGCCGCAGCGGCCCGGCGAGATCGCGGTCGACGACACCACCGCGGAGATCTACGGCTTCAAGGTCGGCGAGCAGGTGTCGGTGGTCGGCCTCGACCAGAAGCCGGTCGCGCTGACCCTCGTCGGCATCATGGATCTCGGCGCCAACAAGCGCTTCGCGGGCTTCACCGTCGCCGCGCTCACCCCGGCGGACATGCGCACGCTGACCGGCGCCGACGGCTACGCGCAGGTCGTGGTGTCCGCGCAGCCGGGCGTGTCGCAGGCCGAGCTCGCCGCCCGCCTGGAGTCGGCCCTCGGCGGCCGGGCCTGGGTGATGACGGGTGCGCAGATGCGCGCCGAGTACGCCGTGGCCGCCGCCAAGTACGTCGACGGCTTCCTGATCGTGATCTTCGGCTTCGGGTTGATCGCGCTCGCCGTCTCCGTGTTCGTCATCTACAACACGTTCGCGATCCTGGTCGCGCAGCGGATCCGGGAGCTGGCGCTGCTGCGCTGCGTCGGCGCGTCCAGGCGGCAGCTGTTCGGCTCGGTGATCCTGGAGGCGGTGGTCGTCGGCGTCGTCGCCTCCCTCGGCGGCCTGCTGGTGAGCACCGTCGTCGGCGAGGGGCTGCTCATCGGGCGCAACACCGTCGGCAGCGGGGTCCGCGTCGACCGGCTGATCGTCACACCCACGACCGTGCTGGTCGGTGTCTTCGCCGGCACGCTCTTCACGGTGATCGCGTCGCTGCTGCCGGCCGCGACCGCGAGCCGCATCCCGCCGATCGCGGCGCTGCGCACCACGGCCCTGGCCGAGGTCGCGCCCGGCCGGCGGCTGCTGCGGATCGTCCTGGCCGGGGTGCCCGCGGCCGGCGGTGCGCTGCTGATGCTCGCCGGCACGAGGGTGCCGGGGTTCAGCGGCGTGCCCATCGTGTTCCTGGGCGCCATCTTCGTGTTCACCGGCATCGTGATCGCGGCGCCGCTGATCGTGTCGCGGCTGACGGCGTGGGCGGGCTGGGCGCCGGCGAAGCTGTTCGGCGCCGCCGGCCGGCTCGCGGTCACCAACGCCCTGCGCAACCCGAAGCGGGTCGCGGCCACCACGAGCGCCCTCATGGTCGGCCTGGCGCTGATGAGCGTCTTCAGCGTGCTGCTGGCGACCGCGCGGGCGCAGGCCGAGCAGGAGCTCGACGAGAACTTCGCGGTCGACTACATCATCAGCGGCGTCTACACGCCCAACGGGCAGAGCCGGAAGGTGCCCCTGGCCGTGACGACGACCCTGCGCTCGCACGGCGAGCTGGCCGCGGTCGCCGCGTCCCGCAGCCGCGAGGGCGACGTCGGCGGCCGGTTCACCCAGATCTGGACGATGGAGCCCGGCGCCCTCGACACCGTCCTGCGCCCCGAGATCACCGCGGGCTCGGCCGGCGCGCTCAAGCCCGGCACGGTCGCGCTCAACCGGTTCTTCGCCGACGAGATCGGGGCCCGCGTCGGCTCCTCCGTGCAGGTCCGCACCCTCACGTTGACCGTCGCCGCACTGTACGACGACGCGCCGACCGACGGGCAGGCGCTGCTGGACTGGAGCGACTACGCGACCGTGTTCGGTGCCGGCGACCCCGACCAGGTGCTGGTCAAGGCCGCCGAGGGGGTCGCGCCGGTCGACTCGCGGGCGGCGGTCGACGCGGCGCTGAAAGAGGCGCCGCTCACCCAGGTCAGCAGCCAGGCCGAGTGGCGGGCCCGGATCACCGGCACGCTCGACGAGCAGCTCGGCGTGTTCTCCGCGCTGCTGGGCATGTCGATCGTGATCGGCCTGACGGGCATCGCCAACACCCTCGCCCTGTCGGTGCTGGAGCGCACCCGGGAGTCGGCCCTGCTGCGGGCGCTCGGGCTGTCCCGCGGCCAGCTGCGCGGGATGCTGGTGCTCGAGGCGATGCTCATGGCCTTCGTCGGCGCGGTGGTCGGCGTCGGGTTCGGCGTGCTGGTCGGCGTGGCCGCGTCGGTGGGGCTGATCCGGCAGTTCGGCCATGGGTACCCCGTCGTGCCGTACGGCCAGCTGCTGCTCTACGTCGTCATCGCCGCGGCCGCCGGTGCGGTGGCCGCGCTGCTGCCCGCCCGGCGGGCGGCGCGCACCGAGGTCGCAGCGGTCATGGTCGACGACTGAGCCGCGGTCATGGTCGACGACTAGACGGTCTATTCCAAGGGTTCAGTGGTCGTAAGCGATCAGGGATCGCATGACGGGTTGGCCGGTGTGCCAGTTGTGCCAGATCGCGGCGGTCATGGCCAGGAGGCGTTGCAGGATGCGGACGGC
>NZ_BAAAQD010000023.1:0-223173 GCF_039531485.1 Dactylosporangium maewongense | reverse complement strand
TCCCGATACAACCGCACGGCACGCTGCCGCAGATCAGGTGAGTACTTCTTCGGTGCTGGCACGAATCTTCCTTCCCATGGCCATCAGACCATGATCAAGAAGCTCCATGAAAGCGGGGGTGGCTCACGAACTGCGCCAACGCCAGCCGTGGCGGCCACGGGATCGCAATGCACCAAACACGTCAACCCCCGTGGACGCTCGGCGACAGAATCATCCGGTTTGCCACCAAATTTAAGCTTGACCTGGTGCACTCCAAGGCGTAATGGCAAGATTCGCCGCATTCGGCCCGGCCGGGCATCGCGTCCCAACGACCAGGGTGACGGTGGCGTCGTCGAGGTCGAACGTCGCGGTAGGGCCGTCGCGGTGTGCGGTGCGGCCGAGGTACGTCTCGTCGCGATGCACGACGTCGGGCAAAGGTGTCATCGGATACTGGCGGGAGCCCCGGGACCGGCAGTGTGAAGACATTGAAACAGCACGATACTTCAATTAGAGTGACTCACTGCTCCGGAAAGCGCTTTCCTGACCCCGACGCTGGGAGTTTCGCTTGGAGCGAGAGTAGCCCGGTCCGTTGAGAAGACGACGCGGCGGCGCGCGTCCGACCTACGTCAGGCACCCGCCTGATCCCACCCCTGTCATCCGGGCCGGTGTGTGCGCTGCTGCGCGGATGCGATCACGAGAAGGGTCGCCATGAGTTCCCAGACCGTCCCAGAAGTCGCCCGCCGGCGGCACCGGGCGCCAGTCGTCGCTCTCGGGCTGAGTGTGATGCTGTCGCTGGTGGCTGTGCCGGCATACGCCGCGATCCCACCGCAGGATCCCGGAGTCACGTTGCGCACCTACAACATCGGGTCTGATCTACCCGGACTCTGCACGCTCAAGCCAGGACAGACCCCCAACTTCGACAAGCTGATGCCGGTGATCAACTGGTCGACCCAGGCCGACTTCGGCATCGCCGACAGGTTCCACACCCAGGTCATCGCGAACATCAATATTCCAACAGCCGGTTCGTACACGTTCCGGCTCACCAGCGACGATGGCTCCCGCCTACGCATCGACAAGAGCACCGTCGTCGACAACGACGACGTGAACAGCACGTTCACGACGGTCATCAGCCACGACGGCCTGCACGGCGCGTCGCCGAAAGACGGCACCATCGACCTGTCCGCCGGCTATCACAAGCTGCGCGTCGAACATTTCGACAACACCGGCGGTCAGACGCTCAAGCTGGAGTGGCAGCCACCGGGCGCCACACAGTTTGCGCTCGTGCCGACCACAGCGCTGAGCACCGAATCCGGAGTCACCCGGGTGACCGCACCTGGCACCAAGGAATGCGTCCAGGGGATGGACACCCCGGGCGACGGGCTGCCACTGAACGCGGTGCACCCCAACTACACGCTGACCAGTCTGCGTCCCAGCGGGTTCGAGCCAAAAGTCACCGGGATGGACTGGCTGCCCGACAACAGGCTGGCCATCACCACGTGGGGCGGCGACTACGGCACCACTGCGCCGCTCGGCGAGGTCTACCTGCTGGGCAACGTCACCGGCACCACCTCCGCCCAGCAGGTGACC
The DNA here is from genome assembly GCF_039531485.1 of Dactylosporangium maewongense. Lineage (NCBI taxonomy): Bacteria > Bacillati > Actinomycetota > Actinomycetes > Micromonosporales > Micromonosporaceae > Dactylosporangium > Dactylosporangium maewongense. The sequence continues at coordinate 221,607 of NZ_BAAAQD010000023.1, read as the reverse complement.
GTGAAGAAGATCGCCACAGGGTTGCAGGACCCCATGGGAATCAAATATGTGGACGGCAAGCTCTATGTCTCGGAGCGGTCCCGGCTGGTCGAGCTCAACGATGCCGACGGCGATGACGTCATCGACAGCAAGCGCACGGTGGCGACCTGGCCGTTCGGCGGGACTTACCACGAGTTCGCGTTCGGCCTGCTGTACAAGGACGGATACTTCTATCTCAACCTGTCGGTGCAGATCACTCCTGGCGGGCGCACCACCAAACCGCAGCTCGCCGCCAACCGCGGCACCGCTATCAAAGTCAACAAAGCGACCGGGCAGGTCGAATACACGGCAAGTGGACTGCGTACTCCGAACGGCATGGGCTGGGGCCCCGAAGGCGGCATCTTCGTCACCGACAACCAGGGCGACTGGCTGTCGGCCAACAAGCTGGTGCAGCTGAAACCCGGCCGGTTCTTCAACCACTACAACGATCCGGCAGGTCCCTTCGACACCAACGCGGTCACGCAGCCGGTCCTGTGGCTGCCGCACAACGAGATCGCGAACTCGCCGAGCACACCGATCATGCTCACCCAAGGCCTGTTCGCCGGGCAGATGCTGTTTGGTGATGTCACCTATGGCGGGATCCAACGCGGGTATCTGGAGAAGGTCAACGGCGAATACCAGGGCGCGGTCTTCCGGTTCGCCCAGGGACTTGAGGCCGGCATCAGCCGGCTCACCCTCGGGCCCGACGGCGCGATCTACGCGGGCGGCATCGGCGACGAACGCGCCAGCAGCAACTGGCGTCAGCAGGGCAAGCTCCGCTTCGGTCTGCAGAAGCTGACCCCTACCAGCAGCAACGCCTTCGACATCCTGGCGATGCGGGCGGTGGCCGGCGGCTTCGAACTTGAATACACCCAGCCTCTGTCGGCTGCAACGCTGAGCTCGCTGACGTCGCGGTACGCCGTCCAGCAATGGCGGTACACGCCGACCTCCAGCTATGGCGGGCCGAAGGTCGATCTGGAAACGCTGAGCGTCAGCTCGGCCGTCCCTTCGGCCGACGGCAAGAAGGTCACGTTGAGGATCAACGGCCTGGAGGCCGGGCGGGTGGTCCACGTGCAGTCGCCGCGGCCGTTCAGTTCGGCTTCAGGGCAGTCCCTGTGGAGCACGGAGGCCTGGTACACACTCAATGCGCTGCCCGGTAGCACCTACGAGGCTGAGCAGGCGGCGCTCAGCGGCGCGACCGTGTCGACCGAGCATGCCGGGTACAGCGGGACCGGTTACGCGGACTTCGCAACGACTGCCAACACCGGCGGGTACACCGAATGGACCGTCGACGTGCCGAGCGCGGGAAGCTATTCGCTGGCATTCCGTTACGCCAACGGCGGGACCGCCGACCGACCGCTGGCCGTCGCGGTCAACGGCACGACTGTCAGCCCAGCGTTTTCGTTCCCGCCGACAAACGCGTGGAGCACCTGGCGAACCGTATCGCTGTCCACGACGCTACCGGCCGGGCCGAGCAAGATCCGGGTGACGACGACGGGTGCCAACGGCGCCAACCTCGACAACGTCGCCGTCGCTGCGGTACCGCGCATCGCATTGTTCGACGGCGCCGGCCTGGCGGCATGGGAGACCACTGACGGCAACCCTGCGACCTGGCCGGTAGCGGGCGGATCGATGGAATCGCTCGGCGGGAACATCCGTACCAGAGCGAAATTCGGCGACTTCAAGCTGCACGGCGAGTGGCTGGAACCCACCTACCCGCCGGAGGTCACCGGACAGGCTCGCGGCAACAGCGGGTTCTACCTCCAGGAACGATACGAGATTCAGGTCCTTGACTCCTACGGTGACACCACGTTGGCCAACAACGAGGCCGGAGCCATCTACCTCAAGCGTGCCCCCGACCGGAACATGGCCACCGCGCCCAACACGTGGCAGACGTACGACATCACGTTCCGCGCGGCGCGGTTCAGCGCGACAGGCACGAAGCTCGAAGATGCCAGAGTCACCGTGGTGTGGAACGGCGTCGTCGTGCACAACAACGTCGCCATCAACGGCCCCACCGGAAACGGGCAGCCTGAAGGGTCAACGCCCGGCTCGATAGCCCTGCAGGACCACGGCGACCCGGGCGCGAACCCCCGCTTCCGCAACATCTGGATCGAACCGCTGAGCTGACAGGCACGCTGGTGTCGCCGCCGGCTTCCGTGCGGCGACACCAGTTTGTCGCGTCTTGCACAAATTCCGTTACTGGAGCATGACAGGTTGTTGACAACAAGGTTTCCAGTCAATCACGATGCTGAGAGCGCTCTCACGCCGCCACGTGAGGCCCCTGCTCGAGAAGGGCACAATCGCCGTGGAGACCGAACAGGAACGCACACCCCGCATCCCCCGCCGCCTCATGATCCTCCTCACCGCGGCCGTCACTGCGCTCGTCGGCAGCGTGGTCGTCCTGCAGCAGCCCGCACAAGCCGCGTGGAACCTCGTGTGGTCCGACGAGTTCAACGGGTCCGGCGCGCCCAGCAGCGCCAACTGGAACTACAACGTCGGCAACGGCCTCAACCCCGGGCTCAACACGTTCGACGGCTGGGGCAACGGCGAGTGGGAGTGGTACCGCCCCGAGAACTGCACGCAGTCCGGCGGCAACCTCGTGATGCGCGCCAACTGGCTCACGACGCCCATGGTGGTCAACGGCCGCAACTGGTACCAGACGTCGTGCCGCATGACGACGGACACGAAGCGGTCCTTCCAGTACGGCCGCATCGAGGCCCGCATGGCGCTGCCGACCGCCACCGGCTCGTGGCCGGCGTTCTGGATGCTCGGTGACGCGTGCGACGAGTCGTCCACGAGCGCCTACAACCCCGCGCAGACCTACTACGACCGCCTGCCCACCAACTGGGCCAGCTGCGGCGAGGTCGACATCATGGAACACGCGAACGCGAACGCGACCGTCACGAACAACATCTTCTGGGATCTGCGGACCGGCGTGTTCCCGTGGACAGCGGGCCAGAACGCCAACTACGTCGCCAACCCCGCCGTCAACAACGCCGCAGCCTTCCACGTCTACGCGATCGAATGGACGGCCGCGCAGATCCGCTGGTACGTCGACGGTACGCAGACGCACGTGATCGACACGACACCGGCAACCCTGGAAGAGTTCCGCAAGCCGTTCCACGTCATCTTCAACCTGGCGCTGGGCGGCACGTACCCCGGACAGAACCCCGTGCAGGGCCAGTTCCCGCTCACCGCATCGATCGACTACGTGCGCTACTACCAGGACGGCGGCACGACGCCGGGCGGACCCGCGACGCAGATCAACGGGCCGGGCGGCAAGTGCGTGGACGTGGCCGGAAACGACACCGGCGGCAACGGCGCGGCCGTGCAGCTGTGGACGTGCCAGGGGTCCGCTGTTTCGAAGGACCAGCAGTGGAGCTGGAACGGCCAGACCCTGCGGACGTTGGGCCGATGCCTCGACGTCACCGGCGCGGGCACGGCCAACGGCACGCAGGTGCAGCTCTGGGACTGCAACGGCAGCGGCGCACAGAACTGGGTCCAGGAAGGTAACCGGCTGCGCAACCCGAACTCCAACAGGTGCCTGGACTCCCCGTCAGGCTCGACAGCGGACGGCGCGCGACTGCAGATCTGGGACTGCAACGGATCGGCCGCACAGTACTTCGTGAAGGCCGCGTGACGGCCGGCCGAGGGGCACGCTGACGGTCAGGGCGCGGGAGCGGACAGGCTCCCGCGCCCCTTCCGCGCGCGACGGCCAGCAGCGCTGCCGTGCACAGCGTCACCGTGGGCGCGGCATCACGATCCCGCTGTCGCCGTCGAGTGTGCCGTGCGCCGCATGGTCGACGGCGCCGTCCGCGACCTGCTGGGTGGATGAGTGAGCAACGCCGCATCCGTGTGTCGGAGACCTGATCTACGGAATTGACAACGCCGTGCATCATTCCGAGGACAGCGCCGACCACGGATGGAAACCGCCATGACCCGCACCCGCAAAGCCATCATCGCCGCCTTCGCGGCCCTGCTGCTCACGCCGGCCCTCACCGCCTGCAACCTCGTCTCGGGCGGCACCTGCGACACGATCACCATGAGCATCGCCGGCAAACCAGGCGGGAAGAGCGGTGGCAGCAGCAAGAGCAAGTCGAAGAGCGGATCGAAGTCGAAAAGCGGACACGACTGCGACTGAGGGCAATTCCCCACGGCGGCTTCAAGCATTCCCGGTGGCCCGATCGATGACCTGGACGCCTGCAAGCCGATGCTCGCCGACGAACGTATCGAGGGAATCCTGGACACCGTGGCCCAGCACTACCAGCCGGACGCTCATCCGACGGTGTTCCTGTCGTGGACGCGCCAGAGCCGGGTGGGACGGGCCTCTACAGTGCGCTCATGCGTACGAGTCGTCGCTGTGTCAAGTGTCAGTGTGCGCGCGTGTGGCACATCGACCCGGTCATGCTTCCCGAACCCGACAACCGCAACGTCGTCGACGTCCTGCCGGCCGTCACCCGGTGGGCGTCCGGATCGGCGGACGGCGGGAGCACGGACAAGCGCATCGAGACCGGGCGCTTCGAGGTGTGGATCTGCGCGGCGTGCGGTTACACCGAGTGGTACTCGCTCCAGGTCAACGAGATGCTCGCCTGGCTCACCCACAATCCTCGCTCGGGCGTGCACTACTACGACGCCGACGCGCCGGCCCGGCCCGCCACGTCCGGCTGACCTCTGCGTCGGCAAGCGCATCGACACTGTGTTGTGGTGCCGGCGCCCACGGGGAGCGGTTCTACGACTGGGCGGTGGTACCGATCCGGCCGCTGCGCCGACCCCGACTGCGGACATCGGCTGCTGGCGCGGCGCAGCATCGCCAATCCGAGCAAGGTCGCCTACTACGTGTGTCTCGAACCCGCATGAGTATCCATTGCTCAGCGCGAATCCGTCCTTGAGGTTGCGCGGGCCGGTTCCGGCGGCGAGCATGGGTGCGCGGCGACATTCTGGCACCGCACCGATGGTGTCGCACACCGCGCGTCGCCGCCGACATGCGTGGGAGCCACCGTGACTGCGACGACGCTTGCCACCACGGCGGTGCACTGGCCGCTCGTGGGCCGATCGACCGAGGTACAGCACCTGTCCGCGCTGCTCGGCGCCACCGACGAGGCGGGCGTCCTGCTCATCGGTGAGGCCGGCGTCGGCAAGTCCCGGCTGGCGCAGGAGGTTGCGCAGCGGTGTACGGACGGTGGCATGCTGGTGTCGACCCTGTCCGGCTGGGAGGCGGCCGACGGGTTGCCGCTCGCCGCGGCCGCCCCGCTGCTGCCCGCCGCGGGCGGCGACGGGCTGGCCCGCGCGTACGCCGCGGCCACCCGGGCGCTGCGGCAGCGGGCCGCGGACCGGCCGGTGCTGCTGCACATCGACGACGCCCAGCACCTCGACGCCGCGTCGACCGCCCTCGTGCAGCACCTGGCCGGCGCCGTGCCCGCCAAGCTGCTCGTGACGGCCCGGCCCGAGGCGATGGACGCCCCGGCGCTGCGTGCGCTACGGGATCGGCCGACGCTGCAGCGGGTCTCGATCGGCCCGCTGCGACCGGCGGCCGTCGACGCGCTGATCCGCGCCGCGCTCGGCGGCCCGGTCGACCGGCTCACCCTCGGCCGCCTCGCCGGCATCACCGGCGGAAACCCGCTGTTCCTGCGCCATCTCGTCGACGCCGGGCTCGCCGCGGGGCAGCTGCGCCCGGTCGACGGGCTGTGGCGCTGGCACGGCACGATCTGCTCCCACCAGGGCCTGCGCGATCTCGTCGCCGACGTCCTGCGCCGCCTCGACACGCAGGAGCGCGCCGCGCTGCGGTACGTGGCGCACGGCGAGCCGATGTGCGCCGACGCGCTGGAGACGCTGGCACCGCTGCCGGTCCTGGAAGCGCTGGAGCGGCGGCAGCTGATCCGGGTCGACCGCTCCGCCCACGGGCTGCTGGTGCGCTGCGGCCACCCGCTGTACGGCGAGCTGATGCGGGCCACCGCCACGGCCCGGGAGCGCCGGGAGGTCTACCGGCGGCTGGCCGACGCGGTCGACGCGGCCGGCATGCCCGGCCCCGGCGCGCACCTGCGGTCCGTGCTGTGGCGCCTGGCGGCCAAGGAGCGGGTGCCCGTGCCGCACATCCTGCGCGCCGCCCGTGACGCCCTGGACCGCGGCGACGCGGTCCGGGCCGAGTCCCTCGCGCGCAGCGCTGGAGCGGCCGGGGTGGAGGTGCTGGCCGGTGCGCTCGTCGCTCAGGACAAGGCGGTCGCGGCCGAGGCTCTGCTCGACGCGGAGCACGAGCACCTGCCGGCGGCCGATCGCGCCGGCGTGGCGGCGCTGCGCGCCCTCAACCTGTTCTGGGGCCTGCGCCGGCCGGAGCTGGCCGCGGCGGTCGTCGCCCGGGCCCGCCGGACCCTGCCCGCGGAGCAGCGCGACGACCCGCGGCTCGGCGTGGCCGCCCTGGCGCTGTCCGTGTTCGGTGCCGGCCACGGCGACGGGACCCTGCTCGACGGCGTCACCGGCAGTGTCGTCGGCGGCGCTGCGTCGGCGATCCGCGCGTACGCCGCGGTCTTCGCCGGCGCCCCGGCCCGGGTCGTCGCCGGGTTCCGGGACGGCGACCTGGCGGCACCCCGAGCGTGGGCGTCGATGCGCGGCGCGGCCGCCGCCTGTCACGTCCACGCGCTCGTCATGGCCGGCGAGCTGTCCGCCGCACTGTCCACCGGGCGCGCGTACCACCGGGCGGCGCTGACCCGCGGCGCCGCGTCGGAGGTGGCGATGCTGTCGCTGGAGCTGGGGGTCTGCGAGGTGTGGGCCGGACGCCCGGCGCGTGCGCTGCCGTACCTGCGGGAGGCCCGGGCCCTCGTCGACGAGCACACCCCGTTCCCCATCCAGACGTACGTGTTCAGCGAGTACGCCGCCTGTCAGGCCGCGCTCGGCCGCGGCGCGGCGGCCGCCTCGGCGGTGCGGCACATGCGCGCGCGATTACCGTCCGGTTCGGTGCTCACCGGGCACCTCGACATGGCGGAGGCGCGGAGCCGGGCCCACGCCGGTGACGCCACCGGCGGCGCCCGGCTCGCCGCGGCGCTCGGCGAGCGGTACCTCGCCCTGAACCGGCTCACCAGCGCCGCCGACAGCCTGTACCTGGCCGGTCGGTTGCGGCCGTGTGCCTCGGTGGCCGCGGCGTTGCGGCTGGCCGCGGACCGCGCAGACAGCCCGCTGTTCGTGCTCTTCGCCGACCACGTCGAGGCGCTGGTGCAAAGCGACGCGGACCGGCTCGCCGCCGCCTGCGAAGGCCTGGCCGGGCTGGGCTACGCGGCGGTCGCGCTGGAGGCCGCGGCATCCGGCGTCCGGCTGGAGGGGACGGTGCGCGACAGCAGGTTCCGGCCGTTGCTCGCGACACTGGGGGAGCGGTGCGAGGGGTTCGTGCCGCAGTGGGCGGAGGGTGTCGCCCGGCCGGCCGCGCTGACGGGCCGGGAACGCCAGATCGCCGACCTGGCCGCCACCGGCCTGCCCAACGAGGCCATCGCCCAGCAGCTGCGGCTGTCGGTGCGGACCGTCGGCAACCACCTCTACCGCGTGTACCGCAAGCTCGGCGTAACCGGCCGTGACGGCCTCGCCCGGGTGCTGGCCGCGCCCGCGTCCCGGACGGCCATCGGATGACCACCGGCCGGGACGGGGCACGGTCCTTACGCGCTGAGTGCGGTGACTTCGGTGATGCTTGCCCAGCCGTTGCCTTCGGCGTTGTTCCACCAGGCGTACTTCACGTAGCGGGCTTGGCGGGCGGGGAAGCCGGTGACTTCGGGTTGGAGTGTGGTGCCGCTGCTGCGGCCTTCCCAGGCCTTCACGTAGGTCACGTTGTCGACCGATGTGTAGATGGTGTAGTCGTTCCAGCGCAGGTTCCCGCGGTGCCACGCGACGCCGGCGCCGCAGATGGTGCGTTGGGTGCCGAGGTCGACGGTGAGGTAGGCGCCGAAGCCGTAGCCGGACCAGCGGGTGGTCAGGTTGCCGTCGACGGCGTACTGCGGTGGGTTGACGGCCTCGTAGGTGTTGGCCGACACTCCGGCCACCGGCTGCGCACGGTTGCACGTGGCCCGAGGGTCGATCTCCCGGACGCTGAGGCGGGTCACGTCGACGTCGGAGGCGAGATCCCACCGGAGCGTCGCGATCGGCCCGCCCCAGCGCACCACCTCGTCGCGGGTGCCACCGCAGCGGTTGTCCTCGTCGATCGCCCAGCCGCCCTGGTCGTCGTAGGATGCGACCGCGGTCCAGGTGTTGGTGTTGGAACGGTCCAGGTACGTCTCCATCCGCACCCCGGTGGGGGTGTTGAACATGACGGCCTTGAAGCCGACGAGCTTGCCCTGCACCGATGCTCCGGAATGCTGCCAGGAGCCGCTCGCGTAGCCGTCACCGCCGTCGTGGAACAGCTCCTTCTGCCACCGCGTGGCGCCGTCGCGGTAACGCAGGTTCGCCTTGTACGCCGTACCCCAGCAGGTCTCCGGGGTGTCGCCGTTTCCGGTGTGCCGGGCGCCGCGGGCGTACCAGGTGAACTCCTCGTCGGTGTTGGAGGTCTTGTTGAGCCGGACGTAGCCGGTGAGCTCCACGTCGCGCCAGTCGGACGCGTCGTGCTGGTACCCCACCCTGCGCAGCGTCGGCTGCGACCACACCAGGTCGTCCTCGTCGTCGTGGTCGTAGGTGGCGCTCAACACGCCCAGTCTGGTGTCCGCCTCGGTCACCTTGAAGGTGCCGTCCGGGTTGCGCTTGAGCGCCGGCCCGTCGAGCTGATCGTCGGCGGCCGGGTTGTCGTCGAGTCGCCACTCCTGCCCGCCGGCCTTCGTCGGGTACATCATGGCGACGCCGTCGACGTCGTTGCCGATCGGAGTCGCGGCCGCGGCTGCCGCGGGCCCGGCCGCCGCCGCGGTGAGCACGGTCGTGGCGGCCAGCGCCAGGACGGTCATCCCGAGCAGCGCCCGGCGCCCGGGTGCGGGTGCGCGGTCGGGTCCGGGTCTGGATCGGGGTGCGGTTGTGGGCATGGGTACGGCCTCCGTTCCGGTGGGCTACACGACGCGACACCTGCGCACCGTGCCTTCACCGTCGTCCTGGCGGCGGGTGCCGGTCATGAGCGATCCGTACTCAATCGCCGTGCCGCACTGCCGGGGACACTCCGATGACCACGGGGCCCGGGGTGTCCGCGGCCGTGGAGCGCTGGCCGCTCGTCGGCCGCGCGGACATCGCCCGGCGCGCCGTCGAACTGCTGCGGCGGTCCTCCGCCGTGGTGGTCACCGGCGAGGCGGGGCTGGGCAAGTCGCGGCTGGCCCGGGTGGTCCTCGACCGTTGCGGTACGGGCGGCGCGCTTGTCGCCCGTACCGCCGCCACCGCCTCCCCGGTCGCCCCGCCGGCCGTTGCGGCACTGCTCACGGACGCGGGCGCCGGCTCCTCCCTGGCCGAGGCACCGTCGGTCGCCGCCGCGGCGCGGGCGCTGCGTGCGCTCGCCGGGGGCCGCCCGACGGTGCTCAGCGTCGACGACGCGGACCGCCTGACCCCGGCGGACGCCGCGCTCGTGCACGAACTGGCGGAGCGGACCGGCGCGGGCCTGCTGCTCACGGCGCGCCCCGACGCCGGTGCCAGCCCGCCCTGGTGGCAGCGGCGACCGGTCGTGGAGCTGCCGCTGCGGCCGCTGCCGCTGCGGGCCACGGCGGCCCTGCTCACCGGCGCGCTGGGCGGCCCGGTCGACGGGATGACGGTCCGCGGCCTGTGGCGGGCGGCGCGGGGCAACCCGCTCGTGCTGCGCCGGCTGGTCGGTGTCGGGCTCACCTGCGGCCGGCTCGTCGCCGTCCGGGACGTGTGGTCCTGGCGCGGTGCGGTCGGCGATCCCCGTCGCTGGCTCGACCTGACGGCGGTGGACGCGGAGCCGTTGCCGGACGGCGGCTCTGAGGTGCTGGAGTACCTGGCGGTGGCGGGGCCGCTGCCCGAGGCGGTCCTGCGCGCGGTGGTCGCCGGTCCCGCCCTCGACGCTCTCGTCAGCGCCGGGCGGGTCGTGCGGACGACCGGCGCCGCGGGCACGGTACTGCGCCCGGCGCACCCGCTGCAGGTGGAGGGCGTCCTGCCGTCCGTCGGGTCGCTGCGCCGTCGCCGGCTCTTCCGCGACCTGGTGCGGGCCGCCGACCCGGCCGGCGGCGATCGGCCGAGAGGACCGCTGCAGGCGTGGTGGCGGCTGGAGGCGGCCGAGCCCGTCCCGCCGGCCACACTGCTGGCCGCGGCCGGGGACGCGCTCGGCACCGGGCGTCCGGCGCTCGCTGCCCGGCTGGCTCGGCACGTGCCCGGCCGCGACGGCGCCCTGCTGCACGCCGAGGCGCTGGTGGCGCTGGGCCGGGCCGGTGAGGCCGAGCGGATCCTGTGCCAGCTGTGCCTCGACCGGCCCGACGATCCGCGCGCCGCGGCCACCCGCGTGCTGAACCTCTTCTGGGGACTGTCGCGCACCGACGAGGCGGCGGCCGAGGTCGAGCGGGCCCGGCAGCATGTGCCACGTCCCGACGGCTCGGTGGAGCTCACGATCGCCGCACAGGCCGTCGCGCTCTTCACCGGCGGGGCCGGGGCGCCGGTCGACGCGCGGGGCGGCGGGCCGCTGATCCGGGACGTCGCCGAGGCGCTGGGGACCTACCTGTTGACCTTCCGCGGGCAACCGGGACAGGTGTGTGTCGAGCGCGACCCGGAACCGGCGCCGGCGGTCTGGACGGCGGTACGCATGTCGACCCGGGCCTGCCAGGCGTATGCGCTGGTCCTGACCGGCCGGCTCCGCGAGGGGCTCGCGCTGGCCCGGCGGCACTACGCGGGGGCGCTGCGGCGGTCCTGCGTCGAGGAGGCCGCGGTAGCCGCGCACGCCGTCGGCGTCGCCGAGTGGTGGTCTGGCCAGCCGGCGCGGGCACTGCCGGCGCTGCGCGAGGCGTACGCGCTGGCGGACGAGCGGACGCCGTTCCCGGTACGGGTGTTCATCGCCGGGCAGTACGCGGTGTGCCTGGCCGCGCTCGGCGAGGCGGACCGGGCCGGGCGGATCCTCGCCGCGATCGACGACCGGGTGGCCCCGGGCAGCACGCTGTGCGACCGGGTTGAGCTGGACCGGGTGCTCGTCCTCGCCTACGGCGGCCGGCATGCCCACGCCGCCGACCGCGCCGACCGGCTGGCCGAGCGGTACCTCGCCGCGGGCCGGCTCACGACCGGCGTCGAGTGCGCGTACCTGCACGTCCGGCTGGCACCCGCCCGGTCCGCGGCCGTCCGGCGGCTGCGGGACGCCGCTGCCCGCTGCGACAGTCCGCTGTTCGACCTGTTCGCCGAGCACGCCGAGGCGTTGCTGCGCGGCCGGGCGGCGCCGCTGCTGCGGGTGGCGGACCGGTTCGACGCGCTCGGGTATCACGGCTTCGCCCTCGAGGCCGCCGCCGCGGCCGCCCACGGCCCGGCCGCGCCGGCGGCGGCGAATCGGGCGCGGCAGCGGGCGGCCGAGCGCTGCGCCGGCCACGCGCCGCCGTGGTTGCCGTCCCCCACCGCCTCCGCCCGGCTGACCGCCCGGGAGCGGGAGGTGTGCGCGCTCGCCGCCGCCGGGCTGCGCAACGGCGAGATCGCGCAGCGGCTCGGCATCTCGGTGCGTACCGTGGGCAACCTGCTGCAGCTGTCCTACACGAAGCTGGCGATCGGCAGTCGCCGGCACCTCGCCGAGCGGCTCGCGCTCGCCCCGCTGGCCGCCGGCGGCGGGTGAGGCCCGCCGCCGGCCCGCCGCGTCACTGGCTGAGCGCGGTCGCCTCGGTGATGCTGGCCCAGCCGTTGCCCTCGGCGTTGTTCCACCACGCGTACTTCACGTAGCGGGCCTGCCGGGCCGGGAACGTGGTGACCTCGGGCTGCAACGTCTTGCCGCTGCTGCGGCCCTCCCACGCCTTCACGTAGGTCACGTTGTCGACCGACGTGTAGATCGTGTAGTCGTTCCACCGCACGTCACCACGATGCCACGCCACCCCGGCACCACAGATGCTCCGCTGAGCGCCCAGATCGACCGTCAGGAACGCCCCGAAACCGGAACCCGACCAGCGCGTCGTCAGGTTGCCGTCGACCGCGTTCTGCGGCGGGTTGATGGCCTCATAGGTGCTGGCCGACACCCCCGCCACCGGCTGCGCGCGGTTGCAGGGGCCGCCGCCGGAGCGGGCCGGGTCGACGTCGGGGAACGTGGCGCGCTGGTCGCCGATGCGCAGTGCGTCGTAGTACATGGTCCGCTGCGTGGTGTCCGACGGGTTCGTGCTGCCGGGTTTCCAGTCCCACTTGTAGATGCCGAACTTGAAGTACGGCGAGCCCTGCGAGTCGGCGTGCGTGCGGCCCTGGAAGCCAAACTTGTACACGCCGTTGCGCCACACCTCCAGCAGCCCGCCTCCGTCGGTGCGCCAGACGACGTGGAACACCCAGTCGGTCCAGGTGCCCGTGCTGTAGGCGTCGAGGTCCACTTTCTGCGAGCGCAGCGGCATGTCGAGCATCCACCGGCCCTTCTCGGTCATCAGCGCCAGCGGCGGGGAGCCGCCGGTGCACCGGCCCGCGTCGCACTGGTGCCACTGGCTGACGATCTCCGGCGACCGGTCGTACACCCACGAGGTGGGCAGGTAGATGCTGAACCCGTACCACCGCTCGACGTTGGCCGGCTGGTTGTCGTACTGGTTGAGCTCGGAGCGCTTGCCGTTGGAGACGATCGCGTCGTCCTTCTTGAGGTCGAACTTGGCGGCGTATCCGCCGTCGCGCTTCACGTCGCTGACGATCTGGATCGAATCGGTGCGGGCGGCCTGCTTGATCCAGCCGGGCGGGGGCACAGTACGGTCGGCCGGATCCTCGAAATTGAGCGTCTCGAACACGCCGACCGGGTCGGCCTGGGCCGGGGCCGCGGGCGACACCAGCGCCAGTCCGGCCGCGGCCAGACCGCACGCCAGCAGCGCCCGCAGCGGCCGCCATCGTGATGTCATCGGGGGTACCTCCTCTGTGGGTGTTCGCTGTCGAAGGTGTCGGGCGGCTCAGTGGCAGGCGACCGGGCCACCCTGATCGCGCGTGGCGCCGTCGATGTCGACGAACCGCCACGTGTAGTCGTTCGTGCCGAGGTCGAGGCGCAGGACGCCGTGGGTGCCGGCGATGCGCCGCTCGCTGTTGGCGACGGTGGCGCCGAACGGGCGCAGGCCCGCGCCGCCGGTGCCGACGACGAACTCGCGGATGCCGGCCGGGGACGCGACGCCGTCGGGGCGCTGCGGCGCGAACCGCTCGTAGTCGTGGTCGTGGCCGTTGAGGACCAGGTCGGCGCCGGCGGCGTACAGCGCGTCCCAGAACGGCTTCACGTTGGGGAAGTTGCCGTGGCCGCTGCCGGAGCTGAACTTCGGCCGGTGCCAGTAGGCGGCGATGCAGGGCTTGGTGGTCGCGGCCAGGTCGGCCCGCAGCCAGGCTAGCTGGGCGCCGCCCTCGTTGCGGTCGTACTCCGAGTTGAGCGACACGATGTGCCAGTTGCCGAGGTCGAAGCTGTACCAGCTGGCTCCCTGGGGCTTCGCCGCCGGGCCGAAGTAGCGGAAGTAGCCGTCGGCGCCGGCCACCTCGTATTCGTGGTTGCCGGGCGTGGGGTGGAACCGTCCCTTCAACGGCCCCCACGTCTTGTCGAAGTACCGCAGGAAGTCCTCGTAGGTGTCGTTGCCGTTCTGCTGGTCGCCCAGCCCGAGGATGCGCGCCGGGTTGATCTGCCCGGTCAGCGCCGCCGTACGGGCGGTCGGGCAGTCGGCGGTCACGCACGTCTGCGAGATGTCACCGACCGCCACGACGGTCTGCGTGCCGCCCGTGGCGTCCACACCGAGGACCGCGGCCTCGCTGATGCTGGCCCACAGGTGCTGCGAGGCGTTCTGCCAGAAGGCGATCCGGACGAAGCGCGCCTCGTGCGGGGTGAACGCGTAGGTCTCCATCGCCCGCGTGGTGCCGGTGCTGCGGCCCGCGTTGACGTTGCGGTACGTCGTGCCGTCCGCGGACGTGTAGACGGTGTAGTCGTTCCAGCGCTCGTCACCGCGGAACCACGCCACCTGCACCGCGCACAGGGTGGCCCGGGCGGGCAGTTCGAGCTGGAGGTAGGCGCCGAAGCCGTAGCCGGACCAGCGGGTGTCCAGATTCCCGTCGACGGCCTGAGCGGGTGGGTTGACATCCTCGTACGTGCTGGCGCTGACCACCGACGGCGTCTGCCGTGTGCCACAGCCGGTCACGGCGGATGCGGCGAGCGGGTCGGCCGGTGGCCGGGCGTGTACGGGGGCCGCGGCCGCGAGCACCACGACGATCGTGAACAGGACGAACAGGGGTCGACGGAGCATGGTCCCTCCTGCGCGGCGGATTCGACCACCCCGCGACACCTCGCGGGCGAGCGGTCACCGACAGGACCAGAATCGAGGTGCTCCGATCCGGACGCATGAGTAGATGACACTCAAACCTTCAGCTACTGACGCCTCTCGCGGCCCTTGGTGAGCCTCGGTAGCAGCTGACGCCACCAGGGGGTCGCCTTCGCCAGTTCGCCGCGCACCACCCCGTTGAGCGTCCACGCGTGATCAGCGTCGCCGGCGGTCGGTTGCGCGGCCGCGTATCCGGCGGCGTCGGCGAGCCGGGCCAGTCTGCGGGTCGGCTCGCCGACGGCGGGGAAGCGCTCCGCCGCCGCGGCGGCGACCTGCCCGGATGTCGTGGACGGTGGCCAGGCGAGGCCGGCGTCGGCGTACCGGTCGAGGGCGTCCAGCCAGGCGCCGTAGATGCGCCGGCGCGGGTCGGGCGCGGTCCGTCTGCGCCGTCTGACGAGGCCCCGCGAAACGGGGCGGGCGGCGAGCAGCATGACGGCGACGCCGGCAGCCAGTCCGGCAATGATCCACTGTGGACCGTTGCCGGCCGCTGGTCCGCCGGTTGCCGAGGAGTCCACTGTGGAGTCGCTGGAGGGTGCGGTCAGGGGTGCCGGGGTCGTGGTGGGTGCGGGCTCGACGGGTTCGTCCTGCTCGGCCGGCTGCGGCTCCGGCGCACGCTGACGCGAGCCCGGCGTCGGGTAGAACCCGACCCATCCGGCGCCGGCGAAACGGACCTCGGCCCAGGCGTCGACGTCCCGTTCGGTGATCCTGCCGGGTGTCGACGGGCGGAAGCCGACGACGACCCGGGCGTCGTAGCCGAGGGCCCGGGCCATCAGCGCGTACGCCGACGCGTACTGTTCGGCGGTGCCTGAGTGGCTGGTCAGCAGCCGGTCGATCTGGAACAGGCCGTGGCCGGTCGGTGGCCGGTTGGACGAACTCACGGAGAAGCCGCCGTCGAACGCGAGCTGGTCGGCGAGCTGGCGCAGCGCCGGGTATCCACCGTTCGCGCCGGCCAGCCGGGTCGCGTGACCGACGAGTGTCGCGGGCGGCCGTTCTCCGGTGTACGCGGCGGGTGTGTCACCGGCGAGCGCGGCCGGGTCGGGCTCGGTCACCAGGCTGCGGACCGTGTACTGCCGCGGAACCGGGCGGCCGGCCGGCATGACGACGTCACCGGTCTGCGTGTCGACGCCGAGCCCGGTTTCGGAAACCTGGACCGGTCGGCCGGTCGCGACGAGCCAGCCGAAGGTGCCGGGGTCCTCGACGTGCACCTCGTCCTCGACGGTGACGCCGTCCCGGTCGGGGGCCGGCAGGCGGGTCCCGGCACGGCGGTACGTGGCGGCGCTCGTCCAGTACGTCCCGTCGAACCGGTCCAGCGTCGCGAACCGCAGTCGCGTCGAGGGCTGCGCCGACCGGACGGTGAGCCGCAACGTCAGCTTGCCGGACCTGAGGGCGGGGTACTGGGCGAGCGGGCTGGTCCCCTCCCGTGGCTGGACGGTCTGGTCGGCGAGGAGCCGCAGGTCGACCGGTTCCGGGTCACCGGCGAGGGTCAGCAGCGGAGTGGCGAGCAGCCCGCCGGCGGCACCGATGGCGGCGAGGGCCAGCAGGGCGACCGATGGCAGCAGCCGGAATCCGGCGGAGGCCGTCGAGACCGGTCGGCGTTCGCGGGCGGTCATCGCGAGCAGCCCGACGGTGACGGTGACGAACGCCGGCGCGAGCCAGGTGGCCGGACGGCCCGGGACGGCGAGCAGGACGGCGATGCCGGTGCCCAGGACCGGGGCGATCAGCGACCACCCGGCGGCGGTGCGGCGCAGCGCCGGTTCGACCGTGCCGATCGCGACGAGCCCGGCGAACAGCGTGCAGGCCGCGAGCTCGGCGCCGTCGGGGTCCAGCGGCGGGATGCTGGTCAGCAGCCGGAACGGGCCGGCGGCGAGCTCCGCCGGGGACAGCCCGAAGATCAGCAGCACGTACCCGGCGAGCGCGGCGAGTGCGATCGTCAGCCTGGTGACCGGCGGGACGCGCCGGGCCTCGCCGGACGCGGCCGTCACGAGCAGACACGTCAGCGGCGCGAGCGCGACGGCGCCGAGCATCGGCAGCGCGTACGCCGGTTCGGTCAGCGCCTCGACGCCGGTCCGCCCGTATGCGGGCGCCAGTGCGACGACCGGGGCGAACGCGAGCAGTCCGGCCAGTCCGGCGCGCGGCAGCGCCGCGCCGGGTTTCCTCGCGGTGGGGCCTGTCACGGCCGGTCGGGTCGCCGTTTCGGTCACCGTCCACCGCCGAGCCGGGTGTACGCCTGCGCGGCCACCTCGACGGTCGGCGCGGAGATGATCGAGACCCCGGAGCGCAGCGACGTCCCGGTCGAGTCGCCGATCTGCACGAGCACGATGCGGGCGTACCGTCGCCGCTGCGCACCCAGGAGCGGGACGAGCCCGCCCGGTTCACCACTGACGACGACGATCGTCCCGCCGCCGGGCGTGCCGCGGACCATCGCGAGCAGTCCGGTTTCGTCGCCGCCGTCCTGGACGGCCGCGGCGAGCCGGTCGAGCGCGGTGACCGGCGGCGGGTCCGTCGGCGTGCTGCACAGCAGCGTGACCGGGTGGCCGCCGCGGCCGGCGGCCGACACCACCGACGCGGCGAAGGCAACCGCCTCCTCGAACCGCTCCGGTGACAGCACCGCCGCGCGGGTGTCCAGCAGGACCGTGGTGGACGGTTCGGTGGTGTCGACGCGGTCCTGCACGACGAGGTCACCGACGCGGGCCGTGGTCCTCCAGTGGATCTGCCGGAAGTCGTCGCCGGCGCGGTACTCCCGCAGCGACGCGAACGCGGTCGAGCCGTGCTGCGCGCGGTCGATCATCTCACCCTCGAAGTCGACGGCGACGCCGATCGGCAGTGCCTTGAGCGGGTGGATCTTCGGGTGCACCCAGATCCACAGTGCGGGGGCGAGCGGCTCGCCGCGGCGGACCAGCCCGAGCGGGTCGCGGCGTTCCAGCCGGACCGGTCCGAGCGCGATGACGCCGCGGCGGCGGGTGCTGATCTCGTACGAGTCGGCGAACCGCGCGCCGGGCGCCAGCGGCGGGACCGTGATCCGCTGCGGTTCGCGGTCGAAGGAGTCGAGGACCTCGAAGACGCCGGTGGGCAGCCGGCCGGCGTTGACGACCGTGACGTCGGCGCGAACCGCGTCGCCGACGGTCAGCCGGGTCCGGGTGGCGGCACGGGTCACGTCGAGGCGGGCCGGTAGGAGTACCAGGGCGACCGCGCCGAGCAGCAGGGTCAGCCCGGCGACGCCGATCCCGACGAGCGCCGGCAGGCCGGCGGTCAGGCCCGCCGCGGCCAGCACGCCGCCGCCGAGCCCGACGACCAGGCCCGTGCCGGTGGGTCTCATCGGCGTCCGGCCACCTCCGGCACCGGCACCGGCACCGTTTCGAGAACGTCGCGGAGGATGTCTGCGGGGTGGACGCCCTCGATCTCGGCCTGCGGGCGGACCAGGAGCCGATGGGCGAGCGCGGCGACCGCGACGGCCCGGACGTCGTCGGGGACGACGTAGCCGCGTCCGTCGGTCGCGGCCCAGGACTGCGCGGCGCGCAGCAGCGCGAGGCTGCCGCGGGGACTGACGCCGAGCTGCAGCCGCGGGTCGGCGCGGGTCGCGGCGGCGATGCGGGCCACGTAGTCGGCGATCTGCTCGGCGACGTGCACCTGCTGGACGTACTCGATCATCCAGCGGATCTGCTCGACGGTGGTGACGGGGGTGAGCCGCGCGGCGGTCCCGGTGCGGGAGCGGCCCAGCAGCAGGTCCCGCTCGTCGTCGACGTCCGGGTAGCCGATGCTGATCCGCAGCAGGAACCGGTCGAGCTGCGCCTCCGGGAGCCGGTAGGTGCCTTCGAGGTCGACCGGGTTCTGGGTGGCGACGACCAGGAACGGCACGGGCACCGGGTAGCTGCGCCCGTCGACGGTGACCTGCCGCTCCTCCATCACCTCCAGCAGCGCCGACTGCGTCTTCGGCGACGCGCGGTTGATCTCGTCGGCGAGGACCAGATGGGCGAAGGTCGGGCCGGGCCGGAAGGAGAACTCGCCGCTGTGCTGGTCGTAGACGGTGCTGCCGGTGATGTCGGAGGGCAGCAGGTCGGGGGTGAACTGGATGCGGTGCCAGTCGGCGTCGATCGACGCGGCGATCGACTTGGCGAGGGTCGTCTTGCCGACGCCCGGCACGTCCTCGACGAGGAGATGCCCGCCGGCGAAGAAGCAGGTCAGCGCGAGACGGATGGCGTCGGGTTTGCCGGTGAGCGCGCCTGAGACGTTGCCATGGACGGCGGTGTACTGCTCGGCGAAGTAGCCGGCCGGGTCGCTTGCCTGGGACATCGGGGCACTCCTTCACTTACCGCCGGTGGCGGCCAGGCACGGGGCTGGTGGTCCGGGCGGCGGCGGCACGTCGGTCATGACGAGCGCCCAGATCTGGTAGCAGTACTCGGTCCGGGGGTCGAGCCCGCGCACCAGGTACGGCGACGGCTGGTCCTTGGGCGCGTCGCCGATCTTCTCGCGGTCCCGGAAGATCACGTACGAGACGAAGCCGGGAATGGTGGAGGCGTCGCGGAAGTCCAGCCGGACGACGCCCGCCTGGGGTGACGTGGCGGTCACCGGCACCGGGTAGAGCTGGCTCTTCGGACCGGCGGCGCTGCTGGTCCCGGCCGTCGCGGGGCTGCCGGTGCTGTCGGGCCGGCCGGTCCAGAGGCCGACCGCGGCCGCCGCGACCAGCAGCGTCAGCAGGCCGAGGATCGGCGCCAGCAGGCGCCGCCGGGCCGGCGCGGGCGCGGGCGCGTCCGGCACCGGCAGGGTCGCCCCGGCGGTGGGTTGCAGATCGTCGTGGACGACCGACCGGGACCGCGGGCCGGTCGGCGCGGGCTCCCCCACAGGCGGTGCGCCGGTGTCCGGCGCGGGCTCTCCCTCAGGCGGTGCACCGGTGTCCGGTGCGGCGTCCCGGAAGGCGACGCCGGCCGGCCGGGCCGGGGTCGGCGGCGGCGCGTCCGGCGGCAACGTCCCGGTGTGCCCTTGCAGGTCGGCGAACCGCTCGGCGAGGGCGGCCGCCTCGGGCCGGTCGGCGGGCCGCTTGGCCAGGCAGGCCTGGATCACCGACCACACCGGGTCGGCGAGCCCGTCGGGGCGGGCCGGTTCCTCCTCCAGGTGCGCCCGCAGCAACGCCATCGGGTGGTCGCCGGCGAACGGCCGGTGGCCGGCCAGCAGCTCGTACGCGGTGACGCCGAGGGCGTACACGTCGACGGCCGGGCTCGCGGGCCGGCCCATCGCCAGCTCGGGCGCCAGGTACGCGGGGGTGCCGACGACCATGGACTGCTGGGTCAGGTCCTCGCCGCCGGCGACCTTCGCGATGCCGAAGTCGGTGAGCCGGGCCCACGGCTCGCCGCCGCGCCAGGTGATCAGTACGTTCTCCGGCTTCACGTCGCGGTGCACGATGCCGGCGGCGTGGACCGTGGCCAGTGCCGCGGCGACCTGGGCGAGCACGGTCACCGCCCGGTCGGTCGTGAAACCGCGCTTCGCCGCGCCGCGCAGGTCGAGCCCGTCGACGAGCTCCATCACGATCGCGAGGGTGTCGCCTTCGACGACGAGGTCCAGCACCCGGACGAGGTTCGGGTGGACGACGGCCCGCAGCGCGTTGCGTTCCCGCAGGAACCGGGCGACCGCCTCGGGGTCCGCCGCGTACTCCTCCCGGAGCACCTTGATCGCCACCGGCTGGCTGTCCGCGCGGCGGATCCCGCGCCAGACCCGGCCGTTGGCGCCCTGGCCGATCACGCTGTCACGGAGGTATCCGCTGCCCAGCGGCGACCCGGCCGGGGTGTAGGGCGTCGTCGGTGGCAGCGTCGGCTGAGCCGCCGGATCGTCGGTCATGATCTCCACAGTGGGGGTGTGGTCCGCAGCGGATGGGCGGTGCGACAGCACCGCGGTGTCCACACCATAGCGACTCCCGCTCATCGCACCGACTCACGGGGTTCGGTGCTCGACGACGCCGGAACCTGTACCGCCGAGTACTGTCCACGGGTGACGAGCAGACCGCGGCCGGCCGGCCAGCCGCCGGCGGTCGAGCGCGGCAGCCGGATGTCGAACAGTTCGCCGTCCACATGCGACAGTGGGTTGAGCAGCAGACCGGTCCGCGCCCGCCGGAGCATCGCCAGCCAGCCCCGGTAACGGTGCTGCTGCAGGTCGTCGGTGGTGCCGGCGGCGACGATCACGCTGCCGGCGTCGCGGGCCGTTCGTACCAGCGTCTCCAGGGTCAGCGCCGCCGGGCCCTCGGCGAGCAGCTCCGCGTCGTCGACCAGCACCGCTACCGGCGTACCCACCTCCTGCAGCACGAGCGCGAGGTCGGCGGCGTCCTCGGTGCCGACGAGGGCGGCGGCGAGCCCGTCGAGGTCGGTCAGCGGCGACCGGCGCGGGCAGAGGGCCACGACGGGCGCCGGCCGCGCCACCAGCGACCGGGCGACCTGCAGCAGCGCGCCGCTGCGGCCGGAGCGCTGTGGCCCGGAGATCAGGAACGCGTTGCCCAGCTCCGCCAGGTCGACGTCGACCGGGCCGAGCTGGTCACCGCCGACGCCGACGGTGACCGCGCCGACGGCCCGCGGCGCGCTGCGCAGCGCCTCTGCATCGGTGCTCGTGATCATCGACGGGAGCGGGTCGACCCGTTGGGGCAGCGCGTCGGCGGGCACGCCGTCCCAGCGGTGGCGGGTCGCCGCGCAGAGCCGGTCCAGCGCGGCGGCCTGCGCGGCGCCGTCGGGTTCCGGGTCGAGCAGCGCGACCTGCACGCTCTGCCCGCCGGGGCAGGCGATCGCCCGGCCGGGCGGCATCTCACCCGGCGCCTCCCGCGGGTTGATCCCGTACGCGGCGAGGTCGTCACGGTCGGCGTGGACGAGCACCAGGCGCGTCGCGACCGCACCGGCGAGCCGGTGGGTGAACCCGGACCGGTCCGTGGACAGGACGGTCAGCACGCCGGCCGCGGGGCCCCGCCGCAGCAGCGCGTCGACGGCGTCGACGAGCCTGCCACCGTCGAGCTCGGCGAACCGGGCGTGGAACGTCTCGTACCGGTCGATGATCAGCACCAGGTACGGCAGCGGGTCCCTGGAGCCGGCCCGCTGCTCGGCCAGCGACGCGTGCCCGCCGGCGGCGAGGAGCCGCTGACGCCGGCCGATCTCGGCGTCCAGGAGCCGCAGCACACGCGCCGTGCGGTCGGTGTCGTCGCCGTCCACGTACGCGCCGCAGTGCGGCAGCCCGGCGAGCCCGGCCAGGGCGTGGTTGCCCTGGTCGAGGATGTACAGGTGGACGTCGGCGGGCCCGGCGGCGCTGGCCAGCCCGGCCGCGATCGTCCGCAGCGCCGTGGACCGGCCGCTGCGGGCCATGCCCGCGACCAGGACCGGGCCGGTCGACGCGAGGTCCAGCACGTAAGGGCGCTGCGCCTGCTGCGACGGCAGGTCGGCGAGGCCGACCGCGACGCGGACCAGGCCGTCCACCGCGGGCCCGGCGAGATCGGCGGCGACCACGACCGGCGGCAGCGGCGGCAGCCACGGGCTGGCCGGCGCGGCGAGTCCCGCGTGCTCCGCGGCGCCCCGGATCGCGTCGACGAGGACCGCCAGGTCGGTCTCGGCCCCGTCGTCGAGCGCGGCGGGCGGCGGCGGCTGGTGGCCGAGCGAGCCGACCGTCCGGGCCCGGACGAGGACCTCCGACTCGTCGGAGTCCACCACGGCGGAGCGCGGACCACCGATCCGCGCCGCCTGCAGCAGCGCCAGGTCACCGTGGCCGGCGCGCAGGTAGGCCCGGCCCGGCAGGTGCCGGGACAGTCGCACGGCGTCGGGGACGTCCACGACGTCGCTGCTCTCGCTCGCGCTGGTAACCCGCAGGCAGATCCGGAGGTTCAGGTTGGCGCGCAGCTCGGCGCTGACCACACCGGCCGGCCGTTGGGTGGCGAGGACGACGTGGACGCCGAGGCTGCGCCCGCGCATGCCGATCCCGGCGACGCCGGTGACGAACTCCGGCACCTCCTCGACCAGCGACGCGAACTCGTCGATCACGATCACCAGGCGGGGCAGCCGGCCGCCGGTCGTGGCCCAGTACTCGGCGATGTCCTTGGCCTCGGCCTCGGCGAGCAGCGCCTCCCGGCGGCGCAGCTCGGCGCTGAGCGAGGCGAGCGCCCGCGCGACCAGATGCCCGTCGAGGTCGGTGACCATGCCGGCGCAGTGCGGCAGGTTCCGGCATTCGGCGAACGCGCTGCCGCCCTTGTAGTCCACGAGCACGACGGCGAGCGCGTCCGGCGGGTTGACCAGGGCCAGGCCCGCGACGAGGGTCTGCAGCAGTTCGGACTTGCCGGCGCCGCTGGTGCCGGCGATGAGCAGGTGCGGCCCGTCCCGGCTCAGGTCGATGCTGAACGGTCCGCCGGCGCCGACCCCCAGCGGCACGGTCGCGGACCGCCCGCCGGGACTGGCGGCCCACCTGCGGGCGACCGCCTCCGCGGTGGGTGTGTGCCCGAGCCCGGCGAGGTCGAGCAGGCGCACGGTGTCCGGCAGTCCCCCGTCGTCGCCGGAGCGGCCGCCGAGGACCCGCAACGGAGCGAGGGCGTGCGCCAGCGCGGCGGCGTCGGCCGCACTGAGCCGGTCCAGCAGCATGTTGTCCAGGACCCGCCCGTCGGGGTGCCGCAGCCGGGCCCGCGTCCCCGACGGGGCGCTGATCACGGCAGTGGCCCGGCACTCAGCCGGCAGGTCTGTCTCCTCGACGTCCACGCAGATCGCGTACACCCCTGCATCCGGACCGTCGGTGAGCAGTTCGGCCAGCTCCGGCAGCCCACGCAGCCGCCGGGCCCCGTCCGCGACCACGATCATCCGGCGGCCGGCCGGCACCGACGCGCGCAGCGCCGCCTGCCGCTCGGCCCGGCGCGCCGCCACGATCCGGCGTAGCTCGGTCAGCCGCGCCCGGGCCTGCTCCGCGTCGGTGGCGATCATCCGCTGGCATGCCAGGTCGGCGGTGTGCGGGACGGTGTGCGGCAGCCAGCTCGCCCACTCCCACTCCGGTGCCTCGTCCGTGCCGGTCAGCACCACGATGCCCAGGTCGTGCGGGGCGTGCAGGGTGGCGAGGTGCGCCAGTACGGCGCGGGTCGTGGCGAGGACCGCTTCCCTGGGACCGGCCAGCCCGAGCACACCGGCCGCCGCCAGGTCGACGGTGGACGGCAGGTGTTCGACGGCGGGGATGTCGAACTCGCCGTCGAGGTCGACCCGTGCCGGCGCGGTGCCCAGTCCGAGTCGGACGTGCAGGAAGTCCTGGTCGGCCGGCCGGCGCTCGTACAGCCGCCGGCCGGGACCGCTCGCGATCCCCAGCAGGCGGGCCGGGTCGGGCCAGGCGTCACGGCCGGCCCGGCCCTGTTCGTCGGCGAGCCGCTCGAGATCGGTGACCAGGGCGGCCCGCGCCCGTTCGTACTCCTTCACCGCCGCGCGGTGCTCGTTGCGGCCGCTGCGCCGGTCGGACAGCACCGTCGCCAGCATCAGCACCGGCGACAGCGCCAGGAAGATCAGGAAGTAGCCGG
The DNA here is from genome assembly GCF_039531485.1 of Dactylosporangium maewongense. Lineage (NCBI taxonomy): Bacteria > Bacillati > Actinomycetota > Actinomycetes > Micromonosporales > Micromonosporaceae > Dactylosporangium > Dactylosporangium maewongense. The sequence continues at coordinate 197,706 of NZ_BAAAQD010000023.1, read as the reverse complement.
CGCCGGGGAGCAGCTTGTACATGACCCCGGCGATGACCAGCGGCAGCAGGATCACCAGCAGCGGAAAGCGCACCGCTCGCGGCCGCTCCGGCCGCCGCGGCACGCTCAACCGCGCCACCGCCGCGGATGCGCCGATGCGCGGCGGCCGGTTGTACGGGACCGTCCCGTCCTCCGCGACCGGCCCGACCGGCCCGTCGGCCGGATCGACGGGCCGGACGGTGAAGACGGTCTCGCCCGCGGAGAACACCTCGCCGGGCGCGACCTCGGCGGCGCCGACGAGCCGCACCCCGCGGTGCGCGACGCCGTTGCGGGAGCCCGCGTCGGCGATCTCGAACCCGGTCGCGGTGGGCCGCGCCGTCGCGTGGACCCGGCTGACCTCGGGGTCGGCGATCACCAGGTCGTTGCTGGGTGCCCGGCCGACGCTGACCGTGCTGCCGGCGGGGAGCGCGGCCCGCGCCGCGCCGCCCGCCCCGCCGACCGCGACCAGCTCGACCCCGTCCCGGTCATGTTCCGGACCGCCTGGTCCGGCGTCGGTGCGCAGCAGCGCGCCGATCGGCACTGTCAGGTCCACCAGCCGCGCGGTGCCGGGCAGCGGCCGGCCGGCCAGCCACAGCTGCCGTCCGGCGCAGTCCAGGGCCCGCGCGAGATCCTCGACGGTCGCCCGTGCCCCGGCCCGGACCCTCGTCGCGAACTCCCGGCCGTCCGTGGCGACCCGCACCTCACGCTCCATGCCCGTGATCCGCATGTCGCCGGTTCAGCCGCCGGCCTGCTCGAGGGCGTCGGCACGCCGCCGCACCTCGTCCGCCGCGTCCTGCAACGCCACCGACAGGCGGGTCAGCGCCGGCTCGTACTCACTGCTCCACGACGAGCGGAACCGTTCCGACGCGCCGCCCTGCCAGTACGTGTTGGCCAGTGCGGTGCGCAAATCACGCAGCAGACTGTCGACCGTGCTGCTCTGCCGGGCGAAGTTGCCGTTCAGCGTGTGCAACTGCCCGATCTCGCCGCCGATCACCGACATGGGACTCTCCTTCGCTGGTGGACTGTTCGCCACTCAACGTAGGGACCGCGCCGGCACCGGCGACATCGGAAAGGCTCCCCAATCCCGGTGCCCCCGGCGGGTGCTCAGCGCAGCAGACGCAGGTCGTCGCGGGTGATCAGCTCCCGGCTCAGCGCGTACTCGGCCAGGCCGACGAGTGCGTTGTGGCCGGTCATGCCGGGCACACCGGCCTCGTCAAGTCGGGCCCGCAGGTATTCGATCCGCTTCACGAGGGTCGTGCGCGGCCAGTCCAGGCGCGCGGCCGCGGCCGCGTACGTGCGAGGGTGCGGGTCGTACTGCGGCGGCTCCCGCAGGTACCCCGCGAACAGGGCCACCATCGCCAGGCGGTCCGCCGCGCTGATCACCACGGCGGCACCGACCTCGGTCGGCACGGCAGGTGTGAGCGGCTCCGCCACGGGCTCGCCGGCCGGTAGCGGTGCGGACGGCGGTGTCAGCCGCAGATCGTGCTGGGCGAGGCTGCCATCGACGAGCACCGTGACCGGCCGCTCGACCGCGACCCGCCGGCCCGGCGGCAGGACACTGCGGAAGCCGTACTCGTCGGCGACCGCGAACGGCCGGGTGGTCGACGCGTTCGTCAACCACCAGACGTCCCCCTCCCTGGTGATCGTCCCGGCGATCCGCGAGATCGCCGCGTCACCCGGGTCCAGACAGATCGTGCACTCCTTCGCCCGCCCGAACGTCAGTCGATCTTCATCGACCAAGGTCAGCGCCTGTCCACCGCTTTCAACACGCATCCGTTGGGAAACCCTTCCCGTCCGACCGCCGCTCCGATTGACCGGCATCGTCGCTATTCTCGGCCACGCCGACAAACCGAGGGAGTGCCATGTCCGGCTTCACCGCCCGGCTCAGGTCCATGCCGCTGCGCCTACCGGGCCGCGCGTCATTGACCGGAGAACGGGTCAACCGAGCCGCCCTGGCCGTCGTGCTGTGCGGTGCTGTGATCGCGGTCGGGCTCGGCGTCGGCTACCGGTCCTCACGCGCCGCGTACGGCGACGGTGGGGCGTTCCTGCAGAAGGACACCAGGATCGTGCACGTCAACGCCGACAACCGCGACGCCGACGCCGTGGTCGCCAAGCAGCTGGCGACCGGCAAGCAGACGCTCGAGGTCGTGCAGGTCCGGCCCGGCGTCGTGTACGTCGTCAACAACGACACCGGCACGGTCACCCTGCTGCCGACCGACACCCTCGATCCGAAGACCGTCGACAAGCGACCCGACTCCCAGGGCAAGCTCACCGTGGTCAGCGGCGGCGGCGACGCGTACCTCCTCGACTCGCAACGCGGCACGGTCAGCCGGCTCGACGGCACCGCCGGGCAGCAGACCCAGGTGACCGACCTGCCGCCGGTCGACCGGGCGGTGGTCGACGGAGCCGGGACCGCCTGGGGATACGCACCCGCCTCCGGCGAGCTCGTGGAGATCGTCAAGGACAAGGTGAAGTCACGACAGCGCGTGCTCAGCGCCGGCGAGCGCGCCGAGCTGACCCTCGTCGGCGGCGCACCGGTGATCTACGTACCGCACACCGGGCAGGCCGGCATGTACGGCCCGGACGGTCCGAAGCGCGTGCTCGACCTCGACGCGACGTTCGGGGTGCTGGCCGCCCCCGGCGCGGCCGCGACCGTCGCCGTCGCCGTCGCCCGCACGGGTGAGCTCGTCCTCGGCGAGTTCAGCGACGAACGGGACGTGCGCAGGATCGCGCTGCCCGGCCGCGCCGGTCACCGGTTCGGCCCGCCGGTCATCCACAAGGACCGCGTGTACCTGCCGGACTTCACCGCCCGGCACGTGATCGTCGTGCACACCGCGAGCGGCAAGGTGGAGACCGAGCAACCGGTCCCCGGCCGCTCCGACTCGTTCCAGGTCTTCACCCGCGACGATCACGTCTGGGTCAACGACCCGCACGACAACGCCGTGGTGATCACCTTCGACGCCGACGGCCGGCCGACCACCACGGACCTCACCGACGCGACCAAGCCGAGCCCGTCGCCGAAAGCGGCGCCGAAGCCATCGGGGAAGCCGTCGGCGAGCCCCAGCGGCTCCCAGCCGTCGGCTTCGGCGAGCGCGGCGCCGCAGCAGCCGGTCACTCTGCCGAACCTGGTCGGCGTCGACCGCACCGCAGCGTGCGCGCGGCTGGCGCAGCTCAGCCGCCAACTGCGGTGCAGGCTCGTGGCCCAGCCGGACGGCCCGGCCGACACCGACAAGGTGACCGGCACCGACCCGCCGGCCGGGTCGCGGGTCAACCCGCGCAGCACGGTGACCGTCTTCTACCGTGGGCCCGCGCAGGTGCCCGACGTCACGAAGCTGCCCGCCAGCCAGGCCTGCCGGGCGTTGATCGCGGCGAGCCTGACCTGCCGGGAACAGGTCGGCGGGCTGGCCGCCGACGGCAGCCAGGTCCGGGTCGTCACCGCGCAGAGCCCCGCGCCGGGGACGGCCGCGGCGACCGGCACGCCGGTCACCGTCACCTACCCGGACATGATCGCGGTGCCGAACCTCGTCGGGCAGCCGTCCAACGTGGCCTGCCCCGCGGGTCTGACCTGCGCCCCGCACAGCCTCGGCCCGGGCACCCCGGCGTACGTGGTGATCGCCCAGCAGCCGGCCGCCGGCACGGGCCTGGCGCCGGGCGCGACGGTGACCCTCGACCACTACGCGCACGGCGGCGTGGGGAACCTGGTCGGGATGAGCCCCGACGAGGCGTGCGCGAACCTCGCGCAGCAGCAGCTGGGCTGCAACCGCAGCGACACCGCCCAGATCCTGTCGCCGATCGGTGTCGTCGTCGCGCAGGACCAGCCGCCGGGCACCGCGCTCCCGGTCGGCACCGCCGTCACGATCGCCTACCAGTCGAGGACCCCGGTGCCGATGAACCGGTTCAAGGCACCGGGCGCCAGACGCGGCAACTTCCTGTCGCCGGGCGGCGGCGGGCCCGCCGGCTGGTCGCAGCAGAGCACGATCGGGCGGCTGTATCCGGTCTCGGCCGCCGGCGGCGTACCCGGCCTCATGGTCATCTACCAGTCGCACTGCGAACGGGGCTGCGGCGAGGCAGGCGGCTACTACTACTCCGCCAACCCGAACACGCAAGCCAACTGGGTCATGGACGGGCCGGCGTTCGCCTGCTTCGTCGACCAGATCCCCGGCACCGTGCCGATCCGGGCGCTGTTCCACCCGGGCGCCGCCGCGTGGGCCTGGGCGGAGCCCGGCAGCGGCGAGTACAACGCCTTCGTGGCCGCCGGGTTCGGCTCGCAGTACGACTTCACCCTCTGCCACGTCTGGCCGCGCCCGTAACCGTCACGCGCCGCGACGTCGCGGGGAACCCTTCCCATTGAAGGGTTCCCCGCCACCGGCAACGCTTGGGGCATGCTCCCGCGCGACCCTGTTCTCATCGACGGTGCCCGCTACGCCGAGTACGCGCAGACGGCCACCACCCAGGCGGCGGTCCTGCGATCCGCGGCGATCCGCGCCGAGGCGGCCGTCCGAGCCGTCGGACGCGGCACCGCCGGCGCCGCGTTCGAAAGCCCGTCGGCGAGCCGGTTCAAGCAACGCACCGGCGACATGACCGACGACCTCCGTGCCGCCGCCGACCGGCTCACCGAACTCGCCGAGGACCTCGACCGGATGTCGAAGCACTACGGCGACCTCTACCTCGCGTGGAAGGCGGTCCAACCATGAACCCGGTCGTCCGGTACGTCTTCAACCTCGACGACCTGCACGGCCTCGCCGGCACCCTGCGCGGCGCGGCCCACGCGCTCGACGACGCCGCCGGGTCGGTGCGGGTGGCGCAGGCGGCCGTCGCCGACCTGCCCGGGATCGGCGGCGACACCGCCGCGGTGGCCGGCGGCATCGCGGTCCGGTTCGAGGCCGCGGCCCGCGGGCTGCGCGCCGACGCCGGCTGGCTCGCCGCGACGGTCGGCAAGCTGGCCGCGCTCGACGCCACCTTCTGGGCCGGGGCCGGTCTCGGCAAGGTCACCAGCGCGTTCCAGGGCGACCGCGCGCTGCGCCGACGGTACGGACGCGACGCCGGCGCCACCCGGCGGCTGGGCAACATCACCCGCACCGGCGTCGACCTGTTCGGCGAGGACGTGACCGGTTCGAAGCTGCCGCAGCAGGCGATGCGCTACTACCAGGGGCTCAAGCACTTCAAGGCGGTCGACCGGGCGCTGTGGCAGCTGCGCTACCCGCTCGCCTGGCACGCAACGGCCGCCGCCGACGCGCTGCGTCATGCCGCCCGGCGCGCCGGGGTGCCGGCCGCGAAGCGACCCGACTGGATCCGGCGGCTCGCGGGCGACGGCCACGGCCTGCGCCGCCTCAGACGCGTCGGCAACTGGGCGATCCCCGGCGGCTCGGCGGCGCTGCTGCTCGAGGACGGCCGTCAGCTGTTCAACCAGAAACACACCGGCGCGCGAGGTGGCCTCGAGGTGCTGCGGGACACCACCGCGACCGTCGGCTCCGGGTTGCACCTGGCGAGCGACGTGCTCAACGTCGTCCCGGTCGCCGGTACCGTCGCCGACAAGGGCGTCGACGCCGCCGTCTTCTTCACGTTCGACGCGTCGGTGATGGCCCTGGACGCCGTCGACTTCGTCGGCTTCGAACACGGCGACGACGTGGTGCACGCCGTCGGCGACGCGGCCGGCGAGGTCAAGGACTTCGTGGGTGGCATCCTGTGAACGGCCCCGTCACGCCGCCGGCACTGCTCGCCACCGCCGATGAGCTGGACGCCCTCGCCTACGGCCTCGCCGGGGCCGGCTTCCCCGGGGCCGGCTTCCCCGGGCTCGGGCCGACGCTGGTCGCCGCCGCCGCGCCGGAGCAGCGGGCGGCGGTCGCCCGCCGGCTCACCGGTGGGCTGCGGATGCGAGGGATCGTCCAGTCGTGCGCCGGCGGCTGGCAGGTCGCCCCCGCATACCGCGAGCTCCTGGACGCCACGCTCGACCCCGACCTGGTCGTCGGTGTCCGGGTGCGCACCCCCGCCGCCTCGACGATGACGCTGGTGTCCCGTGGCCGCGGCGCGGTCGTCCTGCACGAGGCCACCACCGACGGCGACCACCGGCTGCGGCACTCCCCCACCGACCTGCTCACCACCGTGCGGGACCTGCTCGCCGCCCCGGCCCACCCGCCCCACGGCGCCGGCGCGGAACGGCTGACCCGGACCGAGCTCCGCCGGCGCGTCGAGCACGGCCCGGCGGCGCCGTTCACGCACGCGGTCGCCGGCTGCCGGTACGCCGCCCGGGTCACCCCGTTCGGCGGCGCCGCCGACGGCACCTACCACGCCGCCTCGGCCGTGCTGCTCGCCGCCGAGTCCGGTCCGCTGTGGACCGTCGAGGTCCACGACGACACGGTGGCCGCCGAACCCGTCGACGACGTCACCGCCTGGCTCCGGCAGCTCCTCCTTGAACCCGTCCCCGCCCGCGCGAACCGAGGCTGACATGGCGCTGACCCCACCCGACGAGCTCGACGACCTCGCCGCCGCGCTCGACCGGCACGCCGGCGAGCTGGACCGCGTCCGCGACGAGCTCCGGCACGCCGTCCACGACACCCGCGGCGGGTGGGAGGGGCTGGTCGCCGACCGGTTCCGGGCCCATCTCGACGGCCGGCACCGGCAGCAGCACCTCGCGCACGCCGCCGACCGGCTCCGCGACACCGCACGGCTCGCCCGCCTGGCCGCCGAGGAGCAGCGCGACCGGCTCGCCGCCGCACAGACCGGCGGGACCCCGGCACCGTGACGACCCGGCTGACACTGACCCTCGACGAGCTGCGCGCCCTCTCCCGGCTCGCCGACCACTGGCTGCCCGCCGACGCCACCGACGACGACGACGCCGACCTGCGCATCGACCTGGCGGCGGTACGCGGCCTCGCCGCGCGTGGACTCGTGCCCGGCGAGGAGCCCCTGGCCGGCGTCCTCGCACCGCTGACCGGACCACGCACCGCCGTGGAGATCGACGCCGACGAGGCCGGGACCCGGCGCTGGTACGCGGCCGCCGGCGACACGTCCACCACCGTGCTCGCCGGCGGCCCCGACGGGCTCGTGGACGTGGAGCTCCTCGACGGGTCGCCGGCGGCGGTCGTGCCGCGGCTGCTGCTGTTGCCCGCCGCCCAGGCCGAGGCGACCGGCTTCGACGTCCCTGCCGACGCCTTGGCGGAGGCCGACGAGCTGGTGGCCGGCGGCGCCGAGGATGCCGCGCTGGACGTCCTGTGCCGCGCCGGGGTGCCGGCCGGGCCCGCGGCGAGCTGGCTGGGCGCGATCACCGGCCGGCGGTCCGCCGCCGCGGTCCGGGTCGCCCACCACGACCCGGCGACGGGCCGGTCCGCCGCCGGGGAACTGCGGTGGCTCGTCGCCGGCGACGGCACCGCCTGGCAGGTCACCGCCGTCCACGGCGGACTCCACCGGGTCGCTCCGGCCGACCCCGGCGACGTCCGCGAATCCCTTGACCACCTCTTGTCCTGGAGTGCCTCATGCCGAGTGCCCTGAGCCGGTTCATGGCCGCGATCCGCTCGGTCGAGTCCGGCGGCGACTACCACATCGCCGGCCCGCCGACCCCGTACGGCCGCGCGAGCGGCGCGTACCAGTTCATCGACTCGACCTGGAACAACTTCAAGGGCTACCCGACCGCGAGGAGCGCCCCGCCGGCCGTCCAGGACCAGAAGGCGGCGCAGCTCATGTCGTCCTACCATCGGGAGTTCGGCCGCTGGGACCTGGTGGCCGTGGCCTGGCACGCGGGCGAGGGCACCGCCCGCCGGGTCGCGCACGACCCGTCCTACCTCAACCGGCTCAGCGACGGGTACCTGCCGACGTCGGCGTACGTGCAGCGGGTGCTGCACCGGGCCGGCCTGGCGGCCGGCGGGGGTGGCGGGACTCAGGGGAATGGTGGCGGGAGCAGTGGTGGCGTTCGTGGTGGCGGCGGCGAGGGCCTTCCGATGCGGCCCTGGCAGCTGCCGCGCAACATCACCGGCAAGCACGGGCGCATCGCCATCGACCCGCCGCTGCTGTCCCGGCTCGCCCGGCAGCTCACCGACAACCTGGCGACCGTCGACTCGGTGTACCACCGCACGAAGCGCGCCACCGCCGACGTCCACCGGATGCGGTTCGCCGACCCGGCGACCGGCCGGCGCCTGCACGCCGCCCTCGACGACGTCCTCGACGGCCAGCACGGGCTCAGGCTCGTCCCCGGCTACCTGAGCCGCGACGTCGGGTACCTCCTGGAGGCCCGTGACCGGGCACTGCGCGCCGACAGCGACAACCGGCACGAACGGCGCGGGGTCGAGCGCCTGATCGCCTCGCTGGCCGCCCGGCACGGCACCGGCACCCGCAGGGACGTCGCCCACCTGCTCCGCGACCTGTACCGGCGGGACAGCGCCCACACCCGAAAGCACCTGCCGACATCCCCGGCATCGTCACCTCCCGCGCACCGGCCGCCCGGGCTGTCGGCCGTCAACCTCGGCCACGCCTGGGGCGGCAGCAAGTCGATCTTCGACCAGTTCGTGACGCCGTTCCTGCGCAAGGAGGGCCTCGCCGCCGGTTCGCAGAAGCGCCCGACCGACTCCGTCCCCGGCCCCGCCACCTCCGACCACTTCGTCGGCAGCAGATCCTCCTACGCGATCGACTACCCGACCTTCTCCGGCGAGGACGAGGCCCGCGCCCTGGCCCGCGCAATGGGCAACCGCTCCTGGCAGCCGAACAGCTACGACTCCTTCGTGGTCAAGGTCGACGGAGCACAGTTCCGCGTCCAGATCCTGTGGGGCGCCCGCATCGACCACGCCGACCACGTCCACGTAGGCATCCACCGCCTGTGAACTGGATTAGCATCTCGGCGTGATCGGTGATGCCGGGCGCGAGAATCGGGCCGAGCGGTGCCGTGCGGCGGCGGACAGCATTGCGGTGCTCGCGCGCAGGCTGGCGCGCCTGGTTGATCTGCCGACAGGTGAGCAGCTCGCCGACGTGCTGAGCGGTGCTGGCTGGGACGCTGAAGGAGCAGGCCGGCGTGGCGTTTTCGCGAAAGGTGGTGTCAGGGCCGCGGTCCTGACCGATTGGACCACTGCGACCGTGTCCGTCGACCTGGACAGCTTCGGTTGTCCTCGCGACCTCGACCCAGACGACTTCGACGACGACGCGGCCTACTGCGCCGCAGTCGACCGGCTGTACGACGACGCTGAAGCGATGGTGGGGGTCGTCGTCGAGCGGCTCGGCCTCGAGCCTGCGGACCCGCTCGCAGTGGACCCGCGGGCCGACTACGGAAGCCGGGTGCGGCTGCGCGCAGGGCACTGGGCGGTGACCGTGGCGGCGGTGCAGGAGGACCCCGACCTGCCGCTGCTGGTGGAGGTTAACCTGACGTACGGTGCCGACCTGCCCGGCCGGCTCGCTCAGTTGGTGGCCGCGCCGGCGCGCGCCGAACCGGTCGACTGGCAAACGGTGTCCGCTCGGATCGGCGTCGAGCTGCCGGAGGACTACCGCTGGCTCATGGAGCACTACGGTCCCGGCACGTTCGACGGCTACCTGACGCTCAGTTCGACGGCGGCGTTGCCCCAGCCGGGACCAGGACCGCCAGCCGGCGCGCTGCGGATCACCACAGCGCGGATGCTGCCCGTGGCCACGACCGCCAACGGGGCGACGGTGTCACTGCTCATGGACCCGACCTGGGACAACCTCTGGCAAGGCCTTCGGATCACCAGCCCGGGCACCGCACCCTGGGACGTCCCCACCGGCCTGCTGTACTTCCTGGTACTGACCCTGTCCCGGAGATATCCGGTGCCACAGTTCCAGGTTCAAGGTGGTGCAATCCCGAGCTGATGTCGATCAGTAATGCGCGATGATCTGCGCGACCGGATGACCGAGAAGGTCGGACACCTGCCCGAGTTCGCCGGCGTCGAGCTCGTCCGCGGACCGGGTGGGGTTCATCGCACTGATCTCGAACCGTGCGAAGCCGATCGGGTTCTCGTAGTGCAAGCTGTCCAGCTGGACAGCGGCCCTGCAGCAGGGAACCGTCACATCCAGGTGATCGAAGCTCAAGCCACCGTTGCTGTTGACCACGTCGCCCAGCCACTCCATCGAAATCTCGCCGCCGCAGCGTGGGCAGGTGATCCGCGTGGTGTACATGCCGGCGTCGATCAGGGTCACCCGGTCGTAGAACCTGTCCTCCACCCGCTCGACAGCGTCGCCGGGCCCTGAGAGCAGGGCTGCCACGTGGGCAGCGACGGATGCGGCGGTCGAGCGGTCAGGCTGCCAGTCTCGATCGGTCGGTATCAACCGGATGTACGTGTCGCTCACAGCCTGAGCATGCCGGTGCCGCATGCCGGTGCCGCGGCCGGGCCCCTGCCGTGCGTCAGCGTTGCCCGATCATGCGCACGACGGTCATGAGCATCATGATGGCGACGCGATCGGATCCGGCGGTCAGGGTCGAAGGCGGCCGATCGCCGCCTCGTGTGCGGCTGGGTCGGCCAGGGGCGCGGACCCGTTGCCGAGCGAGTAGAGCGCCGCACGCACGGCGAGATCTTCGTCGGGGTACAGCGTCGCGCGCAACGCAAACGCGAACCAGCCGAGCCGGTAGCCGTGCCGCCGGTCGGCGTCGCCCATCCGCTGGCGTGCCGGTCCGTTGAGGGATTCGCCAGCCGTGACGGCCGCTCGCAACCAGCCGCGGACCGCGCGGCCCAGCGGTGCCGTGACCGGCACCTCGGGGAACCTTTCGGCTTCGGCGTCGGCGAGCGCCTCGGCGAGGCCGGGTGTGTCAGCAACACCGAGGATGCCGGCGATGCGCCGGATCTCGGCGACCGCCGTGGCGCGCTTCGCCGCCGGGGAGGCGCCGTCGACGGCCGCGACGAGCGCCTCCCGCTCCGGTCGGGGCGCGGTCGAGTCCGCGGCCAGGACGCCACCGCCGCGCGGCCGTGCGCCGGTGAACCACGGATCGAACTGCGCCGACAGCATCGGACCCGACATCTGCTGCACTGACGGCATGACACCGGTGATCGAAGCCGCCAGCAGGACCGCCCGCGCAACAGCGTCCCGAGGCCCCCAGCCGTCGCTGTCCGCGGCGACCGGATCCAGGCCGGCCGCGTGGAGCTCGCCGCGCAGGAGCTGCGGGTCCGCGCCCCACACATGGTCCATCCATCCAGGAAGAAACGCAGTCATCTCCGTGCCGTCGACGGCGTACACGAACCGCGACTCGGCATGCTCGTGCCGCAGGACGCCGACGGCTGCCGTGCCTCGGGACACCTCTCCCAGCACCGGCCCCACACCTTGGAAACCGGCCGGTTCCAGAACGACCGTCCAGTCACCGAACACGACGGCGCCGGCCATGCGGGGGTACCCGAGATCGAAGGAGGTCTGCCGCTCGTGCATCTGCTCCCGGCTCAGGTCAGCGAACGTGTCCGGATAGGCGCCGAACCGTCGCAGCGCCTCGCTCGCGTCAACTCCGCGGGCGAACGTGAGACAGAATATTTCCCCTAATGCGTCGCATAACGCAACGGCCTGCCCCAAATCCGGCCCCATCAACACAGAGTATCCGCCCCGACGAAGCAACCCGCGACGGACACTACGGGCGGAGGGACGACCAGTGAAAGGTGGTTCGATGGCCCGGCTCCATGTGATTTTGTGTCTGGACTCCCGGGCCGACGCCGGACGTGTCACGCGTATGTGGTTCGAGTTGGCGTGGTCGAGGCTGGCGGTTCGGCTGCACGACGGGCTGGACGCCAACCCCCGCGCCGGCGAGGACGTCACCGGCACGCTCATGGCCGGGCGGATCTGGGAGACCTATCCGCCGGTCGGCATGCCTTGGTGCGAACTCGTCCGTTTCGAAGGTGAGTTCGACGACGAGGTGGCTACCGCGCAGCTGATGCATGCGCGCAGCTGGAGCGTGTTCCTGGACGGTCTGGACCAGCACCCGGGAGCGACCGCCTACCTGCAGGCCGGTGTCGTCCAACGCGCGGAGCGCATGCCCGGAGGGCGCATGCCCGGCGTTCCGGACCTGCATGTGCGGACGTGGCTTGAAGGCGGGGTTCGGCTCGGGCTGTCGGCGTCGCCCGAGTTCCTGGTCGGCACCGCGGATGCCGAGCGTGCATTGTGCGGGTTCCTGCGGGAGGTCGCAGCGGTGAGCGATCCGGCCTACGGTGAGGTGTCGCTCGACCTGGACGGGCACTACGGCGTCGAGTCGCTGCTGGAGCGGTTCCTGGTCGGCCTCGACAGTAGGACACGCGACGCGATACGGCGGACTCCACCGCGGGAACGGCTCAAGGGATACTCCTGGATCACCGTCATCCCGGCGGAGGTGGCGGCCCGGCTCGGCGGCGCCGCCGGGTTGCCGGCCGGCGGCGCGTTCCACGAGGTCGTGGCGCTGCCTGCGGGTGGTATCTGGGCGCAGGCGACCGGGCGGCTCACCGACTACGACCATGCCGCCGCCCGGCGGGTGTTCGACGCGCTGCGGTCAGTGCTTCCACCGGGCTGGCCGACACCGGCGGAAGGAGACGGCCCGCTCGTCGAGGAGGCTCCCTGAACAGCAGCGACTGTGCGGCGGCACCCGTCGGTCAACGGAAGAGGGCCAGAACCCGTTCCATCCGTTGCGGCCGGGTGTCCGGGCCGCATTGCCACAGCGGCCCGGAGCGTGGGTCAGCAGTAGACGTTGCCGCAGTACTGGATGATGAACGCGTTGGAGGTCTTGGTGGCGCTCTGTCCGTTCTGCGTGTAGGTCACCGTCACCGAGATCACCGCGTCGCTGTTCGCCACGGCGAGGCCGCAGCCGCTGGCGGTCGACGTGCAGCCCGACACCACGTAGAGGACCGGCCCGGTGTAGCTCCAGGAGAAGGTGTAGCCGGTGCCGGAGAGGTTGTTGACGTTGAAGCCGGCGTTGTACACCGAGGCGGGCTTGTTGTTGTGGCAGTTGGTGCTCCACGTCAGGATGGTGCCGGGCGAGACCCGGCAGCCGAAGGTCTCGCCGCCGAACGCCTGCGCCGGGGTGGCGCCGACCGCCGCACCCGCCGTCGCCGCGACGACGCCGAGGGCCAGCCGCGCCAGAACGCGCCGGAATCGCTGTGTCATGACCATCCCTTCACGGAACCATAGAGATCCATGCATATCTATGGCATGGTATCGCTTCCGTGCGGCGGTGATGACTGTCCGAACTCGCGAATGGCGCCGTGACGACGGCCCGCCCGACGTCAGGTCGGCACAGCCAGCCGGACCTGCCGCTTGCGGCGGTACATCTCGGCGTCGGCACGGCGCAGCAGCGCGTCGGCATCGGCCGGGGTGCCGGTGGCGACGCCGATGCTGGCGCCGACGTGCGCCACGGTGCCGGGCAGGTGGCACGGCAGGGTGATGGCGGCGCTGATCGAGGCGGCGCGGTGGTGCGCCGCGTCGGCGTCGACGCCCGGCAGGAGCAGAGCGAACTCGTCGCCGCCGAGGCGGGCGACCAGCGCGTCCGGGCCGGCGGGCGCCTCGAGGCGGCGGGCGACCTCGACGAGCAGCGCGTCGCCGGCGTGGTGGCCGTGGACGTCGTTGACCTGTTTGAAGCCGTCGAGGTCGATGACCAGGACGCTCAGCTGGGCGGCGGTGTCGATCGCCGCGAGTCGCTCGGTCAGCAGGGCGCGGTTGGCGAGGCCGGTCAGGGCGTCGTGGGTCGCCTGGTGGCGCAGCGCGTCGTGCAGGCGGTGCAGTTCGAGCATGCTGCGGTCGAGGTCGGTGAGCAGCCGGTCGTTGTCGTGGAAGGCGATCAGCTGGCGGGTGAGGACCACGGCGGTGATCACCACGATGCCGACCGCGACGCCCCACGTGCGTGCGTCCGCCCCGGCGACGTGCAGGGCGACGATCCCGAGCAGTTCGGTGGCGACGACGGCGACGTACGGCATGACACTGAACCGGCGCTGCCGCGCCTCGGCGTGTCCGGCCGGACGGCGTTGCTGGATCCCCTGCACGCGCAGGCTCGCCACGGTGAGGATGCACGGCAGCAGCGACGCGACCGCCTCGATCCGCGCATCGGTGGCGCCGGTCAGGATCGCGGCGACGGAGGTGCCCACGGCCGTGCCGCCGACCCCGACACAACCGGCGATCCCGGCCTGCCGGGTGAAGGGGGCGGTGCCGCTGAGGATCAGCTTGAGCACGCCCAGCACGATCACCAGCATGACCACGGCGCCGGCCGCGGCGGCCAGCCGGTCCCCCAGGCGTGGGCTGTCCAGTTCGGCGCCGATCGAGAAGTACCAGAGGAAGACGGCGACACCGATCAGCACGGCGCCCGCGTCGAGCCACAGCCGCATCCGCTGCCGGCCGCCGTCGCCGAGCGGGTGACGCAGCATCACCACCGCCATCAGCGTCATCGCGCACACGACGCACAACGACTGCACGATGCTCACCGCGGCGCCGGGGTCGGCGACCATCACGACGGTCTGCGTGCCGTCGCCGACGGCGCACAGCAGACCGGCGACCGCCATCGCCCGCCAGAACCGGCGTCGGTGCCGGTCCGTGCCGCCGTGCGCCTGCAGCTGGCGGGCGAACACCACGATCGACACGTCGAGCGCCGCCTGGATCCCCCAGGAGACGGCGCCGCCGCCCGGCCCGGCGAGGAACCACACCGGCACGACCAGGGCCAGCCCGGCGAGGCCGAGCAGCGCCGGGTCACGCAGGAGCTCACCGACCGGGGACCGTTGCGCCATACCCGCCCAGTCGACCGGCGGCACGACGACCTGAGCGCGGCGGGCGGACCGCTCCGGCCGTCAGCGGTACTGCAACCGATCCGCACTGAAAGCGGTCGTCACCAGGCGAAGCGCTCGCGGTGCAGGCGCGGGGCGGGGACTCCGACGCGGCGGGCGGCGCGCAGGACAGCGTCGGTCCACGGGTCGGGGCCGCAGACGAAGACGTCGTGGTCGGCCAGGTCCGGGGCCAGGGAGCGCAGCGCCGCGATGTCGTCGTAGTCGGCGTACACCACCGGCAGCCACGAGCCGGGAGCCGCGCGCGGGCCGACGAGAGGGACCAGGCGGACGCCACGCTCCCGGGCCAGCCACTCCAGTTCGTGCAGGAACGCCACGTCCTGCGCGTGGCGGGTGCGGTACACCAGGGTCGCCTGGCCGTGGCCGTACGGCAGGTCCCACAGCAGCGCCAGCAACGGGGTGACGCCGACGCCGCAGCCGAACATGGTGACCGAGCCGCCGCGGTACGTGTCGGCGGTCATCCGCCCGTACGGGCCCTCGATGACGACCTTCGTGCCGGGGCGCAGGTTGGCGACCCGGGCCGTGGCCTCGCCGACCGTTTTCACGGTGATGCGGAGGCGGTCGGCGCGGGGCGGGCCGGACAGGGAGTACGGGTTGCCGCGCCAGCCGCCCTCGCCGTCCAGGAAGCGCCACACGAAGAACTGCCCGGCGCGGGCCCGTAGGCGGTCCAGGCGGCGACCGCGCAGGTACACCGAGACCAGGCCGGGCGCCTCCTCGACGATCCGGTCCACGCGCAGCCGGTGGCGCAGCGTCCGCCACACCGGCATCCCGACGCGGAACACGACGGTCGAGCCGGCGGCCGCGCCGTACATCGTCCACCAGAACACCGACGCGAGCGGCGTGCCGAAGTCGCTGCCCAGCCACAGCTCGTGCGGCACCGCGAGGGCGATGCCGGCGTACGCGTACAGGTGCAGCAGATGCCAGGTGGCGTAGCGCAGGCGGCGGCGGACCGGACGCAGCGACGTCGCCGCCACCAGCACGAGGGCGAGCAGGCCCACGGTCGCGGGGACCATGCCGCGGTACCCGGTGAGGAGCGCCCACAGCTGCCCGGCGCGTTCGACGTGCGACACGAGCGCCAAGACCACGTGGGCGAGCAGCAGCGCGAGGGACGCGATGCCCGTCCAGCGGTGCCAGCGGCCGAGGGAGTCCTGGCCGAAGGCGCGTTCCAGCCACGGGATCCGAGCCATGCCGAGCACCTGCAACAGCAGCAGGTCGGTGGACCACAGCGCGGCGAGGCGGCCGGCGGCGGCCAGCCCTGGCGCGGACGTAGGCAGGCCGAGCACCCACAACACGGTCGCGACGGCCAGGCTGGACGCCGCGAAGAGCTTCGCCGCGGTTCGCACAACACACCCCACTGGGTATGAGGAACGGCCCCGCCACCGGGGCGGGGCCGTTCGGAGGGACGAGGTCAGCCGCCGGTGAAGGACGGGGTGGTGCCGCACTTCGCCTTCGCGTTGAGGCAGACCTTCACGAGGGGGCCGAGGTTCTCCGGCTTCCAGGCGTTCATGAAGTCGCCGTGCATCGACGAGGCCATCCCCGACGACAGCGCGAGACCGTCGCCGCCGAGGGACTCGTAGTTCACCATGAACGACAGGTTCGGGATGGCGACCGGGTAGTCGCCCTGGCACTTGCCGTTCTTCGCGCCGCCCATGTGCGACTTGTGATCGGGCGAGTCGATGTGCTTGCCGTCCCAGCAGTCCTGGAAGGTCAGCTGGAAGATGAGGTTGCCGCCGGGGGCGCAGACCGGCCAGTTGCCGTCGGCGCTGCGGCCGACCTCGGCGCTGCCGGCGCACCAGAACTGTCCCGGGGCGCCCTTCTGCGTGGCGACCTGGCGCTTGGCGTCGCCGTGGACCATGACCAGGCCGGGCGGGAACGGCACCGTCGCCGACGGGTCGGGCAGCCGCGAGCCGTAGTACACCCGGAAGCTCTTCATCTTGACCGGCTGCCCGTTCTTGAGCAGCTGCGGCACCCAGTAGGCGCTGTTGTCGCCCGGGGCGTTGCAGTTGGTCTTGCGGGCGAAGAGGTCGGCCGGTTTGGTGGTGGCGTCGACGGTCGGGCCGAAGAACGTGTGCATGTGCGACGCGCCGGGCAGGCCGGGCAGCACGATCGGGTCGTCCTTGGCCTCGTTCGACACCGCACAGTCCGTGTGGAACTCCGCGACCCGGGTGGTGCCCGCCGGCACCGGCAGCTGCTTGAGCTGGTTGAACGCGGCCAGCTCCGCCTGCCACTTGGCCTGGTCGACGTCGACCCAGCCGCCGGCCGGGGCGGAGCCGGTCGGTGAGGTGGTGGGCGAAGTGCCGCCGGTCGGGGCGGCGCTGCTCGGCGGGGGCGGCGCGACCGTGGCGGTCGCCGGCGGGCGCGTGCCGGAGCCGAGCGCGAACCAGTTGACGTTGACGAAGTCGCTCTGCTGGTCGCTCTTCATCACGGCGACCAGGGTCTGCGGGCCGGAGGGGACGCGCGCCGCGGTGGCGTTGACGGTCGTCCACTTCTGCCAGCCGCCGGTGTACGCGACCGGGAACGTCGCGACGAGCTCGCCCGCCGGCGAGCCGAGGTGCAGCTCGATCGAGCCGCCGGCCCGGTTGTTCGCCGCGATCCGGGCGCTCAGCTGGGCGCCGACGGTCACGTTGTCGTACTGCAGCCAGTCGCCGGCGGCGAGCCACCCGACGTTCTTGCCGCCGCCGCTGTCGGCGGTGTTCTCGGTCCGTGCCCCGTTCTGGGCCGACCAGGTCTCCGCCTCGATCCTGCCGGGCGCTGTCTCGTCGGCGTTCGCGGTCGCCAGGTAGGCCCCGCTCACACCGACCGCCGACACGACCGTCGCGGCGATGAGGATGTTGCGGGCCCGGCGTCTTCCTCGCGGGTTCTGGGAATCATTGCGCATACGTCTGTCTCCGCCGTCCTGGGCTGACGTCGTGGAATCCGTGCGGTCAGCAAGTTACGGCAGCTCAGAGGCTTACTTCAAGTCGCAAAGGAACTCTTAGAAATGCGCTTTCCCAGCGTTGCTGGCCCGGTCGCGGACCCCACTCGATTACGCTTTTCCGGCTTAAGTTTGGCTTAAAGACGTACGGGAATCAGACGGTGACCTTCCGCAGGTGGCGCGGTGGTGGGCGACAAGTTTTTGCCCACTGATTGCGCACAAGGCAGGCCTAACGTGCGGGGAGACCGGCGTCGACGGTCTTGACGGACAACGAAGGAGCGCAGCGATGAGCACGCCTGTCGTCTTCATCCACGGACTGTGGTTGCACGCATCGTCCTGGCAGCCGTGGGTCGAGCTGTTCCGGGCGGAAGGCTACGAGCCGGTCGCCCCGGGCTGGCCGGGTGAGCCGGGAACCGTCGCCGAGGCGCGGGAGCATCCGGAGGCGGTCGCCGACCACGGCATCGACGACGTCGTCGAGCACTACGCGAAGGTGATCGCGGGCCTGCCGGCGAAGCCGATCCTGATCGGGCACTCGTTCGGTGGCATGATCGCGCAGAAGCTCCTCGGCCAGGATCTCGCCGCCGCGGCGGTGGCCGTCGACGCGGCACAGATCAAAGGTGTGCTGCCGCTGCCGCTGTCGGCGTTGCGCGCGACGCTGCCGGTGTTCCGGAACCCGGCGAACAAGCACCGGGCGGTGTCGTTGACGGCGCAGCAGTTCCGGTTCGCGTTCGGCAACGCCGTCACCGAGCAGGAGTCGCAGGAGCTGTTCGACCGGTGGGCGGTCCCGGCGCCGGGCAAGCCGCTGTTCGAGGCGGCGGCGGCGAACTTCGACCCGCACTCCCCCGCCAAGGTGGACACGGCCAACGAGCTGCGGGGTCCGCTGCTGCTCATCACGGGCGGGCGGGACCACACGGTGCCGGAGTCGGTGACCCGGGCGACTCTCAAGCAGTACCGGCACTCCCACGCGGTCACCGACATCCTCGACTTCCCCGACCGCGCCCACTCGCTGACGATCGACAGCGGTTGGCGGGCGGTCGCCGACGAGAGCCTGGCGTGGCTGCGGCGCAACGGGCTCTGAGGTGACGCGGGACTGACCGGCCGGCGCGGCGGCCGTCCCGTGCGACGGCCGCCGCGCGTACCAGAGAGGAACACGCCATGGATCTGCATCTTTCGGGCAAGACCGCGGTGGTCACCGGCGCCAGCAAAGGCATCGGCCTGGCCGTCACCCAGGCCCTGGCCGCTGAGGGGGTCCGGGTCGTGGCGGGGGCCAGGACCGCCGGACCCGACCTCACACAGCTGAGCGGTAGCGCCGACGTGCGGGTCGTCGAGGTCGACCTGAGCACCGCGGACGGACCGGCAAGGCTCGTCGACACCGCCGTGACCGCGTTCGGCGGGCTCGACATCCTGGTCAACAACGTCGGAGCGGTGCGGCCACGCACAGCCGGATTCCTGGCCGTCACCGACGAGGAGTGGACGGCGACGCTGACGCTGAACCTCCTCGCCGCGGTCCGCACGACCCGGGCGGCGCTGCCGCACCTGCTGGCCAGTGGCGCGGGCAGCATCGTCACGGTCGGGTCGGTCAACGCCACGCTGCCCGACCCGCTCGTCATCGACTACAGCGCCGCGAAGGCCGCCCTGGCCAGCTTCTCCAAGTCGCTGTCGAAGGAGTTCGGAGGGCGTGGGGTGCGGGTCAACACGGTCAGCCCCGGGCCGGTGAGCACCGGGTTGTGGCTCGGCGACGACGGGGTCGCGGCAACCGTCGCCCGCTCGCTGGGCGGCGGTGACCCCGGCGCGGTCGCCGACCGGGCCGCCGGTGAGTCCGTCACCGGCCGGTTCACCCGCCCGCAGGAGGTCGCGGATCTGGTGCTGCTGCTGGCCAGTGACCGCACCGCGAACGTCACCGGCGCCGACTTCGCCGTCGACGGCGGCCTGGTCAGCACGTTGTAGTCAGCACGTTGTAGGTCAGCGGCCGGCCTGGACGTGGACGAGGCCGGCCAGCTGGGCTCGCGAGGTGATCTCCAGCTTCGGGAAGATGCGGTGCAGGTGTGAGCTGACGGTGCGGTGCGACAGGTACAGCCGTTCGCCGATCTCGCGGTTCGTCATGCCTTCCGCGGCGAGCTGCGCGATCTGCAGCTCCTGCGCGGTGAGCCGGTCACGGGCGTCGACGCCGCGCCTGCGGCTGGTCTCACCGGCGGCGCGTAGCTCCTGCCGCGCCTGCTCCCCCCACGGGACGGTGCCCAGGGTGTGGAACGTGTCCATCGCCGTGCGCAGCAGGGCGCGGGACTCGGCGACCCGGCGCTGGCGGCGCAGCCAGCGTCCGTAGGCGAGCTGCAGCCGGGCCCGGGCGAACGGCCAGCGTCCGACGTCGACCTGCAACGCGGCCTGGAACAGCGCCTCGGCGGCGGTGTCGCCGGCGAGGACCGCACGGGCGTGCCGCAGCCCACCGTGCAGGGCCGGTGACGGTGTCTGCAGCGCGAACGTCTCGAGCTCGGCGACGATCCCGGCGACGGCGCCGGCCTGACCGCTGTGCACGGCGGCGTCGGCGAGCTCGGCCAGGGCGAAGCAGCGCAGCGCCGGGTGGAACGAGGGGTCGACCGGGTCGTGCATCCGGCGGAACTGTTCGAACGCGTCGGCGTAGCGGCCGGCGCCGAGCGCGGCGAGCCCCCGGGCGAGCCGCGCGGTGGCGAGGACCGGTCGGACCCGGCCGGACATGGCGCCCTGCTCGGCGGCGCCGGCAAGGGCCTGCACGCCCGGCTCGTCGCCGCGCAGGGCGGCGAGAACGGCACCGGTCGCCTGGCCGATGCCGACGAACAGCGGCTGCGACGTCTCCCGGGCCAGGCGGGTGCACTCCTCGGCGGCGGGGATGCCGACGTTGAGGTCGGCGAGGTGAGCGGCACTCCACGCCTGCGCCCCCGACGCCCGCGCGACGAGCCCGAGGCGGCCCTGCGCCCGCAATGCCGGCAGCGCCGCGGTGCAGCAGGCCTCGGCGAGGTCGAACGCACCGACCAGGACCGCGGCGCTGCCGACCAGGCGGAGCGCCTCGGCGTTGCCGGCGGCCCGCTCCGCGCCGCGGCGAAGGCTGTCGATCACCGCGGCGCCGCGTTCGATCGGTGCCGCGAACGCGAGGATCGCCAACAGGTCCGGGTCGTCGGCGGGGATCGGCAGTGCTTCGGCGACGCTGACGAGCCGGTGCCTGCTCGGCAGGTCCGCCTCGGTCCAGAATGATCGCAGCGCCGCGCCGTTGAGCAGCCGGAGTGCGACGTCGACGTGCCCGTCGGCAGCGACCCGTTCAGCGACGTCGGCGACCCGTGCCGGTTGGCGGTGCTCGTCGCGGAGCCCGTCGCCGAAGCTGGCCTCGATCCACAGCAGCTGGGCCCGTTGCCATGAGGACAGCTCGACGGTTGCGGCGTCGCGCAGCAGCCGGTGGACCACGTCCTGCCGACCGAGCTCGACGGCGGCCTCGGCGGCGCGCAGCAACCGGGCGGCCCGCCGGACCGGGTCGTCGGTGAGCTGCGCGGAGCGTTCGAGGGCGGTCAGCGCCGCGACGGCCGCGCCGCGACGGCGGGCCGCGGCGGCGATCTGCTCGAGGTCGGCCGCGACGTCCTCGTCCGGTCCGTGGCTGGACGAGGCCCGGTGCCAGCCGCTGCGGTCGTGCTGGCCCGCGAGGACCTGGGCCAGTGCGGCGTGCGCGGCGTGCCGTTGCTGGAGGTCGGCGTGCTGGTGGATCGCTGAACGCATCAGCGGGTGCCGGAACCGGATGCGGTCACCGTCGACGTCGACCAGCGACGCCGCGACGGCCGGCGGCAGGTCGCCGACGGTGACGGCGGTGCCGGCGACGAGCGTCGCCGCGGCGAGGGTCTCCGACAGGGCGTCGCCGTCGTTGGTCGCGGCGACGAGCAGCAGGGTCCGGGTCGCCGCGGGAAGCTGGACCGCCCTGGCCGCGAACGCCTCCTGCAGCCGGTCGGTGAGCGGGCGCAGGGCCGCGGCCGCCGGGGTGGGCGGTCCGGACGCCGCGGTGTGCCCGGCGGTGATCGTGGACAGCTCGACCAGGGCGAGGGGGTTGCCGGCGGCATCCAGCAGCAGCTGCCGTCGCACGCCGGCCGGCAGGTCGGCGGCGTGCGCGTCGAGGACGGCGGCGGCGGCGGTCTCGTCGAGCCGGTCCAGGCGCAGCTGCGGCAGGTCGGCGCCGAAGGAGGTGGGGAAGCCGTCGCGAACGGCGGCCAGCAGCAGCACCGGGTCCGCGTCGAGGCGCCGTGCGACGAACCCGAGGATCTCCGCGGTGGCCGGGTCCAGCCAGTGCGCGTCCTCCACGACGAGCAGGGCGGTGGGTCCTGTGGCGGCGTCGGCGAGGATGTTGAGCACGGCGAGCGCGACGAGGAACAGGTCGGGGGTGGCCACGTCGGCCATGCCGAACGCGCCGTGCACCGCGTCGCGCTGCGGGCCGGGCAGCGCCTCCGCGCGGGCCAGGACGGGACGCAGCAACTTGTGCAGGCCCGCGAACGGCACCCTGGCCTCCGCCTCGACGCCGGCGGTGGTGAGAACCAGCATCCCGCCGGTGGCGGCGACCCGGCGGGCCTCCGTCAGCAGCCGGGTCTTGCCGATGCCGGCCTCGCCGCGCAGCACCAGCGCGCCGCCGCGCTCGCGGACACCGTGCAGCAGCGTGGTCAGCTGCCGCAGTTCGGCGTCGCGGCCGTACAGGTGCTCGCCTGGCATACCGAAGGTCACCCGTCCAGGTCGGCCCGCCCGTGTCGGTCCTGAGGGTACACATGCCGGCACGGTCGGTTCGAGGAGCGCTCCCACGTGTGCGAGGATGCTCCGGCGACGGCAGAAGATCGACTGGGCTGGTTCCGGCCCGGAACGGAGGAAGGGTGCCTCCGACCGGCGAAGGACGTCCGGTTCCGCCGCTGCTCGGCCGGCAGGAGGAGTGCGCGGCCCTCGACGCCCTGCTGGGCACGGTCCGCGACGGCCTGAGCGGTGCGCTGGTGCTGGTCGGCGAGCCTGGCATCGGCAAGACCCGGCTGCTGGACTTCGCGGCCGCACAGGCGCCGGACGTCCTGGTGGCCAGGGTGGTCGGCATGGAGGCGGAGACGCAGCTCGGGTTCGCCGGGCTGCACCGGCTGCTCCTGCCGTTCCTCGACCGGACGCCGGCGCTGCCCGCCCCGCAGCGTGCCGCGCTCGGCGCCGCGTTCGGGATGGTCGCCGGCCCGCCACCGGACCGGTTCCTGGTCGGGCTGGCCGCGCTCACCCTGCTGTCGGACGTCGCCGTCGAGCGGCCGCTGCTGTGCCTGGTCGACGACGTGCACTGGCTGGACCGCGAGACGGTGGAGGTGCTGGCGTTCATCGGGCGCCGGTTGCAGGCCGACGGCATCGGCATGGTGCTGGGCACCCGCGACGAACAGCCGGTCGGGCAGGTCCTCGCCGGGCTGCCGGTGCTCGCGCTGCACGGTCTCGCCGCGCCGGACGCGCGGCGGTTGCTGCTGGAGACGGGCGGCACCGTGGCCCCCGGCGCCGTCGAGCGGGTCATCGAGGAGACCGGCGGCAACCCGCTGGCATTGCTGGAGCTCGGCGGTGAACAGATCACCGGTCCGCTCTCGCCGGCGCCGCTGCCGGTCGGGCCGAGGATGGAGGCGCACTTCCTGCGCCGGGTCCGGACGCTGCCGGCGGACACGCAGACGCTGCTACTGCTCATCTCGGCCGCCTCGACCGGTGATCCCGGCGAGCTGTGGCAGGCCGCCACCGACCTCGGCGTGGGGCTCGACGCCGCGGAAGCCGCGGTGGCCGCCGGCATCCTGACCCAGCGGGACCGGCTGGCGTTCCGGCACCCGCTGATCCGCTCCGCCGTCTACGGCGGCGCCGTGACAGCGGACCGGCGGCGCGTCCACCTGGCGCTCGCCGACGCCGCCGGCCCCGGCTCGGACCAGCGGATCTGGCACCTCGCCGAGGCTGCCCCCGGCCTCGACGAGGACGTCGCGGCGCAGCTGGAACGCGCGTCGGAGCGCGCCGGGAGCCGTGGCGGTTACGCCGCCCAGGCGATGTATCTGTCCCGCTCGGCGGCGATGACGCCCGACCGGCAGTCGCGGACCCGCCGGCTCGTCGCCGCCGCCCAGGCCCACTTCCTCATCGGCGACGCGGTCAAGGCGCAGACCGTCCTCACGCAGCTCACATCCGACCCGGACACGCCGGTGGGACGGGCCTCGGTCCAGCGGCTGCGGGCGTCGATCGCGTCGATGTTCGGCCAGGTGAAGGTCGCGGCGTCGATGCTGTTGACGGCGATCGGGGAGGCGGCCCCGCACGATGAGCGGTTGGCCCGGGACATGGCGTTCGACGCGCTCACCGCGGCGCTGATCACCCGCGAGCACACCGCCGGGACCACCCTGGAGGAGTTCTGCCGGGCTATCCGCGCGATGCCGTGGCAGGTGTCGGACCGCTCTCCTGTCACCGACCGACTGGTCGAGGCCTGCACGGTCCGGATCACCGAAGGGCATGTGCGGGCGCTTCCGCTGATGCGCGCGGCCGTCGCGGCGCTGTGCACCGACGACCTCGTGCAGGCGGGAATGCCGATCTCGTTCGTGGGGTGCTTCGCGGCCGAGGAGTCCTGGGACGACCGGGGGTTCCGGGCGGTGGCCGAGCGGATCCTGATGCTGAGCCGCGAGCGTGGCGGGCTGCACGCCGTCAACGACACGCTCAAGGCCTTGGCGAGCTGCGAGCTGTACGCCGGGCGGTTCGACCTGGCCGAGGCCTACTTCGGTGAGGCGCAGGAGATCGACCGTGCGATGGGTATCCCGGAAGGGCCGGCACACCGGGTGGAGCTGCTGGCGTGGCAGGGTCGCGTGGAGGAGACCCGCGCCGCGGCTGCCGTGGCGATCAACGACTGGGGCGGCGGCTTCGGCGTGGCGACCATGGCCAACCACGCGCACTACACGCTCTGCCTGCTGGAGCTGAGCCTCGGCAACTACCCCGAGGCGCTCGCCAGCATCCTGCGCGCCTGCCGCGGCGACCTGCCGGGCGAAGGCAACCGGATGCTGCCCGACGTCGTCGAGGCCGGGGTACGCGCCGGTGACCGGGCCTCGGCCGAGGCCGCGTACGCCCGCCTGGCCAATCAGGCCGAGGCCACCGCGACACCGTGGGCGCTCGGGCTGCTCGCCCGGGCCGGCGCGCTGCTGGCCGGAGACGAGCACGCCGAACCGTTGTACCAACAGGCGATCGCCCGGCTGAACGAGACACTGATCGTCACCGAGCTCGCCCGCGCCCACCTGCTCTACGGCGAGTGGCTGCGCCGCCGCAAGCGCCGCGCCGACGCCCGGGTGCAGCTGCGCACCGCCTACGACATGTTCACCGCCATGGGCGCGGCCGGTTTCGCGGAACGGACCAGGGTGGAGCTGCTCGCCACCGGCGAGCAGGCCCGCCGGCGCGACCCGCGGACCGAGCACGACCTCACCCCGCAGGAGCGGCAGGTGGCAGGTCTGGCCGCCGACGGTGTCACCAACGCCGAGATCGCCACCCGGCTGTACATCACCGCCTCGACCGTGGAGTACCACCTCAACAAGGTGTTCCGGAAGCTCGGTGTCACCTCCCGCCGGCAGCTCGGCGCCGCGCTGCGCACCGACGCCTGACCCCAGCGGGCGCCGCCCGTCAACGACTGGGGTGTGACCCCGATGCGAGCGGTCACGCCCCGGTGGTTTCGTGACGTCACCACCGTTTCGCCGTCGCGGAAGGACGTCATGACCGGACCGCCTGTGCTGTTCATCCACGGTCCCTGGCTGCACGCCAGCTCGTGGCGCCCGTGGATCGAGCTGTTCGGCGCGGCGGGCCATCGGGCGTCCGCGCCGGGCTGGCCAGGGCATCCCGACACCGTGCAGGACGCCCGCGACAACCCCGAGAGCATCGCCGACCACGGCATCGACGACATCGTGGAGCACTACACCGCCCTGATCGCCGCGCTGCCGGACCGACCCGTCCTGGTCGGGCACTCCTTCGGCGGGATCATCGCCCAGCGGCTGCTCGGGCAGGGCCTCGCGGCCGCCGCCGTCGCCATCGACGCCGCACGGATCACGGACATGCCGCCGGCACTGCCGCTGTTCAGCAACCCTGCCAACCGGCGCAAGGCGGTGTCGCTGACCGCGGAACAGTTCCGGTCCGTCTTCGGCAGCGCCGTCAGTGCGCAGGAGTCGGCCGAGCTGTACGACCGCTGGAGCATCCCGGCTCCCTGCAGGCCGCTGTTCGAGGCCACCGCCGCCGGCTTCGACCCGCACCGCTCCGCCGACGGGGACCCGGCCCAGGCGCCGCGTGGCCCGTTGCTGCTGATCACCGGTGGCGGGCAGCACCGTGCCCCGGCGACCCGGGCGACCGACGTCGTCGTGTTCCCCGACCGCGGCCACTGCCTGACCATCGACAGCCGCTGGCGGGCGGTCGCCGACGCCGCCCTGACGTGGCTGCGGAACCGATCCCTGTCATCGCCGCACACGGAGAGGAGCTGACGATGTCGAACGTCAACGAACCGAACTTCGCCGTCATGCCACGTACCGTCATCTGACACAAGCGACGCCCGCCGCCGGGGCTCTACCGTCCGGTCATGGCCAACATGTGGTTCACCGTCCTGGGGCCGGTCCGGGTCTGGCGGTCCGATGCAGAGGTCGACCTCGGCGCCCCCCAGCAGCGGTCCGTGCTCGCGGTGCTGCTGGCCCGGGCCGGGCAGCCGGTCGGGCTGACGGAGATCGTCGACGTCCTGTGGGGCGAGGACCCGCCGGCTTCGGCCGTCAACGCGGTGCACCGCAGCGTCGGGATGCTCCGCCGGGCCCTGGAGCCGGACCTGGCGACCCGCAGCGCGGGCCGCTGGCTGACCCGCGCCGGCGGCGGGTACCGGCTCGACGGCGACGCCGACACGGTCGACCTGCTGCGGTTCCGGCGGTTGCTGACGCAGGCCAGAGCCGACGGCGACGCGGGGTCCCGGGTGGCGCTGTTCGGGCAGGCGCTGGACCTGTGGCAGGGGCCCGTGGCCGGCACCGTCGCCGCGGAGATCCGCGGGCTGCCGGTCTTCGCCGCACTGGACCGGGAGTACGAGGCCACGGCCCGTGAAGCGGCCGACGCTGCGCTCGCCGCGGGGGCACCGGCGGTGGTGCTGCGGGCCGTGGAGGCCGCCGCCGACCGGGCCCCGCTGGACGAGGCGTTGCAGGCACGACTCATGCTGCTGCTCGCCGCGACCGGCCAGCAGGCGGCGGCGCTGCGCCGCTACGACACCGTCCGGGCCCGTCTGCGCGACGACCTCGGCCTCGACCCCGGTGCCGAGGTGGCCGCCGCACGCGACCGCGTCCTGCGCCCGACCGCGCCGGACCCGTCAGCCGTGCCGGCGCCGACCGTGCCGGTGACCCCGCGGGTCGCCCAGCTGCCACTGGACCCGGCCACATTCACCGGCCGCCGCGCCGAACTGGCCGCCGCCCTGGCCCTGCTGCCCGGCGACGCATCCCCGGCCTCGGTCGTGATCGGCTCGATCAGTGGCATGGCCGGCATCGGCAAGACCACCCTTGCGGTGCACTGGGCGCACCGGGTCGCCGGCCGCTACCCCGACGGCCAGCTGTACGTCGACCTGCACGGCTTCTCCCCCACCGGGCAGGTGATGGACCCGTCCGAGGCCCTGGCCCGATTCCTGGAGGCACTCGGCGTCCAGCCGCACCGGATCCCGGCGAGCCTCGACGCCCGCGCCGCCCTGTACCGCAGCGAACTGGCCGGCCGGCGCATGCTGGTGCTGCTCGACAATGCCCGCGACACCGCCCAGGTCCGCCCGTTGCTGCCCGGCACGGCCGGCTGCCTCGTGCTGGTGACGAGCCGCGACCGGCTCGCCGGGCTCATCGCCTCCGACGGCGCCACCCCGATCCCGCTCGGCCTGTTCCCGCCCGACGAAGGCCGCCAGCTGCTGGTGCACCGGCTCGGCGCCGCACGGGTCGCCGCCGACCCGCGGGCCGTCGACGAGATCGTGGGCCGGTGCGCCGGGCTGCCGCTCGCCCTGGCCATCGTCGCCGCCCGCGCTGCCACGGACCCGCACCTGCCGATGGGGGTCCTGGCCGCGGAGCTGCGCGACGAGAGCGGCCGGCTGGACACGCTCACCACCGGCGACCCGGACAGCGACGTCCGGACGGTGTTCTCCTGGTCGTACCGTGCGCTCAACGCCGACGCGGCACGACTGTTCCGGCTGCTCGGCCTGCACCCCGGCGCGGACGTGCCGGTCCTCGCCGCGGCGAGCCTCGCCGGTCTCGCGCCGGGACGGGTCAGGCCGCAGCTCGGCGAGCTGGTCCGCACCGGCCTCGTCACCGAGCACACCCCGGCCCGGTTCGCCTTTCACGACCTGGTCCGGGCGTACGCCGCGGACCTCGTCCACACCGTCGAGCCCGACGCGGAACGCGGTGCCGCCGGTGCCCGGCTGGTGGAGCACTACCTCCACACCGCGCACCGGGCCGCGCTGCTGCTGGCGCCGGGGCGGGAACCGATCGTCCTCACCGCACCCGGGCCGGGCACGACCGTCGAGCCGCTCGCCGACCAGGACCGCGCTCTGTCCTGGCTCACCGCGGAATACCGGGCGCTGCAGGCGTTCGTCGCCCGCCTCGCCGCCGCCGGGGCGGACGAGCTCACGTGGCAGCTGGCGTGGACGCTGGACACGTTCCAGCGCCGCCAGGGGCATGTGCACGATCTGGTCGCCAACCGCAGGACCGCGCTCGCCGCGGCACGGCGCCTGGCCGACCCGGCGGTCCTCGCCGACGCGCACCGCGACCTCGGTCACGCGCTGACCGGGGCGGGGTGTCCGGAGGAGGCGCGCACCCATTTCGCCGCCGCCCTGGACGGCTACGTCGCCCTCGGTGACCTCGCCTGCCAGGCCCACGTCGAGCGTGGCATCGGCTACTCGTACCAGGTCGGCGGCCGGTACGACCGGCTGCTGCTGCACTGCCAGCGGGCCGAGAAGCTGTACCGGGCCGCCGGGCACCGGCTCGGGCTGGCCAAGGCGCTCAACGAGATCGGGTTCGCGTACACCAGGCTCGGTCAGCCCCGCCTCGGCGAGCCGCGCTGCGAGCAGGCGCTGGCGCTGTTCCGCGAGCTGGGCGACCGGCACGGCGAGGCGGCATGCCTGGACAGTCTCGGCGCCATCCACCACGGCCTGCACGACCACCCGCAGGCGGTCCGTCACTACCGGCGGGCGGTCGAGCTGTACGCCAGGGAGGGCGACTCGTGTCAGGAGGCCGCGTCGCTGATCAGGCTGGGCGACGTGCACCACGACGCCGGTGACGCCGACGCCGCGGGGCTCGTCTGGCGGGTGGCGCTGCGCATCCTGCAAGGTCTGCAGTCCCCGCAGCCGGAGCTGGTCCAGCCGAGGCTGGACCAGCTGGCCGGCGGACTCAGCGCAGGAAGTCGATGAGCAGCCTCGTCATCTCGGCGGGCCGCTCCTCGTAGAGCCAGTGGCCGGAGCCCTCCACCACGGTGCCGGTGACATCGGTGGCGTACCGCTCGACCTGCTCGGCCACCAGCTCACGCAGGCTGCCCCGGGCGCCGATGGCGAGGACCGGCATCGTCAGCTTCGTCCGCCCGTACACCTCGTTGTCGGCGATGTCCTGCGGGAACGCCCGGAACCACTCGAAGCTGGCCCGCAGGTGCGCATCGTCGCGCAGGTACGAGGCGAACTCCCGGACCTCCACCGGCCCGACGCCGTCCTTGCGGACCTCCAGCGAGTCGGTGAACAGCTGCACCCACAGCGCCTCCCGGCCGTCGACGAGCTGCTCCGGAAGGCCGTTGGTGAGGCTGAAGAAGCCGAAGTTCCACGCGCCGGGGCCGTCCTTGGTCAGCGCCGCGAAGTCGTAGATCGACTGGTCCGGGAGCGGTGCCTCGCTGAGCGCGAGCTTGCGCACGTCGGCCGGGTGCGCGGCGGCGTAGGCGTAGGCGACCATGGTGCCGATGTCGTGGCCGACGAGCCGGATGTCGCGGTCGAGGCCGAGCCGGCCGAGCAGGGCGTGCACCACCGCGGCCATGCTCTTCTTGTCGTAGCCGCCGGCGGGGGCGTCGCTGCGGCCGGCGCCGGGCAGGTCCGGGGCGATGACCGTGTAGTGCTTCGCGAGCTCGGGCATGACCTTGCGCCACGTGAACCAGGTCTCCGGGAACCCGTGCAGCAGCACCAGCGTCGGGCCGCGCCCGCCACGCACGTAGTTGATCCGGACCGGGCCGGCCTGCACCTGCTGTTCGGTGAACCCGGCCGGGAGCCGCGGTTCCTCGTGCGGATGCCCGCCCGGTGCGGCCACCGACCGCAGTGGGGTGAGGATGAGGACGAGGCCGATGGCGACGGCCGCGGCGACCCGCGACCGGAAGTTCAGACGCATGATTGTCCGTTTCCTGTGGAGGTGGTTGCGGCGTCAGGTGGTGGCTCGGGCCGCCGACTCGATGACCGTGGTCACTGCCGGGTCACTGCTTGAGGAAGGTCAGGAGTGCGGCGTTGACCTCCTCGGCGTGGGTCCACAGCAGGCCGTGCGGTGCGCCCTCGATCTCCACGTAGGACGCCTGCGGCAGCAGGCGCCGGAACGGGCGGGCGGTCGCGTCGATCGGCAGGATGCGGTCCGCGGTGCCGTGCACGATCAGGGCCGGGACGTCGATCCTGGCGATGTCGGCGCGGAAGTCGGTCGTCCAGGTCGGGACCGCGGCGACCGACGCGTAGGCCGACGCGCCCGCGGCCACCACCCAGCTGGCGTTGACGGCCTGGCTGCTCAACCGGGTGCCGAGGTTCTCGTCGACGTTGTAGAAGTCGTTGTAGAAGTCGGTGAAGTAGGCGTACCGGTCCCTGGTGACGGCCTCGAGGATGCCGGCGAACACGGCGCCGTCGACGCCGGCCGGGTTGTCGTCGGTGCGCAGCAGGAACGGTTCGAGCGCTGCGATGAACGCGGCGGCGCCGACCCGTTCGGAGCCGTACGTGCCGAGGTACCGGCCGACCTCGCCGGTGCCCATGGAGAAGCCGACCAGGACGGCGTCGCGCAGGTCGAGCCGCGTCATGAGGGCGTGCAGGTCGGCGGCGAAGGTGTCGTAGTCGTAGCCTGTGGTCGGGCGCCCGGATCGGCCGAACCCGCGCCGGTCGTAGGTGATGACCCGGTGTCCGGCGTCCAGCAGCGCCGGGACCTGCCGCTCCCAGGAGCCGCCGTCCAGCGGGTATCCGTGGATCAGCACGACCGGGCGTCCGGCGCCGTGGTCCTCGTAGTACAGGTCGATGTCGGCGCTGTTCTCGGTGCCGACGGTGAAGAACGGCATGGTGATCTCCTCGCTCGGGGCGGATCAGGGGCGGATGCTGAAGGGTCCGAGCACGCCGGCGTCGATGCGCAACGACTCGAGCATGGCGAAGGCGTTGTCGACGGTGAACACGTCGGCCGCGGCCAGCACCCCGGCGTACTTGGCCGCGACGGGCTCGGCGGTGCGCCGCGCGGCCTCCTCGAGGTAGGTCTTGAAGATCGCCCACGCGTTGCCGGCCGGCAGGTACTTGCCGAAGAACGGCGCGGGGTCGAGAGCGGCCAGCGTGGCCCGGGCGCTCGCCTCCAGGTCGATGACGTACTGGCGTTGCAGGTCACCGTCGGCGCGGGTGCCGAGCCTGCCGAGGTGACCGCCGACGAGCGTGGTCCACGGGTACTGCATCGCTCTGCGCTGCGCGTCCGTCCAGCCCGGGATGTCCTGTGACACGGCGAGGTTCTTGAACGGCACCCATCCCGGGTAGAGCACGTCCACGACCATGAGCGTGGCGTGGGCCGGCGCGTGGACGAAGATGTTGTCCGGTGAGTGGTTGGGCCCGTGGTACGCCAGCTCCAGCCGTTCACCGCCGACGCGCAGCACGTGCCGGTCCTCGAACGTGACCGTCGGCAGCGGCCGGTTCGGGTCACCCGCGGCCCGCAACAGCCGTTTCGTCTCCACGTGCGCGACGCGCTCGACCCGCCGGCCGAACAGCACGGCGGCGCCGATGTGGTCGGCGTGGGAGTGGGAGTAGACCAGGTGCGTGACCCGTCCGGGCCGCCCGTTCGCCCTCGTCACGTCCTGGACCGCCCGCAGCAGGTTGTGGCCGATGGTCGGCGGGGCGTCCACGAGCACGACGCCTTCGCGGGTGCTCAGCAGCATCGCCTGGTAGAAGCCGTCGGTGACCCAGTACAGCTCGTCCTTGATCCGCCCGACATGGTATCCGTCGGCGTTGAGCTCGGGCCCGGCCGAGCCGCTGGGGATCGGCAGGTAGTCCGGCAGCCCTCCCGCGCCGGCGGGTGCCGCGTGCGCACCGCCCGGCAGCATCAGGGCCGCGGTGGGCACGGCCGCGGCGCTCAGCAGCCCGAGGACCGTGCGACGGCTCGTCTGGTGTTCAGTCGTCATTTCGTCTCCTGCGTGGTTCGGCATGTCAGCTGGCAAGCGTCGGGTGCGCAGCGGTCCCGTCCGGCGGCGGCCCGACCACGGTGAGGCGGAACGCCGCCGCGGAGGCGACGATCGCGCCGATGTCGAACGCCGGCGACACCTCGTCCACAGTGGACACCGGGGTAACGTTGGCGGCGAACCACTCCTCGATCCCGGACGGCGAGTAGACGACGGCCATCCGGGCCTGCGGCGAGCGCACCACGTAGCTGTGCGGCACTCCCCGCGGCCCGTGGGCGATCTGCCCGGCACCGAGATCCAGCCACCGGTCACCGACGAAGAAGCTGATCTCCCCGTCGAGGACGACCCACACTTCCTCCTCGGCGTCGTGCACATGCAGCGGCGGCGCCTGCCCGCCGGGGTCCCGGAACTCCAGCACGCTCATCGCCCGTCCCGTCACGGCGCCCGGCACGACGATGCGTGCCTGTCCGCCGAGGAACCAGAACGGCGGTGCATCGCCTGCCACCGGATCAGGCACGGTCATCGGGTTCTCCTTCGGTACGGTCCACGCGTCGGTGCAGCGCGGTGACCGTACGACCGGCCCGGTGGGCAAACTGTGCGCAAGAAGTTGACGGCCCGCACCCACCGCCGCATGACAGGCCGCCCTGTGCGTCGCAGGTCTGGCGTGTGGAACGTTCCTGCCTGGAGCACGGCCGTGGCGTTCGCGGGGTCGGCGTTGACCAGCAATCCACCGTCGGACAGCAGGTCGTCGAGGAGCCCGGCGTCGACGTCGTGCTGGACCGCGTGCCGGCGCAGATAGGACTGCACGCTGCGCCACCGATCCACGCCCGTGGCCCGGCGCCGGCAGGGCTTCGAGCAGACGGTGGTACGCCGCCGGGCCGGCCGCCGACCGCGTCAAACCTTCGCGCCGTGCGCCCGGAAGGGCCGGTGGCACGGCGCTCGTCAATGTAAAGTTCCCTCGGTGGAGATCCGCCTGGCACCGGTCGTGGCGGCCAACGCCGCTGTGAGCAACGCGCCGAAGCGGCGCCGGAAGATTTTCATGGCCGACAGCCTGGCCACGGCCGCTCAAGCGCCGCCTAAGAACGGCTCAATGCGCAGGTAGGCGGCCGGTTCACCATCAGCCCTGCGCTTGGCCCAGGTGAGCAGGGTGGCCAGGCGGTCACTGCCTCCGGCAGACTGTCGATCAGCCCGAAGCTGACCGTCACCGACCGCACCTTCGGCACCGGGCTGACCGGCGTGCGCACGTTCAACGCCGCCGCCACGTTCGACAACGTCACCGCGCGGGGTACGGGCCGTCCTGATCGGGCTCGGCGCCCTGCTCGTCGCGCCGCCCGCGGCCCGCGCCGCCGTGGTCGACGCCGGCCCGTTCACGGCGTCGGTCGGCACCCCGTCGGTGGTGCCGAACCGGGCTGATGCGGGTCTTCCGGCTGAGCGGCGTCGGCCTGCTCAACTGGACCCCACCGGTCCTCCTGCTCGCCCCGGCACCGCCGTACGACCGGATCTGGTACCCCGCCCCTCATCGGCGACGGCGGCGACCAGAGCTCCGGCCGCGACGTCCGCCTGTACTACGCCCGCATGCGCCCGGCACCGGCGTCCGCGACTTCATGTCCGTCCCGGTCACCTTCACCGCCAAGACGGGTGGGTTCGCCGTGCCCTGATCCCGTGCACGCCCGCGGTCGATCGGCCGCAGGCTCCCCCGACGACCGCCCGCACGGGACGGTCGTCGGGGGTCGGGTCACCAGCGGATGTATGGTCGGCTCGGCCAGCTGAAGGGATGGCGAAGGTCGTCGAGAACCATCAGTGTGAACTCGAGCTGTCCGGAAATGCTGATACCGCTTGGACTACCCCATCGTCTGCCGATGCCGACGAGGACGACCATCGACACGGCGGTTGTCAAGACCGCGGGAAACCAGACGACGGTGCTGGCCACGTCGAGGGGAACGATAACCGCTCGAGGTGCGTGCAGCACGTCGAGCAGCCACACCAGGCCACGGACCGCCACGACGACCAGCAGCACCTCGATCCCCGTGATGAAGACCCGATACGCCGCCGACGCCCGCATTCGGCGGAACGGCTCATACGCCGGTGATCCCATCGCTGCTCCGTCCTGCTGACCGCCGTGTCACGGCTACCAGAACTTCTTCGGGTGGAAGATTTCGTACCAGGTGTGGTACGAGGTGATCTTCGTGTTCGATTGCCCGACGGCAGCACCGGCACCGAGACCGACACCGCCCAGT
Organism: Dactylosporangium maewongense; assembly: GCF_039531485.1. NCBI lineage: Bacteria > Bacillati > Actinomycetota > Actinomycetes > Micromonosporales > Micromonosporaceae > Dactylosporangium > Dactylosporangium maewongense. The sequence continues at coordinate 163,474 of NZ_BAAAQD010000023.1, read as the reverse complement.
GCGGTCAGTGTGTGCACCTGCTGGCCGTCCGCTCCGGTTCCGGACGCGATCTCGACGCTCGCGGCAACATCCGCACCGCCGCTGGCCTCACCGGTACGGAACGGGCCAGCCTGATCATGAATGTCGCCGTTGGAGACGAAGCCCCCACCGCCGGCCAAGAAGCCGACGTTCGGTCCCACGCTCCACCCCGTTGTCTGGAAGGTACCGACGCCGTCCTGGTCGAAACCAACGCATTCAGTATGACCGTACCCGCCCCCGAACGCGCCGGAGGCGCCAGAGCACACGCCGAAGCTCCACTTCGAGTCGTCGGCACCATGCACGGTGCCAGCTGCCGCAGAAAGCTTGGGCTTCTGGTGCTCCGCCCGGAACTGGGCCTCCCTCTCGGTGTACGCCTCGCAGGCGCGGGCGCTCATACCGGCGCAGTTCTGCTGCTGCACCGACAGGCCCGGCTTCGACTTCTGCGGCTTGCCGCGCCAGCAGTTGCCGTTGCCGCCGCAGATCTTCTTGTTCTTGGCTGAGTGCTTCTTGTCCACGCCGCTGCCCCAGAAGGGGTTGCCGTGCGAGTAGTCCTCCTTGGTACCTCCGAGACCTTGGCCGCAGTCCTCCGGGCCGGAGCAGGTGCGCAGGCCGGTCGGGTCGCTGTTGGTGACGGGGTTTGCGGCGGCGTACATGTAGCCGTTGATCTGGAGCGGGTCGTTGTAGTCGGTGATCGGGTCGTCGGAGATGAATCGGCCGGTCAGTGGTTCGTACTCGCGGGCGCCGATGTGGGTCAGTCCGGTCGCGTCCCGGGTGCCGCCGACGAAACCTCTGGTGTTGGGCCAGGTGGGGTCGGTGCCGCGGGGGCTGCCGAACGGGTCGGTCTTGCGCCGGGTGGCGGTCTGGCTGACCGCGTCGATGGCGAGTTGTCCGCTGCCGTGGTGGTCCGCAGCGATCCAGGTGAGGCCGGCCGGGGTGCGGCTGGCGACGCCGTAGTCGCGGGTGCAGGTAACGGTGCTGCCGACCTTACGCAGCTCGTAGCCGGGCAGGTACACCGTCGCCCCGCCGGGGTCCTTGGCGACGAGGCGGGTGCCGTCGGCGTCGTAGATGTAGCTGCTGGAGCCGGTGCTGTCGGTGACCGTGGCGAGGTGGCCCTCGTTGTCCCACGTCAGGGTCTGGCCCGGCTTGCTGGTGATGTTGCGGGTGAGCGTGTTGCCGGCGGCGTCGTAGGTGTAGCTGTCGGTGCCGGTGCCGCCGCCCGTGGCGGTCACGCTGGTGAGCGTGTGCCGCTTACCGGTGGTCGGGTAGGTGTAGGTGCGGGTGGTGTCGGTGCCGCCGCCGATGGCGTGGCGGATCTCCTGGGTGCGGTTGCCGCTGTTGTAGTTGCTGGTGCCGGTGGCGTACTGGTAGCTCGTCCAGTAAGGGTCGGGCCCGCCGACCACGGCCGTGGACGGGTTCGCCTGACAGGTCGCGGCGGTCGTCGTCCACGCCTCGGTCAGCTCACGCAGCGCGTCGTAGCCGAAGCACTGGTTGGACACGACCGACCCACCGAGGGTCTCGCTGATGTTCTTGACGTTGCCGGCGGCGTCGTAGCCGTAACCTTCGGTCAGCCGCTCCGCCCACGTGTTGGGGCTGGCGGAGTTCTCGGTCTCGGTCTTGGCACTGGTGAGCCGACCGGTCGCCTCGTCAATGACGGTCGTCTGCCGGACCCGCTTCGAACCCGAGCCGAGGACCTGCTGGTACACCGGGCCGAACGCCTGATAGGTCGTCCCGGCCACGTAGGTTTCCAGGCCGCTCAGCGTCAGCGCGTTGCCGGAGTTGTCGTAGGTGCTGGTCAACGTCTCCGCGGTCAGGCCGCCCGCCGCCGGGTACGTCAGCGTGGCGGCTGACCCGTCGACGTTGTACGTCATCGACGTGGTGTACGAGCCGTTCGGCAGCCACGGCATGGTCAGGCTCGACGGGATCACCGTCGTGACGCCCAGCGGGCGGTAGCCGTTGTCGTAGCCGGTGACGGTGCTGGTGAACGCATCGGAACCGACGTACCGGGTCGACGAGGTCAGCTGGCCCTTGGCCAGCGTGTCGTACGTCCACGACGCCCGCTTGAACCCGGTCGTACCGACCCCGTCATACAAGCCCGTCTTACGGCCGAGCTCGTCGTACTTGATGGTCGTGCTGGACCCGGGGCGCGCGTCGGTGACCGTGGTCGGCCGGCCGCCCAGGTCGTAGCTGACGCTGGTCGTGCCCTTGTCCGGGTCCGTCGCCGAGTCGACCCGGCCGAGCCGGTTGTAGCTGGTGGTCCAGGTGTTGCTGGACTGGTCGGTGGTGGTCCGTAGCCGGTCGAGGCGATCGTAGGTATAGGCGGTGGCGTGGTAGCTGCCGGTGGGTGCGCCGCCGAGGTACTGGCGCAGTTCGGTGGTCTTGCCGCGGCCGTTGACGTACGTCGTGGTGGGGGTGCCGCCGGCGGGAGGAGTGACGGTGGTGAAGTTCCCGTCGTAGGCGGTGGTGGTCTGCCACTTCAGCGTGTTGACGGAGTACAGCGCATCGGTCGTCTGCCGCTCCAGGCTGTCGTACGTGTACCGGTGCTGGTTCTTGACACCCGAGTCGGTGTCGGCGAACCCGGCGATCGTGGCGGCCGGGGCGCTCGAGTTCCAAAAAGTGGTCGTCTTGGCCACGAGCTCGCGCCCGTCGTACTGGGTGTCAGTGACGATCCGTCCGCCGTTGGCCTGCGGGGCTGGCCGCTGTTGCTGCCGTTGCCGCAGGTTGCCGTCGTACAGGTCGTAGCTGGTGATCCCGTTGCCGTTCGGGCCCAGCTTGGTCGTGGTGATCGAGCTGGTCGTCCCTGCGCCCGAGTAGAGCGTGTAGGCGTAGTGAAGGTCCGCAGCACCGGTGGCGGCGCGGTTCAGCCACACGTCGGTGAGCCGGCCCAGCGGGTCGTACACCGCGGTGGTGGTCTTGTTGTTGGCGTCCTTCACCGTGACCGGGACGCCGCGAGCACCGTCCGACGTCACGGTCGTGACGTGGCCGAGCGGGTTCGTGGTCACCGTCGTGATGACCGGAGCGTCCGTCGCCGGGGTGTACTGCATGGTGGTCTTGTGCGCGTTGTCGTTCATCGGGTCACGGGTCCACACGACCCGGCCGTAGGCGTCGTAGCCGGTGTTCGTGGTGTTCTGCCACTGCGGAGACGTCCCGTTCGTCCCGGTCGTCCCGTTCATCGAGTCGACCCTGGTGACGAGGCCTTGGCCAACCGCGCCGGTGCCGGTGGTGTTGCCGTCGTAGTAGTAGAACGTCCCGGCCAGAAAGTCGTTGCCGTCGACGATCGTGCAGGTGGTCTGAGTGTTCGTGCGCTGGTAGTTGACGTGGTAGCGGCCGTTGGCCGGGTCGACGCTGCGGTCGGCGTAGGTGATATCGGTGCAGCGGTCGTCATTCGGGTCGGCCTCGTCGCCCCAGTCACGGATTTGGGTGGGCAGCGTGTAGCTGTCGGTCGTGGTGGTGGTCTTCGTCCACCGCCAACCCTCGACCCCGGCCGGGGTGGTGATGTGGGTGCGGGTGCGGGTCTCGGTCTCGGCGAAGTTGTTCGCGACCAGATTTCCCATCCCGTACGCCAGGTCTCGCATCGCGACCGTGCCGTAACCGTAGGAGTGCAGCGTCGAGGAGTACGCCAGCCCACCGGGCCGGAACGACGTGTCCTCCCGCAGCTTCCCGCGCAGCACGTTGACGTCGGTCGTGGTGCCTTGCGAGTCGGTGACGGTGACTGTCCGGGCGCCGCCGGTGGCGCTGGCCCGGTCACCGTGCAGCCCGCGGTAGTACAGCGCCGAGGACACCGTCTGCGTGCCGCCGACCGGTCCGGTCGTGGTGGTGACGTCGGTGTAGCCGCGCCAGTCCGACCACGACCGCCGCGACAGCGGCGACGTCTCGGACGGGTCGTGCCCCCACAGCACGTTCGTCGAGGAGTGCGTGAGGCTGTAGCTGTAGCTGGTCAGCACCGGCGGCGCGGTCGCGTCCGCCAGGTCCGACTGCTGCACGGCGGTGACCACGTACTTGTGGAACCAGCCGAACCCTGCCGCACCGCCCTCCGGGGCCCAGTACTGCGGGAAACATCGGTAGATGTTGTTGTTCGCGCTGCCCTCGGGGATGCTCGTCGGGCTGCAGTCCTGTCCCGCGTAGTACACCGTCAGCAGACCACCGGTGCCGTTCTCGATGCTGCTGAGCCGGAACCGGCGCAACTTCAGCACACCGGCGGGAAGGTTGTAGTCGACGCGGTTGTCCAACGCCCCGCCACCGAAGGCCATCGGCGGCGTCGACAGCGCCGTGCCGCCCTTGTACCCGGTGTGCTGCAACCCTTCCAGCCACAACGCCGCCGGGCTGGCGTCGCCGGGGTTGAGGAAGTCGTGGTCAAGGGTCCACTTGTCGACGTCCTGGTAGGTGGCGGTGGCCGGATCCGTCAACACCTTCGTGGTGACCGAGGCCAGGGCCCACTGCATGAAATGCGCCGGGCTGGTCAGGTTCGGACACGACGACGCCACACAGTACTGGTCCCACGGCACGTCGATCGAACAGGTGCCGACATCGTTGCACCGCGACTCGAGCCCGAAGTCGACCCGCATCGGCGCCGGCTTACCAGCCGCACCCTCCGAACCTTGCCGGGTGCCGTACTCGATCCGCACGGGGTAGACGTTGACGTCGTAGTCCGCGACACCGTTGTTGTTGTTGTGGCCGTACTTCGCGGTGGTCTTCTGGTAGAAGATCGTCTCGCTGTTGCCACGCGGGTCCACGACGTAGTCCAGGTTCCACCGGTACGCCTGCGCACACGACGACGCCGCATACCCGCCCTGTGCCGCCGTCTTGTAGCACGGCTCCCCGCTGTTGTTGCCGTACACCGGAACGATCCCCGTGGAGTACGTCTGCGCCGCCGTCGCGCTGTAGGCGCCGCCGTGACCGAAGAAGTACTGCGTCCCGTCCGGCGACATCACCTGCCAGAACTCGCCGTCGTTGTCGTAGTTGACCGCACCGGTGTACTTCTTGAAGCTCCACCCGGTGTGGACCGCCGACTTGTACTCACCGGTGGCGTTGTCCCGCACCAGCTGCCCGGACACGCCGTCCATCACGATCGAGATCGGCTCGTTGTCGCCGTTCGCCGACGTCCAGCACAGGTCGCCGGTCGCGTTGCCGTCGTCGGAACAACCCCGGTACGACCGCTCGATGTAGCCGAGGTCGAGGTCCCAGCCGTCACCGACCCACGACGCCTGCGCGTTCGTCGCCACCGTCTTGCCGTCCAGGCCGCCCGAGCTGTACTGCAGCTGCAGATTCGGGGTGGGACCGCCCAGCGACGGCGGCACCGCCAACGGCACCGAATAGGTGAAGTCGCCCGACGAGCCGCCCTGCGACCACGACGCCGACGGCGACAACGACGTCTTCGACCAGTCACCCGCCTGCGAAGCCGTGCCCGACGTCAGCGCCAGCACCGCACCCGCAGACCCCGAGCCGGCGGACTTCGACCCGCCCGCCACCGCTGCCGGGTCACCCGGCAGCGACACCGAGTCGAACGACACCCGCTTCGACACCGGGTTGTTCAACGACTTCAGCGGCGTCTGCACCTGACATTCCGGCAACGCCGGCGTGCTCGTCGCGCACGCGGGCAGCGACACCAGCCGCAGCCGGCCGCCGTAGTCACCGCCGTAGCCCGTAGCGAACGCCGCATAGTCCACGTCCAGTCCCACCGACCCGGGCCGCGCGGCACCGTCCGCCCGGTTCACCGTCAGCACCACACCCTTGACACCCAACGCCGTGGCCACGTCCTGGCCGAGCACCGAAACCCGCACCTGCGACACCGTCGCAGCGACGCTCTGCGCGGCCTGCTCCCCCGCCGTGCGCGGCTCGGCGACCGGGCCACCGGCCCGGACCGTCACCGGCAACCCACCAGGCGCCACCACGGCACCCTGCTGCTTCGACTGTGCCTGCGCCGTCCCGCTCACCGGCACCACCGCCGACCCGGCCACCGGCCACACGGGCGCCGGCACCTTCCCCAGCGCCGCCTTGTCGGACTCGACCCCCGGCCGGGCGCGGCCTGACACGCCGGACACCGCGACCGACTGCGCTTGAGGATTCGCGACCCCCGACGGATTGGCGGGTGCCGCTGCGGCGGCCTGGTGGTCGATGCTGTCCAGCCCGCCCAGCACCAGCAACGCAGTCAGGGCGAGGGTCACCGGACGTGACACCCGGAGCCAGCTCAGCGCGATGAAATCATGCGAACGCCAACGTGTCGGCAACGTAACTCCCGTCAGCCATTTACGGACATGAATGTGCAGGCAGCCGGAGTTCCCCGCCCCCGGCGCGAATGCCTGCCTTACAGGCGAGGACTGCGGGCCGAGCGGCCGCTGGCGATGGCATGCAGAGACCCAGCGGCCGTTCGCGACGCGGAGCGATGGGTCGGCACGTTCTGCCGCTTCATCGCACCCCCCGTTTCACCTGTGTCGTCGCCGCCAACGATCACGGCGATCGATGTCAGTCTGTGGGTAAGCGCGGCTGCGGACGTTGCCTATCCGGACCACGTTGTTGTCGATGCGGTCCAGATTCGGCTCTTGGACCCCGGACCCTTGCCACGGACTGCGGCCGGCCGGCCTCGTAGATGTCCTCGGCGAGGACGAAGTGGCAGCCGCCCGTCGTCTCGGAGAGCTGCTCGAAAAGATCCTGCAACGGCTGCCGGTCGCCGATCAGGGACACGTATGGACCCGCTGAAGTGAGAAGAACGCCGAGGACCTCGCGCGATCCGTGGCGTGACGACCTGCACGGACGTCCTCAGCGGAACACCCTGCCGGGCAGCGTGGCAAGCCCGGGTCAACGGCCATCGAAGATGGTGTGGAAGTCGCACGCAATACTGTCGTCCATGGGGATGCAGATCTCGACGCTGTCCGAAGTGCTGATGTGGGCGTCGGTGTTCGCGGTCGTGGGCGTGGGCGCCGCCGCGGCGGTGGGCATCGGAGCGCACCGGCGGAACCGGCGTATCCTGCGGCGGGGTGTGCGCATGACGGCCGAGATCGTCGCGGCCGACGTCGCGCCCGGGAATGCTCGCTCAGAGCGCCGGAACGTGCGGCTGCAGCTGCGCTTCGAGGGTGTCGAGGAGCACGTGCTGGACTTCATCGGGTACCGCCTGCGCGCCGCCGACGCTGCGGCGCTGGCACCGGGTGTGAGGGTGCAGGCCTGGGTGTTGCCGGACGACGGATCCGAGATCCGGGTCGCCCATCCCGGCGAGCCGGCCCGGATCCTGGCGTTGCAGGCCGCTCCCGAGGTGTCCGGCAAGTACCCCGACGGTACCGCCGACGGCATCGGCTCCGTGCTGTTCCCGGACGTCTGAACCGGCGGCACCATGAGCCCGGCGGAGTTCATCGCCGCGGCCGTGCCCGGCGCCCAGCAGACACATGATCCGACGGATGAGGTCGAGGCATGCGGCACCAGATCGGTGTTGTTCGCCTGGCAAGGCCGGTCAGTGCCGCACCCGGTACTCGTTGGGGGGCATCCCGTACTCCTCCCGAAAGATGCGACTGAAGTGGGCGGTGGAACGGAATCCCCAGCGGCTTGCGATGGCGTGCACGGGGCGGTCGCGCAGTCCGGGGTCGGCCAGGTCCTTCCGGCAGCGCTGCAACCGCCGGGTGCGAATCACCTCGGCTACCGGGGATTCGCCGGTCCGGAAGAGACGCTTCAGCGTGGTCATCGAGACGTTGTGCGCCGCGGCGATCATCTGCGGTCCGAGGTCCGGCCTGCCGAGGTTGGCGTCGATGAACGCGTCGATGCGGGTGCGCAGCACTTCCTGCTGGACGTTGCCCGACAAGGAGTCTGCGACGTCGAGCTCCTGCGCGAGCAGCGCGGTGATCAAGTTGAGCGCGATCCCCGCGAGGAGCGTGGCGTCCGACGCCTCGTACTGCTCAGGATGGACGCTGATCTGCTGCAGGTGCTGCGCCAGCAGGCTGCCGATCCCCCCGGTTGACGGCAGGGGCTCGCCGAGCAGCCGGCTGACCTTGTCGTGCGGTATGGGCAGCTGTGCGTGCGGAATGACCACGACGACGGAACCCGCAGGCTCCGGCGCAGCCGCCCGGATGCCGTGGGACGCCTCGTAGGGGCGGGAGGAGGTGAGCAGCGTGAACTGGCCCGGCTGGATGGCCGACGCACACTGGCCCTGCTCGACCGCACCGGAACCCGATGTCAGCAGCGCCAGTTGGTACTGCTGAGGATCGGAGCGGCGGATCAGCTTTGCCGTCCGCCGGGTGGTCAGCGATGGAAACCGGAGCGTCGTGAGGGTGAGCGCCCCCAGACTGCTCGTTCGCATCCAGGCATCGAAGTCGTGGGCGTGCGTGCTGCCGATCTGGTTGGGTGCGACCTCTTTGGCCACGAGCTCCGCCCAGTGGTCGAATCGCTCGGCCGGCGGGAGTGGCGACAGGTCCACGGTGTACGTTGCCAGCATCTTCGATCGTCCCCTCGCATACTTTCTGGAAAGCTTCTCGGCAGGCTGTGACCGCGACAGGTACCGGATCCCGCCGGGCGCACCGAAGGCACCTGTGTTCACGCAACTTGCCCACGCCATTCAGCCTCCGTGACGGCGCGCCGCGGCGGATCGACCGCGCGGCACCTCAGTCGGTGGGCCTCCCGATCAACCGATCAGTGGATGCGCTCAACCTTCCGATGCTGTGGTTCAGGTCGCGTCCGCAGCTGCCGGGCGTCGCCGAGCGCCAGCAGCCGGCGGCTCTCCCAGACCGACTCCTCGAACCGGACGGCGTCGACGCACGCCGGCTCCAGGTCCAGCCGGTACCCCGCCGCGCCCCCGTGCCCGACCGTGGCGATGAGCCCCTCGCCGCGCTGCCCCCGCTCACCGGGTTCGAGGGCACGGCGCTTCCGCGCTCAGATGAAGACGAAGAACGCGACCCACATCACGCCCGCCATGCTCGGCATGACGTAGGTGAACACGGTGAGCGCCGAGACGCGCCGCCGCGACCGCTAGGTCTCGCGGGTCTGCTGGTACTCCGGCAGCCGGTCGACGGCCATCGACTGGACGTGGCGCAGGTACTGCACGCCCCACCAGCTCACGTACCCCCAGACTCCGGCGAGCACGATGCCCACGACGGCGATGATGGAGACGGCGACGGCCAGCCGGTGCACCTGCTGACTGACCGACAGCAGGATGGAGTACGCGACGACCAGCATCGACTGGGCGACCAGGAAGTAGTTCCCCGCTGGACGATGCTGTCGTCGATGTGGATGCCGTGGGCCCACAGCCGGTTGTCCTCGTCGCGCCGGTCCTGCTCGTCTCGTGCGGGGCTCGTCACGGCTGCCACCCTTCGAAGCTCGCTCCGGCGTCGCGGCAGTCCACCGCCTGATCGGAGAGTTCCTCCTGGACCGGTAGGTCAGCCGCGGCTCTCGGCGAGTTTCAGGACGGCGTCGATGGGTGAGGCGGAAGCGCTCCTCAGCGACGCCGGCCTCCGCCGGAGGCCTCGACCTCCCACGGCGTCGGCGGACTGTCCACAGAGGGAGACCTTGACACATTCGCACCCAGGACATAGCCTGCCGTCAAATTAGCAGGAAACTTAACAATTGCCGGAGGATGCCGTGCACCGTTCCCCGCGCAGCCTGCTGCTGGCCTCCGCCACGGCCGTCGTGACCGTCGCCGCCGGCGCCGCCTGGGTGCTGGCAGGCTCCCCGGCCAGCGCCGCGGTGAGTCTCTCCGACGTCGTGCCCGCGCCGGTGTCGGCGCAGCCCGCGGCCGGCGTGACCTACACGCTGCCGTCCAACGCCGCGATTCAGACCGCGGCCGGCGCCACCGACGTCGGCGACTACCTCGCCGGCATCCTCCGCCCGTCGACCGGTTACGCGCTGCCGGTCTCCACCACGACCGGCACGCCGGCGAGCGGCATCGCGCTGCTGCTATCCGGCGCCGATCCCAGCGTGGGCACCGAGGGCTATCAGCTCGACGTGACCGCCGCCGTCGTCACGCTCCGCGCCCAGACCACGGCAGGGCTGTTTCACGGAGTACAGACGCTGCGGCAGCTGCTGCCGGCGACCGTCGAGGCGCGGACCGTCCAGAGTGGACCGTGGACGGTCACCGGCGGCCGGATCGTCGACTTCCCGCGGTACGGGTACCGCGGCGCGATGCTCGACGTGTCCCGGCACTTCTTCGCCCCCGACGTGGTGAAGCGGTACATCGACGAGATCGCGCAGTACAAGATCAATACTTTGCACCTGCATCTCTCCGACGACCAGGGCTGGCGCATCGTGATCGACGCCTGGCCGCAGCTGGCGACCGTCGGCGGCAGCACCCAGGTCGGCGGCGGCGCGGGCGGCTACTACACCAAGGCGCAGTACTCCGACCTGGTCTCCTACGCGGCATCGCGGCAGATCACTGTCGTGCCCGAGATCGACATGCCGGGGCACACCAACGCCGCGCTCGCCTCCTACGCGCAGCTCAACTGCAACAACACGGCCCCGCCGCTCTACACCGGCACGGCCGTCGGCTTCAGCTCGCTGTGCGTCAGCAAGGAGGTCACCTACACGTTCGTGCAGCAGGTGCTCAACGAACTCGCCGCCCTCACCCCCGGGCCGTACCTGCACATCGGCGGCGACGAGGCGTCGAGCACACCGCCGGCCGACTACACCACCTTCATGAACCGCATCCAGCCCTTCGTCGGCACCGCCGGCAAGACCGTCATGGGCTGGCACCAGATCGGGCAGGCCACCCACACGACGAACCGGGTCGCGCAGTACTGGGGAACATCCACATCGGACGCTGACCTGAGCGCCGCGGTGAGCAAGGGCGACAAGATCCTGCTGTCGCCGGCGAACAAGGCGTACCTCGACATGAAGTACACCAACTCGACCCCGCTCGGCCAGACCTGGGCCGGCCTGATCGAGGTGCAGACCGCCTACAACTGGGACCCGGGCGCCTACCTCGCAGGCGTTCCGGCCAGCGCGATCCTCGGCGTCGAAGCTCCGATGTGGACCGAGACGATCACCAACCTGGCCGGCATCGAGTTCATGGCGTTCCCGCGGCTGCCCGCACTCGCCGAGCTGGCGTGGTCACCGCAGTCGGCACGCAACTGGGACACCTTCAAGGTACGGCTCGGCGCCCAGGGTCCACGGTGGACGGTCCAGGGGATCAACTTCTACAGCTCGCCGCAGGTGCCGTGGGGCACGCAGCCGACGACACGCAGCGCGTACACCCAGATCCAGGCCGAGAGCTACAACGCGCAGTCCGGTACACAGACCGAGACCACCACCGACACCGGCGGCGGCCAGAACGTCGGCTACGTCACCCCCGGCGACACGCTCGCCTACGACCTCGACTTCGGCGCGGCGTCGCCGGCCTCGGTCACGACCCGGCTGGCCTCCGGCGCGGGCAGCGGCACCATCCAGTACCGCCTGGACTCCGCCACCGGCCCGGTCATCGCCAGCGTCCCGGTCACCTCCACCGGCGGCTGGCAGGCCTGGACCAGCACCACCACCAACCTGACCGGCACGGCCACCGGCGTGCACCGGCTGTACCTCACCTTCACCGGCACCGCGGGCACCGACTTCGTCAACCTCAACTGGCTGCAGTTCACCGCCGGCGCCGGCCTCCCCAACGCCTACAGCGTCCGGCAGGCGGAGGGCTTCAGCAGCCAGTCCGGCACCCAGACCGAGACCACCACCGACACCGGCGGCGGCCAGAACGTCGGCTACGTCACGCCCGGCGACTGGCTCGGCTACGCAGGCGTGGACTTCGGCACCCCGACCGCGGCGTCGGTGACCACGCGGCTGGCCTCGGGTGCGGGCAGCGGCACCATCCAGTACCGCCTGGACTCCGCCACCGGCCCGATCATCGCCAGCGTCCCGGTCACCTCCACCGGCGGCTGGCAGGCCTGGACCAGCACCACCACCAACCTGACCGGCACGGCCACCGGCGTCCACACCGTGTTCGTCACGTTCACCGGCACGGCGGGCGCCGACTTCGTCAACCTCAACTGGTTCCAGTTCAACCGGTAGCGCACTGGACGGGACCGATCCACGCGGTCACGAACGATCCCTGCGACGCCCAGCGCGCCGCAGGGAGCAATGCGGCCACCCGCGGCGCACCTCGCGACCACGGAGCCCGAGCTTCCGCAGGCACGGCAACGACCGTGAGCACCAGGCCATCGTCACTCGTCGGCGGGCCGGGACACCGGCCCGCCGACGAGCCGGCGCCGGCATCGCGTCGGCGAGCAGCCGCCTCAGGCTTCGATCCAGCCGTGGTCACGGGCGATCACGGCGAGGCGGTCCCTGATCTCGCAGATCTGCGCACCGCTGAGCGATGGGGCGTGCCGGAGCAGCATCAGGGTGACGGCGCCGGGCGGTGCGCCTGGAGGGCGGCGAGCAGCCATTCGAAGGCGGGCACGGCGGCCGGCGCGGCGGGGACGCCGTTGAGCACGCTCAGCAGCTGCCAGTAGCGCTCGACCCGCCGGTCGGCGACCATCTCCAGCCAGTCGATCAACGAGGCGGCCTCGTCGTCCGGCAGGTCGGCCGGGACGATCCGGTCCAGCACGGCCCGCCCGCGGGGCGAGTCGGGGGCCACGCCGCGCTCGACGGCGCCGCCCGCGTGCTCGATGACCAGCGGCCTGATGTTCAGGCCGAACTCCAGGCGGTTGTCGTCACCACCGCTGAGCACCATGGCGCGGACCTTGCGCCGGAAGGACTCGTCGGACACCAGCTCGGCCAGCTCGATCCAGACGTCGACCTGCTCGGACGTCGGGTTGTCGGCCAGCTCGAGCGGGAGCTGGCGCATCCAACCGGCGACGACCGAGGCTTCCTCGTCGTCGACTCCGGCGAAGGCGTCGTTGACGAAATCGTCGATGATCTGCTGGCGTTCCTGCGCCGACAACCGGGCCAACTTGTTCATCAGGGCCATCTCCTCGGTGGTGCTGTCTCGTAGCGCGACGGTGCGGAGGACGGCGCGGCGCAGGCGGAGCGTGCGGATCTCGGCGTCGAGGGCCTTGACGTGCGTCTCCGCGAGCTCTTTCAGCGTCGTCTGGCGGGCCAGCAGCCGCTGGATGGCCTCGAGGCCGAGCCCCAGGTCACGCAGTGTCCGGACCAGGTCGAGCCGCGCGACCGCCTCCGCGTCGTAGAGCCGGTATCCGCCGGTGGACCGGACGGACGGCGGAACCACGCCGTTGTCCGACCAGAACCGGATGGTCCGGGCCTGCAGACCGGTGCGGCTGGCGAGCTGCCCGATCGTGTAAAGGCCCGTCGCGTCGTCCATGGATCTCAACCTGCACCTTCCACCCGGTGGAACCTCAAGCGCTGTGCGCAGAAATCTGTCCGGGTCAGGCGGCGCCGCTGCGCAGCGCCCGGAGCGCGTCGCGCAGGACCGGCTCCGCCACACCCCGGACCAACTCTGCACCATCGGGACCGTCGAGCACGAAGGTGAACCCACCCAGCGCCTTCTTGTCCCGGCCCATCAGGGCGAGCAGGTCGTCGTCCTCGACGGCCGGCGGGAGCCGGGTGCCGAGCCCGTATCCGGCGACCACCTCGTGGTGCTCAACCACCCGATCGTGGTCGATCCGGCCGAGCAGCCCCGGCGCGCACCGGTCGAGGCCACGACACCGGGCAGGTCGTGGCGTACGCCCGAGCCGATCCGCACCGGGTAGGACCGCTCGCCGAGGTCGACCCGCACCTCCCGGTGCCCGGCCGGCTCGCGCCATCGCCGCCTATTCGAAGAACTTCAGGCCGTAGCCGAGGTCTGTGGTGGGGCCGGGGACGTTGGCGCGCCGGTAGGTGACGTTGCCCCACCAGACCGCGGTGCCGGTGTACCAGTACCGGTTCGACCACGAGTACGGGGTGCCCTTGGCGACCGCGTGGTACATCGTCGGGAACCGGTTCCCGGACGGCGGGCTTGTCGCGATGTCGCCGCGTTCGAGGACGAACGTGTGGTGCCCCGGCCCGTCGACGTACAGCGTGGCATCCCACCCGGTCATCATGTTCGGCGCGTAGGAGCCGAAGAGGCAGCCGTTGCTCTTGTACCAGTCCCACACGTAGGTCGGGTCGCCGCCGGCCCAGAGCCGTAGCTCGGCGAGGCAGTACTTGCTGCTCCAACTGCCGTTGGCGGAGTACATGCGGTGGGCGGCGCTGCGACCGGCGGAGAAGTAGACGTGGTACCTGCTGTCCTGGTGGACGATCTCCGGTGCCCATACCTCGCCGAGGTCGCCGGCGTCGCGTCGTATGGACGCGGCCGGCGACCGACCACCCGCCGCCGCTGCCCTCAACCGGGTACGGTTCGCCGATGATGCCCGCGTTGCCGCCGGTGGCGGCCGGCACGGTCCCGGACCGGCCGAGCTGACCGGCATGCGCCCGATCCAGGAGGTCGTGTCGCGGATCCGGTACGACCCCGCGCTCGACGCACGCCGGTTCGTCATCGGCTACGAGGAGCGCGGCGCCGGCATCCGCGAGTCGCCGCTGCCCGCGTTCGTCGCCGGGTCCGACGTGCCGTGGCATCGCGTCCGGTACGTGCGGGCCGGCGACACTGTCGTGTGGGACCGGCAGGCGCGGATCGACCTGGTCGGCGCGGACCTCGCAGCACTGCGTCCGTCCGCGCCCGGAACCCCGGTCCGAGCGGCGCCGTCCGCCGGGGAGCCGGTGCAGGTCGCGGTGTACAACGTGCTCTCCGACGCCCACGACCGCCACCGCACCTACCCGCACCGGCGCGTCCCGGCGTGCGTCGAGCTGCTCGGCGGCCTCGGCGCCGACGTCATCGCCCTGCACGAGGTGACGCACGAGCTGTGGTCGGCGCTGCTCGTCGCCGACTGGGTGCGGTCCGGCTACCACGTGTCCGACGGCCCGGCGGCCGACGCCGCCTACGGCACCGTCCTGCTGAGCCGCCGGCCGCTGCGCATCGAGTCCCACCGGCGGCAGGTGGTCGGCATCGCGCCCGTCGGTGGGGCCCGGGTCGCCTTCGCCGCCGCCCACCTGACGAGCAACCGCGCGCCGGACGCGCCGCGACGCCGCGCCCACGAGCTGCGGCTCCTCGACGAGCGGCTGTCCCGCCCCGACATCGACGCCGCCGTGATCCTCGCCGACGTCAACTTCGGCGACGACACCCCGATCCCCATGCCCGGCATCGTCGACGTGTGGCCGGCGCTGTACCCGTACGACGCCGGCTACACCTTCGACCCCGCCGCGAATCCCCTGGCGGCGATCGGCGACCCCAACGGCCGCCCAGGCCGCCTCGACCGGATCCTGCTGCGCGGCGAGCACCTGGTCCCGGTCGAGATCCAGCGCTTCGGCGACCGGCCGTTCGCCGTCGACGACCGCCCACGGTACGTCTCCGACCACTTCGGCCTGACCGCGCTGCTCACGGCTGGTCCTAGCGCTACGCGCCCGGGCGTACCTCCAGTGTGCTGAGCCTGGCGTCGCCCTGATGCCACGTGGTGGTCACGGCGACGTACCGTGCTGTGGCGCCCAGCTTGACCGAGCCCAGCTGCGTGCCCGCCGCGACCGAGCCGACGTCGGTGAACGTCAGGCCGTCGTCGCTGACCGACACTGTCGCCGCAGGTGCCTGCGCCCCGTCCCAGGTCAGCCCGACCGTGCCGATCGCGGCGGACCGCCCCAGATCGACGACCATGCGCCCGTCCGGTCCTGGGACCCAGGCCGTGCCCCGGTCGCCGTCGACAGCGAGGGACGGCGACGTCATGCCCTGCGGAAGCACGGACGCGGGGAAGGTCTCTGTGCCGAGCGCGAGATCCGCGACCGGGTACGGGCGGGCGGAGGAGAAGGACACCGTCTTGACCATGCCCGTCGGCGGCAGGCCGGCGCCCAGCACCTCCCCGGTCTCGAGGTTGCGGAGCTGCACCGAACGGACGGTGCCGTTGGAGGAGACGCGGATGGTGCGCGCGTCGTCGACCACGGCGGTCAGTCCGGCCGGGGCCGTCCCCTTGCCCGGCGTCACCGCGGTGACCCGCGGGGTGAGCACGACGGCCGAGCCCGGGCGGAGCGTCACGTCCAGCACGGAGGACGTCGCCCCGACGCGCTGAGTGCCGGCATACAGCGGAACAGCACCGCCGCCGTGCGGGATCGTGACCGCCGTGGTGGCTTCGGTGCCGGAGAGGTTGAAGACGACGAGGAAGCCGTCGACCAACGCGGTCTGCGTGGCGGGGTTCGACGTCGTCGGCTCAGGGCGCGCAGACTGCGCGGCCGTCGCGGCGGCTGCGCCCGGCACCATCTCGATCAGGCGCGGCCCCTGGCCGCCGTCGGCGAGGCGGATCACCTGCTGGGTGTCGCTCGCGCGGGAGACGGTGATCGGGGCGTCGGAGCCGCGGACGACGAACCCGCCCTTGTTCTCGACGGAGATCCACCCGCCGTCCGACTCGAGCACGCGGTTGCCGGTCTCCCGGTGCCGCGCGACGTCCTGCCAGGTGACGCCGTCCATCGAGGCCTGAACCCGGTATTCCTCTCCCGCGGCGGCCTCCCAGCCGAGCTGCACCTGCGACAGCGCGGTGGGCCCGCCGAGGTCGACCTGGATCCACGAGTCGCTCCGGAGGCGGTCTGCCTTCGACACGGCCCAGCGCGTGGTCGGGCTGCCGTCGGTGACGGCGCTCGCGGGGAAGCCGCTGTCGGCGCTCGACGCCGTCACCGGGCGCTTGGCCGCGACGTCGGTGCCGGTCGGCTCGAACGCCCGGAAGTGGTACAGCGAGTAGCCGTACTGGGCATTGCCCCGCACCCCCTGCATCCGCACGTAGCGCGTCGTGACCGGCGCCGGTGCCGTCTGCCCGGGCGGGGTCAGGTCCACGGTGTCGAGGCGCGCGACGTTGACGTCCGCCGGGGCGTTGCCGTAGGCCGCGGCCGTGCGCCAGGTCCGCCCGTCGTCGGAGACCTGGACCAGATAACGGGCGCCGGCGGCCGACTCCCACGCGACGCGGACCGAACCCAGCACGGTCGGGGCACCCAGGTCGACCTGAATCCAGGAGTCCGGCCGGGTGCGCTCGGCGACCGAGACGGCCCAGCGGGTCGACGGGTTGCCGTCAGTGACACGGGCCGCCGTGTACCCGCTCGCGACGTCCTCACTGGACGCCGTCGCCGGGCGACCGGCCGCGACATCGGTGGGCGTCGTCGGACCGTACGCGTGCAGCGAGTACATGGAGTAGCCGTACTTGGCGTTGCCCTGCTGGCCGAGCATGCGCACGTACCGGGCGGTGGTGGGCGCGTCGAACGTGAGGTCGTCCACGCGGGCGGCTTTCGCGTCGGCCGGGTCGGCGGGAATCTTGGCCTGCGGGGCGACCGTGGTGGTGCCCTCGGCTGTCGTGTAGGTCCGCGAGCCGTCGAGCCCGAACGCGCCTCCCATGTCGAGGTTGCGAACCGAGACGATGCCGTCATCGGCTCCGGCGCCCGTGGAGGCGTAGACCGCCGCGCCGGTCGGCAGCGTCGCCTGCCCCGCGTAGCCGGACCCGACCTGGAAGACCGACGCCGTGCCGTCGAATCCGTCGCGCGGCCGTGTGTACGTCGTGACGTCGCGGGACGCGATCTTCGCGCTCGTCGACGGGTACAGGAACGGCGTCGCGCCCGAGACCTGGAACAGCCACGAGTCGTGGCCGGGCACCCACGGGAACTTGACGTACCCGGGCTTGCTGAGGGCGGCCGCCCACGCCGTCGTGGTCTGTTGCATGACGATCCCAGCGCTGGCACCGTAGTCGCGCATGCCTGCGGCGGCGGCGACGGCCTGCGCGTCGGTCAGTGGCTGCACGGGCCCGGCGGCCGATCTGGCTGCGTGGTCGTGCAGCAGGTAGGAGATCGCGATCTCCGCGCGCGCCTCGGGCTCGTACTTCGCCTCGCCGGAGAACTTCGTCAGCCGGTTCGTCGGTGCATACGCCTGATAGGCGGCCAGGCCGGCGGCCAGGTGCTTCTCGGCGGTCACCGCCTCGGGGCGGCGAAGTACCTGGCCGACGAACGCCAGCGGGATCACGTCGCGGCCGTAGAGGAACTCGCGGTCGGCGACCATCGGCATGAAGGGCTCGCCTTGCGCCGACATGCCGAGTTGGAGCGAGTTCCACAGCTCGGCCGAGTTCGGCTGGTGCAGCAGGACCTCGGGCACGGGCCGGCCGTTGAGGATGAACTGGATGGAGTTGCGGCCGCCCGAACGCCAGATGTCCGACTGGTAGTGCGGTGCGTACGCCCCATGGTTCTCCACGAGGTAGGTGTCGCGGATGTTGTGCATCGTGTTGCTCGAGATCGGCGCTCCGCCGACCTGCGCCGGGTTGTTGCGGTCCGCAGTCGGCTGACCGGCCGCGTTCCGGGCCCAGGTGTTCAGCTGGTCGGTCCAGCGTCCCGCGTCGGGGTCGTCGGGCGCCCATGCGACGCCCGGGGCCAGCGCCTGCGTGTACACGCCGGACTCCTCCAGCGCCGTGTCTCCCTGGTAGGCGCCGTCGGGCCACCGCGCGTCCCAGCTGCCCGACAGCGGGTCCTGCGCGAAGTTCAGGTCGGCGGCGTACTTCGCCTGGCCTGTGGCGATGGTCTTGAGGTTCGCCTGCGTGGCCGGGTCCAGCTCGGCCCACAGCAGCCGGCCCGCGTCGAGGAAGTACGACTCGAATGTCGAGTCCCAGAAGAGCCTCTTGCCCCATGTGCCGTTCGCCCGGACCAGCCGGTTGTCCGCGGCGAACTTCCTGATCGTGGCCAACGTGTGCGCACGCAGCACGTCCTTGCTCACGCCCGCGAGGTCGGCGTCGTAGTCGCCGTGCGTGAGCAGGACGGCGTTGCCCAGGACGACCGCGAAGTTGAAGTCCGTCAGCTGATAGGCGCCGGCAGCCGGGTCCCACACTGTCTCGACCCACCGGGTGTGCCGCAGCAGTGCCCCGTAGTAGTCCGCGGCGATGGCGTCAGGGGCACCGAAGGCGGGGGCGTCGTCAGCGACCGCCGCGGGGCCGACGAGCGCGGTCGCGACGAGCGCCACGGTCGCGGCGGATGCCGCAAGGGCAGAGAGCAGACGGCGCATGTGTTGCCTTTCAATTGGCTGACCCGAACCCGAGCTCTTGGCGCAGGAAGTCCCATCGGACGCCGGCCGATCAGTGAGTTTCGCGGTTCCGATCGGCCGGCGTCAAGATGCTAATACGAATTATCAGGCGTACGCCGCCACCTCCGCGCCGCGCCCGTTCAGTCGTCGACGCAGATCTGGTTCAGCGTCAGGTGCCACGCCGCGGGCGCGCCGTCGTCGTCCTCGCTGGCGTTGGCGCTCATGAGCCACTGGTTCGCGTAGAAGCTGCCGGGCCACAGGTTGTGCAGCACGACGTTGCCGGTGCCGCCGACGATGTTCGCGCCGCCACCGAGGGCGACCTTGCCGACCGGGCAGGGCTGGCTCTTGCCCTGGCTGCCCGACCCGGGGGTCGTCGAGCTGGTGCGGATGACCAGGCCGGTGAGCGAGGAGGCGCAGATCCGGTAGGCGGTCACGCTCCAGGCGGCGGTCGTCGCGGAGTTGTTCTCCTCGTACGCCCGGACGTAGACGTGATCCGACGCCGGGATCACATCGGTGACGCCCACGTCGCCGCCCGCGCCGGCGAGCGCCCAACCCATCCCGATCAGAGCCTTGCCGCCCGGGCAGGTCGACGTGATGTCCTTCGGCGACCTCGAGTCCGGGGTACTGGTCACGCCGACGATCTCGTAGTTGATCAGCTCCACGTCGGGTGCGCAGATCGCGCGGACGGTCAGGCTCCACCTGCCGGAGAACCCGTTGCCGTCCTCGTACGCGTGCGCGTACACGGCCCGCGTCTCCGGCCGCAGGATGTCGACGACGACCTGGCCGAGGCCGGTGTTGGTGACCCCGGCCCCGACGACCTTGGTGCCGGCCGGGCACTCGGCGTACGCCTCATTGTCCGGGCCGCTGTTGACGCCGCTGCTGTCCTCGACGATGTCGAGCCCCGAGATGCCCGACGCCGACGCCGGCCCGGCCAGCACGGCGGTCGCCGCAGCGGCCATGAGGGACAGTGCCGCGGCGGTACCGAGTCGCCGGCCCCACCTCGCGATGCTGGTGTTCATGTTCCGTCTCCATCTCTCGTGACCTCGGCCCACCGGGATCGGCGGGCCGCACACGTGGAGACACGTGCTCGACTTCAGCGCAACGTCAAGGCAACGTACGAGTTCGGTAAGGAACCGGCCCCGGGATCATCCTGGTCCCAGCCGGGCTCAGCGAAACCATGATCGCGTGAACCTACAGTTCGAGACCGGTAACCAGAGGCCTCCAGGCGGACATTCCCAGATATGGAACCAGACGACGCGGCCGCTCGAAGGCGCTTCGAGGAACTGTTCGAGGCCCACTACGCGGAGTTGACGCGTTTCGCTACACGTCGGGTAGGCGCCGACGCGGCAGGCGACATCGTCGCCGGCACGTTCCTCATCGCCTGGCGCCGGCTCGGCGAGCTGCCGCCCGACCACGCCCGAGCCTGGCTCTACTCCACCGCCCGACAGGTCATCGCCAACGAACTGCGGGGGCGGACGCGCCTGCAACGGCTGACCGACAAGGCGGCTGCCGGTGGCGACGTCCACGCGGCGGACCACTCGGCCCGGGTCGACGAGCAGATGCGCGTCCGTGCGGTGCTCGCTGAGCTGTCCCCGGCCGACCAGGAGGTCCTACGGCTCATCGAATGGGAAGGGCTGGACGTGGCCGAAGCGGCACTCGTCCTGCGATGTACGCGCACAGCGCTCAAGGTGCGGCTGCACCGGGCGCGGCGACGGTTCGCCCAGCGGTTGTTGGCGACGGACGAGCAGGACACCTCGACGGCCCGGCGCACCCGGCCATCCATCGTTCCCCAAGGGAGTACCAGTCCATGAACGACACTCTGGGCCGCCTGCGCGCGGCCGACCCTGCGCTCACCATGCTCGAACCCGATCCGCGCGACTCGCAGGCTCAGGCCCTGCTCGAGCGGGTCCTCGCCGTGCCACAAGTGTCACCCGGGCGGCGCGGACGTCGCCGGCTCGTCGCCGCGGTGGCCGGTGCGACGGTGGCTGCCGCCGCCACCGCGTTCGTCATCGCCGAACCCGCTGCGGCATACACAGTGGACAAACACGCCGACGGGTCGATCGCCGTCTCGTTCCGTGCCGACCGCCTGAAGGACACGGACAAGCTCAACGCCGAACTGGCGCGGGCCGGTGCGCGCACCGTCGTCATGCGCATGGTCCCGGCCGATCAGTGCACGACACCGCTCGACATGGATCCGATGTTCCCGTTCCTCACCACTGCGACTCCTGAGCAACTGAACCGCTATCCGGTCTCCTACCAGTTCCAGGACACAGGCGTGGTCATCACCATCCGGCCTGACAAGATCCCGGCCGCCGACGCCCTGGCCTTCGGCTACGCCATCCGCAACGACCGCGACGGCCGCACCACAATCGCGGTCCCCGCGGTCGTCCGCACCTTGCCATCCTGCATGGCCATCCCGAACCGCCCCCGGCGGTGACACGAGCGGCGTCGGGTACCGACGTGGTACCCGACGCCGCTGCTCACGTGACAGAAGACGAAGCGGGCCCCGAGGCGGTCACAGGGCTTCCGGGGCGACGGTGAGGGGTGGGCCGCCGTGGCCGGGTAGGCCGCGGTCGGGTGGGATCGTCTCCTCGACCGGCGCGGCGGCGGTGATGCCATGGCCGCGGGTCTGGCCGGCCAGGCGCCGGTAGTAGGCCGCGATCACGTCCAGCGGCGCGCGGGCGGCCCCCAGCAGGTCGGCCGCGGCGTGCTCGACGACGTCGGCCTCGTGCGTCTCGAAGGCCCGCACGCCCGTGAGCAGGGCGGTCTTCACGTCGCGCAGCAGCTGGACGTCGGCGTGGGCGTAGGTGTGGCACAGGGCCGTGACCCGCCGGTGGTCCTCGCCGGTCAGCAGCAGCTCGCGTACCGCGGGGCCGCTGTGACGGACCAGCGCGGCGTGGGTGGTGCCGGACAGGGCGGCCAGGGCGTCGTCGTACGCGCCGACGTCCTGGGCCGGGTCGCAGAAGCCGACCGTCTGCCGCCACAGGGTCCGCAGGTCCTCCTGCAGCAGCCCGTCGAGGTAGCTGACGAGGAACCGCCGGTGCGCCTCGAGCACGTACTGGGCCTTGAACGGGGTCAGTTCGGCCGGGTCCTCGCCGGCCGTCGCGGTGGCGGTGGCGAAGCCGTAGTCGGCGCTGAGCGCGTTCTCCATGCCGACGACGAGGTACACGAGACGCACCCAGGACCGGAAGAGCTCCTCCAGGGGCAGCGAGCGCAGCCCTTCCTCGGTCAGCACGACGCCCCAGCGGGAGCCGAAGCGCAGCCGGCGCAGGTGACCGATGTGGTACATCGCGAGCTGCGCGTCGATCTCGGCGTGGGTGTGGTGCAGCACCTTGCGGTAGGCGGCGGTGGCGTCGAGGCCGGCGTGGTTGCGGATGATGTGCGGCCCGCCGACGTGCAGGTGCAGGAACTCGCCGACGTCGAACACGGCGCCGCCGATCGCCATCCAGTAGCCGGCCTCCGGGGTGTTGCGCCGGGCGAGGTCCGACACGTCGAAGCGGGGGCCCTGCTGGGCGTGGCCGAGGTACGTGGTGAAGACGTCCTCGCCGAGCCGCCCCTCGGCGACGAGGCGGCGCAGGAACTCCCGCCCGTCGCCGGGCATGATGCCGGTCAGCGCCCGCACGACGGCGGCCGCGAAGTCCGCGCTGCCGCAGATGTAGACGTGTGCTCCGCCGCCGCCCTCGTCCGCCGGGCGCAGGAGGTCCTGGAGTGCTTCGGCGTCGGCCCGCACGGCGTCGTCGACCCGGTGCCGCTCACCGTCCCCGGCGACGTGGCGCTGTCCGTCGAAGGTGACGGCGGCGTCGGCGCGGGAGAACGCGACGTGCAGCCGCAGCCGGCCGGCCGAGGCCGCCGCGTCGAGCCCGTCGTGTTCGACGAACTCCGAAGGGGTCCGCAGGCCCCAGTAGAGCCGGTCGGGCACGGCGCCGGTGCGGGCGGCGACGAACGCGAGGAACGGGGCGATGCCGGAGCCGGCCGCGAACATGAGCACCGGCCGTGCCGGGTCTGCCGGCAGCCGGAACCGGGGCGTGGGCACGATGCGCAGCGACACCTTCGCCCGGCCTTCCAGGCTCGCCCGGCGCAGGAAGTGGGAGGCGGCGCCGCGCCGGTTCCGCGGGTACGACCACGGGGTTCGGGCCGAGGCGTACTCCAGTCCGCCGACGACCAGGTGCAGCGCGGTGACGGGGCCGCCGGGCGGCGGAGCGGAGGCGATGGAGTACAGCCGCAACGGCTCCGGCGGGATCACCGCGCAGAACGCGTCGGGCTCGCCCGGGTCCGCCTTCCAGAGCCGGGTGACGTCCCAGCCGCCGGCGTGCAGCAGGTTGAGCACGTCCCAGAGCTCCCACTGGTCCTCCATGCGGGCGTCCACGATCCGCCCCCAGGAGCCGACGGCGCTCAGCCGGGCGAGCCGCTTGGCCACGCCGCGGCCGATCGGGCGCAGCTGGGCGAAGCGCAGCAGCGTGCGCAGCGGCAGCACGTCGACGTCGCCGTCGTAGCCGGCCCGGGCGGACACCGCCGCCTGCCAGGCCGGGGTCAGCCGGACCAGCTCGTCGCCGCCGGCCTGCAGCGCGGCGACCGTGCGGGTCACGAGGTCGTCGTCGTGCTCGGCGAGGATGCCGACCCGGTCGCCGGGCTGGTGCTGCACGCCCTGGCCGGTCACGTCGAGCTCCAGGTAGCAGGTCCACGCGCCGTGCTCGGCGGTGACGACCCGGCCGCGGCGGGCGGTGCCGAACACCACCGGCGGCCCGACCGGCGGGCGCCGCTCGTCGCGGACCACGGCCAGCTCGGCGTCGACCCGGTCCCAGGTGCGGTCCTTGAACAGGCCCGTGAACCGGGCCCCGGTCGTGACCTGTCGGCCGACCTTGAACGCCACCTCGAGGAAGCCGTAGGCCTTGATGCGGTGCAGCCCCATCCAGCCCCGGTCGCCGGCGTACGCGTCGAGGACCGCGTTGTAGACGCCGCGCAGCGCCTGGTTTCGGGTCTGCTCGACGTACTGCCGCACGGACACCTCGCGCAGCGCCGCCACCAGCTCGCGCCAGTGCCGCGGGAAGAACCCGGCCAGGTAGACACTCTGCTGGCCGACCAGCGAGCCGTAGGCGCGCCGCTCCAGGAACGCGTCGATGGCGTGGAAGTGCGGCTGCGCGGTGCCGCTGGGGCTCGGGGCGCCGTCGAAGATCGGCACGCCCGCGGTGCCGACCGTCTTGGCCCACAGCACCTGGTCGAGCGGGTGCCGCCCGCGCGGGTTCGGGTCGATCTGCGGATAGACGGCCTCGGTGACGTGGCGCAGCCCGCCGAGCATGCCCAGCAGGGCGCGCTCCAGCCGGGCCGGGTCGTCGGCGACCACGGCCTCCTGCGCGTCGAGCATCGCCCCCAGCACCGGGGTCAGACCCATCGCGAACTCGGTGGTGACCAGGTAGAAGACCCGCTCGGCGGCGTTGTCCCAGGTCGGGACGAGCAGGTCGAGGTTGTCCAGGGCCCGCGGGCCCGACGGGTCCTTCAGCCGCCAGTTGTAGAAGAAGAGGTCGATGTACGACACGGCCGGCATCGCCTTGCCCAGCCGCCGCGACACCGTCGTCCACGGCCGCAGCAACGACTCCGGCAGGGCCTTGGGTGGGTCGACCGCCATGTACTGGTATGCGTGCGCGAACACCCCGAGCATTGTCGAGGCCCGCAGCAGGTACCTGTCCGGCAGCGCCTCGGGGCGCGCGTCGAGCACCGGCAGCGCGTCGAACGCCCGGCGCAGCGCCAGCCGGCGGAACAGCTCCGGCAGCCGGTCCGTCATGTCGTCCCAGGCCCGGTGCGACTCGGGGAAAGCGGTGAGCGGCGG
Organism: Dactylosporangium maewongense; assembly: GCF_039531485.1. Classification (NCBI taxonomy): domain Bacteria; kingdom Bacillati; phylum Actinomycetota; class Actinomycetes; order Micromonosporales; family Micromonosporaceae; genus Dactylosporangium; species Dactylosporangium maewongense. Next base: position 138,686 of record NZ_BAAAQD010000023.1, on the reverse strand, counting down.
CTCGACCGGCAGGAAACCGTGCGCGAGGGACAGGAACCCGTCCAGCTCGTGCCCCACCCGCCGGTTGTGCGCCTCGGCGTTGTCGACGACCGCTCTGGCGGGGACCGTGGGCGGGCCGACCAGCCGGAGCGACGTCCGCTCGCCCGGGTCGATGAACGCCGTCGCCTCAGGATCGATGAAGAGCCAGTGGATCTGGAACCGCCCGATGCGCAGCACCTCGCCGGCGGCCAACGCCCGTCGGGTCACCCGCTCCTCACCGGCGAACGTCCCGTTGGTGCTGCCCAGGTCGGTCACCTGCAGCGTGTCGCCGGCCGCCTCCAGCCTGGCGTGGCGCCGCGACACGTCCCGGTCGTCGAGCACCACGGAGGCCACCTTGCCGTCGCGGCCGAGCGTGGCCGGCAGCGCGCACACCCGTTCGGCGCGTTCCCCGGTGTGCCGGTCGACGAGGACCAGCCGGACGTCAGGAATGGTAGATCACCGCACGGCAGAGGTCGGCCCGCGACAGCGTGCCGACGAGCTTCCCGCCGTCGACGACGGGCAGGCGCCGGATCCCGCGGTCGACCATGACCACGGCCGCCCGGGCCAGCTCGTCGCCGGGCCGTACGGTGGCGGTGTCGCGCGCGACGAGCGGGTCGACGATCCGCTCGGCCAGCGCCCGCCCCTTCTCCAGGAACAGCCGGAACGCGTCGTCGAGGCTGCCCCCTCCCCCGGCGACCTCGTCGAAGCTCGGCAGCATGGCGCGGACGAGCTCCTCCTCACCGACCGACCCGACGAACCGGTCGTCGTGGTCGAGCACCATGAGCTGGCCGACCTCCGACACGCTGACCAGCTCCGCCGCCCGCCGGATGGTGGCCCCGAGCCGGATGTACGCCGGAAACGCTGACATCACGTCGCTGACCAGCACGCCGCCTCCCGCGTGATCTGTCTCCTGCCAGTGAATGTAGCCCCGCTCCCCGCCCTCCGATGATTGGACGAACGGCTTTCAATGCCCGCCGCTGAGGCGGGTTGAGTTACGTGGTGGCGCACGCATCAGCCGCGCAGCGACGGCGGTCTTCCGCGGGGCGGGCCGGCGAGGAGGCATGATGGATCGATGGCGACGATCAGGCGGCTCCAGGACGTCGACGCGCCCGCTGTAGCGGGGATCATCGAGCGCTGCCTCCGTGAGGTCAACAGTCGCGACTATCCGATCGAGATCATCGAGCGGATGTGCGGGCACTTCACCGAACACCGCGTCAGGGAGCTCGCCACGCAGCGGGAGATGTACGTCGCTGAGGCGGACGGGATCGTCGGGACGGTCTCCCGCGACGGCAACAAGGTCTACACCATGTTCGTGCACCCGAGCGTCGCCGGTCGTGGCATAGGACGGCAGCTCATGCGCCACATCGAGGCGCTGGCCGCGGCCGACGGCCACGACCACATGGAGACCGGCGCGAGCATCTCAGCGCACGACTTCTACCGCCGGCTCGGCTACGTCGACGTCCGCTCCACCGACACGGACTTCGGGCTCAACTTCATCCTGCGCCGTAGCCTGCCCTGACCCGTGCCGACGAACTGGTCGGCATTCCCGCGTTCGGCGGTACGGCGGCGGCGGTGCGGCCCGACGCTGATGATCGAGGCGATCCGGGCGGCGATGGCCGGCGACACCCTGATCAGCCCCAGGTGACGGTACGGCTGCTGCGGCACCTGATCACCGAGGCGCCCGCCGCGCCCGACCGGCCCGCCGCCGACGTGCTCACGGGACGGGAACGCGACGTCGCGAGACTCGTCGCGACCGGCCGCTCCAACGCCGAGATCGCCGGCGAACCGCACATCTCCAGCCGAACGGGCCGTCCCAACCTTCGCCGGCGCGCTCGCGTCGCTTCACGCGTCAAGCACGCCGCGATCCCGCCCACGCCCAACTTCCGGTCAGGCGCAGACCTTGTCCAGGGCGGTCTTCGCGGCGTCGGCGGCGTCGACCACCCCGGTCTTGGGCGTGCCGCGCGCGGCGGAGAACTGCTCCAGGGCGGCGACGAGCCGGTTCAGGGCCTCCTTGAGGCCAGGGTCGGAAACGATGGCGGTCTGCGGGCGCAGCTGCTTCGCCCACTCCTTCGCCAAGCCGTCCTGCTCCGCGGCCGCCGCCGCGGCGGCGGCGTTGTCGCCCCGCTTGATGGCGGCGAGGGCCTTGCCGTCGGCCTCGATGAAGGCCGGCACGTACAGCTCGGTGGTGTCCTTGAGGCCGCGGCACTCCGGGCCCGGGGAGCCTCCGGTCCGGGCGGCGGCGCTGGACGCGGGGGTGCCTGGGTCACCGCCGCAGGCCACACCCGACAACAGGACGACCGCCGCGACCATGATTGCCATGAGGAACCGCATGCCGGTCACTGTAACGGCCGGGGCCGTTACAGGTCGAACGGGTCGCGCCCGTGTCGGAAGTACCGCTGAACTTCGATGCGCCGGGCCTCTACACTGCCGCCATGTTTTCGCTTGAGCAAATCACCGATATACACGACCGCCTTGGCAGCAGAGCTACGTTGGGCGGCTATCTACGGGCGCTGCGGAACATTGGCATCGAGGCGTATGACTCATACGTGACCGACGGGCACTCCGAATATCTCGGCGTGGACGGGCATCGGCTGGTCGGCCCGGTGTTCCACGAGACGTTCGCCATTGCCGAGACCTGCGACAAAGAGCAGTTCTTGCAGTACATGCAGCAGGTCGAGCAAGGAGGCGTCGGCTACGCAGAAATGTCTGAAGCACTGGCCGCCCACGGCGTTGAGAAGTGGACGTTCGACACGGAAAGGTTGACCATCACGTACTTCGACAAAGCCGGAAACGTGTTGCTCGACGAAAAGGTCGATCAGTACGGCAGCGGCATGTAGTTGGATCAGCCGGATACGATGATCGGCTCGTCCGGTGGTCCGTCGCTGAGCAGGTGCGCAAACAGCTGAGGGAGCCCGGCGGGCCGCAATGGGTCGTTCGTCGCGGCCAACTCTGAGACGGTCCACCACCGGTGGCCGGTGATGGTAGCCCTCTCGAAGTCCTCGAAGCCGGATGTGTCGATCTCGAAGGCTGTGACGCGGGCGAGGAAGTAGCGCTGCTCGATTTCGTAGGTGACGCCGTTTCGGACCGTGGTCCACGGTCGTCCGCGCCACACCTCCCGGCCCAGCGTTACGTCGGTGAGACCGGTCTCCTCGCGAATCTCCCGCAGTGCCGCCTGCTCATGGCTCTCACCGGGGTGCACGCCGCCGCCGGCCGTGAACCAGCGAAGGGTTCCGTCGGCACGCTCACCTGCCGAGAACAGCAGCAACTGGTCGGCGTTGTCGATGAGCAGTACCCGCACGCTCGGGCGCAAGATGGGGGCGGGATCGAGCGGCACCTGCGCGAGTGTAGTTATCGGTGGGGTTAGTGGCCGGCGAGGTTGCCGATGCTGCGTTCGGCCATCGATATCGGGCTCGGTCTGGTGGCTGGCCTCGTGGGTGGTGGACGCGGAGTGCTTCAGCCGTCCTGAAGTACCGTTGTGTGATGGATCGGAGGTTCCCGCCCCATCCGGTCCGTGGTGTCCGGGTGCGGCACTCCCCTCAGACCGGCGGCACCTGCGTGTTCGCCGACGTCACCGTGGATTTCGAGCCGGGCCCGCCCGGGTTCGCGTTCACCGTCGCCGAGGATGTCCGCTACCCGGGCTACAACAACCCGGAAGCGCTGTCCGGGTACCGCGCAGCGCTGGCCGAGGGTCTATCCGACGCCTTGGCAGACCGGGTGACCGGAGCCGAGGTGGCGGTGACCGTCGTGCTACGAATCCTGGTGGCGCACAAGGTCGACTCCAGCGAAAGGTCATTCCGAACAGCCGGCCATCTCGCCGTCCAAATGGCCTTCAGTCACATCGAGAGTCAGTAGTCGCTGTCCGAGGAAGCCCGTGGCGGGGCGCACCGCCAGCCGACCATCGCGGGTCGAGTAGCGGTCGCCTGCCGTCTGAGCCTACGACGGAAGGCCCACATCCTCCGACGCCAACAACCGCGGCTCGTCGTAATACCGCTCGGCCTCAGGACGCTTCGTGAGATCGAGGACCGGTCGGAGCGCCCTGAAGACGCGGCCTGCCTGATCCGGTCCGTAGTCAGCTATCCGGTCGGTGGCGAGCAACCAGAACCCGCCGTCGGGCAGCGCCTGGACCTCGGTGAAGGCCCCGCTGTAACGCAGCGCCTCGACGCCACCCAGACGTTCACCGAGGTGCTGGGCGATCACCGTCAGCCATGAGTACCCGCGGGCGAAGCGCTCCGAGGACAGCAGCCCTGCTTCGCCGTCCTGGTTGAGCGCGACCTCGCGGGCCGACTGCCGCAGTCTGGCCGCATAGGAGATCTCGCCGTACGTCGGATTGCCGCGCTGCGCCGCCGCCCGGATCACCGGCAGAAGGGTGCCGGCCCGGTCTACTGGGATTCTCAACGTCAGCCTGTACCACAATGCGCCGTCTCCGCCGGTGCGGACCGCAGCGGAGACGAACACACCGGGGGAACCTGGCGCGCCGAAGTGTGCCCGGCGGCGCAGCTTGAAGATGCTCAGCTCCGCAGTGCCGGTGGCGACGCCGACATTGTCGAGGCAGTCGGCCCAGCCCGCCAAAGTGAACGGCTGCACGCCGACGGTTTCCTCATGCCCTTCCGGGATGAAGCCGTACTCCGCCCAGGTCTCGCCCGGCTCGCCGACGTACCGCTCCGGCGGGCCGGTGACGTCGCTCGGCGGGGAACCGCCCCAGCTGGTGGCGTCGCCCGGCTGGACCGGCCGGGCGATCAGCCGTTGCCACAACGAGCCCGCCGGGCCTGCGAGGGTGGTCTCGAACCATCCTCGCAGGGTCCCGGCGAACCGTTCGTCACCCAGCGGCGCCCGCCCGCACAACAGCGCCTTCACTACCGTCGGTGGCTTGCGCTGGCTGTTCATTGATGGAGTCCTTTCGGGCTCAGACCCGGATCGATTGCTTACAGGGCGGTGTGCGGCGTCGAACGTTCGGGCGTGAAGGTGTGGTCCCATGCGTAGGGAGATGCGTCCTGCTCTTCGCCGGGCCACCAGAACACCTCGGCGCCGTCGAGGTCGTCGCCGATCATGTTGACCGACTCGACCTCGACCAGCGCGACACGGACGCGGACACCGTGCGCGTTGACGTAGGCCTGTTCCGCGGCGCGCCCGAGCTCCAGCGCTCGGACAAGCGCGCCCGCGTGATCAGTGGCCTTGAACGTGTAGACCGACACGCTCGGCAGGTAGTAGCCGGCGTCTTCCGTGTACAGGGCGAACCGCGCCGTCGCGCTGAACCACACCGGCAGCGAGCCGGCACCGCGTTCGTCCATGCCGGCGATCATCCACACCGGCGGCAATGAACACCAGCCGTTTCACGCACACCGCCGCTTCGCGGCCGCGACGCCGGCGATGACGGTGAGCGCCGTGACCACGGTGAGGTACGCGCGGTCCGGCAGGGTGTCCGCGTGGCCGAGCAGGCCGAAGACGGTGTGCCCGGCGAGTGCCCCGGTGCACGCCGCCACGGTGTGGTGGGAGGTCCAGCCGCCGGCCGCGGACCAGCGGCGCAGCGCGACGAACATGGCGGCGGCCACGGCGGCCGCGCCGGCCATCGGCAGCAGCGCCCAGGCGCCGTGGGTGAACAGCGGCTGCCGTGCTCCCGCGAACGGCCAGATCGCGCCGAGGAAGACCAGCGCCGTCACCGCCGTGAGGGCGCCCAGGACGGCGGGCCGCGGTGGCGTGGCGGGGCGCGCCGGGCGGACCCGCACCCGCAGGGCGAGCAACGTCAGGACGGCGATCGCGGCGGCGACGCCCACGACTGCGGGCAGCGGCATGGTGTACCCCGGATCCTCGCTCGGCGGCACCGCGACCCGCAGCAGCGCGGCGCCGAGGAGGGTGACGACCCCGGCCGCGATGACGCCGCCGCGGCGCAGGTAGGGCGCCGTGCCGTGGCGGGCGAAGCACAGCTCGGTGAGCGCGACCGGGACCACGATGCTGAAGACCGCGTGGTAGACGAGGTTCAGCTCCGCGTACGCGGTGTTGACGCCGAACAGCCGCGGCGCCCAGTCGGCGGCGTGGTACAGGTGCGGGCTGGTCAGGCTCTGCAGGGCCAGGCCCTCCTCCAACAGGCCGTACGCGACGCCCATGAGCAGCAGGTGCGGGTAGCCGCCACCCGTACGGCGGACCACCTCGCGCACGAACAGGGCGCCGGCGCTGTAGACGGGGGCGAAGACCAGCCAGGCCCAGGCCAGCCGCAGCGGCACCGTGCCCAGCGTGACCTCGGCGGCGACCGGTGCGAGGACGGCCAGCAGCAGCGCGGCGCGGCGGTTGCGGGGGCGCGGGTCGGGCACCGGCGGGAAAGCGGCACGGACCACCGGCCGGTTGACGGCGGCGATGAGGGCGGCGAGGACGGCGAACTGGACGCCCTGCACGACGCGCAGCCACGCCGGGTACTCGGCCGACACGAGCAGCCAGCCGACGGCGACGAAACCCAGGACCGACACGATGCGGACCCGGCGGTAGGCGCGGCGCGCGCCGGCCAGCAGCTGACGGGCCACCCACACGTACAGCCCGGCGACGACGAGGATCGGGATCGGCCGCGTCCACAGGGTGCGGGCGAGCTCGGCCGGGTCCGCGTGCGGGTGCCGGCTCTCCTGGTACGCCAGGACGTCGCCGCGGAAGAGCAGGGTCAGCGCCGCGAAGGCCAGACCGAGCGCGAGACCGGCGACGAGCAGGCCGACGACGACGCGAACGGCCCGGCGTTGCTGCGGTGTCATCATGGCACCGACGCTAGGAACGCGGCGGCGGGCGCACCTCCATCCGGCGACTGGTCCCGCGCCTACGACTTCAGGCGGAGGGCCGGGGCCGGACCAGTCCGAGGTCGTAGGCGAGCACGACGGCCTGGACCCGGTCGCGGACGCCGAGCTTGCGCAGGATCGACGACACGTGGGTCTTGACCGTCGCCTCGGTCACGACCAGCCGCTCGGCGATCTCGGCGTTGGTGGCGCCGCGGGCCAGCAGCATCAGCACCTCCCGCTCCCGGCCGGTGAGCTGCTCCAACGCCCCGTGCGCGGCGGGTGGCGTCACGTCGGTGGCCGCGAACCGGTCCAGCAGCCGCCTGGTCGCGCTCGGCGCCAGCAGGGCGTCGCCGCGGGCCACGACCCGGATCGCCTCGACCAGGTCGGCCGGGCGGACGTCCTTGAGCAGGAACCCGCTGGCGCCGGCCCGCAGCGCCGCGTACAGCGCCTCGTCCAGGTCGTACGTGGTGAGGATGATGACCCGTGGGGCGCCGGGCCGGCCGGTCAGCCGCTCGGTGGCCGCGACGCCGTCGAGGCCCGGCATCCGCACATCCATGAGGACCACGTCGGGCCGGGTCTGCTCGACCAGCCGGATCGCGTGCTCGCCGTCGGAGGCCTCGCCGACCACCTCGAGGTCGTCGCGGGCCTCGAGGATCATCCGGAAGCCGGAGCGCACGAGCGCCTGGTCGTCGGCGATCAGCACCCTGATAGTCATGTCGTCACCTCCGCTGCGCCGCGCTCATCGGTTCTGCTCCTTCGTGGGCAGCCGCGCTGCCACCTCGAACCCGCCGCCGGGCGCCGGCCCGGCCCGCAGCGTGCCGCCGAGCAGCGCGGCGCGCTCCCGCATGCCGGGGATGCCCTGCCCGGTGCCGGCACCGGAGCCGCCGCGGCCGTCGTCGCGGACCTCGACGGACACCTCGGAAGGTCCGCTGCGGATCACCACCTCGGCCTTGCCCGCGCCGGCGTGCCGGAGCGCGTTGGTGAGCGCCTCCTGGATGATCCGGTACGCCGACAGCTGCACGGCCAGCGGCACGTCCACGGCGTCGGTGTCCTCCCTGTGTACCGTCACCGGCAGCCCGGCGGCGCTCACCGTCGCGGCGAGCCGCTCGACGTCGCCGAGGCCCGGCTGCGGCGCCGCCTGCGCCCCGGCGTCACCATCGTCGTCGGCCCGGACGGAGCGCAGGAACCAGCGCAGCTCGGCGAGGGCCTCCCGGCCGGCCTGTTCGGTGCGCCGCAGCGCCTCGCGGGCCCGCGCCGGGTCGACGTCGAACACGTCGTCGGCCGCGGCCGCCTGCACGACCATGACCGACACGGTGTGGGAGAGCACGTCGTGCAGCTCACGCGCGATCCGGGCCCGTTCCTCGAGCACGGCCTGCCGCCGCTCGGCGAGCCGCCGCGCGCCGCGGGCCCGCACCAGCGCGCCCCAGCTCCAGGCGAGCACGACGCCGCCGAGCCACAGCCCGGCCATCGTCCAGCGCCCGCGCGCGACGGCCGGGCCGCAGGCGGCGAGCACCGCGAGGCCCAGCCCCCAGAGCGTCTCGGTGGCGGGTCGCAGCCACGCATACGTGCACACCGCGACGAACGCGAGGCCCGGCCCCGCGCCGGGGTACAGCACCTGCAGCCCGGCGGCGGCCGCGAGCACGACGGCGGTCCCGAGCCGGTGCCGGACCCCGAGCCACCAGAACCCGGCGGCCTGGGCGAGCACGAGCAGCACCGTCACGGTCCGCCCGGCGGCCCCGGTCACGACCAGCGGTGCGGGCGTGAGCAGCGGCGCCGACACGACGACGGCGCCCACGGCGGCGGCGACCCGCCAGCGCCGCGAGAAGCGCGCCGTGTAACCGTCCCCCATGCCGCCGTACGTTACCCGCGGCCGCGCCCGCGCGGGCTGGTCCCGCTGTCGGCTCTCATCCTGAAGTCGTAGACGCAAGACCCGTCTCGAGACGGGTGTGCCCGGTCCCGCGAATTCGTACGGTTGACGCATGACCGCTGCGAAGTGGTCGTTCACGAGGGGGAATTCGATGAGGACGAACGAGAACGCGTGGAGCGGGACCGTCGCGAAGAAGTCGCGCGGGCTGCTCGACGGCTCCAACCTCTACCGGCGCTTGAAGGTCCGGCTCGACGACGGGACACACGTGGACGTCAAGGTCGACCGGGACCTGTGGAGCCAGCTCGAGGTCGGTGACCGGGTCGTGAAACCCGAAGGCGGGCAGCCACGCCGCGGCTGACCGGTCCACGGAAGTCGTCGGCGGTCTATGTAGGGTGGTCTCGACCGAATGGTGCCGAATGCCATGCGGAGAGCCGAAGGAGCCCGAAATGTTCAGAGGACGGATCCTGCAGGCAGGTATCGCGATCTGCGTCGTCGCCGCCGCCGTCCTCGGGTCGGGCTCCGCCGCCAGCGCGGCCCCGAGCAGCTTCACGGCCGCGTCCGTGCACGCGAACGGCGCCGGCAAGATCGGTGTCGAGGCGATCGGGGGCATGAACTGGGGCAACCGGTCCGTCACCCTCACCTCGGTCAAGTTCTACGCCAACGCCGGCGAGTGCGGCTACTTCCGGGCGGAGGGCTACCAGGGAAGCACGTTGATCGACTACAGGTACGCACCCGTGACCGGCAACGGCAGCTACTGCGGTGGGACCACGGGCAAGTGGTTCACGATCGGCACCTTCACCCTGGACGCCAGCACGACCCCCGGCGGCATCACCAACGTCGAGATCATGGTCGTCGACCAGACCCACAAGGGCTCGGCGATCATCGACTGCTACCGCAGCGCCGCGTTGTGCCTCTAATCAGTAGGCGCACATGACCGGGCCGGCGTTACCGTGCTGTGGTGATGGAGCCGGTCCCGGAGCTTGTCGAGCTGCCGCAGCCGAGGGCGCTCACCGAGGCGGAGCGCGCCCTGGTGGCTCGACTGGTGGAGTTCGCCGGCGTCGCTGAGCTCGGCGAGCAGGTCGCGACAGTGCGCGTGGTCTCCACCTGCCGGTGTGGCTGCGGGTCGGTAGGACTGCGCAGCGACGGACCGCCGGTTCCCGCGGCCGCGGTCGCCCGGTTGAGCGCCAACGGGCGCGACGACTACTTCGCCGTGTCGGCGTCCGGCGGGGGCGACGTCAGCGTCGTGCTGCACGTCGGCAGCGGGCTGGTCGTCGAGCTGGAGCTCTTCGCGGGCGAGGGCGTCCAGGTCACCCCGCCGCGCGCCGACGGGCTGACCGGTCTCTGGATCGGCTGACCGGACACGCGGGGGGGTGGGTCAGCGGGCGGCGCCCGGGCCTGGGAGGACGTCGACGTCGGTGGCCCGCATCGGGGTGCCGCAGTGGGAGCAGTGCAGTTCGGCGTGGGCGATCTCGCCGCAGGCGTGGTGGCGGTACAGGACCGGGGGGCCGGCGTCGCCGGCGGTCCAGCGGTCGCCCCAGCCGACCATGACGAGCAGCAGGTCGCACAGCTCCTGGCCCTTCGTGGTCAGCACGTACTCGTGCCGGGGCGGGCGGTCGGAGTACTGCCGGCGGGCCAGCACGTCCTGCTCGACGAGCCAGGCGAGGCGCTGCGTAAGGACCTTGCGGGAGATGCCGAGGTCGTCGTGCAGCTGGTCGAAGCGGTTGATGCCGACGTACACGTCGCGCAGGATCAGCGGCGACCACGGCTCGCCGATCACGTCGAGGGTGCGGGCGATGGAGCACGCCATGCCGGCGAACTGGGTGCGCTGCATTCCACCATTATAGGTTCCCTCAGGAGACTCTGTGCGATAGAGTTTCCTCAGGGAACCTACTGAGGGAGGTCGTCATGCCCCTGCCCGCGGTCGTCACTCCGGCGGAGTGGCAATCAGCGCGCGACGCGCTGCTGGTCAAGGAGAAGGAGCTCACCCGCGCCCTCGACCGGCTCGCCGCCGAGCGCCGGCGGCTGCCGATGGTGCGCCTCGGCACGCAGTACCGGTTCGCCGCGCCGGACGGCACCGAGGTGGGCCTGACCGACCTGTTCGCCGGCCGGCGGCAGCTCGTCGTCTACCACTTCATGCTGGCGCCCGGCCAGGACTGGCTGTGCACCGGCTGCAGCACGTTCACCGACAACCTCGCCCCACACGCGCAGGCACACCTCGCCGCCCGCGACACCAGGCTCATCCTCATGGCCCGCGCGCCACAGTCGGAGATCGAGCCGGTCCGGCGCAGGATGGAGTGGACGGTCCCGTGGTACTCCAGCCACGGCAACGACTTCCACGCCGACCTGGGCATCGAGGGTTTCGCCCTCAGTGTCCTGCTCCGCGACGGGGACGAGGTGTTCCGTACCTACGCGACCACCGGCCGCGGCGTCGATCGGCTGCGTCTGGACTTCAACCTGCTCGACCTCACGCCGTTCGGGCGGCAGGAGGCCTGGGAGGACTCGCCGCCCGGCTGGCCGCAGACCGAGACCATGGGCTGGCTGCGCCCACACGACGAATACGACAACGAAGACGGAGACCACCATGCCTGAGCTCGACGCCGACGTCGCTCGCCTGGTCGAGGACGTCAACTACGCCCACATCGCCACGCTGCTGCCCGACGGCTCGCCGCACTCGGTCCCGGTCTGGATAGACCGGGAGGGCGACCGGCTCGCCGTCCTCACCGGGCCGGGGTCACGCAAGGCCCGCAACGTCGCCCGGGACCCGCGGGTCGCCATCTCCATCATCGACCACGCCCAGCCGTACGCGACCGCGCTGATCCGCGGCCGCGTCACGGAGGTCCTCGACGGCGACGACGCGTGGCGGGTGATCGACCGCATCGCCGTCAAGTACACGGGCGCGCCCTACCCGCTGCGCAGCGACCGGGTGGTGCTGCTCATCGAGCCCGACCGCGCCCAGGCACCGTCGTTCGGGTAGGTCAGCGGGTGTCGACCCAGACGCGCACGATGGTGTGGCTCGCGCAGCTGGTGTAGGACACGGCACCCACCGGCGCCCAGTTGCCCTGGCAGATGATGCCGCCGGCGCCGGGCATGAAGTGCTGCTGCAGCATCGAGACGCGGTGTTCGCCGGTACCGCCGGTGCACAGGCTCTGCGCCCAGTTGGACCCGTACGTGACGGTGCAGTCGGTCGGGGCGGCGCTCGCCGCTCCGGCGGTGGCGGCCAGCGCGCCCGCCGTGAGCAGTGCGCTGAGGGTGACCGCGGTCGCGAGCCGTGCCTTGGTGCCCATACCCACCTCATCTACTGTTAGGAATGTTAACTGTCGGACTGTAACACCTCCGTCACGCACCGTCTAGACTCATCCATGTCAATGTGCGGCGGCGTGTCATGATCGTCCGCATGAGCGAATGGGCCTACAACGACCGCCCCTCCGGCGTCCGGTTCCTGCCCGACGAGGTTGCCGAACCCGAGCGCAGCGAGATCGAGGACGAGATCTGGTCCTGGATCGTGCAGGGCCGCGACGACGCCGCCGGGTTCGTCGACTACTTCGACGACGACGAGCAGCGCGCGGGCCTCACCGACGACCAGCTCGCGGCCGCCTACGAGCAGGCCGTCTACGCGCGGTTGGACCAGCAGCGGCAGTGGGGCCCCGTGCGCAGCAACCTGACCGCCGCGTTCACCGAGCTCAACCAGCTCGGCGTCGTCGCGCGGGAGAACTTCAGCTGCTGCGGCACCTGCGCGTCCGGCGAGATCGACGACGAGCGGGACGACTCCCGGCACTGGCACGGCTTCCTCTGGTACCACCAACAGGACGCCGAGTCCCTCGCCGCCAGCGCCAACGGCTCGGTCTACCTCGGCTACGGCGCCTACCCGCCCGAGGACTTCGACGAGGACGCCTACGAGGCCCTGCCGAAGGCCGAGCAGGAGGCCTCGTACAAGGCGGACCTGGAGCGCTTCCTGGACGACCTGGTCTTCCCGGTGCTGCGCAAGCACGGCATGCGCGTCGAGTGGAACCGCAAGCAGTCCACCCGCATCCTGCTCACCGGCGCCCAGTGGTACGCCCCGCTGGATTGAGCTAAATCGGTTGCGGCGACACCGTAACCGGGCGAGGGTGGAGGTAGATCCGAGAGCGAAGGAGTCAGGGATGCGAGCTGCGTCTGTGTTCACCCAGATGGCCATCACCGCCTATCTCGAGGACCTGACGCCCCTTGCGCATCCTGAATCTCGGCATCCTGGCGCACGTCGACGCCGGTAAGACCAGCCTCACCGAGCGGCTCCTGCACGCCGCCGGCGTCATCGACGAGCCCGGCTCCGTCGACGACGGCAACACGCAGACCGACACGCTCGCGCTGGAGCGTCGGCGCGGCATCACCATCAAGTCGGCGGTGGTGTCGTTCACCGTCGGCGACGTCACCGTCAACCTCATCGACACGCCCGGCCACCCGGACTTCATCGCCGAGGTCGAGCGCGTCCTGCACGTCCTCGACGGCGCGGTGCTCGTCGTGTCCGCGGTCGAGGGCGTCCAGGCGCAGACCCGCATCCTCATGCGGACCCTGCGCCGGCTTCGGATCCCTACGATCGTCTTCGTCAACAAGATCGACCGTGGCGGCGCGCGCGGCGACGCCGTCCTGCGCGAGCTCGCCCGGCGGCTCACCCCGGCGATCGTGCCGATGGGCGCCCCGGCCGGGCTGGGCACCAGGGCGGCGGACTTCGTGCCGGCGCCGCCACCGCTCGACGTCCTCGCGGAGCACGACGACGACCTGTTGTCGGCATTCGTCGACGGTACGGCGGTGCCGCGCGAACGCGTCCTGCACGCGCTGACCACGCAGACCCGCCGGTCCGAGGTCCACCCCGTCTACTTCGGCTCGGCGGTCACCGGCGCCGGCCTCGACGCGCTCACCGCCGGCATCGTGACGCACCTGCCCGCGGCCGAGGGCGACCTCGACGCGGCGGCGTCCGCCAGCGTCTTCAAGGTGGAACGCGGCCCAGCCGGGGAGAAGATCGCATACGTGCGGATGTTCGCGGGCACCATCCGCGCCCGGGAACGCGTACACCTGCCGAACGGAGAACAGAAGATCACCGGCATCGCCGTGTTCGACGACGGCGGCGCGGCCGAGTCAGGGGCCCTCACGGCCGGACGGATCGGCAAGGTGTGGGGCCTCGGCGCCGCACGCATCGGCGACCGCATCGGCGAGCCGCACGGGACGGCGGCACACCACTTCGCGCCGCCGAGCCTGGAATCGGTCGTCGCGCCGGTGCGTGCCGGTGACCGCGGCGCGCTGTACACGGCGCTCACCCAGCTCGCCGAGCAGGACCCCCTCATCGACGTCCGCCACGACGACGTGCGCGGCGAGACGTCGGTGTCGCTGTACGGCGAAGTCCAGAAGGAGGTCATCCAGGCGACCCTCGCCGAGGAGTACGGCATCGACGTCACCTTCCGGGACACCACGACGATCTGCGTGGAGCGGCCCGCCGGCACCGGCGAGGCAGTGGAGATCGGGCAGAAGGACGGCAACCCGTTCCTCGCCACGATCGGCCTACGCGTCGAACCGGCGCCCCCGGGTGCCGGCGTCACGTTCCGGCTGGAGGTCGAGGCGGGCGCGATGCCGGCGGCGTTCTTCACCGCGGTGCAGGAGACCGTCACCGCCACGCTCCAGCAGGGTCTGCACGGCTGGCAGGTCGCCGACTGCACAGTCACGATGACCCGCTCCGGGTACTGGCCCCGGCAGAGCCACGCCCACCAGCAGTTCGACAAGAGCATGTCGAGCACCGGGCACGACTTCCGCAGCCTCACCCCGCTGGTCCTCATGGCCGCGCTGCGGAGCGCCGGCACCGTGGTGCACGAGCCGGTGCACCGCTTCCACCTCGAGGCCCCGGCCGACCAGCTCGGCGCGCTGCTGCCCGTCCTGTCCCGCCTGCACGCGGTGCCGTCGAGCACCGTCACGCACGGCGCGACCTGCGTCCTGGAGGGCGGCATCCCGGCGGCCGCGGTGCACGAGCTGCAGGTCCGGCTGCCCGGCCTGACCCGCGGCGAAGGCGTGCTGGAGTCCGCGTTCGACCGCTACGAACCCGTGCCGGGCCCGCCGCCGGCCCGCGCCCGGACCGACCACAACCCGCTCGACCGCGCCACGTACCTGCTGCGGGTCGTGCGCCGGGTCCCGGCGTGAGTCAGTGTCAGTGTGTCAGTGGAACACGATCGGGTGACCGGACGCGATGCTGACGCGGCACGCCTCGTGCAGCGTCAGCCACACCATCTGTTCGGTCTCGAACGGGTCGCCCTCGGCGCCGAGCCGGTCGGCCTCCGCGTCGCTCAGCGAGCCGTCCTCGTCGAGCCGGACGCTGATCCGCGGGGCGACCCGGCGCAGCTCGTCGAGCAGGCCGTGGCTGGAGCCGACCATGCCGCCACCCGGGCCCTCATCGAGGAAGACGGGATCCGCGATCGGCACCGGGACGTAGAAGCCTTCACAGTCCGAGTGGCACAGCAGGTGCGAGTCGAGCATCGACGCGGCGTCGTCGACGAACCCGTCCGCGTCCTTGAGATCGCCGTCGACCACCGGCGTCACCGGCTGCCCCTCGACGTGCAGCGCATACGCCCGCCGCAGGTAGTGCAGGCACGAGTACGGGAAGCTGCCCACATACGGCCGGGCCAGCCCGGTCGGCGGCGCCCCGTCCGGCGGCGTCCACGCATGCCCCTCCGCGGCGAGCGCGGCGGCGAGCCCCGCGAACTGCCGCCGGTAGTGCTCCTCCCCCTCCTCGTCGTAGCCGATGCACGGGTTGCCGACAGTCACCGCAAGTCCCATGCCCGCGATCATAGGGCCGCACTGTGTGAGGATGACGGGCATGGTGGTGCGAGCGTTGCGGTTCGGGTCGGTGGCGGAGACCTACGAGCGGTTCCGGCCGGAGTACCCGTCAGAGCTGGCCGACCTGATCCTCACGTACGCCGGCAGACCCGTCCGCACCGTCCTGGAGATCGGCGCCGGGACGGGCAAGGCCACCCGCTGCTTCGCCCGCCCGGGCGTGACGGTCACGGCGACCGACCCCGACCCCGCCATGCTCGCCGAGCTGCGCAAGCACGTGCCGGCGGACGTCCGCACCGTACAGGCCGCGTTCGAGGACCTTTCGCTGGACTCGCGGCACGACCTCGTCTTCGCCGGCGCCGCCCTGCACTGGACGGCGCCGGCGGGCCGCTGGTCGCGGATGGCCGATCTGGTGGAGCCGGGCGGCGTCTTCGCAAACTTCGGCGGCCCCGTCCAGCTCGCCGACCCCGCCGTGGAGGCCGCGGTGCAGGCGGCCCGCGCCCCGTTCCTCGACACCGACGAGATCCTGTCCCCGGACGGCACGCCCCCGGAGCAGCCCATGCAGTGGCCCGGCACCGAGCTGCAACGCTCGAAATGGTTCCACGACGTGCGCCAGTCGCTGCTCCCCCGCCGCCTCACGATGACCGCCACCGACTACGTCGGCTACCTGTCCACCGTCTCGGCGTACCTGGAACTCCCCGAGCAGCCCCGGCAGCAGGTGTACGACCGGATCCTCCGCGCCCTGCCCCCCACGGTCGAGATCATCGCCGACGTCATCGCCCACCTCGCCCGCCGCCGGTAACCCCCGCCCCCGGTGGAGGCGTCAAGGACACTCCCCCGTCCCAGGCTCGGGCCAGCAGCACGGTGAGCAACTGGGCCACAGCTCGCGCCAGTTCGAATCCCACCGTCGGCCCCGAAAGGCCTGGCCGGTCAGTGAACCACTGTTCCGCTGCTCGCGCCTCAATTTGCGGGACGAGAGGTCGCTTGGCCGTGTCACCGGCGCCGAAACCACGCCCCGGTGCCACGGAGATGCGCGGCGCCCAGATATCCCAGCGCGAGAAGACCCTGCAGGCACGATGCCGCCAGCTCGGCCAAGCCGAGGACGCTGCCAGTGTGACCCGCCAGGTAGGACACGTCCCCCGGCACGGCCAGCAGCATGACGACCATCAGGACCGTCAGCACGATCCGGGCCCACCCAGCACCGGCGCGCATACGAAGTGCCAGCAACAACTGCAACGCAAGCACCACCAGAGCGAAACCCGCGGAACCGTACGCGACCTTTTCGCCGTGGCCGCCGGACAACAGGTCGATGTCGAAGAAGATCAGCACGGCGCTCACCCCACCGGCCACGGTGGATGCGACGGCAAGCCAGAATGCCGTACGCACCGCAGCCGGCGGCCGGATCGGCGGGGTAACAACCTGCGTCATGGCCGGCCACGCTACTCCACTGGCTCCGCAACCACTGTCCCGTCGGGTCAGTGCGCCGTCGGCCAGCTCATAATCAACATGGGCTCATGATCGGCAGGCATGATCACATGCACGCTTTTCGGCTACGAGCGCGCATGTCCCGCAACGCCGGCCGCTGGGACGACGTACGCAGCGTGACGGTCACCGCCGAGCCGCAGGCCAGACCAGCGGCAGACTCGTGCATCCCTGGAGGTGTTGCAAGACTTGGGGCGGTGAACACAGAGGACCTCGTCGCTCAGGTGCATGACCTTCTCACCCGGGTGCCGCGACCGCCGGATGAGGCGGCAGCGGGCGGTGCCGACGACGCGGAGATCGCCGATCTGGCGCGCCGACTGGCCCTGACCCTGCCGCCCCCGCTCGTGGCGTGGTTGCGCGTGTGCCGCGGCGATGTGATCGGCCCCGGTGGTGTCTTCGGCGCCCGCGCCGACCGGCCGCCCATCGACATGGAGCACCGCAGGTCGTACCACCCCGGGTTCATCGACCGAGGCTGGCTCCCGGTCGCCGGCGACGGCTGCGGAAACACGTACGTGCTCATCACGCACGGCCCGCTCGACGGCAGGGTCGCGTTCATCGAGACCACCACCGATCCGGACCGCATCGACTACCTGGTCGCCAGCGACCTGTGGCACTTTCTTCGCTTCCTGCTCGCCCGCGAGACAGGTGAACGAGGATGGCCATTCCACGCAGCGTTCGTGCAGTCCATCGATCCCCACCTGACCGACCCGGCGGGCCTACTGCCCTGGCGCACCTAACCGGCCGTCCATGGCAGCTCGGTCCGCTGGACGCGGGCACCTGCGCACGAGCGCCCAGCGGCAGATCCGCGCACGTGACCATGGGCTTGCGGCGTCAACCTCCCGGAAGAGCGGTGCGGAATTCGCACCACCGGCGTGGGCCGTCGGGCGATCGAGGACGGCTGCGCAGCCCCAGGCTGAGGCGTAATCACTCCCGGCCGGCGAGCGACAGGGCGATGTCCAGCTCGTGCTGCTTGGCCGGGGATAGGACGCCAATCTTCTCGATCAGGAACTCCACGCTGACAGTCGTCTCCCAGGTGCAGAAGATTTTGCCGTCCTTGGGCAGCGCCACGCGAACCACGCCGCTCTCCCCCAGGCCCTCCTCGGCTCCGAAAACGACCTCGATGCCGATGGCGCGTGCGTCCGGCCCGGCCTTCTCTACGATCCGGCGTCGCTCGTCGACATCGACCGCCTGCTCGCCAGACATCAGGACGAAACCGAGCTTCTGCGACGGAGTGGCGGGTTCGACGATCTGCATGGCCAGGAATTCCGGCCCCGTGCCCCCCGAGAGCAGCACGACGGGCCGCTTTTCGTCGATCTGAGCCCACCAAAGTTCGCCGCGCTCCACATGCCCTCCTCGCATCCGGTTCTTATCAGCATCGCCCCGAAATGAGATCACCAGTATCAGGCGCGTCCGGGTGCGCGCACATCGGCATGGTCGTGCGCACGATCGGCAGGTCCCGGTCTGTCAGGGCCGCGTACAGACCGTGACGATGGCTCGCGAGCCGCAGCGCCCGATCGGCGGCTGACTCGAAAAATGCTCAGTGAGTGGGCAGGCGGCAGCACCGGGGCGGAGCTCCGGTGGCTTGTGGGATTACGCGGCAGCTGGTTGGTCTCCGGTGGTGAGGGTGACCTTCTGGCCGGTGAGGCGTTCGAGCTGGGTGATCAGGTTGTGTTGGTGGCGTTGGTGGTAGCGGGTGTCGTGGAAGTCGGCGCCGAGGTCGTGGTAGTGGGCGTTTGGGTCGTTGAGTAGGTGCCAGACGATGGTGAGGATCGAGTTGCCGGTGGCGACGATGGCTCGGAGTTTGCCGCGGCGTCTGGACAGGCGTCGGTAGCGTTCGCCGAGGAAGGTGTCGCTGCGGGCCAGGACGGCGGTGATTTCGCCGAGGGTGCTGGCCAGCCAGGGGTTGCCTTTGCCGGTGGTGGCGGGTTTGTTCTTGCCGGCGGACTGGTTGGCGCGAGGCGCGAACCGGGCCCAGGAAGCCAGGTGCGCGGCGGTCGGGAACACGGCCATGTCCACGCCGAGTTCGGCGATGAGTTCCTGAGCGCAGGTGACGCCGATCCCGGTGATCTCATCGAGCTGGGTGACCTGAGCCTCGTATGGAGCGATCGTGGCTTCGATCGCTGTGCTCACCTCGGCGATGTCGGCGGTCATGGCGTCGACCCGGTCGAGCATCTTGGCGCACAGCAGCGCGTGGTGGTTGTCGAGGTGGCCGGTCAACGCCTCCCGTAGCTGGCTGATCTTCGAACGGAGCCGGCCACGCGCAAGTTCAGCCAGGACCTGCGGGTCGCGTTGCCCGGCGATCAACGCGGCCAGGATGGCCCGGCCGGAGACCCCGAACATGTCCGAGGCCACCACCGACAGTTTGATCTGCGCGTCCTCGAGGAGCTTCTCCAAACGCTGTTTCTCCCGGGTCCGGTCCCGGATCAGGCAACGGCGGTAGCGGGTGAGGTCCCGCAGCCGGCGGATCGGCTTTGGCGGTACGAAGCTCGGTGCGCACATGCCTCGCTCGACGACCTTGGCCAGCCAGACCGCGTCGAGCTTGTCGGTCTTGGGCCGGCCGGGCACGTTCTTCACATGCGTGGCGTTGAGTAGCCAACACTCGAACCCCTCGGCTTCGAGGAGATAGAACACCGGTTTCCAGTAGTCGGAGGTCGCCTCCATCGCCACGCGGGTCACCGCCAGTTCCCGCAGCCGGTCAGCCAGCCGCAGCAGCGCCCCAGTGGTCGTGGCGTACTCCCTAACCTCCTGACGTCGTCGGCCCGTAGCGCGGTCGTTCGGCACCCGGATGCACGCCATCAGGCCGGCCTTGCCGATGTCCAATGCGGCGACCCGCTCCACCAACTGGACTGGTTCGTCGATAGCTTCCATCCCGTTGCTCCTCGTCGTGCGGGCACAGACACCATCAGGTGGCTGCCCGCGGGGCCGAGGGACAACAAGAGGCGGACTCGCGTGCTCGAGGCAACAATGCAGGGCCCTGGAACCGGCTCCCAGCGTCAGACTACTTGACGGTCTCATCGAACCAAGCCGCGACGACGTCGGCGGGCAACCACCCCCCAATTTTCCACCCCGCCAGGGCGTCCACAAAGGACACAAATGACTACTTGTTAACTGGCGGTACGACCGCAGCCCGGCCAGGCTTGGTCGAGATGACGGGGAGGATCGCTCTCTCTGCGGCTGCCCGCCGCGGTTTGGTGTGGCTCACTCATGCGCGGCTGTTCGACACCGCCCAGGGCCGCAAGACCGACCCGGCCGACGCGCACTGCGTGGCGGTCGCCGCGTTACGCGCCAGCGGCCTGCGGCCTGCGGCAGGTCACCGTCGCGGACACCACGGTCGCCCTGAAGTTGCTCGTCGACCGCCGCGACACGCTGGGGCACGCCCGGACCGACGCGGTGAGCCGGCAGCATCACCTGCTGCTCGAGCTCGTCCCGAGCGGGGCGAAGACGTTCCTGTCCGCACCGCAGGCCCGCGCGTTGCTCAACACCGTCCGGCCGCGGGACATCGTCGGACGCACCCGCCGGCAGCTGGCGTCGGAGCTGATCATCGAGATCGCCGTCATCGACAAGAAGATCAAGGCCGCGAACACCCACCTGACCGAGCTGGTCGCATCGACCGGCAGCACACTGCAGCAACTCAACGGGATCGGACCATCCGGCGCCGCTCGACTGTTGGGCGATATCGGGGACATCGACCGATTTGCCAGCCGCGACCACTTCGCGTCCTGGAACGGCACCGCACCCATCGACGCGTCCTCAGGCGATCAACACCGCCACCGGCTGTCCAGGACCGGGAACTGACGCATCAACCGGGTCCTGCACATCATGGCCATCGTCCAGCTGCGCAACGACACCGAAGGCCGCGCCTACTATCGCAGGAAGCTCGCCGCGGGGAAAACCTCAATGGAAGCCATGCGCAGCCTCAAACGCCGACTGTCCAATGTGGTCTATCAACAGATGGTCAAGGACGCACGACGCATGCGGACGGGCCCCGGAGGGCAAGCGGGAGCGACTCTGCAATCCAGCGCGGCCGGCTCAATCCCGACAGCCAGCACTTCGGAGAAGCCACTTCCCGGACCCGCCGCAACCCACTCTAGAACACCCCTCCTCGCCGCCTCTTGACACAGAGGGGTGCCATGAGCGGATTCCAAGATCGTTCTGGTTGAGCACAGGAACGGTCCCCTCGGGGGGTCGAGAGGAAGGCGGCGATGACCCGCACCTCCGCCGGCGGGTCCTCGGCTCGTCGGTAGAATGCGTGCCGTGCGGACACTGGTGGAGTACGCCACGGCGCTTCGCGAAGCGACCGAACAACACGACCTCGACGCCTACGCCGACGCGCTGCACGGCATCACTCAGACCGGCGGGTACACGCCACGGGAACAGGTCGACGTAGCACTGGCGCACCTCCGGCCGCTGCTGGAGCACCTGCCGCTCAGTGCCGCACCCGGGCTCGCCCGCATCACGGCCAACCTGTGCCTGTTTGGCAGCGACATCAACGCCCTGGTGCCGGTGTTCGTCGAACGGGCCTGCACCGCTGTTGAGAACACATTCGTGTTCAACATGTCCTGGGACCAACTCTTCGGCACGCAGGCACCGCCGGCCGCCCGCGAGGAGGCCGCCGCCGAGCATATGCAGCGCTTCGTCGATGTCGTGTGCAGCCACGGCGTGGCCCGGGACAAGGCAGTCGAGATCGCCGAAGCATGGGCCTTCGTGGGCATCTGGGTCCAGCCGGTGCTGTTCCTCGCGCAGCATCAGGCTGTCCGGGCGGCGCTGCCGCAGCGGGAGCGGCTCACCAAGCTCATCGAGATAGCGCGGCACATCGTCGAACAGGCGCACTTTCTGCACGGCCTGCTGCACGTGCTCGACGAGCAGCCGCTCATCGCGCTGCACCGCGAAACCGGACGAGGCTACCGGCTCCGCATCACCGGGGTCGGCGACCACCGGCAACTGCACACCCTGCTGGCCGGACTCCTCATCGGGCCCGAGTCGCTGGGTCAGCTACCGGGCCAGCGCCCCGCCGACTGTGACCTCGTCGCCGCCAGTACCGGCGATGTGCTGGACCTGGACGAGCCCATCACCGGCACGATCATCCTCAACGACGCCGCCGGCGAATGGGTATGGGACGGTATCCCCGCCGACATCGCCGCCATCGACGGGGTGCGAGTGGTGGTGATGGACCCGCCGACCGTCACCCGCACATGGAACACCGCTCGCATCTACCCCGGCATGGTGGCCCAGATCGAGTTCGAGGACGAACTCCCGCCGGGCGAAGCCGCCGCCTGGCTCAGCCGGTGCGCCCCGCCGAAGCGCACCACGTGATCCGGCGTTGAACCGGGCGCACATGATCTTCACCGTACACGCAAGTAGGCATGGTTCGGGGCGGCGATGCCGGTCGGATGCCTTGCCCTGACGGCGGTGAGCGCCCACGGTTGGAAGTTTTGATCGATGATCTTCGACTGGAAGTTGGGTGGTCACGGGCCCGGCAGTGACAGTAGCCCTGTGGCCGATCGGGGCATCTCGGTCCGCCGGGCCTCGCAGAACCCATGCTGAACCTCGAAGATCGAGCGAGCAGAGCGATGGCCCGACGGTCACCGGTGCACTCGAACCAACATCAAATCGAGTGAAACAAAGGTGCACCCCGATGAGCGGGAAGCCCCACCGGGCTTCCGCCGCGAAGCGTGACGCTCCCGGAACCGGCCACTGCGCGACCTGCGGCTACCAGATGTGCGGAGCCGATCTTGCTGCGGCACCGCACCGCAGCAGCCGCCCGCGGTAGGGCGTAGACGCCCCGGCCGGCTCAGCCGACGGGCGCCGGCGGCGGCGCAGCAGGTTGACCGCCGCGACCGGCAGCGCGTTGAGCAGGACGCCGAGACCGCAGGCCAGCCAGGCAACTTCCGCGGCACCGAGCCCTTGCGGCGCAAGAACCAGCCCAGCGATGACCGCCGTCTGCGCCGTGTGCCGGGCCACCCGCACGACGGCGACCCAGACCGGCCCGTCCTCGGTGTCCTCTACCGCTTCCCTCGCACGGCGACGGTCGCGCAGCTTCCCGATCAACGCGGTGACGCCTTCGACAATCCCGGTCAGGACGGCGAACAGCAACGCCCACAAGGCGATCTCGCCGACGCCCGCGCCGCCGGTCACGGAGGGCGCGACGGCACCTGTCACGGCGAACACGGCAAACGCGGGCACCCATGTGAACGCGCACCCGACCACCACCATCAGCAGGAATCCGGCGAGGCCGATCCGGGGCCGCACAGGCTCCTCCAGACTCGCCCGCACCGAGTCCGGCGCCCAGACGATGCCGCGACCCGGACCCTGCAATGCCACACCTGGCAGCGTAGCGAAGACCTGCAATCAGGACGCCGCGCCAACCCGTGGTCCAGCGCCCGCACTGCGGCGCGGCCGGGACCAGGATCGTACCGTGGGGCGGCCTAGCGACCGGATCGCGGCATAGCAATGCGGAAACCGAACAGCGACCAACTCACCCCGGGCAGTGTCCCATCGGACGTCCGCGCATGCCGCAGTTCTCGCGCGGCAACCAGCTCGAAGACCGTCACGTTTCGTGGTGACTGGCGGGCGCATCGAACCGTGCGGCTGTGCGCGCTCGATGCCGATGAGCGTTGCCGGCGCTCCCAGCCCGGACCTGGCGCTTTGGATCAGGAAGGGGCGCCGTGCGGGGTAGCGCGCCGAGATCGCCGCCGCCGAGCCTCGTCGCGGTTTCCGGTAAGGCGGGGTGGTACACGCGATCGCTGAGCACCCGAACCGGGTAACCGCAACGCCACTGACCTGGCCGACTATGGTCGGCACGCACGGAGCGTAAGCCAAAGTAGCGCACTATCAGGAAGTTCCCAGCTTTGTCAGTCCGCTGTGCACAGCGATTGCTGGTTTCGTTTCAAGCGCGCGGATGTGCACGGTGTAATCGCGCTCCACATGGACTGTGAAGGGAGGGAAGCCATGCCAGTCTCTCGCGAGATGTGGCGAACGGTCCGGTACGCCCTAGGAAGCAATAGCCGGACCGTCCGCCTCTGCGTGATCGTCATCGTCGTAGTTGTTGCCTACGTTCTGATCGGTCATCGCTAGGGTTGAACGTTAGCGGGTTTGGCTGAGAAAGAGCTGGCAGGCGGCTAATAGCGTCTCTTGGCCGCCTGCCAAGCATCCTGTATCGACCACTACGGTGACCGCGTAGACCGCGAGCGCGGCCAAGGCCAGTTTCAGGTGACGGGCGGTCGCGTGCTGCCGACCGGGCGGTGCTCTCGGCTCCGCAGCATGCCGCGTGCTGTCCCGCGTCAGCCGCGGCGGAACTGCAATTCCATCGAACGCAGGTGGGCGAGGCCCGTCGATGTCGCATGTGGACGACACCGGGCGGCTCTCGACTCGCCGGTCAGGCCTTGAGGGACTTCGCAATCGGCTGCTCGACGACGAGGACGCACCGGGCGCTGCGCTCGCCGGCGTCCCAGTTGTGGTCCGACACCCGCCACCACAGGAGCCCGATCTGCTGCCCGAGCTGCGTGGCGAGGTTTGCGAAGGAGCGACCCGTATAGCGGTCGACCAGCTGGGCGCACTCCTGCCGCAGGTGATCGCCGGTGCCCGGGGCGGTGGCAGCACCGGCGGGCGCGCGCACGGTCCCGATGTACTCGCCGTTGTGCGGCTGGTCGCAGGCAGCCGGCTGCATCCACAGCGGCGTACGCTTCGGGTCCGTGTTGTACACGACCGTGCCGCAGCCCAGCCCGATCGGACGCGCGCCGCGCAGGCTGTCCTTGAGTGAGCCCGTGCGGAATGACGACGCATCGCTGATACCGCGCCGCTCGACGAGGTCGCAGCGGAATGCCCGGACGCCCGCGTCCCACCTCGCCTCCGTCGGCGGCAACAGCAGCAGCGCCAGCCGACCGTCGTGCCAGTCCGCGCTGAGGAACTCAGCCGCCTTCGCCTCGCACTCGGCGTACACACGCTGCACCTCGGGGTCGGCCGGCGGCGTGTCACCGGGGAACGTGCCCACGTGGAACGTCTCGGTCAGGTGCCGCGCCGCGCAGTCCGCCACTGGGTGCAGCTCGTCCACGGTCAGCTCGTTGATCTTGTCGCCGGTGAACGTCGCGGTGTAGGACGTCCAGCAGTTGCCCACGACCGGTTTGGCGGCGTCACCGGCCGCCGTCGACGGCGCCACCGACGCCGACGGGCTCGCCGACGCGGCCGGCGCCGGATCCTTCTCCTGCTGGCACCCCGCCAGCAACGCGCCACTCACCACGAAGACCGTCAGCACACCCGCACGCCGCACCCGCGACCCCCCGTCGCTAAATTGATCGCCAACAGTGTCGGGTACGGCACCGCCCGGTGCAAACGGGGTTCGACGTCAGGCTCAGCGGTTCGGGACTCGGAACGCCTGGACCTGCACGACCACGCGCTCACCGTCGAACGGGGCGCCGGTCCGCTTCGCCGGCGGCCCTGCCAGCAGCACCGCCGCACCGGCGGGCCGAGTCTCCAGGCGGCGCCGGAGGTTCGGCCTGACGCCATCGCCCGCGGACGCTGTCGCGCCGAATGTTCAGGCTGAACCGGGCGGCAAGCCGGTCGTGCAGGATGGCCCAAACGCACATGCCGCCGGTGGTGCGCTGGACCGAGCGGCGCTCGTCACAAACCTTTCAGCGACGCATCGTGGGCGAGGCTTTCGTTTCGCCGATGCGTGGTTGTCTGCTACGTCTTCTTTGCGCGCTCTTCGTCGGCGGCCATCCGGACGTCGCGAAAGTCCGCGACCGCCTCCCGGGCGACGCGGATGAGGTGCGCAAGATTGCCACGGGCAAGCAGCAGCACGTCATCGAGAACACCTGCAGGTATCTCAAGCTCGTGCGGGCCGTAGCAATCGTGCCACGCCATGTCGGTCAAGGCCAGCAGATCCAGCGCTGCCTCGACCTCCCGCGGATCGAATTGGCGCATGATCCGAGGGCGCCGTTCCCGGCGACGCTGATCACTGCCGATCGCCATGCGACCTCCCCAGCCCTGCGGTTGCGACGATCGAGTCTTCCATGACCGGGTGCGACAAACAGGCTCACGAACTGGGGTCACAGGCAGGTGGAGTGTCGTTGCGCAGGTCCGCGATGGCGGATCGCCCATCCGCCGCCACTGAGCTCACGAGCCGATCGCGCCCAACTGTCGGACGGGCCCGCCCGCTTCTATCAGCGGGCATCCGGGTCTGGCGCGACCCGCATGCGGGAAGGGCGTCACGGCCGGCTGCGGGCTGCGGTGTCCGCGTTCGCCCGGAGGTGTGTCAGTTTGCCGGCACCGCGCCGCCTGCCTGCCAGGTGTTCCAGGGCACGTTCCAGTCGCCGTACCCGTCCCAGGTCGGCATCGTCGGGCCGCCGGTGTCGGTGTAGGTGATCGGGTCGCCGACCTGGGCGAAGTTGAAGTACGCCTTGGCGTTTGCCTCGGTCAGGTTGGTGCAGCCGTGGGAGGTGCTGCGCTGGCCGATGTTGCCGCCGTTCCAGCTGGCCGAGTGGACGTACTCGCCAGAGTTGGTGACCCGTACCGACCACGGCACCTGCTCGTCATAGCCGTCGCCGACCATGTGTTCGACCGCCTTCTTCTCCATGACGACCTTGGTGCCGTTGAAGGTGGGGGTACTCGCCTTGCCCAGCGACACCGGGAAGTCGAAGACCTGCTTGCCGTCGGAGGTCACGACCATTCGCAGGGTCTTTCCGTCGACCTTGCCGACGTTCGCCGGTCCGGTCTTCATGTCGAGGGTCAGGCTGTTGTCGTACACCAGCCCGGCCCCGCCCGACTTGCCCTTCGTGTCGAGGTTCATGGCGACCTCGGCGTGCGCCGGCCAGAACTCGGCCGGGCGGTAGTGTGCCTCGATCGGGTAGCCGGCGTAGATCGTGGACTTCTGGAAGTACCACGCGCCCTCGACCGGTGCTCCGTTGACGGTGACCTGGGTCGCCGCGTCGAAGTCCTTCGCGCTGGTGATCGACGCCGACAGGTACGCGATGATCGGCATGCCCACGCCGTACGTCGCCCCGTCCTTCTCGTACAACCGCACGTGCACCGGCTTACCGCTCGGCGCCGGCGACACCGAAGGCGACGCACCTCCGGCCGGCTGCTGACCCGACGGCGCCCCCGACCACGAGGCCTTCGGCGCGGAGCTCCCGCCGCACGCCGTCAACCCGAGACCAAGGCCGACCAGCAGCGCCGCCACCCGCACACGGTGAGAAGATCGCATAACCACGACGATGCCCCTTATGCGCGCCCGCCGCCACCGCTGTCCGGCTCGACCACATCACAATCGGCGGGATCGAACCTCACTGTGAGCACGCGGAGTGGTCTGTACCGATCACGCGGGTGTCTGGACGCCTTGCATGCCGGTGGGTTTGCCCGGCTCCCAGACATGCCGAGATCCGGGTGCTGCGCGGCGTGGGAGTGGCTGCGACCGCCCACCTCACCGTTACAACCGTCAGGTCTGTTTCAGGGCGGCGAGGACCGTGTCCAGCCGGCCGTCGAGCGGTCCGCTCAGCTCCAACACCGGCGTGTCCTCCCAGGCGTTCAGCGGGTCGTCGTAGACCAATTCCACCAGCGCGTCATTCATTCGCGCGCGAAGGCCAGGCAACTCCACCGCCGGCAGAATCTGCTCCGTCTCGGGTGTGATCACCGTGATGACCAGCAGATCGAGGCTCGAGAACGCCTGGCGTAACCGTGCGCCATCGGCTTCCTCCGAGGGGTCCGCGCCGGTCGCGGCCAGATATGCGAGGTAATCCAACGGCGTCCGGTCGAAGATCGTCCCGGACGGCGACGGCGACGAGCTCAGGCTCCGCACCGAGCGGGCCAGCAACGCCCGGTAGTCCTCCAGCGACGGCGGAAACTGGAACTCGTAGCCCTCCTCTTCGAGCAGGTAATACGGCTCATCCACCCCGACGTGGCCCGGTAGGTGCGCACACAGCGCCTCGACAAGCGTCGTCTTCCCAGTCCCGTGTGTCCCGGAGATCCCGACCCGCATCCGCACCCCTGCCCATCCGGACGACCCCAACGATCATAAGTGGCGTTGTGCAAGGCGCTCGTCGAACCCGACGAGGAGCGGCGGGAACCCGTCGCTCGGCTTGTGCCCGCAGGACGAAGCGCTCGGACTCGGTGAGCAGGCCTCATCCGGCAGCAGTACACTCGACGGGGAGATCATCTTTGATGGGTCGCATCTCATGGGCGTGCGGAGCCGGTGCCGGTTGTACCGGGATCCTCCTGGCCTTGTAGCGGCCTCCTACCTGCCTGGCGGCGAGCTCGCCGACGCTCTTCTCGGCGCGGAGGGCCGGTCGGCCAAGGCGAAGATCTGCCTGTCGTTCCTCGCGCAGGTGCGGCTGGCCCCGCTGTACGTGCTGATCGTCATCGGCGTCGACGTCATCCTGAACCACGCCGTCAGTGCGGAGGTCCGGACCCAGATCGTCCTCGCCAACTCCACCAACGTGGCCAACCTGCAGGCCCACCGGATCTGGACGTTGGTCACCAGTGCCTTCGTGCTCGACGAACGGGCTGGCGTGGTTGCGATGATCCCGCTGCTGCTGCTCCTGTCGGTGGCCGAGGTGCTGTGGGGGTGGCGGCGGCTGCTCGTGGTGTTCTTCGGGTCCAACGCGGTGACGAGCTGCCTCGTGTACGGGCTGTTGCTGGCGGGCGTCCGCGGCGGCTGGTTGGGCGGCGCGATCACCGTGGCCAGTGATGTGGGCACGAGCTACGGCTCGCACGCCGTCGGCGGCGCGCTCGCGCTCACCCTGCCCGTGCGTGCACGGCGGTACCTGGTGCCGTTGGCGATCGCGGTCGTGGTCGTGCCGTTGCTGAACGGCGGCACCTTCACGGACGTCGGGCACCTGCTGGCCGTCCTCCTGGGCTTCCTGGCCGGTTGGCAGATGCGGCGGCGTCCGCTGGCCGGGCACCTGCGCCGCCCGGCCCAGCTGCGCGCGGACCGGACCATGGTCTACTCGTTCGACGACGTAGCGGGGGCTCGCGCAGCACTGATCACCGCGCTGCGCCAGCACCGTCCGGTGCGCCTCGACGACGCCGTGGTCGCCTGGTCCGACCAGACGGACCGGATACACGTGCAGGAGACCCGGGACATGGACGCGATCGACGGCACCCTCGCCGGCGGCGCCTGGGGGGTGGTGCTGGGCACGTTCGTCGGCCTCCCGATAACCGGTCTGGTCATCGGCGCGGGTGCGGTCGCGATGGTGGCGCGCCGGCACGACGCCGGCCTCAGCGACACCACTGTCGAGCGGACGATGCAGGCCCTGCCAAAGGGGCGGAGCGCACTGCTGCTTCTGGCCGAACCGGCCAGCCAGCCGGCACTGACCCGCGCACTCACCCGGACCGGTGGCACCCCGGTGCCCGATGTCGCCCAGGACGGGCAACGGTCCTAACCAGCGACGGGACCCGATCGTCACGGTCTGTCACGCTCCAGCGGGGCGGCGAGTTCGGGCCGTTCCCGGTCGACCGCGGCACGTACCCGTTCGCTGTCCACCGCCACGCTGACGGCGTAGGCGAAGATCACGAGGCTGAAGGCGATCACCACGAGCAGGTCGATCCAGCCGGGCAGCCACAGGCGTGCGCCGCGCCCGTACCGGCCGAGGAAGCCGATGACGGTGAGCCCGATGAGCCAGGGCCAGATCCACGATGATGCACGCCAGTCGATGGCGGGCCGTGCCCGGTCGGGGGTGTGCGCCACGGTGATCGCGAAGAGTGCCAGCCCTGCGCCGATCGCCAGCAGGAGCTTCCAGGTCGCCTCGAAGCCGCCCCAGTAGATCACCAGGTTCGCCGAGACGAACGCCGCGGGTGCGGCGACCCCGGCGGCGGGCACCCGGTAGGGGCGGTGGTGCTGGGGATCACGCCGGCGCAGCGCGGTCAGCGACACCGGCGCGAACGCGTACATGATCGCGGTCGCCGACGTGACGAGCCCGACGAGCGACTGCCAGCTGGGGTACGGCAGGAAGGCCAGCTCTCCCGCGACGAACGCCAGCACGATCGAGTACACCGGGACGCCGCGGCGGCTGACGTAGCTCAGCGCCGGCGGCAGGGTGCCCTGCCGGGCCAGCGCGTAGGAGAGCCGGGCCGAGGCGCCGAGGTAGACCAGTCCCGTCCCCGCGGGTGAGACGAACGCGTCGGCGTACAGCAGCGCGGCCAGCCAGCCGGCGCCCGCCGCGGCGGCGATGGTCGCATACGGGCCGAAGTCCCCGGCGCCCACCGGATGCGTCCACCCGTCGGCGAGGTAGCGCGGGTCCAGACCGCCGATGAAGACGATCTGCAGCAGGATGTACAGCACTGTTCCGATCAGCATGGCCAGGATCACGGCGCGGGACAGGTCCCGCTGCGGATCGCGCGCCTCCCCGCCCAACTGGATCGCCTGTTCGAAGCCCTGTAGGGAGAAGACGACACCGGCGGGCAGTGCGGCGAAGATGCCGTGGGCACCGTACGGGCTGAACCCTCCGCCTGCGGTGAAGTTGGACGGATGGAAGGTCAGCGCGGCAACGACGATGACGGTGAGCAC
Source organism: Dactylosporangium maewongense (assembly GCF_039531485.1). NCBI lineage: Bacteria > Bacillati > Actinomycetota > Actinomycetes > Micromonosporales > Micromonosporaceae > Dactylosporangium > Dactylosporangium maewongense. The sequence goes on along the minus strand of NZ_BAAAQD010000023.1, from coordinate 108,280 downwards.
CGGAACCGCGAGCTTCCAGAGCACGACGGCGGCGTTGCTCCTGGTGAGCCGCCGCACCCCCAGCACGTTGATCACGGTGAACAGCAACATGAGCAGGGTGGCGAAGCCCAGCCCGGCCGGTGACAGCGTGCCGTCGGCGTGCAGGAGGCCGAGGTGGCTGCGTACCCATGCGATGTTGTTGAGGTACTGCAGGCTTGCCTCCACCTCGATCGGCGCGATCGTCACGGCCTGCAGCCAGGCGGCCCAGCCCGCGGTGAGTCCGGCGAGCGCGCCGAACGCGAACCCGGGGAACCGCGCGGTGCCGCCGGCGACCGGGTAGGAGGTGCCGAGCTCCGCGTGGACCAGGGCGAGCAGCGCGAGCATCCCACCGGCAAGCAGCCAGGAGATCAGCGACGCGGGCCCGGCGGCCTGCGCCGCGGTCAGCGCGCCGAGCAGCCAGCCGGAGCCGATGATCGAGCCCAGCGACACGAAGGTCAGGCCCCACAGCCCCACTTCGCGCCGCAGGAAGCCGGAGCCTGCGGGCATCCGGCCGGCCGTGCCGCCCGCATCCTGCACGGCACACCTCACCAGGTCGGCGGCGGGCCATGACACCGCGCCGGCGGGCGGGGTCAGCCGGCCCGTTCCGGGCCAGATACCGCGGTTCCGCCCACCCGAAACCCAGGCCCGGCGGGAACTTCTACGGCGGGCGGCCACGACCGCACGTCCGGACCGCGCCCGGCGCCATACCGGCAGAAGGGCACGGGCGCCGAACGTGACGAGCGCCGCGACCAGGTGCTGGACGTCGAAGAGCCGGCGGTGGGTCGCCCTGAGGATCGCGCCAGGCGAGATCGAAGTGGCGGATCAGTGCGGGCACGGCCGCGGGTGAGGCCGAAGGCGTCGGCCTCACCCGCGTCGTTGACGCCTACGGCAGGTACCGCGCCAGGGCGAAGTCGTTCTGGTGGCCCGGCGAGTAGGACGACCCCGCGGCGACGATCCCGCCGTCCGGCTGGATCGCCAGGGCGTTGAGCTGGTCGTGGCTTCCGCTGCCGCTGAAGTCCGTCGTCACCTTGCCGCCGTCGCCGAACGAGGTGTTCAGCGTGCCGTTGCGGTTGTAGCGGAGCAGGGTGAAGTTGTAGTCGGTGCTGAAGGGTGCCGGCCACGACACCCCGGCGGCCACGATCCGGCCGTCGAGCTGGACAGCCACCGCCAGCGGCCGCCCGTCAAGCGGGGTGTTGACGAACCCGCCGGTGCCGAAAGTGGGGTCCAGGGTGCCGTCGCGGAGGTAGCGGACCAGGCTGAAGCCGCCTCCCGAGCCCGCCACCACGATCTTCCCGTTGGCCTGGAGGGCGACTGCGCCGGCCCGGTCGACGCCATGCAGGCCACCCAGGTCGGTCAGGACCTTGCCTCCCGTGCCGAACGTGGCGTCCAGGGTTCCATCGCGGTTGTACCGGGTCACCGCGAAGTCGTCGCTGCCCCCCGCGTTGGAGATTCCCGCGACGACGATGCGGCCGTTGGACTGGATGGCGACCGCTTTCGCGGTGTCCAGGCTCCGGCCGGTGTTGAACGAGGTCAGGACCTTGCCGCCGGCACCGAAGCTGGTGTCCAGCGCGCCGCCGGGCATGAACCGCATCACCGCGAAGTCGAAGTCCGAGCCGCCGGCCAGCGCGTCCGAACTGCCGACGACCACGATCCGGCCGTTCTCCTGAATGGCCATCCCCTCGGCGGCGTCGATGGTGAAAGTGCTGGGTTGGGCGACAACCAGGCCGCCGTCGCCGAACGTGGTGTCCAGGCTGCCGTCAGAGTTGTACCGGGCGAGCGCGAAGTGACTCCCGTCTTCAAGGTCCCGGTCCGTGCTCCCCGCCACGACGATCTTGCCGTCGGGCTGCAGGGCCACGGCCTTGGCCTCATCCCGGCTCTGGGTGCCGCCGAAGGTGGTCTGCACCACGCCGCCGGCACCGAATGTGCTGTCCAGGCTGCCGTCGGGGTTGTACCGGGCCACCACGAAGTCGTAATCGGGCTGGTCTCCCTCCTCCTCGCCCAACGGGCGGACAAGCGAATACCCAACCGCCACGATCTTCCCGTCGGGTGCGACGACGACGTCGGCGGCTTCGTCGGACTTGCCGCTGCCGCTGCCGTCGGCGAGCACCGTGCCGTCGCCACCGAACGTCGGGTCAAGCGTCCCGCTGACCGACGTCGCCCACGTCGGCGAAACCGGAACGACGAGCAAGCTGACTGACAGAACACCGGCCGTGAGCCAAGCGGCTCTCCTGAATGTCCCCGCGTGAATCATGGCGCACACCCTACAAGGAGATCCGAACCCGGACTGCCCCCGAACGTCACGGCGCAGCCGCCGACGGGCGGGCGCTCAGCGTGTCTCATCTGGGGGCAACCGGCTCGAGGATCCTCACGCTTCGTGGTGACTGGCGGGCGCATCGAACCGTGCGGCTGTGCGCGCTCGTGCCGCCGACTGCTCACTGCCGTGTGCACGGGCGCCCGCGGCTGGGGCTACAGCTGAGGCACGACGCGCAGCACCGTGCCGGTCACCGGGTCGATGACCACGAGAAGGCCCCCGCCGCGGGCGTAGGCCGGGTCGGAGAGCAGTACCTCGGCCTCCGCCTGGCTCCGTGTGATCCGCGCATCGGCGAGTGAGTTCCGCCCCCGCGCGGCGGCGGCCGTCCGCGCGGCGGCGATGATCTCGTCGTCGGTCATGCCCGGGCTGCGGAGCGGCAGGCTCGATGTATCAGCGTGATCAGCCCTCGGGCCTGGGTAGCCCGGCGAAGGGGTCGCGCTTTCGTCGCTCACGGTCCGAGAGTGCCATAGCCCGCGGTGCAGCGATGCACGCGTCGCCGTGGGCCATACCGGTTCGAGCCTCCCGTCCGCGTCGTAGAACAGGTAGGGCCGAAGCTCCGCGGATTGCTCGAGCACGCGGTGGAGTGCGTACGGACGGCCGCCCTGTACGGCAAGGATCGGCTGGCCGGCCAGCAGGTCGCGAAGGGCGCCGATCCGCCAGGTGACGGCGAGCAGCTTCCTGAGCTGGAGCAGGGTCGCGACGGAGTCGGGCGGCACCTGGTCGACGTAGATGTCGGCGGTCTCGGGCAGGTCAGGGGTGAACCCGGTCGGCGGAGCGTGGCAGTCGCAGTCGGCGAGTTCCTCGATGTCGGTTCGCCCTCGGCAGGCCTGCGCCAGGTCGTCGGCCACGGGCCAGCACTCCGGCGGGTAGCACTCCTCGTGGGTGGCCCAGCCGAGGTTGCCTGCGTGCGCGGCGACCACTGGGTACTCGCCGTCGGCGTTGGCGGGCTCGCGCATGTCGAACAGGTAGAACACGCCGCCGCCGTTGAACGCGAACGGCAGTGCCCCGGGCATGTACTCAGGAAGGTGGTAGGCCAGCGTCATCGCCCGTACTCCGCTTGGGCCATCGACCGGGAACAGCTGCAGCCACCGCTCACCGTTGCCGAAGGCGCCGCCGCCCGACCACGCCAGCAGGGCGAGGTACCTGGGTGGCAGCGGCCGTTCGGGCAGCTGCCACCGGCTCGCGTCGATCGGCCGGTGTGAGGCGGGTGCCGGGCCGCCGGGCGGCAACAGGTTGTGCTGCTGCGCGGCGACGTCGGTGATCTCCTGCTCGGTGGGCGCCCGACGCACCTCGGTCACGAAGTCGGCAAGCTGCCGCTGCGTAGCTCCCGGCCGAGGATCCCGGTACTCGAACACCGACGTCCAATCCACAGCGCCAGATCATGCCGCACGACCGTCACCCACGCCCACGTCGTAGCGCACCGTGTGACCCGCGGCGCGAACTGGGACCGGACCGCGCGAAAGCGGTGGCTCGTCAAAGAACCCGTCGTCGACCTGTTCCAGGACGAGCGACCACCACCCGGCCTCGACGGCGCGTCCGTCGATCTCCCCCAAGGTCGCCATGCCTGCGTGTCCGCATCTGCCGCTGGCCAGGCCCGGTCTTCGTGATTGAGGAAACCCGGACGCACGGCACTACGGCGGTGGGCTCAGGATCCCGCGGGACAGCGCGGCGGTCACGGCGGCCGTCCGGTCACTTACGCCGAGCTTCACGAACGCGCGTACCAGGTGCGTCTTGACCGTCGCCTCGCTGATGAACAGCACGCGGCCGATCTCCGGGTTGGACAGTCCGCGGGCGACCAGGCCGAGCACCTCGGCCTCCCGCGGCGTGAGCTGCTCGGCGACCGGTGCCCGGCGCCGATCGGCCAGCCGCGCGGCGGCCAGGGGCGCCAGTACCGACTCGCCCCGGGCCGCGGCGTGGATCGCGTCGACCAGCTGCGCGAGCGGGGTGTCCTTGAGCAGGTAGCCGACCGCACCCGCCTCGATGGCGCGCAGGACGTCCTCGCCGGTGTCGTACGTGGTGAGCACCAGGACCCGGACATCGGGGAAGCGCGCGGTGATGCGCGCGGTCGCCTCGGTGCCGTTGACGTCGGGCATCCGCAGATCCATCAGGACCACATCGGGCCGCAGCGTGGCGGTGAGGGTCCATGCCTCGTCGCCTGACGCCGCCTCGCCGACCACGTGGAGGTCCTCGGTCATCTCCAGCATGCCGCGAAGCCCGACCCGGACTACCGGGTGGTCGTCGACAAGCAGGACACGGACCGTCACCGTGAGTCCGGCGGTACGGTCAAAACTTCCTCCGGCAAAGGCATCGGCAGCTCGAGGCGGACCGTCGTGCCCGCGCCCGGCGCCGAGACGACCGTGCAGGTGCCGCCGAGTCCGATGACCCGGCTGCGCAGCCCGGGCAGGCCGTAGCCGCCGTGTCCGCGCCCCGGCTCGAAGCCCTGCCCGTCGTCGCTGACCGTGAGCGCGGCGGGCGAGAGCACGATGCGCACCGACGATGCCTTGGCGTGCCGGCGGATGTTGGCGAGGGCCTCTTGAGCGGCCCGGAGGAACACGGCGTCGCGCTCGGGCATCCCGCCGCCCGGCGGATCGTCGCTCTCGACATCCACGGGGACGCCGGTGTCGCGGGTGTGCCGCTCGGCCAGTCGGGCCAGGGCCTCGGTCAGGCTGCGCGCGCTGAGGTCGGGCGGGCACAGTGCGGCCACCAGGGAGCGCGCCTCGGCCAGGTTCTCCCGGGCGGTGCGCTCGATGAGGTCGAGCTGGTCGGGGACCGGGGAGGCGTCGCGCTCCAGGGTCAGCCGTGCCGACTGGGTCAGCATGAGGATGCTGGTGAAGCCCTGCGCCAGCGTGTCGTGGATCTCGACCGACAGCCGCTCGCGCTCGGCCGTCATGCCGGCCGTGTGTCGTTCGCGGGCCAGCGCGGCGCGGGTCTCGGTCAGCTCGGCGATGAGCACGCTACGGGCGCGGCTCTGTGAGATGAGCGCGGAGATGTAGGCGCCGAGGAGCCCGGCCGACAGCACGGGGACGACCACCGTCGGCAGGAGTGCGACCGCGGTCGATGCGGAGATCCCGAGATGGACGAACATGCCGGCCATGAGCAGCGCGGCGACGGTACCCAGGACGATCAGCCGGCCGCGCCACCGCTCGAGGAACAGGAACAGGTGCAGGAACAGCACGGACAGCAGCAACGCCGCGGTCATCGTCACCATGATGAGCCCGGCGAAGAGCACGAGGGCCCCGGCGAGCTGCACGATCCCGCGCCGTTCGCCGGGGCTCCGGACGGCGCGGGCGCCGACCCGCCAGTACCACACCAGAAACAGGCACAGCAGCAGGGACGCCAGCAGGCGGGAGCGCGTGCCCAGTGCGTCATCGGCCCAGACCAGCACGCCGGCCATCACCGGCGCCGCCACGGCCACCAGATGCCAGACGGCATTGAACCGGTCCCACGCGTGCCCGCCCGGCGGCACTTCGTTCAACTGTCCTCCCGGCTGGTCCAGCGGAACGTCAGCAGACACAGCGCCAGCCCGACGATCACCCACGCCCCCAGCATGATGGCAACCCGGCCCAGTTCCCAAGACCCGGCCGGCTCGTTCGCGGCGAACGCGTCCGGCAGGAACACCGACCGCATGCCCTGCGCCATCCACTTGAGCGGGAACACCGCCGCGACCTGCTGCATCCACGCCGGCAGGTCGGTGAACACGAAGAAGACGCCCGAGATGAACTCCAGCACCAGCGCCACTGGGGTGACCACGGCCGGCGCCCGCTTGGCCTCCCGCGGAATCGACGAGAACGCGATCCCGCACAGCGTGCAGGCGGCGATGCCCAGCAGCGAGACCCACAGCAGCGTGAACCACTGCCTGCCCGTCGACGGCAGCGTCACGTGGAAGAACGCGGTCGCGATCGCCAGCATGATGGCGCAGCCGCCCACACCGATGAGGTACACCATCGCGACCTTGCCGATGAAGTACGAGCCTGCCGGCATCGGCGCACCGTACAGCCGCTTCAGCACGCCCCGGTCGCGCTCCATCGGAATCTGGATCGCGAGGGTCTGGAAGCCGTTGGTGAGCTGCGCGGCGGCGATCATGCCGGCCACGAAGTACTGCGTCAGTGTCACCCCCGGCGCGACGTCGACGCCGCCGAAGACCGAGCCGAACACGACCAGCAGCAGGATCGGCAGCGCGAAGGAAAAGATGACCGACTCGCGGCCGCGGAAGAACTGGCGCAGTTCCAGGCCGCTGCGCAGCAGCCCGAGACGCAGCGTGAGAGTCATGCCGTCTCCTGGATCATCGAGAGGTACGTGTCTTCCAGCGACGGCCGGGTGACCGTCAGCTCCGGCACCTCGCCGCCGAACCGGGCGACCAGGTCGGCCACGAACTTCGCCGGGGTGTCGGTGTCGTGCTCCTGCGGGCCGTCCGGGGCGGTCCAGCGGACCTTCGCCGCCGCGCTGCCTCGGCCGCCGAGCGTCGCCGGCGTGGCGACCGCCATCAGCCGTCCGCGGGCGATCACGCCGACCCGGTCGGCCAGCGTCTCCGCCTCGTCCAGGTAGTGCGTGGTGAGCAGGATCGTGGTCCCGCCCGCGGCGAGGTCCCGGATCAGGTCCCAGAACTCGCGGCGGGCCTGCGGATCGAAGCCGGTCGTCGGCTCGTCGAGGAACAGCAGCTCCGGCCGGCCGATGATGCCCAGCGCCACGTCGAGCCGGCGGCGCTGCCCCCCGGAAAGCACCTTGGCCCGGTCCTTACGCTTCCCTTGCAGCCCGACCCGTTCGATCACCTCATCTGGACGGTCGGCATTCGGGTAGTACTTCGCGAAATGCTGCACGACCTCCAGCACCGAGAGCTCCTCGAACTCGCCGGTGGACTGCAGCACGATGCCGATCCGGGATCGCCAGTCCAGCGGGCGGCGCTGCGGATCGACGCCGAGAACACGTACCTCGCCGCCGCTGCGCTTGCGGAAGCCCTCCAGCATCTCGACGGTCGTGGTCTTGCCGGCACCGTTCGGCCCGAGCAGGGCGAACACCTCGCCCCGTTCGACGGTGAGGTCAAGCCCGTCGACCGCATTGTGGGCGCCGTAGGTCTTGCGCAGGCCCTTGGCCTCGATGGCATATGCATCGGTCACGATCTCCATCGTGACCGGTCCGCGACGTCCGCGGGTCAACCGGTCGATGGACGCGCCCGCCCCGCCCGTGCGTCGCAGCCGAGGGCTCGAGGGACAGCAACTGCCCATTCGACGCTCGGGCAAGGGCAGGCATGACTCGGATCAGCGACGAGGCGGAGGCGGCAGCGACCGCTGCCCAGCCGATCTCGTCGACGGCGCCCCACCGCGAACGGCTGAACCCGCTCACCATGACTGGCGACGTTGGGCATCCCCATCTGCAGCGATCCGAGCGCTCGACAACGCATCGGGGCGGCAGCCCCGTCCGCCAGACGTCACCGGACACCAGCGCAAGGCATTGAAGCCTTCCATCAGCCACGATCCGGTACGCACTCATGCCGATGTCAGTGCATCCGATCATGGCGGTGATGCGCGCTTCGACGACACTGCCGCCACGACGGCGGGGGCCGCGTTGGCGCCGCCGCGGCCCTCGGCCATGGCCTCGTCGAGGGCGCGCAGAGCGTGGTGCGACGCCTGCATCGCGCCCGCGACCAGGGCGCCGACCGTGGCACCTCGGCCGAACTCTAGTGCCTGCCGGGCCACCCCGATCGTGCCGTTCGGTGCACCGCGCCGTGATCCGGCACCGTCATGCCTGCCACGACGTGCAGCAGCGTCGTCTTGCCGCGCCCGTTCTCGCCGACGATTGCCAGCCGGGAGCCGACCGACACGGTCACGGTGACGTCGGACAGCACGACCCGGGCCGCCCAGCATGACCCGGACACCGTCGGCGCGGACATGCACCCGGCTCCTGGCCGGCAGTTCATCGCCCCAGGCGAGGTTGGTCGCCGCGGTCGGTTCGATGAATGAAGTACGTACCCGCTTGTTCATGATCTGGTTCCAGCTCGTCGTGGAGCCGGGCGGCATGGAGATACCGCCCGGCGAAGGGGCCAGGGCTGCGGAACAGAGTTACGTCACGAAGATGCCGCTGAACGCTGCCGCCGTCAGCGGAGGGTGCGCAGCCGAATGGACGCAATGCCTGAGCAGTTGGCCACCGCAGTATCGGGACGATCATGCGGCCTCACCCGGATTCGGGCCGTGTCAGCGCCACCACGCGGCCGTTTGCAGCACCGCGTCGAGAGTGGGTCCGAGGTCGCCGTCCGTGACCGCCGCCACGAACCCGGTGAGCTCGGCGAGGGCCGCGTACGCGATGCGGCGCTCCGACGCGGCGAGCCCGGCCCGCAGCACCGCGAGCGCCACGTGCGCCTGGCCCGGTTCGGCCGTCACGATCGCCGAGGCCCGTCGCGCCATCGCCGTCATGGTGAAGGTGTCCCGCGCGGCCACGCCGGCGTACCGGGTGACGAGCGGTGGCGGCAGGTGCGACGCGAGGCCATCCATGGCCTGCCGCCGACGGTTGCCGTCGTCGAACGCGACGGCGGCGGCCATCGCCCGGTCGAGCTGTGCTTCGGACAGCACCGGACCGAGCGCGACCAGTGTCTGTGGGCGCGAGTGTTCGGCGACGGCGGTGCTGAGGGTCAACGCCAGCGCGTCGGCGACGAGCAAATCGCGGTCGGCGACGGGCAGCAGCGGGGCCAACCCGGCCAGGGTGCATATCCGCCAGGGCGTGTCGACGATCTCGCCGGCCGCGTCGAGGGCCTCCCGGAGCGCGCCAACGCGCCGGTCCACCGGCAACCACGGCACCAGCGCCGTGAGCATCCTTGCCCGATCGGCGGCGGAGTCGAGCGCGAGGACGGTGGCGTGGGCACGCTCGAGCTGGTCCGCGGACAGTTGCGGCAGCAGCGGCGGCAGGTTGTCGCGCAGCGCGTACGCGCGCTGGGCGGCGATCGCCTCCTCGAACGCGACGGCAACGTCATGCTCCCGGTCCCCGGCCGGCGCGAGCGGGGCGGGCCCGGCCCGTCGGAGCAGGTCGGCGGGCAGGTGCGGGGCGAGCAGGGTCAGCAGCGCGGCCCGGCGAGCCGGGAACTTGACCGCCAAGACGGCGTCGAGGGCCTGCGGCAGCGCGGCGGGCAGGCGCAGGGCTACCTCGACCAGCACCTCCGCCCGGTGCGACGGGTCGCTGAGCGCGGCACCGGCGGCGAGGACCTCCGGCAGCCGGTCCGCCGGCAGGTGGGGCACGAGCGCGGCGAGCACCGGCGCGCGCTCGTTCGCGTCGCCGATGACGACCGTCGCGTCGGCGAGGGCCTTGCGCAGCACCGCGACGCGACGCTCGGGCGGCAGTCGCGGAGCGAGCGCCGTCATCACCGCTTGCAGCTCGTGCCCGCGAAGGATGGTCGTGGCGAGCGACAGCGCCGATTCCAGCTGATCGTCCGGCAGGTGCGGGACGAAGGCGTGCAGCAGCCGCTTCGGGTCGTGTCCGGCGGCTGTCACCGCGGTGAACACGGAGGGCCAGTGCCGGTCCGCCAGATGCTCGGCGATCAGCTGAAGGTCGACGGCGTCCGGGCTCGCTGCCATCTCGGCGAGCGCGGTGTCGAGCCACGAGTCGAGGCGCTCGGGTGACAGGTACGGGATCAGGGCCCGCAACACCGTGCCCCGCCATGGGCCACCGACGGCGGCCGCCGCGGCCAGCGCACGGTCGATGACGATGCCGCGGGTGCCGTCCGGCAGGTGCGGTACGAGCGCTGTCAGCAGTTGCGCCCGCGCCCACGGGCCGGCCAGCGCGGACGCGGAGGCGAGGGCCTTGCGGCGTGGAGCATCCGGCAGGCGCGGCACCAGTGCGGCCAGCAGATGCGCCCGCGCCTGTTCGTCGGCGGTTTCCAGAGCGGTGGAGAACAGTTGCGGCAGCCACCGGTCCGGCGCGTGCGGGACGAGCACGGCCAACATCCGCGCCCGGGACACCAGATACGCGCTGTCGGCGGCGAGGACCGCGGCACGATCGAGCTGCTCGGCCGACAGGTGCACGGCGATGTCGGCGAGCAGCTGCTCTCGGAAATCCTCGTAACAGTCAGCGGCGGCGTCCAGGATGTCGTCGAGGGCCCGGGCGCGCATGTCGGCCGGCAGGCGCGGCACAAACGCGGCCAAGACCTCGGCCCGCCATGCCGGGGACTCCAGCGTGTGCAGCGTCTCCATGGCTTGCAGCACCTGCTCCCAGGACAGCAGCGGCGCGACCTCGGCCACGAGCGCGCGCCAGAGCCCCGGGTGATGATCGGCCGCGGCGGCCAACGCCTGCCGCAGCTCATCGTGCGACAGGTGCGGGGCGGCGACGGGCAGCATGTTCCGGAACGTGAACTCGTCCATGGCGCGGAGCTCGTCCAGGATCCTCGCAGTCGTCGCGGGCCTCTCCTCGGGCGTCAGATGCGGCAGCAGGTCGACCCATCCGTAGACCCGGGCGTAGTCGTGTTCGGCGGCCGCGGTACTGGCCGACGCCAAGGCGATCAGCCGCCGGCGGTCGTCCTCCGGCACGTGCGGGAGCAGCTGAAGGATGGACCTGCCGTGCCCCGGGACGAGCCGGCCGTCACGGTGCAGCTGCGTGAGCGCCCGACGCGAGGTCCAGATGCCTTCGGTCACCGCCAGCTCGAGCAGGTCGGCGCTGATGCCGTAGCGTCGGCCGCGCAGACCCGCGGTGACCAGCCCGAACCAGATCTCGTCGTGGAGAGCGGGTGCCGGCTGACCGGCGGAGACGGCGGCGTCGGTCAGCTCGGCGGCGTGCCGGCGGGCGGGCTCGACCTCGTCGAGGTAATCGTCGATCGAGCCGTGCGTCTGGTGCGCGTGGCACCGGGCGTTCACCGGCCCGAACTCGGTGTCGACCGTGGCGGCCAGGAGCCGGCGCAGGCCGCCCCACTGCCCGGCGCCGGCAAGGCGGCGCGCCGCGTCCCGGTCGAAGATCGGTTCCTCGGACATGCGGCGCATCGTGGCAGACCGGCGCAAGTCCCGGCGTCCTGACACAGCACCGCTCGGCTCGCCGAGCGGTTGCCCGGCGCTTCGGCACTGGGCCGACGGAGCCACACCGAACCGCTGGGGGCAGCCGCCGAACGAGCGATCCCACCGGTCACCTCGACCAAGCCTGGCCAGGCTGCGGTCGTAACGCCAGTTAACAAGTAGTCAGCCGCGGTTGGTCCGCGGCGGCCCGCCATTGCGGGCTACAGACGGCGACCGCTCCGCGAGGTCGTGGCTTCCCGTCCTTGCTGATGCGCGGACGGCGCCTGGTGGTCGCGTGGCAGCATGGCGTGCATGGTGACGAGCACGCCGATGTTCTGGGTTGGTGGCACACCGGGATCCGGGAAGTCGACGATGGTCCGCCAGGTCGCCCGCGAGCTTGACCTCGCGCTGCACCCAGTGGACGCCTACACCTACGACCACCTGGAACGCCTCGGCCCCCTCGGGCCGGCACTCGATGACGTCCTCGCCTTGGGCTCGGTGGCCGCGGCGGACGAGTTCGACCGCACGTCTGCACTCAGACTCCCCACCGTGATGGACGATGTCCGAGCGGCACAGGTTCCGGGGGTACCGACGCTCGTCGAGGGGCCGCAACTCCACCCGCGAGCGGAGGCAATGTGGTCACCCATCGGCTCGATCTGGCTGATCACCACCGCCGAGCGTACGCGCACGGCGAGATTGAACCGGCTCGTAGCAGGGGAAGACGCGGCCCGCCTTCGGGTCGAGGCCTTGGTCGAGCGTGACCAGCTGATCGGCGCACGGCTTCGATCCGCAGCCTTGGATGCCGGGAGTGCCGTCGTCGAGGTTCCGACCGACGTTGATTGGGATCGTGTACTGGCAGCGGTGCGTGAAGCCGTCAACACGGCCACGGCGTCATTCGCGCGGCTTCGGCCAGGGCGGGAACTGTCGTCACGACGACGCCATGAGAACGCCGTCATCCATCGTCAGATCGTGGCGCACGAGCGGCACATCGAAGCGAACCTCCCGGCGTTCCCCTACGCATGTGTATGCGGGCGCAGCGGTTGCACCGACACGACCCCGGCCACGTCGGCCGAATTCGATGCGTGCGCCTAACCGCCTACTGCACTGGCAGAGGGAGTCTCGCGGTTCAGTGGCCGGTCGGGCCCACCATCCGGAGCCCTGCGGCCGCGGCGCCGCGCATGTTCACGTAGCCGGAGATGCGCTGCAGGACGCGGGCGTAGCCAGTGCCGGGCGCGGCGCCGTTGGCCGCTGCCGCGACGTCGACCAAGCGGGCCTGCGGGTGGTATGCCATGAACATCGGGTGTACCGCGACGTCGGTGACCCGCCAGGTTCCGGGGGTGACTTCGGTGAATGTGAACCGGGGCACGACCGAGTCCTGGGTGTTCTCTGGCGCGCCGTCGGAGAATCGGCACAAGAGGTTGCCCAAGCCGTACGCGACCCACTTGTCGCCGATCTTCTCCAGCGGCTGCACGACGTGGACGTGCATGCCGATGATCAGGTCGACGTCAGGGCTGGCGAGCAGCCGCGTGGCTTGGTTGATCTGGTCGGGGTCCGGCGTGTTCTGGTATTCGGTCCACCCCCAGTGCATGGACAGGATGACGATCTCCGCGCCGGCCTGTTTGGCCGCGTGCGCCTCCTGGAGAATCTTCGGGACATCGATGGGGTTGGCGACCCACGGCTTGTCCGGCGGCCGTTTGATGCCGTTGAAGCTGAACGTGTAGGCCAGCTGCGCGACCTTCACGCCGCGTACGCTGAAGACGTTGGGCGTGGCGGCTTCCGCCTCGGAGCGCGCCGATCCGCTGTGGTGCAGTCCGACCCGGTCGAGGTTGTCCAGTGTGCGCCGTACGCCTTCCTCGCCGTGGTCCAGTGTGTGGTTCGAGGCGGTGGAGCAGGTGTCGAAGCCGGCGTGGGCCGCGGCGTCGGCCAGCTGCGGGGGCGCGCTGAAGGTCGGATATCCGGTGAACGGTCCCTCTGGTGGGGCGAGCGGCTGTTCCACATGACAGACCGCGACATAGGCCGACCGGATGGTCGGGGCGACCGCGGCGAGAATCTGTGTGAAGTCGTGGCCAGGCTTGCCGGCCGCGCGTGCGTCAGCGGCGGCCTGCGCGGTCAGGTCGGGCGGCACGAACAGGTCCCCCGCTGCGACGACGCTGAGCGTCGTGGGGCGGGCTGGGGGCGCGGCGGATGGCGACACCGACCGCTCGACAGTGACCGGCTCGGCGACATTCGTACAGCCACCGGCACCGGCGACGAACGCAGCGACGACGAGGCCAAGACAGGCCGAGACAGGGCGCTTGCTTCGCACAAACGAGATCGTGGCAAGGTCCGGCCTGTGCCTGACCCGTCGTCACTGTAACCACCCGATGAACCACCCCGCGCCATCGGTCCAGTCCGCGGTATTCGTCGCCAGGACGGCAGGCTCGTCACGTGCTCTCTGTGGCCGCCATGAGGTGCGCACATCTGCCGCTGAGCACCCGCGCCGGCTCCCTTAGCCACGTCACGCTCGGTAGGCGGCTGGCCGGTCGGCGACCACGGACGAGAAGTGCGCGCTCTTGTCGAGAGTTACAGGCGCTGCCGGGTGTGCTGGCGACGTCCGCCTCGGATCGATGTCTGGGAACGGTTCGGTCGTGTTGTCGCTCGGGTGCGGGTCGTTGCTGTCCGCCGAGTCATGGGGCTTGCTGTTCGAGCGTGCCGATGGTCGTTGCGTCGTGCTGTGGTGTAGCGACGAGCGGGGTTAAGCAGTCCAACATGCGCACCTGGGCGTTGGCGTCGGTCAGAGCGGTCATCGCGGTGAAGGCGCGGGCCAGTGCGGCGTCGCGGTGGAGGCCGGGTTGTGTCGCGGCCAGTGCGAGCAGGCATCCGGCTCGGTCTTCGGGGTCGTCGATGGTGGATGCGGCGTTCAGTACGGTCTGTGCGAGAAGTGGTTGCTGCTCGGCGGGTGCGTGTGGCAGGACCGTGGTGAGGGTTTCGGCGAGGACTCGCGGGTCGTGCAGGTCGAGCACGGCGGTGACCAGCCGTCCGATGTGGTCCTCGGTGAGGTGTGGGGCGATGCCGGTCAGTGCCAGACCGCGACCTTCTTCGTCGTCGATGGCGAGGATGGTGGTCAGTGCGGTGTCGAGTTGGCCGTGGTCGAGGTGCGCGGCGAGGTGCTCGATGGCGTTGCTGACCGCGACGGGTGGGCCGTTCGGGTCGATCGAGGCCAGCACCTGGTCCAGTTGGGCGGGTGTGAGGTATTTGGCGACCAGCGCCAGATTCTGGGCCCAGAGGTGTTCACCGACACCGATCTGGTCGCGTATGGAGACGGCGCTGAGCGCTGCGAGGTTGCGGTGGCTGGCCGGCAGGTACTCGACGATCCGTGGAAACCCGTGGCGCAGTCCGAACGGCAGGTCGGGCAGCGGGTCACCGAGTTTGTGTGGTGCGATCGCGGCAGCGACGGCGGCAGCGAGGTGCTCGGGTGCGGCGTACGGAGCTGCCGCAGCCAGCGACTCGGCGCCCGCGTGCCGCTTCCGGGAATCGGTGTCGATGATCGCGGCGACCTGGTCGTGGTTGAGTAGCGGTAGCAGCACGTTCCGCGCGAGGTAGCGCAGCTCGTCGCGGACCGGCGTGGCGAGCAGCGCGGCGAGCGCGGCGTCGATCACCTCCGGGCGTCGGGTCTCGGGAAGGTGCGGGGCGATCTCGGCAAGCGCGCGGGTCCGGGCGCTGCCGTTGCGGATGGCGTGGGCCGCGGTGACCACCGCGTCGAGGTGCTCACCAGGCGCCTCCTTCGCCAGGTCCCGCAACGTCACCGCGCGGAGGTTCCCGTCCTTGATGGTCGCCGCCGCGGACACCGCCTCGGCCCACCACGCGGTTGGTCGCAGCGATGGGAACCGGGTCTGGAGATTCGACCGATCCTTCTCGTCGGCCACCGCCCGGTCCGCGGCGGCGAGTGCCCGGTCGAGCTCGGTCGGGGTCAGGTACGGTGCGAGCCGTCCGACATTGTTGGACACGAAATAGAACTGGCCGTTGTCCTCGATCGCGTCCAGGGCCGCGTCGATAGCAGCTGCCCGGTCGACACCGACCAGGTACGGCACCAGCGACACCAACCCGAACATACGGTCCCGGGAAAGCGCGCACCCGCGCACAGCGGCGACCATGCCAGCCAACTGCCCGGTCGAGGCGCGCGGGGCCACCGCCACGAACACCCGGCACCGTTGATACTCCTCGTCGATCGCGTGACCAGCGGCCAGCAGCGTCGACAACTTGGCCTCATCGACATACGGCACAAGCATTGACAACACCGACGCGCGGTACCCATCGTCGGGCACCGCACATGCGAACGACACCAAGTCGTCCACCGTCGGCACGCCAGGCCGGCTGTCCTCCACGCCGAGCAGCTCGGCCAGCCGCCGAACCGCCTGCCGCAACGGCGAAGACCCCACCACCGGCGACGTCAGCCAGCCTTCGGCATGCGCGGCAGCACACACCTCCCGCGCCTGCAACAGCAGCCGAGCAACATCGACCTCCGCTTGAACCACACGGCGATCATGACCGCCACCAACCCATCACAGCAACCCGTCACGAGACCACCCCATGCGCGGCTCCTATCGCCGACAATGACACGGGCGAGACCGCCGACAAACCACCGTGATCACGTGTCCGGACCCGCCGCGATCCGGCGGCGTCAGGTGCTGTAGCTGCCGTCCCATGGTTGGGTGAAGCCGAGCCTGTCGGGGTAGAGCTCGGCCCAGTCGCCGCGGTCGGCGTCGGATTCGTCGACCAGGCCGAACAGGACACCGTCGTAGGTGAGGCGAAAGGGCTGGATGGCGATGTCGTCGAAACGCGGTGCATCGAGTTCGTCCAGCAGCGTGGCGAGGATACGGTTGGCGGCCTCCGGGTCGGTCAGGTAGCGGCTGACGGCGATCCGGCGAATCGTGGATGCCTCGTGCCGGCCGTCATGGTCGAAGCGGTGGACGTAGGCGTACCAGGCGAAGCTCTCATCCAGGTCGTCAACGTCCCGCCTGGCACCGTGTACCGCCGCGTAGAAGTAGCCAGCCGCGTAGCGCCCGATGGTGTCGGTGCGGTGATCCGGCTCATGAGCGATCGGGATGCGTTGCGGCATGGCCATTCGGCGAGCCTAGACAGGCATCCGAGAGCTCAGCCGGGAGCATCCGCAACTTCCGACCCTTCCTGCTCGTCGAGGACAGGGCGCTTGATCACGTGCACGCACATGCCGCGATCTGCTCGCCAACCAAGGTGGTGAAGCGCTGGACGCCGGCGTGCGGCCGTGCCGAGAAGCGTGCATCTCCCACCTTGGACGCGTCCGGTCGGGACGCGTCGGCAGTTCGGCAGGATACGAGGGTGGACCTTGACGACCTGCTGCCAGCCGCCCGATCACCGGCAGACTACTTGCGGGTCCTCGATGATCCGCGGTTGAACGACAGCGGGCTGGCTGTGCTGGCGGGCAGCCCGTACTCCTTCGTTCGGCTTGCCGTTGCCCGGCATCCGCGGGCTGCGGCGCCACATCTACGGCGTCTGCTCGACGGCAAGTACACCGACTGGGACTCCAACGCGGTACTCCTGCTCGTCGCCCGGCACGCCGGCGCCGACCGTCCGGTGCTGCTTGCGGTGCTCGACCGAGTGACGGAACTGTTACGTGCCGGCGTCCGGCCGTACGCCGCGGCCCTGACGCTCGCCGAGCGACCCGAGCTGCGATCGGAAGAGATCCGCCCGCTCGGCCGACTCCCCGGTGCATCCAGGCGAATGCGCCGGGGACTAAAACGCGCGTTGGCCGCCCGCACGCCACCGTCGGCGTAGCGGACGGCACCGCGCTGTCATGCCGCCGACCGGGCACAGCAGCTCCCCATCGATCATCACGCTCCGCACGCCGCTCCCGTCTGCCCGGCCCACCGGCCAGTACGCGCTCGTGCCGACAAAGTTCATTCAGATCTCATCGAGTTCGATCGTGAGGTGTTGAGGGGCCTGTACGCCGGCCAGCGCCCATGCCCAGCCGGGAAGGGCGAGAGCCTCGGCAAAGAAATCGCCGAGAGGCATGCCGAAGGACCACAGGCTCCCGGACCCGAGCGCTTCGGTTTCGGCACTGGGAGTCCAGTGGAGGGTGCAGCGCAGCTGCCACAGCACGTCCTCGTCGTCGGCCTCGATGAACTGCCGGGTGAGATCGGCCCAGAACTCACGCACGCCACCGAAGTCGAACGTTCCGAACTGGGCGAGGACCCCGTCGCCGTCCTCCTCGGGCGGCGCGGCGTCATCGACCGGGACGGCGGCGAATCGCCGGAAGACCTCGACCGTCGTCAGCACGTCGTCGGCGGCCTTGCCTGGGCGTACCCCGGCATGGTCAAGCATCGACGTCAGCAGTGTTTTCGTCTCGCTGATCAACACGGTCTCATCATCCCGCGTCGTTGCCTCACCGCCGCCCTGAGCACAGCGGTCCACACGAAGATCACATGCGCGCTTCTGCCGCTGGTAGAGCACGACTCGGTGCTCGATGCCCTCATGGAGTCTGGCTGCAGGTCGGGTGGGTCATTGTGGAGACCGGAGTGGGTCATGGGACTCGGTAGGCTGGGTCGATGGACCGCGGTCATCTCGCTCGCCTGCTGGACCAAGACGGTGAGGCGTTCGCGGCGTGCCGGCATGCAGTGGCGGCGGGCGCCAACATCCAGGTCTGGGAAGGCAGCACGCCAGCCTCAGAGCTTGCCGCCATCTACGCACGGCGACTGCGCCTGGTCCAGCGACGCGGTACCTCGGAGGTCGGTTTCGCCGACGCCGTGCAGTCGCTGCGTGCGCGCGGCGACGAGTCCATACTCATCGGCGCTGTCGACGTACACGATCCGCCGTATCACTTCCAGCTCTTCCTGAACGTGTCCGCGACCCGGCTGATCGCTTGCCTTGGCGTAGACCAGCGTTGGAGGACGTTGGCGTGAGGCCAGCTCCAGCTCGTCACACGATCGTCCCTGACGACGATCATGGCGTCCGGATCTGCCGCAGGGCGGGCGCGGGTCGACTTGGTGATCGTTACGCTGGGCGGTCGAGATCCTGACGCCGCAGCGGGAGGACGACTCGCCGCTTGTACGGATGAGCATGCAGCTGGTCGTGGCTGTTGAACCCCGTCTGGTTGCGGGTCGGGCGCGGGCCTCGGGCATGCCGAGGCCGTGCAAGAGTCTTCGGATGGATCTTGATCCGCGTGCTGCGTGGAACAGGGTGTGCGCGGCGGCGCCGCCAGCGGATGGACTGGCGGGCGACCGGCATTTGTGGGCGGTGGTGGACCTCCTTACCACGATTTCTGCGTACGGCACCGAGAGCGCGGTTGAACAGCGTACGGCCGTGGAGATCGAGCAGGCCGCCGCGGCACACGACTACTTCGGCTTGCCGCGCCTTGGCGCCTGGATCCGGCGGCTGCCAGAGCAGGCGTTCGTGATCGAGTACTCGGTCCTGCTGCGCGAGTACATGAGCATGATCGTGGTGGACGATCACGAAGTTCTGTGGGGAGCGATGGAACGCAAGCTCGCCGAGCGGCCTACGACTTCAAGCGGACCGGATAAGGACACTGCGGCTGGACAAGAACGATCTTGACGTCCGCTCATGCCGCCGGTCGCGCGCTGCGGCTCATCAGTTTCGTGACGCTCCGTACCCCCGGTGGAGCGTGCGTGCCCCTTGGGCCCGTGCGCGCTCGTGCCGATGACAGTGCACATGACCAAGCGGCCAAACCGGCGGTCATGTGGATCTACGTTCACCGATCTTGCTATCGATGCATCCAACCCGCCTACTCTCAACCGTATGGTCGATGATCGCTGGCCGCATGGATGGACTGCGGAAGCGACCACGCGGGTAGCGTGCCGACATGGTCCGGTTTAGGGTCGAATTTCGTTTGCCAGGAATTGTCATCGGTATAGATGACATTCGGACTGTATTCAAGCGTCAGTCGAAAGTCGCTGGACCGTTTCTCATCATCGGTCGTGCAAGCGGCCTTGCCCTCGACACCGCGTTCGCGGTCGACAACGGCAGTTGGGCATTGTCATGGCCACCGCACGCTCACCGACACCAGTTGTGGTACCTTCGTCCGACCGGCGTCGCCGGCGAAGTGGGCGTCGTTTCTGCTGCTAACGGGCTCGCGCTCGATTCCACGACCGAGACCTCGGGTGACGTCCACCCGGTCATGTGGGAGCCGAATGGTGAGCCGTGGCAGCGCTGGAGGCTGGAGGAATCGGCCGACGGCGCCGGATACCTTATTCAATCATCACACAACCGCCGCTTCCTCTCTTTGAATGAAGATGCCAAGCCACGGTGGAGTCCCTGGTTCGAGGATCGGCACGGACGTCAATCTCAACAATGGCTCATTGCCATGCCGCACGGACCCGTGCCGAGATCCTAAGACGTCGCTCGCGGGATGGGCATGAGGTAGCTCGTGCTCCACATGGGTGCGTGCACGCTCATGCCGCTTTGCGAGCGAGAGCGCCCAGCACGTCTCCGTCTGGGAGAAGCCGCTGCTGCCGGATTAGACGACCGGCCTCGGGGAAGTGCTCCGGCTGCGCTACGACGTTGCCAGGCAGTTGCCGGGACATCCCGTCCGAGGTGGTTCATGAGGAAGCGCACCGCCGTCGCGGGGGCGTCGCTCGCCGTCGTGGCCACGCTCGTGCTCGCGGGGCGGCTGCACCACTCGCACCGGGAGCCGGGGCCCGGTGGTTCCTCCCGGCCGAGCGATGCGGCGGTCCGGCCCGGGTTCCACGTGCGCGACGGGCTCCTCTACGACGCCAACAACCACGTCTTCGTCATGCGCGGCGTGGGCGAGAACCACGCCGTGTTCCCGGAGAAGACGGCTCAGGTGTTCAGCGACGTCAAGGCGATGGGCGCCAACACCGTCCGGGTCGAGCTGTCCACCGGCGTGGTTGCGAAGCGCAACGACGCGGCCGACGTCGCGCACGTGATCGCCCTGTGCCGGCAGAACCGCCTCATCTGCGTCCTGGTGGTCAACGACACCACGGGCTGGGGCTACCGGCCGGAGGCCATTCCGCAGGCGCGGGCGGTGGACTACTGGATCGGCATTCGCAAGGCGCTCATCGACCAGGAGCGCTACGCCGTCGTCGACGTCGCGAACGAACCGTACGTCCTGGACAACGTCCGCACCTGGCCCGGCGACACCACGGACTCGATCCGCCGCCTGCGCCAGGCGGGCATCCAGCAGACGCTGCTGGTCGACGCGCCCGACTGGGGCCAGGACCTGTCGTTCACCATGCGCGACCACGCCGCCGAGGTCTTCGCCGCCGACCCGCAGCACAACACCGTCTTCTCCATCCACATCTACGGCGCCTTCGGCCGGGCCACGAACATCCACGACTATGCCGGGCGGTACCTGAAGGCGAAGCTCCCCATCGCGGTGACCGAGTTCGCGTACACCCACCACGACGGCGACGTCGACGAGGACGCGGTCATGGCCGAGGCGCAGGCGCACGGCATCGGCTATCTCGCGTGGTCCTGGAGCGGCAACAGCGGGGACGTGAGCAACCTCGACATCGTGAACCGTTTCGACGCCAAGTCGATGACCTGGTGGGGACGGCGGGTGTTCGACGGCCCGAACGGCATCCGGCAGACCTCTCGCGAGGCGACCGTCTACACGCCGTAGCGCGGGCCGCCGTGCTGTGAATGGTGGTCCTGCCGGCCGCCGCGACCGGCCGCGAAATATGCCGGACGGGGCCGGGAGGAATGCGGCCGGGCGCATGTCGCGGGCTCCGGAATTCGGGTCCTAACGATAACGGCCCCGGAGGGCGTCGCCGAGGCCGCTGTGGACTCCAGATATGGAAGATCGCCAATTTCTTGCACTCGCCAAGATCGGCCAGCAGACCGAACAGGATCTTCGTCAACCGCCGATGGCCCGGTTCGACCACTCCCGGCGACGCCTGGCGTATACAGTTGTGGCCGTCTGTCGACACAGGCCGAACCCTCTCCAGGGTCAAAATGTGGCAGTTACCCGCGTAACGAACCCGATGTGGTCCCGATCTCTGGTGCGCGCCCGAACCTGACCGCCGCTCTCATCGACCAAAATTTCCGTACTGGTACCGCGTAAGACTACGGCTCGGGCGCGCTGCCCAGGCGTGGCCGACAACACTCGGCGAGGCGTGCTCCGGCGCACGCTCATGCCGCCGTTGGTGCGCGGTCGCGGCGGGGTCGACCGTGGCTGGTCACGGACCGTCAACGGCTCGCCGTGGCCGACGCTTCCTGTCGTGCCGATGTGAGTGCGTTGGTGCGATGACGAAGACGCAGCTCCGTGGCACGTCGGCGAGGTAGTCTCTCGGGTCGTGGCGGAAGAGACTGATCAACAGGGTGATGGCCGTCGTCTCGGTCAGGAAGCGATGCGGCGGTTACGGCTCAGGTCCGTCTGTGTGGTCGCTCCTGGACTAACGGACTCGGAACTTGACGAGATCGAGCGAGAATTCGGGTTCCGGTTCGCCGCGGACCACCGCGGCTTCCTGTCCGCAGGACTTCCGGTGAACACCCGGCCCCAGCCACGCGAGCCGGGCGTCATCTATACGCATCCGGAGCCGTGGCCCGACTGGCGCAGCGGGAAGCGCGACGAGCTTCGCAGTTTGCTGGACTGGCCCCGCGAGGGAGTGCTGTTCGACGTCGAGAACAACGGTTTCTGGTACGACGGCTGGGGGTCACGCCCAAGCGGCACCGCATCCGCCGTGGCGACGGCGACGGCGATGCTGGCGCAGGTCCCGAAGATGGTGCCGGTGTATGGGCACCGGTATCTCCCTGGTGAGTCGAGGACCTTCGGTCACCCAGTGCTTTCGATGTGGCAGACCGACATCATCTACTACGGGTTGAATCTCGCCGACTACATCGACCGGGAGTTCGGTCGCCTCGGCCCAGGCGAAGGCTCGTGGGAGCCACAAGCGAGCGTCGAGTTCTGGCGCGACCTTGTCTGAGCCGTACTCATTCCGGTCGTTTCGTTGCAGGCATCCGCAATCCGGAATTGTGCGCCGGCGAGTGGGCGTTACTCCCGGCTCCCCGCGCGGCGGGGCCGATCCGGCAGCTTGATCGACCCGTATCCCCACCAATCCAGTGCCGCACTGGCGACGTGCTCGCTCATGCCGCCGTGTGAGCGCCGATGGATAGCATGTCGGCCATGGTGGAGGCGCGGGTGGGTGGGGCCGCGCTTGATGCGGTTGTGGCTCGGGCGGGTGGGCTGTTGATGTCGTTCAACGGGCCGGTATGTGATTTGTGGGCTGTGATACGGCATGCGGCGGTCGCTGGCCGTCTCCGTCAGGCGATCGAGGAGCGCGGTCATGCCGTGGAGGGGTGGCTGCGGGACGTTGACGACCCGATGCCGCTGCTGCGGTACGCGCTGACCCGCGACGATGCGCGCCTGCACCTGGCTGCCGAGGATCTCATGACGAACATGGAATGGGAGGCGGTACCGAAAGCGGTGCCGACGCCCGGCGGGCACGAGGTGATCCGAGCAGCGCACGCAGCGGGCAAACCCGTGGCGATCGCCAGTGACGCATCGCAGATGGCGATCGACGGCTATCTGCGGCGGCACGACTTGGCCTCGCTGGTGACCGCCGTCGGCCGGTGCAACTACTCACCCACGGCGTTCAAGCCTTCCACATGGTCGGCCGAACTGGCTGCGGGGCTCGTCAAGGTTGACGTCAACACGTGCGTGTTCGTCGGCGTCACACCATTGGACGTACGGATAGCGCGGGAGCTGGGCATGCGCAGCATCGGTCTGGTCACGGCGCGGGCGGATGCGGCAACGCTGCGAGCCGCTGGCACGGACCTCATCCTGGGCCCGGGTGGAATGAACCTCGTCGCGGAGTCCTTGAGGCGCTGCTGAAGAACGCAGGTCTGAGCTCGGTCTACCGCCGCACCACGGGGTTCAGCCAGCTATCGAGCCGATCATAACGTCCGGACACGCCGCCGAGCGAGCTCGGCGCCCGGCCGTCAGACCGACGTGATCAGGTGCGCGCTCATGCCGCGATCCGATCGCTACGGGGCGCAACTGTCCGGGCTGGTTGCGGCGCGCGGAAGCCGATGAGCGGATGTTGCCGGGTTGGTCAGGTGGCAGTCGGGGGGTGTGGGCAGGTCCGTGCGACCAACTTTTGTGTTTCACCGTTCGCCGGTCCTGCCGGTTTGTCCGGCCTCGACATGCCGAGGCCGGAACCTGCCTGGAATCATCAGAACCATGACGACCTTCCGCCTGCTGCGGCAGACGAATCGCTTCTCGCGATTCGCTCAGGTCACCGTCGAGGTCGCAGCGTCGAGCCGGTCCGAGGTAGAGGTGACCGCCGTCGCGGTCGACGAACACCGGCGGGAAGCTGAGCTGGGCGCTCGGTGGGCTCTGCGTGGACTGCCCGCGGCGGCGAGGGCAGTCGTGACCGCCGTGGTCATCACCGAGGTCGACACCAGCGTGGGCGACGTCTACGAGGCCACTGCCCGCGCCGTGTGGCAGGCGCTGCGGGTCGAGCACCGGGTGCCGTACATAGGCTTCAGCGATCCCGAGATGGTCACGTCGTGGCTGAAAAGCATGGTGGGCCGACGGCTCGACGCCGTGACGGAGGCCCGGCACTGGTACGAGGGACGGCGTGGACCGGACGCTGAGAGCCTGCTCCACGCTTGGCTGTTCTTCGATTGCGCGATGCCGGTCGGTCTGCACGGCCGCGGCGACCAACTTCTGCTCGCGAAGGATTATCCGTACCGTTCCTACGACATGGACGAGTACGGAGAGACCAGGGTCGGCCCGGCACGGCGTCCGGACGTGCTGTCCGGGTTCATCGGCGCTCGGCTCACCGACGGCGCCGTGATCGTCGGCCACGACGGCGACGCGGTCGCTGCTGGCCTCGTGCTGCGGTTCGAGAACGGCGACCTCGTTATCGGCACGCTCGGCGACGAGTGGGTTCTCGCCGTCGGCTCGGTGCCGGCGGCCGCCCACGACTGGACGGTGCAGCGCTTCGTGCATGACGGCTGCCGGTAGCCGTTCCTTCTTCATCTCCCAGCGGATCTGGCTGCGTGCAGGACTGGTCACCTCGGCGAACGTGTCGACTGGGCGAAGGGCGTCAGTGGCTGGACACGTGGATGAACAGGTCGGCGAGCGGTGTGGCGTCCAGGTCGGCGGCGAGTTCCGTGATCGGTCGGGGGGGTCGCTTGGCGGGGATGGAGTAGTGGTTGAGGGGCCGCTCGTCCGGCCAGCCCCACGCATCTGGCGTGCTGGTGACGAACGTGGGATGCCTGTCCTCGAGGTCGATGGGTTCGGCCGCGTTCGCTGCCAGGAACTGTTCGACGCACCCGCGCGGCGCGGTCATCCGCAGCAGCAGGTCGACCTCGCCGAAGAGGTTGCCGAAGTGCCAGTACCGCGTCCCGCGCTCACCGCACTCCGGGAGCGTCAGTTGCGCCCAGTTCAGTGCGCTGCTGAGCGTGACGTGATCACTGTGCGGGTACTGCCGCGGGTCGAACACACGGCGCCACAGCACGACCCCCGCTGTCGCCACAACGACGACTGCGACGACGGCAGAACCGACGATCCAGCGACGCACCAACAGATTGTTCCCGTGATCGTCACTAGGCACAAGCGCGCTCCGCGACGCCGTCGATCTCCTTGATCACGTGCGCGCACAGTAGCCGCTGATGAGCGTTGAGCTGTCGCGCCTGCCACGCATTCCTACGTCTTGGCTTTCGCGATCCGACCTGCGACGTCGACCAGATCAACTGCACCGCGTGTGTCGACACGCACCACGGGGGCGATACCGAGAGGTTCCGCCTCCGTCTCCCACCGGGGCCACGCATCGGCGAGTTGACGCCGGTCATCGTGGATCCGGTGTCGTTGCCGGGCCGCGAACCGCCCCTTTGCGACGTGAGCTGGCACGTCGCACCAGACCTCTACCACGTTCGCTGGACTGCACCGGCGCAGTCCAGCCTCGACGAAACGGAGATCCCGCGGCTTGAACCACCATGATTCCAGCATCACGCTGCCGGGCATGGCCGCCGCCAGCGTCCACATCATCTCGCTGGCCGCGATCCCTAAAGCCTGGCCGGGAGCGGCGGACACGATCTCCGCGACAGCCTCCTTGATTGCATCCTTGGAGATCAGCGACGCGTCGAGCACCGGCGCCAGCCCGGTCGCCAAGGTCGTCTTTCCCGAGCCCGGCAAACCGTTGACGAGGACCAGGTCAATCACTTTTGTGATGATGTCAGAACACGCGGGCCCACCAGTTGATGGTGCACGGATCTGCCGCCGTTGGTGCGCGTCGCGGCGGGGTCGACCGTGGTGGTCACGGACCGTCAACGGCTCGCCGTGGCCGACGCTTCCTGTCCAGCCGATGAGCGCGCACCTGATCAAGGTCGGCGCGGGTCGTGCCCCTACCTGTGGAAGTGGCGGCAGAAACGCGTTACGTGACTGGTCGGACTATCGGATGACGCTGCTGGACGCCCGGATGGAGTTGCCGGAGCTCGGCCAGGAAATCGTCGAAGTGATGTTCACCGACTTGCTCGTTCTCGACACGCGCGGTGAGGAACTCCACGAGCTTCGTGTCGCCCTTGGCGGCTGCAGCGAACGCCGCCGCCTCCAACGGTCCGGTGCCCTGTGGCAGTACCGGCCGGAACCGGCCCCACCATCCTGGGTGCTCGTGGCCGAGGTAGATGTCCTGGGCCCACAGGACGAAACCGTCAAGGTCCTTCGCAGCCAGCAAGAACTCCAGCAGTGGACCAGACACGTCGGCGAGCAGGTCCGACGGAAGTGGCTGATCGCTCGCAGGCAGTGGGTACCATTCGCGGCCGACTGCCGTTTCGGCGGTGCCGTTCAGACTGTCACAGCGATGGCTGGTCACCGGAGTGGGCAAATCAGCGACCGCAACGCCGACGTTCAGCTGAACCTGGGGCCGCGATCCGCTGGTGCGGGTGTGCACGCTCAGCGTGCGGCGCAGGCCACCGTCCAGTCGCTCACAAATCCGGCCGGCCCGGACGAAGCCAAACGGCGCCAGGGCGGTGTGGTGCAGTTGATTCGCGATCCGAGAGGCCGTCCAATACGTAGGCACCGCCCAACTATCGCCGCTGCTGATCGAATTCGTTGCCGAGATCCGGGGCAGTGTCGGGCACTACGTTCCACACAACCGGAGTCCACAGGCTTGATTCGCTCCCGGCATCCGGATCTGCCGCGAGTCGCTCGTAACACCTCGCAACGGAGGCCGAACGCCCAACGACGTCGTGTCGAGTGGAGCACGTCGCGAAGGAGACGGCCGGCTTCTCTCGCGCGCCACACGACTGGCCACCGAATGCTTGCGGCGCAGACGGCCGTCGTCGTGCTACGACCACAGCCCGGAGAGGAACACGACATGGAGCCTATTCATCCTGACGCCGCAGCTCATCGATCGTGTGTCGGACGCGGATCGACGTAAGACGAGGCTCCGGTAAGACAGCTGTCGACCAAGACCAACGTCAACCGGGAGCCTCGTTGCTGTCTTATCCTGCCACGATTGCGGTATCCACTCGCACGCTGAACTACCTCGCGGACCTGATCCGGCGGGAACGCCACCAGTGTCGAAGCCGATGGCGGCGCCTGGAGCCAGGCAAACAAGCGCTCTTGGTTCTGGCACACCTGCGTAATGGCGACACCTACGCCCGGCTTGCTGCTGGTTTCGCCATCGGCACCAGCACCGCCTGGCGCTACGTTCGAGAAGGCATCGATCTGCTCGCTGGGCTGGGCGACGATGTCGCTGCCGCCGCCCGCCGCGCGGCCCGGCTGGCCTACGGCATTCTCGACGGCACCCTCATCCCGATTGATCGCGTCGCCAACCAGCGCCCGTACTACTCCGGCAAGCACAAGCGCCATGGAGTCAACGTGCAACTGCTCGCCGACCCCGCCGGCCGGCTTGTCTGGGCCTCACCAGCCCTGCCCGGTGCTATCCACGACCTGACCGCCGCACGCACCCACAATCTCATCGAGAGGCTCACTGGCCACTGCGTCATGACCCTGGCTGACAAGGCATACCAAGGTGCCGGCGGTACGATTCGCACCCCGTTCAAACGCCAGCGCCACCGTCCTCGGCTCTACCGTCGGCAGCGCAGCGTCAATCGTTGCCACGCCCGCGCTCGCGGCATCGGCGAACGCGCCGTCGCGACCCTCAAAAGCTGGAAGATCCTGACCAAACTGCGCTGTTGCCCACGTCGGTCCACCGCCATCGTGCAGGCCATCACTGTCCTGTGCCGCATCGAGACGAATCGCTACCTGTCGTGAGAACGGCTCACGTGACCCGGCGTTGGCGGATGCGGTCGGCCAGGCAATTCTGCGTACGGGTGGAAGGCGGAATGGTGGCAGCGTAGGACAGGAAGATCCTGGTCAGGCATCAGACCGCCTCAGCACGGCTCGGTCGGCGCGCTTACGAGCATCACCACGATGGAGACTGTTGGCATGGAGGGCTTCCTCAGGTGGGACGAGACTTGGACGGCCGACACGCCGCGACAGGCGGTGGCGCGGGTCCTGGACGCGAAGCTTGACGAGTTGACCGACTCGGGAACCCTCAGCGTGAAGCCGCCCGCCTCACTGGCCCTGTGGCGGATCCCTGAAGAGGACAAACGGATCCTGCGTACCTATGGCATGCCCAGGATCGTGCAACCCGATTCCTTGCTGCGAGTCGGTGCCGCATTCCAGGGAAGCGCAGACCCCGGGTACTCCGCAGGGAACGTCACGGGGTATGTCATCGCAGAGTGCTTGGACGTGCTCCTGGTCTCCTGCGAGTCCACCGGGGCCGTCTTCGCTGTTCCACCCGTTCGGGACCTGCCCCCGGCGCTCGCTCACCAGCATCCGAACGGCATACCCGACGAGCTCGTCAACTCCAGCACGGGTGCCTTCGTACAGTTCGCATGGCGTTGGTGCCGACTGGCAGCCATCCTTATCAGGGAGCAAGAGATCGCCGACGCGGCCGATGTGACGGCGTGGCGTGCGGCTGGAGAGTCCGGTGACGCCGTACGGGACATCGACTTCCACGGGACATACCGAGCACTGTGCCACATCGTTCGCGAGCAGTTCCGCGCATGGGATCCCGTCGCGGTGGCCAGCGACCAGTCGATGTGGTCGAACATGATCGGCGGATTTGAGTAGCGGATCGTCTACAGCGATGGTGCCGGGCCGTCCCCCGAACCGCGAGAAGCAGGATGAAAAGGGTTCATGGTCGTCCGTCACGTTATAGACCATCATCGGCGGATATGTGTTGTCGCCCTCGCTGTACACGAGAACGCTCTTCCCGAGCGCACTGCCCAACGTCCGCAGGAATTGGCAGAACACGTCCAGCCGATCCTGGCCCTGAATCTCGTAGAGACTCGCATCGCTGAGAATCTCCTCCGCTGCCCACGGCCGTACGATCCACTCCAGGTCGCGGTCCGGCCACACCCTCAACAGCGGCAGTTCTCCGTCGACGCCACGAGCAAACAGCTGCGCTGCGCGGTCTGGCACCGGAAGTACCCGGCCACCCACCTCATACCTGCACGCCCATTCACGCGACTGGACCAATCCGAGCAGTCGACCCCAGTCGGCTACCGTCGTGTCGGCCACGATCACGTCAGGTGCGCTGCCGTTCTCGACCGGGTCGAACCACTGCTGAACCTCGTCCCATAGCACCTCAGGCACAGCGCGATACTGCCCGAACCCGACAGCACCCGGCATCCGGGTTTGCTACGGATCGTGCGCACCACCGTCGCCGAACCACCCCGGCTGAAGCCACCGGCCGGGGTCACGTTCGGCTTGACACCTACATCTGCCAGTCAGGCCCGGCACCGACGGCCAGCTTGGCCTTGATCGGGTGAGCACATCTGCCGCGTCACGGGCGGAGGCCATCACACGTCTGTTACCTGGCGTAGCTAACGACGGTGGCGCACCCATCCTGCCTGTCGATATTGGTGCATCCTGATGTCATCGGTCTTGTTGCCGGAGGGGCCGAGCTTGACGGTCTACCGCGACAGCAGGGGTGCGGTCCGGTCGACGACCTACTGGGGGCGCTGCTTGCTGAGTCACGGCACAGGGCAGGGAGTTCGTCGCCGCCCTGACAGGGACGACCGGAGTCGTCGCGTAGTGTCCTGCTGTGCTGGCTGCTTCGTCCTCCGAGTCCGATGAAGCGGGCACGATGCCGGACGCGGCCACCGTGCTCAGTGACACGGACTGGCCGGCGCTGGAGCACGCCACCGGGCTGGCGACCGAGCTTCCGGCCGTCCTTGTGCGACTGCTGGACGACGACGCATCGGCGCGCACGGAGGCGCTGCGCTACCTCGACCGGATCAACCACGGGAACTCCATCTACCCGGCGACCGCTCCCGCCGCCGTGTACCTCGCGACGATCCTGCCCGATCCCCGCACAGTGGCGCCGGTCACCATCGACCACCG
Source organism: Dactylosporangium maewongense (assembly GCF_039531485.1). Lineage (NCBI taxonomy): Bacteria > Bacillati > Actinomycetota > Actinomycetes > Micromonosporales > Micromonosporaceae > Dactylosporangium > Dactylosporangium maewongense. The sequence goes on along the minus strand of NZ_BAAAQD010000023.1, from coordinate 78,633 downwards.
TGGCGTCGTGGGTCCTCGGCCGCTGCGGGTCGTGTTGCTGGACTGGCTCGGTGACATGGCCGACGACGTCGGCAACGAGGTAGCGGTGCTGGCCCTGAAGTACGGCGACGATCTGCGGGATGCGCCCGCCGTCGTTGCGCTGGGGGCCGCTCGACCGACGATCTTCCGGGTCGTCGCCTCGTTCGTGGATGACGGCGACCCGGCAGTTCGTGCTGCGGCTGTCGTCGCCGCCGGCCGCCTCACCGACGACCCGTCCCTGCTCGGCTTCCGCACCGAATTGGCGATCCGGCTTCGGGCAGTGCTGGACAACGATGCCGACGGCGACCACCGGGCCGTGCGAGACGGCTACTCGCCCACTGGAACCGGCCTGTACCAGAGCCCGCGCCGTCCAATCAGAACGGGAACGGACCAGACGCGCTCGACGCACCCCCGTTCTGACAGCCGTCGTGGCAGGCAGCCAGCCGCGCGGCCCACGGCGAACGACATCGCCCTGCTTGCCACACCGCGCCGGGCCTTGCGAAGAACCCGACGTGCTTGATCACGTGCGCGCTCATGCCGCGGCGGGAGCGCTGGCGTTCATCAAGGCCGGTGACGCACCGTAGTACATGGCTGCGTTTCCTGTCCCCAGCGCTCATCTCGAGCCTTCGGGTGAGCTTGTCTTGCGGGCCGCGGTAGCGGCCTACCTCGGTCGCTACCGCGGCCTGACCCGACAGCACAGCGAGTCCGACCTGCGGGTCTTCCTACGCTGGTGCGCCGACCATGAGCTCGACCCGCTCGCCACGGTCCGAATCGACATCGAACGGTATGTGCGCTGGCTGCAGGACGTGCGGTGCTACCAGCCGTCTACCGTCTCACGCCGCCTGTCGATCGTGACCGGCTTCTACAGGACCTGCGTCATCGACGGCATCCTGCCGCACTCACCCGCCGACTACGTCCGCCGGCCGGCCGTCCCCGCTGAGTCACCAACGCTCGGGCTCGGGCATCTGCAGTTCGAGGCCCTGATCACCACCGCCCGGCTGTCGGCGAATCCGAACGACTTCGCTCTCATCGCGCTTCTCGGCCTGCTCGGGCTACGGATCTTCGAAGCCTGCGGCTCCAACATCACCGACCTCGGCGAAGAGCACGGCCACCGCGTCCTACGGGTACGCGGAAAGGGCGGCAAGGTCGTCCTCGTCCCACTGCCGCCAGCTGTGGCCCGGGCAATCGAACGCGCCGTCGGCAACCACTCCGACGGGCCGATCCTGCGCAACACGCTCGGCGGACGCATGGATCGCCACGCCGCATCCCGCCGGCTCCGGCACCTGGCCGCGGCCGCCGGCGTCCGGATGCCACGGATGCACCCGCACATGCTCCGCCACACGTTCGTCACGACCATGCTCGACGCCGGCGTCAGCCTGCGCGACGTGCAGATCGCCGCCCGCCACGCAGACCCGCGTACGACGATGCGCTATGACCGAGCTCGCAACAACCTCGACCGCCATCCCAACTACATCCTCGCGGCCTACATGGCCTCCGGAACCTGACCTTGGAGCACGACCGATGAGCGTGTGCGGTGATCTTCGAGATGGTCGGACGCCGTAGCATCGCTGCGTGCTCATCGAGTTCACCTTCGCCCGGCCGCAGGAGTACTTCCGTAGGCATCTGGTGCCGGGTGCCAGGCGTGCTGCTGTTCCGCGGGTGGCTGTCGCGGTCGGACTTGCGCTGCTCGGATACGTGGTCGTCACGTTCGGAGACGACGTCGATGGCGTCACCGCTGTCTGGGTCAGCGTGTTGTTCACCGTCGCCGTCGGTTTCGCGCTGTGGCGGGCCTGGCGCAAGTATGTGGCGCTGATGGCCGTACCAACGTTCTGGCTCGCCGCGCGCCACTACGTGATTGACGACGAAGCGGTGCACGCTACCACTGAACTGTCCGCCGTGACCTATCACTGGCCACTGGTGCAACGCGTATGGGTCGTTCCGGAAGCATATATCTTCGGGGTGGAACACTTCGGGATCTTCGACCTGCCTCGAGCCGTGCTGACCGAGCGGCAGAACGCCGAACTCCGAACATTCTTGGCAGCGCGCGGCCTGCTCACCGCAGACGCTATGGACCCTCCAACCGCGACGCCGACTCGGGTCGATCCTGAGGGATCTGCGACGGTCTAGCGCGGGAACGCACGCATCTGCCGCCGTTGGTGCGCGTCGGCCGGCCCGTGCACGTCACAGCGGGTGACCAGAACGGCGAGGCCAAGGGCTTCCTGTTCTGCCGATGAGCGGATGCCGGTAAGGACCTCTGAACGTCGCGAGCTCTTAGCCCGTGTTTGGTAAGTCGGGTCAGAGCCATTTGTTGATGGCGGTGATGGTGACGGTGGCCTGGTAGCGCACGGCGAGCTTGTCGTACCTGGTGGCCATGGCGCGGCTGTGTTTGAGCTGGTTGATGCCGCACTCCACCGCGTGGCGCTGCTTGTAGACCTCGGGGTCGAAGGCATGCGGGCGGCCACCCTTCGACCCGCGCTTGCGCCGGTTCGCCGCATGGTCGGCCTTGATCGGGATCGTCGCCCGGATACCACGCCGATGCAGATAATCCCGGTTGCCCTTACCTGCGTACGCCTTGTCGGCCAGGACCCGATCCGGACAGGTCCTCGGCCGGCCGGCACCAAGCCTCGGCACCCGGATACCTTCCAACACCGGCACGAACTGCGGACTGTCACCACGCTGCCCAGCAGTCAGCAGCAACGACAACGCCTTGCGCCCCTGCTCACACGCCAGATGCACCTTCGTCGTGCGGCCACCCCGCGACCTGCCGAGGGCGTGATCGTCCGGTTCGACGTCCACCCCACCCGGCGGCTCCTTCTGTGAGCCACCATCACGGCGAGCACCGGCAGCGTGCTGATGCGCCCGGACACTGGTGGAGTCCACACTGACGTCCCACCGGATCCGCCCAGCCGCATCAGCGTGCGCCTGCAACGCGGTCAGCACCCGCTGCCAGGTCCCGTCACGCTGCCACCGGCGGAACAACCAGTACAACGTCTGCCACGGCGCATACTCCGCCGGCACGTCACGCCACGGCGAACCCACCCGGATCCGCCACCGGATCCCGTCAATCAGCTGCCGCCTGCTCCACTTCAGCGGCCGACCCAGCACCGACGCCGCAGGCAACACCGCGGCCAGCGCCGCCCACTGCGCGTCGGTAAGGTCGTGCCGCCTCGCCACCGCTATGGTATCCACGAGGTCTCCGGGCTTGGTGCTTCTTGGTCGAACCACCAACTACCGGAGACCTCGCCGTTTTTCGATCACCGCCACACCGACGAACAGCTAACAACCCACAACGACTTACCAAACACGGGCTAGACCTCGTCAACCGGTGTCTAGCCGGACGGTCGCCGGTCAATCCCATAATGTGATGAGAGGACGTGACAAGCTGGAGGTTAGATGGCTGTTCGATACAGGCTGGCGACGGATTTCGACGAGGACGCCCTGCCCATGCCGGACCTCCTCTACGCCGCGCTGGACGCACTGCCTGAGTCGGACAGCCACACCGCGACTATCGCTGCCGGAGACGTCGCACGGCGGTTCATTCAGGTCGTGATGCGGCCGAACGGCTCGTTGAGCGTTCGGTTCAGTGAAGGTGCCGACCACTCTGTTGAGACGGTCGATGATGTCGATATCCTCGATGTGCACCAGGCGATCCTGCACTGCACCGCCGCCACCCCGGTGGTCTGGCGTGACGTGTGGGGTTCGGTTGCCGGTACCTTTACCCGGGCGTCGAACGTTGATCGCTGGGCAGCGATGGATTATGCGGGAACGGAGCTGTCGATCGCCACGGCGATGCTTGACCACGGCAAGCGCGCTCGTCGTCTGGGCGTGCCGTTCGACCCGCCGGAGTCAGTCCGCTGGGGTGAGTTCGAGGTCATCACAGGCGACACGTGGCTCGACGTGCCGGAACATGGCGTGACGACGATACGCGTGATCGCACCGGACACCCGGCACGAACATGGTGTCGCCCTCCGCGTTCCCCGAGGCACGATCAATGGTCAGGGCGCCGAGACCGTGCTCTGGCCGTCAGACGCCGCAGTCCCCTTCACGGTGCACTACGACTCGCCGCAGCATCTGCTGCAGGTCAGCAACGTCTACAAGGTCACTGGCACCGGTTGGGACCGGATCGATCGCTGGTCGGGGAACGCAGGCATGATCGTGACGCGGCTACCGAACGGTGAGCGGTCGTACGCGTGCAACCACGCCGGCACCACCCCTCCGACCTTCGCTGATCTCGCATTCGCGCTCGCCGTAGAGCCCCGCTGAGTGGTTGCGCAGAACAGCGCACAGCTATGGGCTGCTCAGCCGTGCGAGGCCGCGGGCGGCATGTTCCCCGAGCCGGAGGCCCGCCGTCCGGCAATGTCCGCCCGACCATGATCGGCCGTGCACGGGTCGTAGATCCAATAAAAGAAGTAGCCGCTGACCAGGCGCGCCGGGCTACCGGACTCGAACCGGCTCATACCTTGCGGTCGTTAGCAAAAAAGCTAGTAACGGACTTTCCCATCCGCCTTTGCCCGGCGCACCCGCCAAGCGTACTTGCGACCGCCGGATGCATGTCGGTTCCGAGCCACGCTCTCATGCCGCGAGTCGTGCGCGGCCTCCGGGTGAAATCCATCACTGATTCTGACGGCCTTCGCCGGCCCCCACGTGGACGGCTTGACTTGGCCCCAGACTGTTCGAAGAGCATCTCGGGTGACGGCTTGATTTGGCGCCGGGCAGGGGTTGGGAGAGATTCAACCAGTGTTGCTCAGCGTGACCGGCCGTCGCCGAGATCGGCGGCCGGCGCCTCGAGGTGCTGGCCGCCGATCACTTTCAGGAGCTCCAGTTTCTCGTGGCTCTCGCTGCCGGGCTGCGCGGTGTAGACGACCAGTTGCTGCGACTGGTCCGGGTCGATCAGCCGCTGGCAGTGCAGGTCGATCGGCCCGACCTCCGGGTGCACGAGTTGGACCGGACCACAGTAGCGGTTCGCCACCGGATGCTCGCGCCAGAGCGCGGCGAACTCCGGGCTCTCCTCGAGCAGCGCGCCGACCAGCGCACCCGCCCGGGAATCCTTGCCGTCGCGGATGTACGACTCGTGCAGGTCCGCGACGATGAGCGGCCCCTCCGCGGGCCGGAGCAACCGCGTCGCCGGGTCGGTGAACCAGCGATAGTGCAGGCTGCGCGTGAGACCTTCGTGGACGCTCTCGTCGCCGATCAGGGCGACGGACAGCGGGGTCTGCAGCAACGTCTCGCCGAGCGGGCTCACCACCTGCGCCGCGGCATCTCGCAGACCGTCGAAGATGCGCATCATCCCAGGGTTGACGTGGTCGTCGGTGGAGCGGCGCGGAGTGGCGTACCCGGCCAGCCGGAAGAGATGGTCACGCTCCTCCATGGACAGGCGCAACCCGCGGGCGAGCGCGCCGAGGATCTGCTCGGAGGGATAGGGACCGCGCGGCTGCTCGAGGCGGCTGTAGTAGTCGATCGACATGTCAGAGAGCACCGCGACCTCCTCGCGGCGGAGGCCGTGCGTGCGCCTCCGCCGCCCGCGGGGCAGGCCGACGTCCTCCGGTTGCAGGGCTTCACGACGGGTACGCAGGTACTCGGCCAGCCGGGCGCGGTCCATGCTCACACCGTCACGAATTCGACGCCGGCGAAACGCTGCGAGACGTCCCACAGCCTGGCGGCCGCGGCCTCGTTGCGTGCCGGTCGGTAGGGGTCCAGCTGGGCCGGACCGCCGGTGAACTGGCCGAACCCGTCCGGACCGTAGAAGTGGCCGCCCCCCGCCTCGGGGCTGGTGGCCGCGTACAGGGCCGGGAGCAGGCCTCGGTCGACGCCCTGGACCAGCACGCCCCAGCTCGCCAGGCGCTTCATGACGGCCTCGATCGGCGAGGGCTTCTCTCGGCCCATGTTGGGACCGGCGGCGTACAGGCCGGTCAGGGTCGTGCCCGGGTGGGCGGCGTTGCTGACGATGCCCCACCCGGCCGCTCGCGAACGCCGGTCGAGCTCGAGCGCGAACAGCAGGTTCGCGAGCTTCGACTGGTTGTACGCGCGGACCGGCGCGTACGCCCGCTCGCTCTGCAGGTCCTCCCAGTTCAGCTTGGCGTGCCGCGCCGCGCTGCTGGTCATGGTCGTCACCCGGGCCCCGCCGGCGCTCAGCAGCGGCAGCAGCCGGCCGGTGAGCGCGAAGTGCCCGATGTGGTTGGTCCCGAACTGCAGCTCCAGGCCGTCGGCGGTGGTGTGCCGCGTGGCCGGCGTCATCAGCCCGGCATTGTTGATCAGGATATGGATCGGCCGCCCCTCGGCGTTCAGAGTGTCCCCCAGCGCGCCCACCGACTTCAGCGAGGCCAGGTCAAGCTCACGGAGCGACACGTCGGCACCGGGCACCTCGGCGCGGATGCGGCTCAGCGCGGCCTCGCCCTTGGCCTCATCACGGACCGGCAGGAGGATCTCGGCACCGGCCGCAGCCAGACGGGTCGCCAGGCCGAGTCCGAGGCCGCTGCTCGCTCCGGTCACCACGGCGAGCCGTCCGGTCAGATCAATGGTATTCCGCATGGTTACCTTCTTCATGCCTCAACGCTGACGCCGCTGCTCGTTCGCAACCATGTACTGCCAGTACAAGGCTCAGCGGCGGTGCCAGCCCCGCAGCTTCGCAGGGTTCAGGACGACGCAGAGCGTCGTGGCCCGTTCCTCGTCGCAGCTGACGGCGATCACGGCCACGGCGGTGCCGGCCTGATCCTGACGGATACCAACACTGCGATCGTGCCGGGCTGCTGCTCCAGCCTGGAGGACTGGCGCGACTGGGCCCGCGCCCTCAGCGGCAGCGAACCGCCCTGGCTCGGCCACGACCCGACCCCCACGATGTCGATCGGCGACCGGATCACCGTCTGGCAGGACGCCGGGCCACCAGAAAACCACGCTCCGATCCTTTCCGGCCCGCACATCACCCTCACCCGCGCCCACCTCGCTGACCTGCTCCAGGGCGTCCACCGCGGCCTCACCACGTTCATCACCGCGCTTGCCGCCTGGGCCGCCCGGAACACCACCGACGGCCCGGCCCTCACCGCCACGATCGACACCGCGTTCGCGTTCACCGCGCTGCTGGCCCCCAGCGCTACCTGACGCCGCGAGGGGCCGGACGCCCTCGAACTCCCGTGCAACGCTTCACCCAAGATCACGTGCGCACTCATGCCGCGATCCGCGCGGCACCTCCCAGCGACGAACGACCGGTTCCGGCCAATGAGCGTGCGGGTCAGTGCCAGTGGCCGACCATGTAGGGAACGCCGCCAGCGGCCTGCAAGCCGTCTCGGTAGTGCAGCGCTGCACGTAGCTGCTCGTCGTCCGGCTCCGCCCCGGCGAGGACCGCGTCGACCTGAGTGATGGGCACCCCCGCGGCTTCGGTGAGGCCGGCCGCAGGCACGTCCCGATGCTCCAGCAGCCGGGCGAGGCGAGCACCGAAGAGCGGAAGGTCGATCACCAGGCCACGGTAGACCGACGCCGGCCGTGTTGTCCGCCTCAGCCTTCGATGCCGGTGGAGGTGTGGGAGGCGCCGACGGGTTTGGACTCTGGGGAGCCTCGTTGGCGCAGGTACACGGAGAGGATCACCATCGAGAAGACGGCGAGGAGCTCGGACTGCCAGTTTTGCAGGGTGCGGTTCCAGAAGTCGGGTTCGGTCAGGTAGGCGGCCCAGGAGACGGGGGGCTGGCGGTGGCTGAGCTGGCGTTCGTTGAAGGCGGCCACGCCGGCGATCGACTGGGCGAGCCACGACAGCGCGAAGATGCCGCCCATGACGAGGCCGAGGGAGTTGGACAGCAGGTGCAGGCGCCAGCCGGTCGTGCGGGCCCAGGCGGGTGAGTCGTCGCGGGCGAAGGCGCCGACGAGCTGGTCCTTGTCGGACTCGGTGCCGGGCCGGTCGAGCGGCTTGGACTCCGGGGATCCCTTCTGCAGCAGCCAGACCGTCGCCAGGATGTACAGGGAGAACTGCAGATACTCCGACTGCCAGTTCTCCGCGACGTCCACGGCGAAGTCCGCCGACGTCAGGTACCGGCCGAGGGAGACCGGCAGGAGACCGTCGGTGACCTGCTGCTGGTTGAAGTCGGCGTGCCCGGCGAGGCCCTGGCCGACCAGGGCGAGGACGAACAGGACGCCGAACACCACGCCGAGCGCGTGCTCTCGCAGGACCCGCCGTGCCCCGCTCACCGGTGCAGCAGCCCGATCGTGATGACGTAGGCGAGACCGGCGCCGACGACCGTCAGGCACAGCACGAACATCAGCCGCATCTCAGTCTCCTTCCACGGCGCACTGGTACGGGCGTTCGCCGCGGGACTGGCAGCCCGCCGCCACGACCCGCCAGCCGCCCGGGAACACCGCCAGGAACTCGGTGTCGCCGGCGTGCACGACGCGGGCCCATTGCCCGTACACGTCGACGTGGCGCACCGCGTCGGGGGCGGGCAGGTCCTCGTCGAGGATCGCGGCGGCGCACGGGGCGTCGGCGGACCGTTCCAGGGCGCTGACGGTCCCGGGCGCGAGCAGCCGGCAGGCGGTGGCGCCGTCGCCGTCGCGGACCGCCGTCAGCAGCCGCGTCGCCGTGGCCGAAGCGGCGTCACGCCGGCCGCCGTCGCCGCAGCCCACGGCCAGGAGACCCACGAGGACCAGCACCACAACGATCCGCACGCTGTCCGTAGTGCCCCGATCTGGGAGGTCGCACACATCGTGCCGGGCGGATGAGATCATGGCGCGATGATGTTCGAGGCTGGGCAGCGCATCGTGTTCATCGGCGACAGCATCACCGACTGCGGGCGGCGGGACGTGCGGGCGCCCTACGGTGACGGGTACATGAGCCTGGTGCGGGCACTCGTCACGGCCCGCTTCCCCGGTACCCCGCTGACCTGGGTCAACCGTGGGATCAGTGGCAACACGGTCCGGGATCTGGCCGCACGCTGGGACCGCGACGCGATCGGCCAGCGGCCCGACTGGCTGGTCGTGATGATCGGCATCAACGACGTGTGGCGGGCGTTCGCCGGGCGGCCGCACGAGGCGGTGCCGTTGGACGAGTACGAGGCGACCCTGCGCACCCTGCTGCGGAGCGCGGTCGACGCGACCGGCTGCCGGTTGCTGCTCGCCGACCCGTACCTCATCGAACCCGACCGCACGGAGCCGCAGCGCGCCGAGAGCGACCGCTACGCCGCGGTGGTGGCGAGGCTCGCGGAGGAGTTCGGGGCGCCGCACGTGGCGACGCAGCACGCGTTCGACGCCGTCCTCGAGGTGTCGCCGCCGGACCTGTGGGCCGACGACCGCGTCCACCCGGGCCTGCCTGGCCACGCCGTCATCGCCGACGCCTTCCTGCGCGTCATCACCGGCTGAGCCAGCTGGCCTCCTACCGGACCCGCTCCGGATCAGCCAGGAACTCGGTGATGGCCCGCCCCGGCACGTCCGTCACCCCGAACTCCCAAGGCGCGGCGTCGAGCTTGCGCTGCACCGCCGCCCGGATCGCTCCGGCGTCCTCCCCGTCCGGCGAGGCGAGCCGCTCGTAGGCGTCGTCGTCGGCGTCGCGCAGCACCGCCCGCAGGTCGGGCAGGCCCAGGTAGTCGGCGGCGCGCGCGGCGGCGTCGAGCCGGTCCGGCGGGAACTCGGCCAGCACCGCGTCCAGGCCACCGCCCATGGCGCGGTCGTGCAGCCGCCGCAGCAGCGCCAGGTGCCGCAGCCCGACGGGTCCGGCGGTGGCCTCCGGTTCATCGACAGGCAGCGAACCGGCCGCGTCCCACAGCACCTCGACGAGGTCCCGCAGCAGGTACCCGCGCCGGTCGCCGACCCAGGCCGGCGCGGGCCGCCAGCGGCGGGTGGCGCGCAGCTGGTCGAACCCTGCGCCGATGGTGACCGTCTCCAGGGCGTCGACCGCGAACCGGCACGGCAGGATCGACGCGAGCGGCACCACCCCCGGCGTCCCGGTCAGCGACACCCACGCCAGGGTGGGATCGTCGGAGTCGACCAGGTCGTGCCACCGCCCGCCGTCCAGCAGCGCGACTTGGCAGTGGTCGGCATCGATGACCGACACGACCACCGCGACCCTTCGTTCGTCGTCGCGCCAGGTGTACGAGGGGTCCTCGCCGGGGTCCGCCGACATCAGGATCCGCTGCACGTCACCCGCCGCGGCGGCCCGCAGCGTGCGGGTCAGCCCGAAGATCCGTCGCTCGATCACGCGCAACTGTAGCCGGTTGACTTAACCCGTTTTAGCTGACTTACTCGGTTCAGTTCGCACCGACCGCCAGCGGAAGGAACCCCTCATGCGACTTGCCGCGTTCGCGGTGTCGGCCGTCGTCGTCTGGGCGGCGGCCTCGGCCGTGCCCGCCGCGGCGGCGCCGACGCCCAGTGGCACCGCCACCGTCGCCGACGTCGTCACCTACCTGCAGAGCATCACCGGCCGCAACATCCTGTCCGGCCAGCAGGACGGGCCCAGCTCGGCACCGAACACCTGGCAGCAGAAGGTGCACGACATCACCGGCGAATACCCGGGGTCGTGGGCCGGCGACTTCGCCTTCGAGCAGAACGACATCAACGCCCGGCCGGCCGTCATCGCCCAGGCGAAGGCGGTGTGGGCGGCCGGCTCCATCCCCGCCCTGGTGTGGCACATGTGCCCGCCGACGGTCGCGCAGTCCTGCCACTGGGACTACGGCACCGGCGCCATCATGAGCAGGCTCAGCGACGCGCAGTGGAACGAGCTCGTCACCAACGGCACCGCCCTCAACACCGCCTTCAAGCGCCGCCTCGACGAGGCCGTGCCCTACCTGCAGGACCTCAAGAACAGCGGGATCCCGGTGCTGTTCCGCCCGCAGCACGAGATGAACGAGGGCTGGTCGTGGTGGGGCGGTCGCCCCGGCGCGAACGGCAGCCGCAAGCTGTTCCAGATCACCCACGACTACCTGTCCGGCACCAAGGGCCTGAACAACCTCGTCTGGGTCTGGAACCTCAAGGACATCGCGGGCGGCGAGAGCCACGTCGCCGACTACTGGCCCGGAGCGTCCTATGTGGACCTCGCGACGCTCGACGCGTGGGTCAACAAGCAGCCGACGCAGGCCTGGTACAACGCCATGCTGGGCATCGCCGGCGGCAAGCCGATCGGCCTGTCGGAGGTCGGCACCGTACCCACATGGAGGGTGTGCCGGAGGCGGCGGTGCTCGGGATCGAGGCGCCGCTGTGGTCGGAGACGCTGCGCTCGTACGCCGACGTCGAGGCCATGGCGTTCCCGCGCCTGGCGGCGGTCGCCGAGCTGGGCTGGTCGCCGCGGTCGGCGCACGACTGGGACTCCTTCGCCCGCCGGCTCGCCGCGTACGGGCCGCGCTGGGACGCCGACGGCGTCAACTACCACCGTTCCGCGCAGATCCCCTGGCGCTGACCGGCTCCGGCGCCTTCTTGATCACGACGACCGGTCGCACCAGGGTCGCGCCTTCGACGTCGACGTTCGGCAGCAGCCGTTGCAGCGGTCTTGGCAGCCACCAGGCGCCGCGGCCGAGGATGTGCAGCACCGCCGGGACGAGGGTCATGCGGACGATGAACGCGTCGACGGCGACGCCGACGGCGAGGGAGAAGCCGATGGCCTTGATGATGACGTCGCCGCCGAAGATGAACGCGGTGAAGACGGCGGCCATGATGAGGCCGGCGGCGGTGACGACGCGGGCGCTGTCGCGCATGCCGTCGCCGATGGCGCGGCGGGCGTCGCCGTGGTGGGTGAAGGCCTCCTTGATGCGGGAGACGAGGAACACCTCGTAGTCCATCGCCAGCCCGAACAGGATGCCGATGACGAGGACGGGCAGGAAGCTCAGGATCGGGGCGGGCGCCTGAACGCCGAACACGCCGCCGGCATGCCCCTGCTGGAACACCCAGGTGACCGCGCCCAGCGACGCGCCGAGGGACAGCAGGAACCCGGCGACCGCCTTCACCGGCACGAGGATCGACCGGAACACCAGCAGCAACAGCAGCAGCGCGAGCACGACGATCAGCACCAGGAACGGGGCCAGGGCGGCGCTGAGCTTGTCGGAGACGTCGTTGTTGACGGCGGTGGTGCCGGTGACGTACGCGGTGATCCCGGCCTGCTGCCTGGCCTGCTCGCCGGCGGCGCGGATGCGCCGGACGAGGTCCTTGGTCTGCTGCGAGTCGGGCCCGGACTTCGGGATGACCGACAGGATCACCACGTCCCCGGCCTGGTTGGTGGCGGCCGGGACGGCGACGGCGACGTCGGGGTCGGCCCGCAGCAGCGGCGCGGCCTGCTCGCCGATGGCCTTCATGTCGGTGCGGCCCGGCCCGTACAGCACGAGGGTGAGCGGCGCGTTGAACCCGGGTCCGAAGCCCTTGGCGAGCAGGTCGTAGGCGCGGCGTTCGGTGGTGCCGGTGGATTTGGTGCCGTCGGACGGCAGGCCGAGGCGCAGGTCGAGCACGGGCAGCGCCATGCCGCCGACGACGGCGAGGCAGGCGACGACGGTCAGCCACGGCCGGGCGGTCACGATCCGCGCCCACCGCGCGCCGAACGGGTGGGCCTTCGGCTCGGCGCGCCGGTTGAGCGTCCTGATGCGGCTGGCGGTGATCCGGTGGCCGGCGACGGCGAGGACGGCGGGCGTGAGCGTGACGGCGAGGACGACGGTGACGGCGACGGTGGCCGCGGCGCACAGGCCCATGACGGTCAGGAACGGGATGCCGGCCACGGCGAGGCCGCACAGCGCGATGATGACGGTGACGCCGGCGAAGATCACGGCGCTGCCGGCGGTGGCGGACGCGGTGGCGATCGACTCCTCGACCTGCATGCCGTCGCGCAGCTGCTGGCGGTGCCGGGCCACGATGAACAGCGCGTAGTCGATGCCGACCGCCAGGCCCAGCATCGTGGCGAGGGCGGGCGCGGTCGAGTTCAGCTCGACGAACCCGGTCACGACCTGGATGCCGAGCATCCCGATGCCGACGCCGACACCGGCGTTGAGCAGCGGCATCCCGGCGATGACCAGCCCGCCGAGGGTCAGCGCCAGCACCAGGTACGCGATGATCACCCCGTACAGTTCGCTGCTGGCGCCGTGCGCCTCGGTGGTGGACACGACACCGCCGGAGAACTCCACCCGCAGCCCGGCCGCCCGGGCCGGGCCGGCCAGCCGCTGCAGGGCGTCCTTCGCCTCCTGCGTGACCTCCGAGACGGGCACGGCGTACTGGACGTCGGCGAACGCGATCTGCTTGTCCGCGCTCAGCGTCGCCTCGTTGAACCCGGTCACCGCGATGACCTGCGGCGCCTTCGCCAGCGCCACGAGCGCGTCGGCCGCGCGGGCGGTGTACTCGGCCTCGTCGAGCGTGTGCCCCGGCGGGGCGGCCACCACGATGCGCGCGCTGGCGCCGCCGGTGCCCGGGAACTTCTTCGACAGCAGCTCGATCGCCCGCTGCGACTCCGTGCCGGGGATGCTGATCGCGGACGTCGTCGGCTTGGCCAGCAGCGTCGCCGACACCGCGACGGCGACCAGGACCGCGGCCCAGCCGCCCACCACGACCCAGCGACGGCGCGCCACGACGACGCCGAGACGGTACAGCATCGTCGCCATACGCCCGCTCCCTAGAACTGGCGGCCGCGCGGACCCGGCCGTTCACGGCTGTGGGTGTTCGCGCCTTGATCCTATGGGCGTGCCCCGCCGGGCAGGACCGGAACGGCGAATGCGCAACCGGGCGGCGGTCAGCTCCTGCCGCTCAGCGCGGTGCCCATGGCGGTGAGGCGGTCGGCGACCGCTCGCGGGTCGACGAGCTGGTGCAGGTGTTGGCCCGGGAGGTGCTCGACGAGCCAGCCGCGGTCCTCGGCCTGCGCCGCGGCCGGCGCGTAGTGCGCGGAGAACCGGAGGTATCCGCACGGCACCGCGTCCCAGCCGGCCGGGACGGGAAGCCGCTGCTCGTAGTACCAGAGCGGAATCCGCGGCTGCTCGGCCTCGACCGCGCGCCTGATCAGTGGGTCCGGGACGAGCTCGGCGAAGTCGGCGCCGGGCCACCACGTCGTCCACGGTGGGAGCAGGCCGTCGACGACCCTGTCCCGCAGCCTGTCCAGCGCGCCGGGCGCGACGATGCCCGTGGTGGGGCCGGTGCGGGCGGGCAGCGACGCGTCCACGAACACGCACGCCGCGACCCGCCGCGGCATCGCGCCGACCACGGCCGGCATGAAGTAGCCGGCGTTGCTGTGCGCCACGAGGATCACCGGGCCTTCCCCGGCCGACGCGACGACCCGCTCCACGATGGCCTGACCGGACGGGGGCATCTCGTGCAACGCCGGCACCGCCGCATCGAGCAGCGCCGCCACCGGCGCCCACGACGCGGGCCCCAGCAGCGGGCTGTGCACCAGGACGTAGTTCACCGCGGGCGGTTGTCGAGGATGCGCTTCGCCTTGCCGACCGACCGCTCCAGCCCGCCGGGCGGCAGCACCTGCACCCGTACCGTGACGCCGACGTTGTGCTTCACCAGCGCGACGAGCTGCGCGGCGAGCGTGTCGTCGACGGGCTCGGTGCGGGCCTCCACGCGGACGGTCAGCTCGTCGAGGCGGCCGGGCCGGTCGATGACGCAGACGTAGTGCGGGGCGAGGCCCGGCACCCGCAGGATCAGCTCCTCGATCTGGGTCGGGAACACGTTGACGCCGCGCAGGATCATCATGTCGTCGGAGCGGCCGGTGACCTTCTCCATCCGGCGCATCGTGCGGGCGGTGCCGGGCAGCAGGCGGCTCAGGTCGCGGGTGCGGTACCGGATGATCGGCAGCGCCTCCTTGGTCAGCGACGTGAAGACCAGCTCGCCGCGCTCACCGTCGGGCAGCACATGGTCGAACACGGGGTCGACGATCTCGGGGTAGAAGTGGTCCTCCCAGACGTGCAGGCCGTCCTTCGTCTCCACGCACTCCTGCGCGACCCCGGGCCCGATCACCTCCGACAGCCCGTAGATGTCCACGGCGTGCATGTCGAGCCGCTCCTCGACCTCGCGGCGCATGTCCTCGGTCCACGGCTCCGCCCCGAAGATGCCGACCTGCAGGCTCAGCCGCTTCGGGTCCACGCCCTGCCGGTCGAGCTCGTCCAGGATCGTCAGCATGTAGGACGGGGTGACCATGATGATGTCGGGCTCGAAGTCGACGATGAGCCGCACCTGCCGCTCGGTCATGCCGCCGGACACCGGGATGACGGCGCAGCCGAGCCGCTCGGCGCCGTAGTGCGCGCCGAGCCCGCCGGTGAACAGGCCGTAGCCGTACGCGACGTGGACCCGGTGGCCGGGGCGCCCGCCCGCCGCGCGGATCGAGCGGGCCATCACGTCGGACCACATGTCGACGTCGGCCCGCGTGTAGCCGACGACGGTGGGCTGTCCGGTGGTGCCACTGGATGCGTGGATGCGGGCGATGCGCTCCCTGGGGACCGCGAACATCCCGAAGGGATAGCTCTCCCTGAGGTCCTGTTTCGTCGTGTACGGGTAACGCGCCAGGTCCTCGAGCGAGCGGCAGTCGTCCGGGTGCACTCCGGCCTCGTCGAACTTGCGCTTGTAGAGGGGCACGTTGTCGTACGCGTGCCGCAGCGTCCACCGGAGCCGCTTGAGCTGCAGGGCGCGCAACTCGTCGACGGACGCGGTCTCAATCGGCTCCAGGTCGCCGGGGCGCGGGCTCAGGTCTCTCACGCTCGTTCCTGCCCTTCCAGGATGCGGCGGCCGAGTGCTCTGCTGCGGCCGCGGAACTCGGCGATGACCGACCCGTCGGCGGTGCGCACGGTGACGTCGTACAGGCCGCTGCGCCCCTGCCGGACCCGCTCCTGCGCGACGGCGGTCAGGTCGTCGCCGGGCTTCGCGGGCGCGACGAACGTGACGTCGAAGCCGGCGGCCACGGTCACCTCGTCGTAGGTGTTGCAGGCGATCGCGAACGCACTGTCGGCGAGGCTCGCGATGAGCCCGCCGTGACAGATGCCGTGGCCGTTGGCCATGTCGTCACGGACGCGCATCGCGATCGTCGCCCGGCCGGGCGAGACGTCGCCGAGCCGCATGCCGAGCGCGCGGCTCGCCTCGTCACCGTCCCACACGGTCCGCGCGCAGCGGCGGGCCACTTCCTCGGGGTCCATGCACCTTGCATACCCGGGTTTTCACACCGCCGCAAAGGTACAGACGGCCGCGGCGAGCATCAGGGTGTGCAGGATCATGTGCTCCAGGTTGGGCCGGGGGCGGTCGCCGATGCGGGGCAGGACGGTGACGGTGCGGGCGTACGTGCGGGCGTGCAGCTCCGCCCAGGTGACGCCGGCGCCGGCGGTCGCCCACGGTGCGGTGCGGCCGGCGAGGTACGGCATCCACCACAGGATCAGCCCGCCGGCCACGGAAAGTGCGGCGAGGGTGCCGGCGGCGTAGCCGAGGACCGGCAGGTGCAGCACCTTCCCGAGCCCGAGCAGCACCGCGGGCAGCGCCATCACCGGCGCGTTGATCGCGACCTCGGTGCGCTGCTCCTCGCGCTTCGCGTCGCGCACGTTGTTGAACGGGTACAGGTCGACCAGCGTCGTCACCAGGAAGTAGGCGACCACGGCAAGGATCAGGACCAGGGCGAGGACGAGCACGTCAGCCTCCATGTTTACGGTGTAAGCATGCCGCTGTCTGGTAGTTTTGCTTACGCCGTAAACATCGTCAAGGGAGCGCGCGTGCCGAAGGCCGGACTGAGCCGGGAGCGGGTCCTCGACGCCGCGCTGGACTACGTCGACACCCACGGCCTGCCGGCGCTGTCGATGCGCAAGCTGGGCGCGCACCTCGGCGTGGAGGCGATGTCGCTCTACCGGCACGTACCGAACAAGGACGCGCTGCTCGACGGCCTGGTCGACCGGGTGATGGAGCACGCCTTCGCCGGACTGTCCGTGGACTTCGACGACTGGGTGCCGTGGATGCGGTCCTTCGCGCACTCGCTGCGGGCCGCGCTGCTCGCCCACCCCGGCGTGCTCCCCCTCGCCGCGACCCGCCCCGTGAACTCCCCCGACGCGCTACGCATGTCGGAGCGCTGGCTGGCCGCGATGCGCGCCGCCGGACTGCCCCTCGGCCGCGCCATGGATGTCGTGAACGTCGTGGCCACCTTCACGATCGGACACACCCTCGCCGAGGCCGGCCGCACCCCCGGCCACGAGGACTCCGACCCCAACCTCGACGAGCACGCCGGCGACCTCGACCCGGCCGAGTTCCCCAACCTCCTGGAGGTCATCACCACCCGCGCCGGCCTGGACTTCGACCACCGCTTCGCCGAGGCCGTCGACATCCTCCTCGCCGGCTACGCGGCGCTGCCGCCTGTTGCGGATCCGCACGTTCCTTCGCCGTGACGCAACCCCGGCGGCGATGCTTGGCGACATGGCGCACCGAGACTCCGGACCACCGTCGACCGCCCCCGACGAGAAGTCGGTCCTGCTGGGCTTCCTCAACTACCTGCGCGACGCGATCACCGCCAAGGTCTCCGGCGCCCCCGAGCCGCAGGCCCGCACCGCGGGCGTCCCCTCCGGCACCAACCTGCTCGGCCTCGCCAAACACCTGGCGCACGTGGAGCGGTACTACTTCTTCGGCGACCGCATCACCAGCCTCCGCCGCACCATGCGGCCCACCACCAAGGACACCGTCGAGAGCATCCTCACCGACTACCGGCAGACCATCACCCGCGCCAACGAACTCGTCGAGTCCTGCCCCGACCTCACCAGGCCGCTACGCGCCGGCGGCCCGTCCCTGCGCTGGATCCTGGTCCACCTCATCGAGGAGACCGCCCGCCACGCCGGCCACGCCGACATCCTCCGCGAACACCTCGACGGCACCACCGGCCGCTGACGGTTCAGTTCACCGCTGTTCGGTCCTGCTCCTCGGCATGATGCGGGGGTCGTCGAAGTTCCGGTTGTCGATGACGATGTCGGCCTGTTCGGCGGGGCGGATCTCGGCCAGGTAGAGCTCCTCGCCGGGGATGTAGTACGTGCGGTACCGCTCGGCGGCGGCCTCCGCCGAGTCCATCCACGCTTGGTCACGGGCCGTGCCGCGGGACAGCACGTCCGCCACGTCGATGTGGAGGTAGACCCGCAGGTCCCAGTGCCGCGCCAGGGCCGGCTTCTGCAGGAAGCCGCCATCCGCGATCAGGATCGCGTCGTCCGAGGCCACCTGGACGCCGGAGTCGACGGGCGTGCGACCGCTGAAGTCCATGATCTGGGTGCGGTGGCGGCGGTCGCCGCCGGGACCGAGCGGCACCAACAGCTCATTGCGGATCGCGTCGACGTCGTACATCTCGAAGTAGTAGCTCTCCGGCGAGCCGGACGGATACCGCGTGCGCTGGTCGACATGCTGTTTGAAGTGGTCGACCGCGACCCGGAGCACGGGCCGCGCCGTCTTCCCTCGAAGGGCGGTGGCCACCTCGTCGGCCAGCGTCGTCTTGCCGGCAGCGGAGTGACCGTCGATCCCCACCCGCGCCGGGTGCTCCAGCCGCAGCCCGAGAATCCGGTCCGCCAACCCGTCGACCACCTGCCGCCGTGCAGCGCTACGCAAGCTGGTATGTGAAACGGTCGGTCCGGCCATCTGCAGCGTCCTGGGCAGCGGCCGCTCGCAAGACGTCCTCAACTTCCACGCACACCAGCCCACGGTAACGGATCGCACGGCAAGACCTGGTCATCGGCCCGGTGGCGAGGGCCGTGTCCCGCAACCTCCTGGTGGTCACCGGTCAGGTCTCGGTGCGCCACAGCAGACCTCCGCGGTGAGATCTGAGCCGGGTCGATCAAGCCGCAAGCGCTGGGCGCTGGCCGGTCTACGGCCTCCGGTTTGGCGATCAATCGGTCACAGAGTGCCCTCGGTCAACGTAGAAGCTCCGTTTCGGGCCTCCCTCCGGAATCGGGTTCGAGGCCGTGTCGCCGCTCATCTGCTGCCGCAGCGCGTTCCACTTCCTGGTGATTTCCTCTGGGCGCTGATGGCCGCTCTCGAGACGGGTGCCGGTGCTGTCGGTGACTTCGGCGCTTCCTCGTTGCGTCGTGGCGTACCCCGATGACGCGCCGGTTCGGCCACCATCGTGGTGGACACGCTCACGCTGAGGGGACCGGCAGCATGACTGAGGACGAGATCTTCGATGCGATTCGGGCGCGGGTGGAGGCAGGTCGCCCGACGGATTCGCCGTCCGCGTCGTTGTTGCCTCCGCCGGTCTCCGAGCAGGTCATCAGGGATGCCGAGGCGGTGATCGGATATCGCCTGCCGCCGTTGTTGCGCCGCATCTACCGTGAGCTCGGCGATGGTGGTATCGGACCTCACGGCGGCATCCAGGGCTTGACGAACAGCTGGTCCAACATTCCCATGGTCGATGGGTACCTGGAGCTTGTCAGCGCTGAGGCCGAGCCAGGCGAACACCCACCGCCGCCGCGCGGTGTCGTGTTCTTCTGCGATCTCGGCTGTGCGATGTGGGCGTTGCTGGACTGCCGGCACCCGCAGGGGCAGATGTGGTGGTCGGATGAGTACGAGTCGTGCAAGCTGCATCTCACCCTGCCTGAATGGTTCGGTGCCTGGTTGGCGGGTGACTCCCATGACGTCTGGGCCAGGCCGGGGCTCAGGCTGGGGCCCGAGTCCTGGGACCGCGAACAGGCCGAGGCCACCGAGCGGCACCGAATCGTCCTGCATCCCGATCAGGTGCCCCTCTGGTAGGGGCACGCGCCAGCAGCACGATCGAGTGCGGTGACCTCGGCACGACAGGACGCCCCGGAGAGAGGAGTCCCGGTCACCAGCAGTGGTCCTGACGGACGGTCAGGACGTCCCCGAGTGCGCTGCTACTTCCGGCGTCCGGGCTTGGTCACGGTGTCCTCCACGGCGGCCAGGTGCAGCTTCATCGCATTGGCCGCCGCGTCGGCGTCGCGCTTCGAGATGGCGGCGAGGATGGCGTCGTGCTCGTCGGCCGCCTGGGTCGCCCGGCCCGGTACGGCGGCCGCGGCTATGGCCTGCTCCTGCAGGACCGAGCGGAGTTCTGAGACCAGCCTGGGGAACAGCGGGTTGGCGGTCGCGGTGGCGATGGCCACGTGGAAGTCGGCGTCGATGCCGACTCGGATGGAGGGGTCCTGCTCCTCACGGAACCGCACGAGCAGCTCGGTCATCGCCTTGAGGTCGGTCCGCGAACGGCGCTCGGCCGCGAGGGCGGCCAAGGGCACCTCCAGCGTCCGGCGGACCTCGTGCAGGTCGCGGGGGAGATACTTGCCGGTCAGCAGTTGGGACGGCGCGAACTGCGCGTCGACGAACGTGCCCTTGCCGGCGTACGAACGGGTGAGACCGAGCGCGTTCACGCTGTGCAGTGCCTCACGGATCACCGAACGGCTGACCGCGAACGACTTGGACAGCTCGGCCTCGGAGGGCAGCCGCTGACCCACCGCGAACTCACCCGACTCGATGAGTTCGACGAGTTGCGATCGCACGTGTTCCGCCGCGGTGCGCTGCGCGACAGGGATCACCTTCACGGCTGCCAGGTTAACAGCCTGTCGGGCAGCCGGCCGGTCAGACTTAGGCATCGAAGCGCACCGGCACTGACCAGGTCGACTCGCACGGGCTGCCGGCGGCGTACACCAGCGAGCGAGCCGACAGGTCCATCACGATCCCCGCGATGGTGCAGGTGCGCTCGGCCACGGGCTGGGCCGCGTCCGGGTGCTGGCACACGCTGTGCGGTGCGTCCGCGTGGTCGGCCAGCGCCTCCTGCAGGCTCTCGATCGTGTGCGTGTCGTGTTGCTGCACGCGCGCGGTCAGGTGGTGCAGCCGGTTGCGCGTGTGTGCCTTGCGCTCGAGATAGCGGTCCACCCCCGTGAGACCGTCGACCAGGAAGTGGTTGGCGTGCGTGACCACACCGTCGACGGGAGTGATCACGCCGCACGGGCCGTCGCCCGGTCCGGTCTCTATGTCCGCGCAGAACCCGGCCGCATCCGCGATGAGATAATTTGCGGAGTTTGCCCGCGATGTGGATTGAATCCGCTGGGCGGCCTCCGCACCACTGTCGCTGTCGAGCACCGATCGCAGCAGCACGTGGTACGGAACGCCGAACCGGCCCTCGTCGCCGTCCGAGATGAGGGTGTTGGTGCACAGGCCGACACCGCTGGAGTTGATCCCGACCTTCGCCAGCATCCCGGCCTCGACCACCGTGACGAAGTCCGGGCCGTCGTCCCGGTGCACCTGCAGCACGATCGCGGTTTCCCGGGCCCCCTCGATCCAGTCCCAGTTCTGCCCCATCAGCGCGGCACCGGAGGTCGTGCGCTCCGGGGTCAGCGCGAATGACGTGCACTCGGTGGATGCCACCGCCCGGGCTCGCCCGGGAGCGGCGAACATGATCTCGCTACGGGTGTTCAGGGCCAGGATGTCGGCCACCTCGACGCCGGCCCCGCGGGCGATCGCCCGGATCTCCCGCGCGGACGCCGGCGAGAAGTCCTCGATAGGACCGGCGAACCGGAGTCCGTGTCGCCGCACGGCGTCCCAGTCCCACGATGCGTAGTGCCGGAACACGTCGGCATAGGTCCGCAACGCTTGCTCGATCCGGGTCTTCGCAGCGAGGCCGTACTGGTATCCCCGCTCTTCCGGGTCACCCGAGACGGCAATGACGTCGTACCCGGAGGCGACTGTCCGCGCCATGCCCGTTCCTCCACCTGTAGCTCCTGGCTTCACTCGCCTGGCAGGCTATCAGGTTGCATGACAGGTTGTCCCTTCCCCGCCGCGGTCGTCATTGCTTAGACTCCTGTCGGACAGTCGGACAGGAGTCGTGCGATGCGGGTAGACCTCCCCCTCGATCAACTGGTGCGGTACGAGTACCCGCACCCCGAGCCCGGGGACTTCGACGCCTTCTGGAGCCGGACCCTGCACGAACAGGGCGCTCATCCCCTCAATCCGCGGTTTGAGCGGGTGGATGCCCTGGTCCGGACCGTTGACGTGTACGACGTCACCTTCGGCGGATACGCCGGGGACGACGTACGGGGGTGGCTGCTGCTGCCGCACGAGCGAACCGGCCCCCTGCCGCTCGTGGTGGAGTACCTGGGCTACGGCAGCGGACGCGGGCACCCGGTCGAGTCGCTCGCCTACGCCAGTGCCGGCTTCGCGCACGCCGTCATGGACTCCCGCGGCCAGGGCAGCGCCCTGCGGGCCGGCCACACCGCGGACCCGCATGGGGCGGGCCCGTCCGCGCCGGGGTTCATGACCAGGGACATCCTCGATCCCGAGCGGTACTACTACCGCCGCCTGTTCACCGACGCGTACCGGTTCGTCGATGCCGTGACGACCCACGAGGCCGTGGCGCGCGACCGGATCGCGGTGACGGGACGCAGCCAGGGGGGTGCCATGGCGCTCGTGGCGGCCGGCCTGCGGGACGATGTCCGCCTGGCGATGCCGCACGTGCCGTTCCTGTCCGCCTTCCGGCGCGCGGTCGAGGTGACGGACCACAGTCCCCATGGGGAGATCGTCAAATGGCTGGCCGCCCACCGCGGTTCGGTGGGGCTCGCCTTCGAGACCCTCGCCTATTTCGACGCCGTGTCCTTCGCGCGGCGAGCCACCTGTCCCGGCCGGTTCTGCGTCGCCCTGCATGACGTCGTGAGCCCGCCTTCCACCGTTTTCGCTGCATACAATGCCTTTGCCGGGCCCAAGGAGATGACCGTGTGGCAGTTCAACGGCCACGAGGCGGGCGGGCCCGAAGACCTCTTGCGAACCATCCGTGCCGTCCGAGAGCTGGTGTCATGACCATCGTCGACTTTCATCACCACGCGCCATTGGCGTCCTATGTCAGCCGGTTGACGGCACTGGGAATCCAGGCTCAGCCGGGCGCACCGTTTCCGGTGTGGGAGCCGGCGGACTCGGTCCGGATGATGGATCGGCTGGGCATCGACCTGGCCGTGCTGTCCGTCGCCTCGCCCGGGTTCTACTTCGGCGATCAGACCTTCACCACGGCCCTGTGCCGGGACACCAACGACGAGCTCACCGAGGTGGTCCGCGATGGCGACGGGCGGTTCGCGGCTGTCGCCTGCCTGCCGCTGCCCTCGGTCGACGCCGCGCTCACCGAGATCGAGCGGGTGTTCGACCGGCCGGAGTTCGTCGGCGTCGGCCTGCTCACCAGCTACGCCGGGTCGTACGTCGGCCATCCCAAGTTCGACGGCCTGCTGGAGACCCTGAACGACCGCGGTGCCTTCATCCACGTGCACCCGGTGCTGCCCGCGTGGTGGCCCGAGGGCGAGATCCCCCTCCGGCCGTCGGTCCTGGAGTATCTCTTCGACTCGACGCGCCTCATCACGAACCTGCTCCTCACCGATGTGCCGCGCCGATTTCCGCGGATCCGGTGGGTCTTCTCGCACTGCGGCGGCGCGATGCCGGTCGTCGCTCCGCGCATGGTGCTGGCCGAAGGCATGCCGGAGCTCGCGGCCGTCGCCGCGCAGGGCGTCCTGCGCGCGCTGGCGGCGTTTCGCTATGACACCGCCCTGTCCCACACCGCCGCCGACCTCGGCGCGCTGCTGTCCTTCGTCGACGACTCGCGGGTCGTGCTGGGAACGGACTTCCCGTTCTCGTCGCTCGACGAGGTGGCCGAGCGCTTCAACCTCTTGCGCGAGTATCTCGGCGACACGCATCGCTCGGCCGTGCTCAGCGAGAATGCCCGCGAGCTCGTCGGCGACCGGGGGCGGACGCGGTGACCCGGGCCGGCGGCTGGATGGTCAGCGCCCGGTAGATGGCCGCCTGCTCGGGGCTCAGCGGCGTGGTCTGGGTGACGGTGCCGGCCGAACCGGTGAGGGTCACCTGGGCCACCCGCCCGAGCTGCCGGTTGATGATCCGCCAGGTCTGACCGCAGGACTGCTCGGCGACGCGGGTCAGCAGCAGGGCCAGCCACCAGATCAGCACGTGCGCGCGGATGCGGTGTCCCGAGCTGTGGGCGGCCGCTCCGGGCAGCAGCCGCGCCTTGAGGTCACGAGCTTCCAGGAGGTTCTTGTAGCCCAAGGCGACGTCTTCGGCGCTGACGTGCGGGTCGGAGGTGGCGATGAGGTGCTTGCCGTCGAGCCTGGCCTCGGCCTTGACCTTCGCCAGGTCCACCTTCAGGCGTCCGTCGGGCCGCCGGACAAGCCAGCGGCCGAGGGTGGGGTGGTCGCGTAGCGCGCACTCGGCCCGCACGCGGCCGGCGTCGTCTCCGGCGCACTGGTCGGCGATCCGGGCCAGTTCGGCTTGGATGTGGACGATTGCCTCGTCGCGCTGCCGGCGGTCGCGCTGCGCCTGATCCGGGTCGTGGCAGACGACGAACCGGGCGTCCTGACCGTCGATGCGGACCTCCCGGACGCGCAGATCGTCGCGGACGTACCGGTAGCGGCCCGAGCGGGACAACACCGCCTCGACGAGGCGGTTGCCGTCGCACATACGCATCCCGGCCATGTAGTGATCGCCGGCGCGACCCAGGCCGGCCAGGTCGTCCGCGCCGGAGAAGCCGCGCTCGACCAACGTGATGACCCGGCCCGGATGCCGGTCCAGCAGGTCGTCGCGGACCTCGGCCGGGACGGAGCCGGCACCGGCGCCACCCGTCCAGCACCAGTAGCGGACCGGGATGCCTTCCTTGGTCGCGGCAACGCCGATGACTATCCGCTCCCCGTTGTCGCAGGCGAACTCGATGGTGTCGAAGAACAACGGGTCGAGCCGGTCGGTCACGGCGAGGAACAGCGACTCCTGCACCCGCGCCTGCGTGTCCGCGTCCACGAGCAGATCCATCGCCCGGCGGACGTGTTCATCGTCCATTGTGGATAGTCCCGGCACGGCGGCCTCCTCGCGCACCCATTCCGCGGCCGGCAGCCCGCTCGTCGAGGCCACCGCCCGGTGGGCGACCAGCGCGAACAACACCCGTTCCAGGTTGGCGGTGAACCGCCGCGCGCCGGTGGCCGCACGCACCGCCGCGCCCACGTCGAGGCGGTGCCACAGCGCGTCGAGCAGCCAGGTGGCTCCGATGGTCCGGACATCGACGACCTCCAGCGACGCGGCCCTGGCGGCCGCACCCGCCGGCGCGACACCGGCCGGATCGTCGCCGCCGAAGTGCCTGCCGATCGACGCGGCCAGCCGCTGCAGCCCGGCCACGTCAACCTGGTCCTCCCGGCCCAGATTCATCAGTACGTCCGGCTTGATCTGCCCGTCCACCCGCCGGTTGTGGGCCAGGGCGACGTAGCGCACCACCGCGCCGTCGGCGCTGGTCCGCGAGGTGAACCGCAGGAACATGCCTACGACCAAACCATTCTTGACCTGCTAGCACAAGGTCAAGATACTGAGTCGTGTTACTACATGTTCATCCTTCCGAGCCGCCTTGCGGCCGTCCGACACCGCTCTGACCAGCGGTGATCCTAAACTGATCACTCCCGCGTGTGTACCAAACTGTGGGCCCCGGGCGCAAGGAAACTTCGTAACGAACCGAGCGGAGGGCCTTGCGATCCACCTCACCACGGTGCACCCTGAGGGACAACTTATCCGGCTGTCAGACAGCCGGGCAGGTTGACAGGTCCGGAGGCACCGCGTACCCCGCGCTTAGCAGGTCTTCGGTCCCGAGCAGAGGAGAGCAGCGATGCGTGCAAGGAACTTATGGCGCGGCCGTGTCGCCGTGGCCATCGGGCTGGCGGGGGCTCTGGCCCTCGCGGCCTGTGGCGGAGCAAGCGACTCGGGCGCAAACAGCTCGGGCGAGATCAAGGGAAGCATCGACTTCTGGATGGGCGACCCCATCGGGGACACCCAGCAGCCAATCATGCAGAAGCTGGCGGACGACTACGCCGCCGCACACCCGGGGACCAAGGTGAACCTCCGGTTCCTCGGTAAAGACGCACACCAGACGTACCTGACCTCGATCGCCGGCGGCAGCGTCCCCTGTGTCGCGCTCATCGGCAACACCTGGACCCCCGAATTCGCGGCACTCAACGCCCTCGAGGTCTACGCCAACGACCCCAAGACGCTGCAGGGCACCTACGTGCCCGGCATGATCGAGTCGACCATCTTCAAGGGCAAGTCGTACGCCGTTCCCTATGACACCGGTGTCCGCGCCCTCATCTACCGCAAGGACATGCTCGAGGCGATCGGCAAGACGGCGGCCCCCGCCACCTGGCAGGAGCTGCGCGAGGACGCCCTCGCCATTCAGGCGAAGAACCAGGGCGTCAACGGGTTCGGCATCATCGGCGGCGCGCACTGGTACTACCTGCCGCTGATCTGGAACTGGGGCGGGGAGATCGCCAAGCAGAGCGGCGACAAGTGGGTCTCCGAGGCCGGCTCGACGCAGTCCGTCCAGGCGTTCCAGTTCTACTCCGACCTGCTGACCAAGGATCGCCTGTCGCCCGCCGGCGCTTCGGCCTGGACCGCGGCCGACGTCGACAAGTCCATGGGCCTGGGCCAGACGGCGATGATGGTCGGCGGATCGTGGGATCTGCGGACCATTCTCAAGCAGAGCCCCGATCTGGAGGGCAAGCTGGCCACGGCCGTCCTGCCCAAGGGCCCGGGTGGGAACAACGACACGTTCGCCGGCGGCAGCAACCTCGCCGTGTTCCGCGAGTGCAACAACAAGGCGGTGGCGAACGACTTCGTGAAGTTCATGATGACCAAGGAGAACCTCGTGCCGGTCACCTCGAACCTGGGCCTGCTTCCGGCGACGAACGACGCGCTGGCCCAGGAGAAGGCCACCGGGTCGTTCTCCGCCCCGCTGTTCAAGGCGTACGCCGAACAGGCCGACCACACCCGTTCCATTCCGCCGGTGGCCACTTGGGGCAAGGTCGAGGGGGCCAACTCCATCGTGAACGCCATGCAATCGATCATGAGCGGCAAGAAGACGGCCGACGTCGCCATGAAGGAACTCGCGGACCAGGTGAACCAGGCAATTGGTTGAGAATGTGAAGACCACGATCCGTCGCGCGGCGTCCTCGGCCATCCCGAGGGCGCTGCGCGCGCCGCGCTTGCCGCACCGGCAGCAGAGCTTCGAGAAACGATTCCTGCCGTGGGCCTTCCTGGCGCCTCTGCTCGCGGTGATCGTCGGCGTGGTCGGATACCCCGTGGCGCGCACGATCTGGCTGTCGTTCTTCGACGGTGAGTACCTGCAGAGTGGACCGTTCGTCGGGCTGCAGAACTACCGCGACATCTTCGCCGACCCGAACTACACCGCCGCGCTGCTGCGCACGACCCTGTTCGCGGCCGCGGTGGTCGTCACCACGATCCTGCTGAGCCTGGCCATCGCCCTGGTCCTTGACTCCGCACCCCGCGCGGCCAGGGTGCTCAGCGTCATCGTGCTGCTCCCCTGGGCCATGCCGCGGGTCGCGTCGGGCATCGTCTGGAAGTGGCTGTTCGACGACCAGTACGGCGTGGTCAACTGGCTGCTGGTCAACTGGTTCGGCCTCGACTCCTTCAACGGCTACTCCTGGTTCAGCACGGGTACACCGGCCATGGTGGCCATCACGATCGCTGTCGTCTGGCACTCGGTCCCCTTCGTGGCGGTCTCCCTGTTCGCCGGGCTGCGCGGCACCCACGGTGAAGTGGTGGAGGCGGCCCGGGTCGACGGCGCCAGCGCCTGGCAGATCCTGCGACGGATCCGGCTGCCGATGATCCGTCCCCTGCTGGTCGTGATGACCACGATCTCGACCATCTGGGCGTATCAGTCCTTCGACCACTTCCTGGTGATGACCACACCGCCCGGCGGCCCGGACCACTCGACCGAGGTGTTGTCCCTGCTGACCTGGCTCGAGGCGTTCGCCCAGCTCGACCAGGGCTCCGCCGCGGCCATGGCCGTGGTCCTGTTCCTCATGCTGGCCGCGGTGAGCGTGCTGTACGTCCGGCTGAACCGAGAGGACGTTCGATGACGTCGCTGTTGCGCCGTGGTGCGCTGTTCCTGCTCGTTGCCGTGATCGTGGTGAGCAGCCTGTTCCCGTTCTTCTGGATGCTGGTCACGTCGGTCAAGCCCGACAGCGAGCTGTTCACCCGCACCCCGCGGTTCATCGTCACGTCGCCGACGGTGGAGCGGTACACGCACCTGCTCGACGGCAACATCCCCACCCAGTTCCGCAACTCCCTCATCGTCGCCGTGGCGACGACGGTGCTGACCGGCCTGATCGCCCTGCTGGCGGGCTACGCCCTGGCCCGCTACCGGCTGCGGACCCGGCACATCCTCACGGTCGTCATCCTCGTCACGCAGTTGCTGCCGCAGACCATCCTCGTCATCCCGTTGTTCACGCTGTTCCGCAACGCCGGCCTGCTCAACACGTTCCAGGGGCTGACCCTGAGCCACCTGGCTCTGACCGTGGGCCTGTGCACGTTCATGCTGCGCTCGTTCGTCGTGGAGATCCCGTACGAGCTGGAAGAGGCCGCTCTGGTCGACGGGGCGAGCCGGCTACGCGCCGTCTGGTCGATCGTGTTTCCGCTGGCCTGGCCGGGGCTGGCGGCGAGCTCCGTCTACGCGTTCATCACGTCGTGGAACGAGCTCATGTTCTCGGCGACGTACATGCAGCGGCCCGAGATCGAAACGCTCCCTGTCGCCCTGCAGCAGTACTTCTCCAGCTACTACACCGACTGGGGCGGAGTGATGGCGGCGAGCGTGATCTTCACGATCCCCGTGGTGATCTTCTTCCTCGTCGTGCAGAAGCGGCTGATGCAGGGAATGGCATCGGGCGCCATGAAGGGCTAGCAGAAGGGCTAGAAGCGGAACAGCGACGCCTGGAATCGGTAGGCGTCCCCGCGGTACAGCTGACGGCCCACGTCGAAGCACTGGTCGTGCTGGTCGAAGGTCTTCTGGTAACCGACCAGCACCGGATCACCGGGCTCGAGGCCGAGCAGCTTGGCAGCCTGTTTGACCTGGTCACGTCGTTGCCGGCTGCCCACTTCGAGGAGCAGACCCTTCGCCAGCGCCGCCCGGACGCGCCAGTCCTCGTGAGCAACGAGAGCTTCAAGCCAGCCATCATCGGACAGACCATGGAACAGCACAGCACGGCGCGCGAAGAAGGCCGCCTCCTCCCCTGCTCGAAGTCGGCTGTGCCGAGCAGGGCCTCCGCCATTCCGGCGTCAAGAGACCGTTCAAGATGCGCCAGCATCTCCGTCCACACTGACGGGCCGAATGTGCGCAGCGCGGTGACGACCCATTCGCTGTACGTTCCGCTGAGAGCGGTGGCGAGTTCCGGCTTGGACAGGAGGGCCCGGGCGAGATTCAGCGTCTGCGGGTGCGTCGCGCGGGCAGCGCACGACCGCAGTACCTGCGGTGATCTCGTCGCTGCGGCAGGGTTCCGTAACAGCACGGGCAACGCCACGTCGACAGAGATGGCGGGCGACGTAGCGATGGCGGGCACGAGGTTCTGGTCACGGTCGTCGACCCGGCAGACGACGAACTCGAGGATCCCCTGCGCTGCCGCGGACACGGTAGCCTGCTCCGCCAGGTCGTTGATCGCGCTGACACTTGGAACGGAACGGCCCATCTCCACGAGTGCGTCGGCGATGCGGGCAGCAACGAAGTATTCGCGGATGACGTCGTGCGCGAACCTGGGTTCCAGGCCGGCGTTGACCACGAGCGGCGGCAGTTCGGTCAATGCCCTGACGGGGCTTGGTCCCGCACTGCCCGGCGGGGTCCGCCGCAGCATGTGCGCAGGGAGTGACGGGCCAGCAGAATGGGGCCTGGGCCATCGCGAGGTCGGACAGGGACTCGAACGTGACCGCTGCGTCAACGCCCGCCCGACGGAGGATGCCGCGGATGCAGTGGTCGACCAGCCGGTACGCCGACGCTGCACGTTCAGGGCCGGCCCGCCCGGCCGAATGAAGTAGCGCCAGGTAGAGCGGCACCGTTGCAAGCTGTTGAACGGATGGCGGCAGGTCCGTGAACGGTGTCTGTGTTCACCCTCAGCCGACTCCCACACCTGACATGCCTGCTCGTGCCGCCACGGAGCGAGCCGGAACGACACGCCAGGATCGTGCGCCGCCGGCTCGAAGATCGACGCGGCGAGCACCGGATACGTCGTCAGCGCAAGATCCGGCGGAGTGCGCACGACCAGCATGAACTTCATGCGCGGCTCCGTGACCTGCCGCAGGATCATCTCCAGCTGGGCGGCGAGCGCGCATTCACCGGGAAGTCTCGAGCCGGGCAGGAAGTCGGCGGAGTCGAGGCCTTCACGACGATTTGTCTCCGTCACGTCGCGCACGACGTGACGACCCGTATGACCTGCATCACGGGTGGGTAACGAAGGCCGCAATGATCGCCAGCGAGCCTTGACAGCCCGATCATGGAATTGCAATCTGGTCTCCTCCGCAGACCAGTTGCTGCTTGGAAGTGAAGACCCGAGGCGGCAAAGGATCGGTTCACGTCTCCGCCGCGCCGTTGATGTCCACCGCCCGAAGGTTCCGCCGGCGCTCCGACGTCCGCTCCCAGGCCACCTAATCCCTGCGATTCCGACCCTCGCTCCGCGGGGTGCAGCACCAGCGAGCCCGGCCAGCCGGCCGCGCCGAGTAGAGAAGGAACCCGCAAATGCCCAATAGACACGCCAAAGGGCGCCATGCCCGGTTCGCTACCGCCTTGCTAGCCACCGTCGTCGCAGTCGCTGTCACCGCCTGCTCGTCCTCGCCGGCTGGCGAGGAAACCGGCGGCGGCACTTTGGTCGTGCAGAGCGGCCTGGCCAATTCGCCGGGCAACCTGGCCGTCTACCAGAAGCTGAACAAGCAGTTCGAGGACGAAAACCCAGGCGTAAAGGTCGACTTTGTCGCGAAGAGCTTCGACGACCTGGCCTCCATCGCCAAGCTTCAGCTCTCCGGCACCAACCCGCCGGATGTTACGCAGGTCAACCGCGGTTACCAGGCCTTGGGCGCCTTCGTCAAGGGCGGTCTGCTGACCAACATGGACGACTACGCCAAGAAGCACGGTTGGGACACCCGCCAGACCGCCTCCCAGCTTCAGCTCAACCGTTTCAGCACGGACGGGAAGCTGATGGGCGAGGGCCCGCTGTGGGGCATGTCAGCCACTACGGCATGGATCGGCCTGCTCATGAACACGGAGATCGCCGGGAAGCTGGGCATCACCGAGGCGCCGAAGACCATCGCGGAGCTCGAAGACCAAATGCAGCGTGCCAAGGCGGCCGGGGAGATTCCGATGCAGTTCGGATCGGCCAGCGGCGAGCTGGCCGCATGGCTGCTCAGTGAGTTGCTGCTGGCCCACGGCGGTCCGAAGGCCGTGCAGGACCTGGTGTTCCACCACGCGAACGCGAACTTCACCTCCGAGAGCGCAACCTGGGCCGCCAAGACCATGAAGTCCTGGGGCGACAAGGGCTACTTCGCGCCGGACTGGACGGCGTACAAGACCGACCAGGTTCTCGCCAACTTCATCTCCGGCAAGGGCCTGTTCTCCCTGACCAGCTCCCGCTTCACTCCGCTCAAGGGCACGCCGGAGCAGACCAAGAAGCTTCGGATGGTGTTCTTCCCGTCGGTGTCCGGGCAGGGAATCGCGGCCGTCGGTGCTGGCGATATTCCATGGACCATCCCGGCAAAGGCGAAGAAGAAGGACCTGGCGGCCAAGTACATCGACTTCGTCACCAGCCAGAAGGCAGCCGAGCAGTTCCTGGCCGGTGGCGCCATCCCATCGAAGCCACCGGCGGACGCCGAAACCGCGATCAACGCGGCAAACCTGCCGGTCCCGTCACAGGACGCGCTGCGCAACGGCCTCAAGCTGGTGGGCGAGGGCACACCCGTGCCGTACGTCGACTGGGGCGCGCCGGAGCTGTACCCAACCATCTCCCGCACATTCGACCAGCTCATGTCCGGCGCCCTCAGCGTCGACGCTTTGCTGGCGGAACTGCAGAAGTCCTACGGCCCGTTCGTGGAATCGCTGGCGAAGGGCTGATCGGCATGTTCCACCCGCTCGCGAAGGCGGCAGGCTCTTGGCGTCGAGACTGACGGTGACCTCCCGCCCCGTTCAACCGAACGGGGCGGGAGTCGCCGCTCGCAAGCAGCGCAGGTCCACGACCCTTGTCGGCTTCGGGTACCTGGCACCCGCGTTGATCTTCTACGGTCTGTTCCTGATCCTGCCTTTCCTGCACAGCGTCTACCTGTCGTTCAGTGCATGGGACGGCATCAGCCCGGCACGCTGGGTTGGTCTGGAGAACTACCGAACCATCCTGGAGAGCCCGCAAAACCGCGCCGCGTTCGGGCACGCGTTCGTGCTGATCGGCTTCTACGCGCTCCTCACCACGGCCTTGGCCCTAGTGCTGGTGGGCATCATCGGCAGCACACGGATCCGAGGGCTGACCGTATTCCGGGCGGCGCTGTTCCTGCCGTACGTCATCGCCCCGGTGGTGACCGGTGTCGCCTGGCGCTGGCTGCTGGCCCCAGAAGGACCGATCAACTCGCTGCTGCGGGCGGTCGGCCTCGGCGGCTGGGCCCGCGGCTGGCTGGGCGACTTCACCTGGGCGCTGCCCTCGGTCGGGCTGATCGGCACCTGGATGCTCCTCGGCCTGGCCCTCGTGCTGCTCATCTCCGGTGTGCAGCGCATACCCGTGGAACTCTACGAGGCGGCGCGGATGGACGGTGCGGGCCCCGTCCGCGAGTTCTTCGCGGTGACGCTGCCCAGCATTCGCAACGAGATCACGGTCGTCACGGTGCTCGCGGTCACCGCCGCGCTGCGCAACTTCGACCTGATCTATGTGACTACCCAGGGCGGACCGGGAAGTTCCACCGAGGTGCCATCCTTCCTCGTCTATCAGAAGGCGTTCTTCGTCGGAGACCTCGGCCTCGCCTCAGCCATGGGTGTGCTCCTGACCATGGTGATCCTCGTGCTGACAATGTTGATCCTCCGGCCATGGAGAAAAGGATGAGAACGAGCCGGGCACACGCCCTCACCGGCCAGGTGGTCGTCACCTGCGCGGCCGCGCTCGCGATGGTCCCCCTCATCGGAGTCGTGATCATGGCATTGGGGGAGCCCGACACCCAGGACAGCACCATCAGGTTGAGCGACTCCTTCCACTTCGGCAACTTCAAGGCCGTCTGGGACCTCGCCGACATGGGGACAGCCTTGGCGACAAGCTTCAAGGTGAGCATCACAGCGACGCTGCTGACACTGCTGCTTTCGGTGCCCGCTGGCTACGCCCTCGCCCGGTTCAAGCTCCCGCTGCGCAACGCGCTGTTCTTCATCCTCCTGGCCGGACTGATGCTGCCGAACGAGTCGCTGATCATCCCGCTCTTCTTCGACTTCCGCGAGGTGGGGCTGGCCGACAACCTGATCGGCGTCGTCCTGGTGGAGACGGCGCTCGGCCTCCCCTTCGGATGCTTCTGGATGCGCACGTTCTTCCGGGACGCACCACACGAAATCACCGACGCCGGACGGGTCGACGGGGCCAACAGCTTCGTCATCCTGGTACGCCTGCTGCTGCCGATGGCAATGCCGCAACTGCTGGCGCTGATCGTCCTGTCATTCGTCTGGACCTGGAACGATCTTCTGGTGCCGCTCGTCATGCTCTCCGGCGGTCGCGAACTGACGGCACCGATGTCATTGGCCACCTTCCAGGGCCAGTACACGACCGACTACACCTACCTGTCCGCCGGCGCCATTCTGACCGCCCTCCCCGTCATTGCCGTGTACCTCGTGCTGCAGCGGTCGTTCGCCCACGGGATCACATCAGGCGCGATGAAGGGGTAGTCACTAGGCCTCGGCCCTTCGTTAAGGGCTGTCCGCATGGTGGATCAATTGCGAACAGGCGCCTTGTCGGGTAGCCGGAGGGGGTTCCCCTCCGGCTCCCGCAGATCCCGGCGTGAGCGTCTCTGAAATCCTACGAAAGGCTATGCCGCGGCACTGTTCCAGCATGTGACGGTGTCGCTGTCACATGCTGGTGGAATCCGCGGTGGGCCCGCCGGTCGCGGATGCGCCGGCACGGTTACGACCGCGATGCCTTCGACCGCGGCCAGATGGGTGAGTGCGGTGAACACGAGCCCGCGGACGTGTACGCCGAGACGGCGGTTCAACGTCCGACCCAACCCACAGGTCTCCATCGACGTGAGGTCTTCGATGTAGATGACGGTGGATCGCACGGCGGAGGCATGGTCGACTGTCCAACGCGCGGCGGCCCAGGCGAGGCTCTTGCGAAGAAACCGGATCCGGGCACACACCCGGTCGTGCTCAACCTCGAGCCGGCCTCGTTTCACGGCCAGTGCGGGGTCGGGCCGTCCTTCGAGGAGCCGGTCGTAGCGGTCGAGGCGGGTCCGGACCTGTTCACGGATGGTGCGCAGGCGTAGCAGTTTCGCGGACACGCCGGTCGCGTCGAAGGTGAGGGGCTTACCGGTCGTGGTGACCCGGGCCCGGCCGGCGCGGTCGTTGCCGAGGCGGGCGGTCACGCCGGTGAGTAGCGTGTTGTAGCCCCAGTCCACACCGACCGCCCGCCGGTGTCCGGCCGTGCGGGGCAGTGGGGCTGGCCGGGTGAACGGCAGATCAACTCGGACCAGACCCGACGTCGGCTGCGGGCCGTGTGATCGATTGTGTTTCCGCTGGCCTGGCCGGGGCTGGCGGCGAGCTCCGTCTACGCGTTCATCACGTCGTGGAACGAGCTCATGTTCTCGGCGACGTACATGCAGCGGCCCGAGATCGAAACGCTCCCTGTCGCCCTGCAGCAGTACTTCTCCAGCTACTACACCGACTGGGGCGGAGTGATGGCGGCGAGCGTGATCTTCACGATCCCCGTGGTGATCTTCTTCCTCGTCGTGCAGAAGCGGCTGATGCAGGGAATGGCATCGGGCGCCATGAAGGGCTAGCAGAAGGGCTAGAAGCGGAACAGCGACGCCTGGAATCGGTAGGCGTCCCCGCGGTACAGCTGACGGCCCACGTCGAAGCACTGGTCGTGCTGGTCGAAGGTCTTCTGGTAACCGACCAGCACCGGATCACCGGGCTCGAGGCCGAGCAGCTTGGCCTCCATCGCGTTGACCGCCTCCGCCGCGAGTTCGTAGTCGCACCGGCTGGCCGCGATGTCATACCGGTCGCGCAGGACGTCGTAGAGCGACTGGCCGGTGAAGTCGACGTCCTCGATGCCGGGGACCCGGACGGCGTCGAGGCACGAATGGTCGACGCTGAGCGGTGACCCGTCCAGGAACCTGACCCGGCGCAGCTCGAACACCGGCTGGGACGTGTCGATGCCCAGGACCTCCGCCTCGGCCAGTGTGGCCGGGCGGACCGTGGCCCGCGTGACCCGGGACGACGCTTCCATGCCGCGCTCGCGTGCGACCTCGCTGAGCCCGCGCAGCCGGTTGGGCTCGTGCACGAGCCGGTTCTCGGCAACGAACCAGCCGCGCTGCGGCGACGGCATGATCCGTCCGGCGTCGGCCAGGGCGCTGAGCACCTGCCGCAGCGTCGCCCGGCTGACCCCGAGCTCGGCGGCCAGGGTGCGCTCACCGGGCAGCCGGGTGCCGGCCGGGAACTGCCCGACGGTCAGCGCTTCCTGGAGGGCGCGGTAGGCCTCGACCGCGTTGTTGCGGCCTTCTATCCGGGCCGGGGAGACCTTGAGGTCGAGTGCCTTCACCACGGGGCTGCCCTCCTTGGTTTGTTGCGGTGCGCTGTGGTGTGCGCTGGCCGGGATGCATCCTAGCGCCAGGCCGTCCGCTGCCGGGGAGTCGCTTGTTGCGCAGGCCGCAGTCGTTTGACACCGTCGACCCGATCCATCAGACTGGTTCAACATGTAGACCAGTTAGCTTGACCGCTTGGCTGGCCTCAACGCGAGAGCGTCCGACCCGAGAAGGCGATATGACAGACGAGAGCATCCGCGAGCCGCAGGTCCTTCGGTACCGAGACCTTGAGCGGCGCACGTGGGGTGACGAGACCACTGGACGGCTGTGCGACTGGTTCTACGCCGACGACGCAACGATGAACCTCAACATCGTCGGCATGCCGCCGAACGGTTCCGCGATCTCCTCGCCGGAGCACCCCACGGTGTTCGGCGCCGACGAGCTCTTCTACGTGCTCGAAGGGCGCATGGTCCAGAGCAACCCGGTCACCGGCGAGGTCTTCGTGGTCAACCCCGGCGAGGCCATCTTCTTCCGCAAGGACACCTGGCACTACCAGTGGAACCACAGCAACACGCAGCTGCGGATGCTCGAGTTCTTCCAGCCCGCCCCCAAGGCCGGAACGGGCGGCGCCTACGCGCGTGCCCAGCCCCCGCTCGACGGCCCGCCGAAGCAGGGGCAGGACGAGCTGCTCGGCAACTGGCCGATGGCCCGCGACCTTCCGCGCGAGCGGACCACCTGGATGATCCGGGAGGCCGACATCCTCTGGCGGATGGAGGGCACCACGCGGGGCCGCGAGATCCTCGTGGGCATCCTGGCCAGCACCGAGCACCTCACCGGCGGGAAGATGTCGTTCCTGGGCGGCCAGCGCAGCGACGTGTACAGCCACGGCGCCGACAAGGTGATCTTCGTGGAGTCGGGCAACCTGCACGTCGAGCTGACCGGCACGAAGAAGTGGGTCGAGCTGGACGCCTGGGACGGCGTGCGGATCCCGGCCGGCACGCCGCACTCGTTCTACAACATGAGCCACGAGCCAGCCTCGTGCCTGTTCTCGGTGGCCGGCGAGTACCGGCCGGGCTGCGTTGAATGACCTCGCGGTCGACGGCGGTCACGACACTCTCGTGGCCGCCGTCGACTGGGGTGGGACCTGGATCCGGACGGCCGCCGTGTCGGGCGGCCGGATCGTGCGCAAGGACCGCCGCGCCAAGCCGGCGAGCCTGGCCGAGCAGTACGTCACCGTTGCCGAGATGGTCCTGCACACCACCGCGGACCTGGCCCAGCCTCCGGCGGCGGTGGGCGTGGGACTCGCGGGCGTGGTGCAGGAAGGCATCGTCGGCACCGCCCTCAACCTCGGTTTCACCGACGGGACCGACGTTGCGGCGGCACTGCGCCCGCACCTGCCGCTGCCCACCTATCTGCTCAACGACGCGCAGGCCACCGCGCTGGGTGTGGCGGCGCGCTGGCCGCACGGCACGACCGCCGTCCTGACCATGGGCACCGGCATCGGCGGAGCGGTGATCAGGGACGGCTCGCTGGACCCCGGGCTCGGCGGCGCCGGCGACTTCGGCCATGTGGTGGTCGATGTGTACGGCCCCCGCTGCCCCTGCGGCGGCACCGGCTGCCTCGAGGCGCTGGTCTCCGGACGGGTCCTGGCCGAAGCCGCGGGCGCGCTCGCGGAGGACGGGTTGAGCCCCCTGCTCGCCGCCCGCGCACACAGCGGGCGCGCCCTGCACGCCGGAGACCTGCAGGACGCCGCCGAGAACGGCGACGGCCAGGCGGTCGGTGTGCTCGACCGGTCCGCGTTCGCCCTGTCCGCCGGCCTGCGCACGATCGTCGCGACGCACGATCCGCAGCGCATCGTCCTTGCCGGGGCACCCCTGGCCCCGGACACGTGGTTCGGCCGGGCGGTGCGAACCCACTGGGACCGCACCCGGCCGCGCTGGGCCCGCACGGAGCTGCACCACGTGCGCGACGACGAGGACGCGGCACTGCTCGGGGCGGCGTCGCACGCACTCGACAGGTTCACCGCGGCTTTGTAGCGGCTCAGCCCGGCTCCTGCCGAACTTCCCAGCCGATCCATCGTGTGGCAAACTGCAACTGGTTCATGTAATAGACCAGTTCTCTTGAGAGGCCAGGTCAATCCCCATGACGTTGTCCAACCGTTCGATCGTCGTCTTCGCCTTCGACGGCTACCAGGAGCTCGAGTTCTGGTACCCGGTCCTGCGCGCCCGGGAGGAGGGGGCGGAGGTCAAGGTCGTCGGTCCGGGGGACGGCCCGTGTGAGAGCCACCTGGGCTACCCGATCCTCGGGGACACGGTCCCGGACGAGGTCGTGTCCGAGGACGTGGACGCACTGGTCGTGCCGGGGACGGTGACCGGCCGCCCGGCGGCCAGCGACGAGCAGGTGGCGCTCCTGCGCCGGTTGCGCGCCGCGGAGGTGCCCATTTTCGCCAGCGGCTCCGGCGCCCACCTGGTCCGGGAGCTCGTCCTCGACGTCGATCCCGACCGCGTCGCGGTGGACGCCGACGCCCTTCCCTCCCTGTTCACCCGGCTGCGGACCGAGCTGGCCGGCTGAGCCCCGCTCGCCGACGTCGAAGGAGCATTCGTCATGCAGATCTTCCGTACCGTGCTCGGTGACGTCCCGGCCGAGGAGTCGGGCCGCATCCTCACCCACGAGCACCTGCTCTACGGCTACCCCGGGGCCGAGCTGGACCACCGGACCGTGTTCGACCACCCCGCCGCCGTCGAGCGGGTCAGCGATCAAATCGTCACCGGCATGATCCCCAACGGCTACAACACCCTCATCGACATGACCCCGGCCGAGGTCGGCCGCCACCCGCAGTTCATGGTGGACGTCGCCAAGCGCACCGGCATCAACGTCGTGGCGATCACCGGGTTCTTCCCGGAACGCATGGGCGTGCCGTACTACTGGCGCCGGCAGACCGTCGAGGAGCTCACCGACTTCTTCGTGCGTGACCTCACCGAGGGCATGGTGTTCGCCTGGCAGCAGACGCCGTACAAGGCCGGCGCCATCAAGATCGCCACCGGCCAGGAGAGCGTCTTCCCCAAGCCGAGCCCGGTGGGCGCGTACGGCCGCCACGTCCACGAGGTGGAGGACCGCCTGATCCGGGCGGCCGGCAAGGCGGCCATGGCGACCGGCTGCGGCATCAACACCCACATCGACCCGATGGACTTCGAGGTCACGAACCCGGGACGCGAGCAGCTCGAGATCCTCGACGAGGTCGGCATGGACCTCTCCAAGGTGATCATCGGCCATGCCTTCGTGCCGCCGCAGGTCAACATGATGCGCGAGGTCCTCAAGATGGGCGCGAACGTCCAGCTGGACCACATCGGCATTCCCTGGCGCGTCGGCAGCGCGGAAGAGCTGGACGAGGCGATGGCCAACGCCCTCATCGAGCTCATCGAGGACGGCTACCTGAACCGCATCGTCCTGTCGTTCGACCGGTGGTTCTTCAACCCCCGGGCGACGGTCACCGAGACCGACCCGCAGCTGGAGAACGAGAAGGTCAACCTCAACTACATGTTCACCAGCTGGGTGCCGCGCCTGAAGGCCAAGGGCGTCACCGACGAACAGCTCGACCAGATCATGATTCACAACCCCCGACGCATCCTGTCGATCGCGGTCTGACGGAGGACTGAATGGAACTGCAGAAGGCTCGAGTCGCCGTCCTGGCCGAGAACCTGTACCAGGAGCTGGAGCTGTGGTATCCGGTCCTGCGGCTGCGGGAGGCCGGTGTACGGGTCACGATCGTGGGCTCCCGCGCGGGCGAGGTGTACGCCAGCAAGCTGGGCTACCCGGCGGTGGCCGAGGTCGGCATCGCGGACGTGTCGCCCGACGACTTCGACGCGGTGATCGTGCCCGGCGGGTTCTCGCCCGAGTACCTGCGCCGGGAACCGCGCTTCGTCGAGTTCGTCCGCGCCCTGAACGACCGGGCCGCCCCGGTCGCGGCGATCTGCCACGCGGGATGGCTGCTGGCGACGGCGGACATCGTGAAGGGGCGGGCCGTCACGTCGGTCCCCGTCATCAAGGACGACGTGATTCACGCCGGTGGCGACTGGCGCAACGAGGCCGTCGTGGTCGACGGCAACCTCATCACCTCACAGCTGCCCAACGACCTGCCCCAGTTCCTCGCACGGATCCTCGACGCCCTGGCCGGCAGCGACGCGAAGGGCGGTGACGTCCCGGCCGTCGTCCGTGA
Source organism: Dactylosporangium maewongense (assembly GCF_039531485.1). Taxonomy (NCBI): domain Bacteria; kingdom Bacillati; phylum Actinomycetota; class Actinomycetes; order Micromonosporales; family Micromonosporaceae; genus Dactylosporangium; species Dactylosporangium maewongense. Next base: position 38,978 of record NZ_BAAAQD010000023.1, on the reverse strand, counting down.
TGCCACGCCGAGCTCGGCGGTCTACCGCGCGGCCGCCGTGGTGAAGAACCGTGCGGCCGGCCCGGGATCGGCCAACTACCGGGCGTACGCGGTGGCGGGCGAGTGACCGTCGCGCTGGTCGCCGGCGGCGCCACCGGCATCGGACGGGCAACCGTGCGAGCCCTGCGCGCCGCCGGCACCGACGTCTACCTGGCCGACGTCAATGACTCGGCGGCCCGGGAGGTGGCGGCGCAGGAGGCCCCGGGACGGATCGTCGTGGGGCACCACGACCTGGCCGACAGGCACGCGCCGAAGGCCGCCGTGGACGCCGCCCTGGAGGCATTCGAGCGGCTCGACCACGTTGTCGTGACCGCCGGCCTGCACGTCGTCGCCCCCCTGGAGGCCTTCGCGTTCGAGGCGTGGGAAGCGACCATGGCGGTGAACGTGCGGGCGCCCTACCTGCTGGCCCAGGCGGCCGTGGCGGCGCTGGCGGACACCCGCGGAAGCATCGTGTTCACGGGCTCGACCGCGGCCCACCGCGGCAGCCCCGGCACGTTCGCCTACGCCGCGTCCAAGGGTGCACTCATCAGCCTGACTCGATCACTGGCGGTCGAGCTCGCGGGCCGCGGAGTTCGCGTCAACAGCGTGTGCCCGGGGTGGATCGACACCCCGTTCAACGATCCGTACTGGAACGCCCAGGCCGACACCGACGCTGCCCTGAACGGCATCGTCGCGCGGGTGCCGCTGGGCCGGCAGGGCGATCCGGAGGAGGTGGCCGCCCTCATCGTGTACCTGCTCGGTCCGGGCTCGGCCTACCTGACGGGACAGTCCGTGATCATCGATGGCGGCCTGCTCTCCGCCTGAACCACGACAGGGCGGCCGGCCGGGGACGGTGGCTCGACACCACGAGCCCCCGGGCCGTGCCGCGCGCGTCGGCGAGATGGTTCAGGCTTCCAGGCGATGGCCAATGCGGTCGAGGGCCTCCGCGCCCCAGTACGTGCTGAGCTGCGTCGCCAGGCCGCTGGCTGCCCGCACGGTGGTGACGAGGTCGACGAGCAGGTCGTCGCTGGCCGCCCACAGGTAACACTGGCCGGTCTGGCCCCACGCGTCCTTCTCCAGCAGGACCCGCTGGTCGTCGGCGCTTCCGGCGAACCGGTGCCGCTGGCCGTTGCTGTCCGTGGGCCGCTCCTCCAACCGTGTACCGAGACCCGCCCAGGCGGCCGGGTCGAAGCTCGTCACCGGTGCCCGGAGCGTCCGTTCGCCGCACATCGCCTGGTGGTCCCAGATCCGGGTGTACACCAGATCCGAGAACGAAGCCGTGAGCATCGTCCACTCGTCGGTGGGCTCCAGGTCGTCGAACGAGATCATCACGGGCGGGTCGTCGCTGCCGTCGAGCATGACCGCCCAGAAGCAGACTCCCTGATTCTCGATCATGAACGGCAGCAGCTGACGCTCGGCGACCAGATCCCACTCGCGTTCCTGGTCGGACTCGTCGCCGGGCCAGTACTCCTCCATCCGGCCCAGCTCGTGGGCCGCGTACACGCGGTCCTCGTTGCTGAACGCGCGCAGCGTCTCCTGGCCGGCGGTGAGTGAATACCACTCCCGCACCGATGCGGGCAGCGGGAAGCCGCGCGCAGCGGCGAACCGGTCGATGGCCGCGACGGCGTCGGGTGAAATCTCCGCGGTTCGCCCGGCCAGGGCCAACGAACGCGCGTGATACTGCAGCTGGGACAGCATATGTGGAACGCTCCTGAATGCCTTGTGTACGTTGACGCGATGCGATCTTGAAACGCGGGGTGCATCGTACAGAGGCGGTTCAAGGGCAGGCCGGGCCGAAACAACTCCCGCTGACGTGACCGCCCGGCGAGGGTGCCGGAGGTCCTGCCTCACGTCCCCGGCGCGGAGGAGGGTCCTCGGCCATTGCGGCGAACCACGTCCTCACGGCTCGATCACCAGCCGGACGATGGCGGAGCCGCGCAGGGTGAACCGGTAGTGCAGGTCGACCACCCCGCCCGGGAAGTCGCCTTCCAGATGCTGCACCACGTCGTAGCGATCCTCGCCGAGCCGCGTGACGGAGATGAGTTCGGTGGTGTACGTGTACTCGGACGCCGCGCCGGCCAGCCACTCGCGGATCTCATCCGTGCCGTGATGGCTGCGGCCGTCGTCGATCACGGTGGCGTCGGGTGCGTACGACGTGATCGCCCTGTCGACGTCCCGGGCGTTGTGAGCGGTCAGGTATGTCGTGATCGCTGGGGGAAGGTTCATGAGGCCAACGGTGGAGTCTCCCGCAGGGAGAGGGTCAACACTGGAGGCATGCGCCAAGGACTGACCATCGGGGAGTTCGCCACGCTGACCCACCTGAGCGTGCGGACGCTGCGCCGGTACCACGAAGCCGGCCTGCTCGAGCCGGCCACCGTCGACCCGTTCACCGGCTACCGCTACTACTCCCCCGAGCAGATCCCGTCCGCACAGGTCATCCACCGGTTGCGCGAGCTCGACGTACCCCTCGCGGATGTGAAGTCCATCCTCGCCTCCGGCGACCCGCAACGGCGCGCGGACCTCATCGCCGAGCACCTGCGCCGGCTGGAGGCGGAGCTCGACCGGACCCGGGCCGCCGTCGTGTCGCTGCGCCGCCTGCTGCGCCCCGACCCGGAGGACCTCCAGGTCGAGCTGCGCTCCGTGCCCGCCCGTACCGTCGCCGCCATCCGCGGCCACGTCACACTGGAGGACTCGACCAGCTGGTACGACGCCACGATGGCCGAGCTCGACGCCGCGTTCGGCCCGTCCGAACGCACCGGCCCACCCGGCGGGCGTTACGCCAACGAGCTGTTCACCGCCGGCGCCGGGACGATGACGGTGTACCGCCCGGTCCGTGAACCCCGCGTGAGCGGCCCCATCGAGATCGTCGAACTGCCACCGGTCGACGTCGCCGTAGCCGTGCACTCCGGCCGGCACGACGACATCGACGTGACGTACGGCCGATTGGGATCCTGGGTGGTCGAGCATGCCTTGGCCGTCGACGGCCCGGTCGACGAGACCTACGTGGTCGGCCCCCGCGACACCCCGACGCCGGCCGACTGGCGCACCGAGATCGGCTGGCCGGTGTTCCGCCTCACCCCAGGGGACTGCGCGCTCGTCCAACGACCCGCCACGTGACGACTCGCCTGGTCCCCTACCCTTAGCGGGATGATCAGCACCGAGGAGACTCTGCCGGGCACGTCGGCTGCTGCGACCCTACAGCGGCGGCGGTGGTTGACCGTGCTGCTGTGGCTGATCATGGCGCCGTTCGCGGTATGGGCGGCGGTGCGGGTGTTCGGCCTGGAGAGCGGCTACCCGACCATCCAGCTCCTCGCCTTCACCCCGTACGTCGCGGTGGTCTCGTTCGTGCCGCTGGCGCTCGCGGTGCTGACGAAACGGATCTGGCCGGCGGTCGTGGCTGCGGGGGTGGTGGTCGCATTGGCCGCGTGCGTCCTGCCGCGCTGGATCGCCGACACCGGCGCCGGGGCTCAGACAGGACCGACGCTGCGGGTGATGACCGTCAACATGCTCTACGGCCAGGCCGACCCCGGCCAGATCGTGCGCCTCGTCCGCGACGGCGCCGTCGACCTGCTCGCCGTCCAGGAGTACACCGCCGAAGCGCGTGCCGCACTGCATGCGGCCGGGCTGGACGAGACAATGCCGGACGCGGTCACCTACCCGCGGGCCGACGCGGGCGGCTCGGCCGTCTACAGCCGCTTCCCGCTCACCGACAAGGGGTACCGGCAGCTCGCCGGCGGCTTCATGCAGGCGCACGGCAGAGTACAGGTGCCGGGCGCCCCGGAGGTGTACGTCGAGTCGGCGCACCCGTGCGCCCCGATGGGCCGCGTGACGGACGCCTGTTGGCACGCCGATCTCGCGGCGCAGCCGGCGGCGACCCCGAGCGGACCGGTCAGCGTGCTCATGGGCGACTTCAACTCGACCCTCGACCATGAGGCGTTCCGCGGGGTGGTGGCGAAGGGGTACCACGACGCCGCCGACACCGCCGGTGCCGGGCTGTCCACGTCGTGGCCCTACGACAACCGGTGGTACTTCCCGAGCGTGACGCTCGACCACATCCTCGCCGACAAGCGCGTCGGAGTGCGGAAGGTCGTGATCCATCGCATCGCGGGGAGCGACCACCGGGCCGTGTTCGCCGAACTCGTGCTCCCGAAGGCCAGCGGCTGACCCGCGCGGAAAGATTCCTGACGGCCCTGCGAACTGCCCTGATCCTGGCCCGGCTCACCCAGCAGCCGTCAGCGCAGCGCCTCCACCGCGGTCTCGATCACCGTGTCGGGCGGGCTGACGACGTCGGGCACGACGCCGGCGCCCTCCCAGTTGGTGCCGGTGATGCTGTCGACGACGTACGCCTCGGGCAGGTACGCCAGGACCGTCGGCGCCAGCCGGATCGGCGTGATGTGATCGGCGGCGCCGGGCGTGGTTTCACCCACGACGGCCACCCTGCCCCGTGCCTGCAGGTGATACGCGAGCGCTTCGCCGGACGAGAACGTGCCCGGGCCGACGAGGACGGCGACCGGCTGCCGCAGACTCGTGCCGGACGGCAGGGCGGGTGTCCACCACTGGCGCCGCCGGTCCGGGTACACGACCTCGGACAGCTGCGTCGGCGCATCCCCGAGCAGCCGGCCGGCGATGTGCGCCACCGTTGCCGGGTCGCCGCCCCCGTTGGCGCGCAGGTCGAGCAGGATCCGGGCCGAGCCGTGAGCGAGGGCGAACGCGGCGTCGAGATACGGCTGGGCGAGGCTGACGGCGTCGAGGTCATCGACGCTGATGAGGCAGGTGCCGTCCGCCAGCCGCCGCACCTGCGAAACGCACGCGGCCCGAGCCCGGACCACGTCCGGGTCGGGATCCGGCCACCCCGGCGACACGGTGTCGGGCCGGCCGGTGCCGCCGGGCTCGAAGGTGAGCGCGAGATGGCGGGAGACCGTCCACGCACACTGTTCGACCGCCACGCAGTCGGCGCCGGTGACCGGGGTGTCCGCGGCCCCAAACCGTTCGGTGAGCACGGCGATGAGCGCGTCGCGTCGCGCGCCGGATGGCATCAGCCGCGGCAGCCAGCCGGTGAGCCGCTCGACGAGGTCATGCACCAGCAGGACGTCGGACATGACCGAACGGTAGAGCAGCGGGTCCGCGTCCAGCAGCCTCGACCGCTACGCCCGCAGCGAACCGGCTTCGCGCCCTGCACAGATCAAGTCGGGCAGCGAACGGCGTCGGCGCCGACAGCGACGGCACGCGGATTCTCACTGCGCAGCAACGAGCGGACAGCGGCTCCGGACGCCAAGATCGTGACCGGTGGCGCGGCGGGTCGGGCCGCGATGGTCAGGTTGCGCGTCGTGCGGCGACGATGAGGAAGTTCGGCAAGTGGACGTAGGCGTCGATGCCGTCGGGGCCGTCGGAGGCGACGTCGGGGGCGAGTCCGGGCTCGGCGATCTCGGTCAGGTGGCAGCCGAGGCTGGTGAGCTGGTTGAGGTAGGTCGAGAGGGTGCGGTGGAAGTTGGCGCCGCTGGGCCCGGGGATCTCGTACTCGGCGAGGTAGCGGTGCGTGCGGTACTCACCGTGGTCGCGCCAGGCGGTCCACAGCTGTTCGAAGCAGGGGTGGTTGACAGTGAACACGAACAGTCCGCCGGGTTTGAGCGCGTGCACGCACGCCTGCATGGCGCCGGTCCAGTCCGGGATCGCGGGCAGGACCATGCTGGCGACCACGGCGTCGAACGGTGCGCCGAGGTCCGGCAGGGCGCACAGGTCGGCCTGAATGTACCGGATGCCTTGCGGCGCAACGGTTTCCTGCTCCACCGCGAAGTCGAACAGGGACTGGCCGGGCTCGACGCCGACGGTCCGGGCGCCGCGCCCGGCCAGCATCCGGCTGAGATAGCCGTTGCCGCAGCCCGCATCAAGCACCCGCCGCCCGGCCACGTCGCCGAGCATGTGCAACAGGACGGGGTTGATCAGGTGGCGCTTGGCGAAGTCGCCGTCGTGCGCCATCTGCTCCAACAAGGTGCGGGGCATCGTTCCCCAGCGTTGGATGGCCATGTCGTTGGTCCACTCGGTCACGATGTGCTCCCTCTGGTCCTTGTCATGCTGATGAGTCTGGTGGGCTCACCGAGCTGTGTCATGCGGCGGGTTCCTGCGTCGCGGACTCCGGTGGTCGCGATCCAGGCGGCGTCCGGCGGTTACCCGGCGAGCAGTTCGACTGGGATGTTGCCGCGTGTGGCGTGGGAGTACGGGCACACCTGGTGAGTGGCCTCGATGAGTTCGCGACCGGCTTCCCGGGGCAGGCTTTCCGGCAGCTTCGTCCGCAGGGTGACTTCGAGACGGAAGCCGCCTTGCCCGTTCGGGACGAGGCCGACCTCAGCGGTGACCGACATGCCGGAGACGTCGATCTTCTTCTTCTGCGCCACCAGCTGCATCGAGGTGGCGAAGCAGGCGGCGTAGCCGGCCGCGAACAACTGCTCGGGGTTGGTGCCGTCGCCGGTGCCGCCCAACTCCTTCTGGAGGGCGAGCGTGACGTCCAACTTGCCGTCCGAGCTGAAGGCGCGGCCGTCGCGGCCGGTGGCGGTCGCGACGGCGGTGTAGTGGCTCATGTCCTGCTCCTCTGGTAACAGACCGATCAGTTGACTGCATTCACCGTATGGAGATCAAAGACCGCTCTCCATGGTTCTAGGTCTTCGATCCATGTCTGATCGTCTCGATCGGTGCCGTCGGGCGATACGATCTGGAGATGGACGTACTCAGTGACGCCATCCGCGTCATGCGCACGGGACGGCCACATTCCGCCGAGATCCGCAAACGTGTCCCGTGGGGAGTGCGGGCCGAGCCGTTCTCCGGGGCCGGCTTTCACGTGGTGCTGGAAGGGACGTGCTGGCTGATCCCGCCGGATGGCGCGGCGATCGCGCTGGGTCCGGGCGATGTGGTGTGCCTGCCGCACGGTTGCGGGCACGCGCTGGCCGACAGCCTGTCCAGGCCGTTGGCGGGCGCACCCTCGGCCGCCCTGCCGGAGGTGGTGCCGAGTGCCGACGACGGCGAAGGCGCCGCCACGATCCTGTTGTGCGGCGCCTACACGCTCGACCAGACCCGGCCGCATCCACTGTTCCAGGAACTGCCCGAGGTGATTCACCTGCCGGCTCGCCTCGGCCACCGCTCGCCGCTGCACGCTGCTGTCAACCTGCTCGGCGACGAGATCGCCAACCCCGGCCACGGAACCGAAGCCGTCGTTTCGGCTCTGCTGGACATGATGCTGCTCTACATCCTGCGGGCCTGGCTCGCCGACCAGACCGAGGGCGGCCCGGCCACCGGTTGGGCCGCGACGCTGGCCGATCCCGCGATCACCGCGGCGCTGCGCCACATCCACCAGGAACCCGCCCGGCAGTGGACGGTCGAAGCGCTGGGCGCGAAGGCCGGGCTGTCGCGGGCGGCCTTCTCTCGCCGGTTCACCTCACTGGTCGGCAAACCACCCCTCGGCTACCTGACCTGGTGGCGGATGACCTTGGCAGCGCGACTGTTGCGCGACAGCAACACATCGGTGCAGACCATAGCGCAGAGCGCCGGATACACCTCCGAATTCGCCTTCGCCAAAGCGTTCAAACGGGAGCAAGGCCTAGCCCCTGGCCAGTACCGCCAGCACTCGCGAAGGTGATCCCTGCGCGCGTTACCTGCGGCAGATCGTGCACTCATAGTTGCCGTCGGTGCGCATCCAGCCAACCGAAGCGTGTGACGCGGACGCTGCGGTGACCCGGTTCGGGGGTGTCCACTCGTTGGCATGGGCTTCGCGTGGCCGACGAAGGACGACGGCCGACCGCTGAGTCTGATCGGCAAGTGGCGTTGCGACGAGCTGAACCGGTGGATCGGCGAGCAGCTCCTGCCGGCCGACAGCCTGCTCTGCTTCTTCTTCGACGTGGAGGAACAGGCCGGCTGGGGCCTTACCCCGCAGGACGTCCGGGGCTGGCGGGTCACTGTCACCGACACTGCCACCGCTTCCCCCGCGCAGTCGCCCGCCGGCGCGGTCACCTATCCGGCCATTGCTGCGGAGGGACGCCGGGTGCTGACGATGCCGCATTCGGAGGAACCTGCGATTGAAGCCATCTGGGCCTGGCCACTCCTGCATCCCTGACCTACGAACGCCTCCGGCTCGATACTGGACCCGGTCGCGTTCACCGCGCCTTCGGATGGCCGGATCCGCAACAGCATCCGATGCATCTCGACTGCCAACTCGTCTCCAACGGCATCGAACTCACGGCGGCCGGCTACCGCGACCCACGCGTCCCGGATCTTCAGGCTGACGCCGCAGGCTGGCGGCTGCTGTGGCAGGTGGACACCGACTTGCACGGCCTCGGGATCGAGTGGATGTGGGGCGACATGGGCAAGCTGTACTTCTGGATCCGCAGTGAGGATCTTGCCATCGGCTGCTTCGACCGAGTCTGGGTCCTCGTACAGGGCTGAGGCCGAACGTCTCAACTCATCGGCTGCACGCGTAGCCGTAGGATGCGGTCGTGGTGTCGTCGCTGTCGTTGTCGCTCGAGAGAGCGCTGCATGCGCGGTCCGCCGAGCAGGTGCGGGTGATCGTGCGGATCGACGGCGTCGACATCAGCCACGCCAACGGCGACGACGGCCCGGACCCGTGGGACGCGCTGGTGCCGGTGAACCGTTTCGTGGCGACCGGCGACCTCACGACCGCAACGCTTGCCTGCTGCCCGAGCTGCGGCCCGGACTGCTGCGCGATCGAAGCGCGGGTCCGCCGCGAGGGCGACGTGGTGCGCTGGGAGGTGGGTGACCGGCGCGGCGTTCGTCATGTGGGCGAGCGGCGCACGATCCTGTTCGATGCCGCGGCGTACGACGCCGAGGTTGCCCGCATCGAGGCCGACCGCAGCTGGGAGACGGCGATGCACCGGGCCGGGCGGCTCATCCTCGCCGGCCTTGCCCTGCCGTCAGGGATCGAGGGCGTGCGGGTCGGCGTGATCGGCACCGGAGAACTCGAGGTGTGGCTCGAGGAGCCGGACGAGTACCAGATCTGGGTGGACGCCCCGTGGGACCCGCAGCGGCCCGACGAGAGCGCCGCCGCGGTGCGGGCGATGCTCGCCGGACCCACCGCCGACTGGCCCGCGCGGTGGCACAGCATCAAGGGGGGCCGCGAGGACCCGCCGGCGTACGCCGGTCCGTCCTGGCGGCACTTCGAGTTGTAACGGAACAGCGCGAGTGGCGCCCGGCTTCAGCCGCCGTACGGCACGGTCCGGACCGCCATGGCGTTTCAGGCTACGCCGACGCGTGAACGTCGTTGAAGCTCTGGAAGCATTTCGCCTGCAACAGGCAAGATTGACCGTCGTGGGACGCTGGGGCATGGCTCAGTTGAAGGTCACCTACGACGAGACCGTGAATGCGGCCTACATCTACCTCAAGCCCGGAGCCGAGGGCGCCAGAGTGGCCCGCATGTACGCGTGCGACCCGATCGGGGTCGACGGAATGATCAATCTGGACTTCGACGGATCCGGCCGCCTCGTCGGCGTCGAGGTGCTGGCCGCGCGCACGAAGCTTGCACCGGAGCTGCTCGCGATGGCCGAGGACATCACCGAGCCAGATCAGAGCGCCGAGTAGCGGTGCGGTGGGCGTCGACGCGACAGGGCGGGTAGTGGATCGTCGGGATCGGGTGGCCGGGGGCTTGTTGGGTGTGCACGCCGGGGACACGCTCGGGGCGGCCGTGGAGTTCTCGTCCTGGGCGAGTATTCGTGACCGGTACCCCGGCGGGCTGCGGGACATCGTGGGAGGTTCGGCACCGCCGCCGACTCGCTGTGCGGCCGGTGACGGTACCGCGGCAGGAGGTGAACGGCCGTCAGGGTAGGTCCCGGCGCAGGATGTGGTTCAGGCCGAAGTCCGTCTCGATGGAGCGGACGTCGACGTAGCCGAGGCGGCGGTAGAAGTCGTGCGCGGTGATGCTCGCGCTGGTCTCCATGTGGTCGTAGCCGTCGGTCACGGCCAGCGCCTCGATGTGGCGCAGGAGGAGTCGTCCGATGCCGCGGCCGGCGGACGTCGGGTGGACGAACATGCTGTGGACCTTGTTGCCGGCGCGGGAGATCGTGCCGGTGATCCCGTCTGTTTCGGCGACGAACATCTGCCGTTGCGCGGCGAGTTCCTGGACGCGTTGCGCCGTGAAGTGGACGCACATCCGCTCGATGATCTCGCTCGGGTAGTCGCGGCTGTTGACCTCGCGCAGGCAGCGTTCGATGATGCCGGCCACGGCGTGGGCGTCGGCATTGTCGAAGCGTCGAATCGTCACCATCGATCCATCGTGCCAGCATCAGACGCCGACACGCCCGGGTTCGGCACGGACACTGCCGGCCGCCACGACCACCAGGGCCGGTAGGGTTCGGCGCATGTCCAAGCTGGCCGGGAGTCTGTCGGCGGTGTTCGCCGGGTACGCCGAGTTCTGGCTCGGGGTGTCGCGGCCGGTGCCGGAGTTCCGGGTCGAGGTGCACGGGCCGGACCTGGAGCTCACGGTCGAGGTGGACGGGAGCGAGCGGCGGGTGGTCGGGCGGCTGTCCGCCTACGCGGTGCTGGCGCACCGGTTCTGGGCCGCGGTCCTGCCGCCGCCGGTGGTCATCCCGTCGCTGATCCGCGAGGGCAACGAGGGACGCGACTGGGCACAGTTCGACGACGAGCACGCCGGAGCACCGCTGCGGGAGGCCGCGGCCTGCCTCGAAGCGGCGGGCGAGCGGACCGAGGCGGCCCTGGTCCATCGGCTCCTGGCGGCCACCGACGGCGACTGGGGTGTCCCGCCGTGGACGAGCGACAAGGACTACACCGGCCATCACCAGGTGCCGGTGTCGTTACTGGCGGAGGTCCGGCGCCGCAGCCCGGTCGTGGACCGGATCGCCGGCCGCAAGTCCTGGAACGCCACCGGTACCGTCAAGGCGCTGCAGGCCGGCGTCGGGGTGAGCGACCCGTTCGACCGGCTGGCCCTCGCGCACCTCTCCGCGCATGCGATCGGTGAGTGGATGTGGTCGGAAGGGCTCAAGCACGACGAGGCGCTCCGGTTCCTGCTGGCGTTGACGACCGACCCGGACGCCGCCGGCATGGTGGCGCTCGGCGGGGCCGAGGACATGGGGCTGGCGCTGGCCCGGCAGCGGGCGTACGCGGAGGCGATCCCGTGGCTGACCGCCTGCATCGACGGCGGCGTCCGCGTGGCCGAGCTGGCCGCGGCCCGGCACGAGTGCCGGCTGGCGGTCGGCGACCCTGCCGCCGACGACGACTGGGCCCTGGTCGAGCGGACCATCGGCGCACCGGACGCCAAACGGAACCGCGGCGAGGCGTACTGGAACGACGTCCGGTTCTCGGGCGGTCTCGCCGCCAGGCTCGCGGTGGCCCTGGCCCGGGCCGCGGAGGCCACCGCGCTGCGGGCCGCCGGTGAGGATCTGTGGCTCGTCGAGCAGGTCCGCCGGTACGGCCGCGACACCGCACGCAAAGGCATCGAGCGGCTGCTCAAGAAGCGGGCCTACACGCCCGGCGACGCCGAGGCCGCCGCGCTGCGCGCCCGCGCCCAGGACCTGTGCGAGCAGGCGTTGCGCACGGCCGGGCCGGAGGCGGCGGACACGACACCCACCACCGTGGAGGGCGGCAAGGACCGGGAGCGGTTCTTCCGCGCCAATGCGCTGTTCGGCTCGGTCGGCCGGGCCCGCGAGGCACTCGGCGACCGCGACGGCGCGCTCGCCGCCTACACCGCGGCCCGCGACATCGCGCTCGCCTCCGGCATCACCGGCGACTGGTGGGACGGCGACGTCCAGCGGGTCGGAAACGCCGCTTAGGGAACGTCGACGACATCCACCACCTCGCCCTCGTACGTCCACACTTCCGGGGGCGGGCCGAACGCGCGGCGAGCGGCCCGCACGGCCAGACTGGCGACGGCGGCGTTGGCGCCACCGCCGATCACCGCGCCGATGCCGAACGGCGCCACCCGGCCGAGCACGATGATGCCCTGCCTGGTCCCGTACTTGGTGATGAAGTTCCTGCCCAGGATCTTGTTGATCTGCCGCAACGTCTCGGTCGGCACCTTGGCGACGACCTGACGCCCCCAGTGCTGCCCCGTGCGCTCGGCGACCTTGCTGATGGTGGCGGAGCTGGTCCCGCCGAGCATGATGCCCATCACGATCGTCCGGCGGCGCTCCAGCTCGTCGATGGGGACGCCGTGGATCTCGGCGACCGAGAGCGCGAACAGGGCGGTCAGCTCGAGCGATGAGAGCACCTCGCCCGCCGACAGCGCCAGCGCGACCCCCGTGCCGACGCCGGGCGCGGCCGCGGCCCCGCCGACCGCGGCACCCGTCCCGGCCAGGGCGCTGACGTACATCCGCTCCAGGTTGCGGATCACCTGCGCTGGTGTCGCGTCCGGGTTCCGCTGGCGGGCCCGGGCGATGTTCCTGGCCACCAGCGAGCCGTGGACGCCGATCGCCTTGTCCAGCACGTCGAGCACCCGTTGCCCACGTCCGGCCGCCGGAACCGGACCTTCGGGGGCATCGGTGTCCACATCGTCGTCGCGTGCCGTCATGACCGAATCGTGCACGTCGGCCGGCGACAAGGGCACCGCCGAACATCCAGTTCTCCGCCGTTGCTTCGGGCACGCGCACTCCCGCGGAAATATTCTGGTGCGATGTCGGATCGGGTGGCGGCCGTTCGTAGACATGAGTGAGGGCGGCCGACAGAGGGCCGCCGCACGAACCGAAGGGAACCGACATGACCGCGATCTACACCTGGGACGTCTTCTCCACGCTCGACGGCTACGGCTCCTACGCCGAGCCCGGCGACTGGGGCGGCTACTGGAGCAAGCAGGGCCCCGAGCTGCTCGCGCACCGCGCCGCGCTGTTCGACACCCCGCAGCGCATGGTCTTCGGCGCCACCACCTTCCGGGAGAACGCCGAGATCATGTCCTCCGGCATCGACCCCCACACGCTCGACGAGTGGAACGTCCGGACGATGCGGATGCCGGCGACGGTGATCTCCTCCACGTTGCGGGACACGCTCGGCTGGCCCGACGCGACCATCGTCAGCGGCGACGCGGTGGACATCGTCAAGCGGCTCAAGGAGGAGTCCGATGTACCGCTGCGCTCGCAGGCCAGCCTGTCGCTGAACTGGGCGCTGATGGCCGCCGGACTGGTCGACCGCCTGCAGGTGACGATCTTCCCGGTCATCTCCGGCCTGACCGGCACCAGCCCGATCCTCAAGGGCGCCGCCGACTTCGACCTCGAGCTGCTCGAGAGCCGGACCCTCGACGGGCGCACCCAGGAGCTCGTGTACCGGCCGACCCGCCGGCGGTGAGGTTCAGCGCAGCTGCGGCAGGAAGCGGTGCCGGGCGAGCGCCGCTGTCGTCTCGGCCGCGAGGGCGGCGACGAGCGCGGTGATCGCCAGGATGACGACCCAGGCCCAGATCCGGGCTCCCGGTGGGTGGCCGTAGGCGATCCAGTGCAGCCCGAACGTGGCGACCGCCGCGTACGGGAACGCGTACGCCCAGAACCCGGAGCTGAAGCGCAGGTGGCGGTACATGCCGATGAGCCGGAGCTGGACGAGGGCCGCCAGGAGCGTGTAGCCGGCGAGCCCGAAGGCCACGGCGTCGACCTTGCCGTGGGTGATGGCCAGGTACGCCAGGCCGGCGAGGGCGGGCGGCGCCGCCAGGATCGCCAGGGTGGGTTGCAGCTGCGGGGGAAGCGGCCCGCGGAAGTACAGCCGGGCCAGGATCATCGACTCGATGACGAGCCACGACACGAGCCCGAGGCCGAAGAACACCCGGGCGAGGCCAGGCCAGCCGGCGAGCGCCGCGCCGATCGTGGCGATGAGCCCTCCGGCGACCGTGGGCAGCACGTACCCAGGGTGCAGCTTGTCCATGTCGAGGCCGCCGGCGATCCACTGGCCGGTCATCCACCCGGCCAGCACGACCGTGACGATGGCGAACACCCCGAACAGCCACTGACCCGCCCCGCGGTCGTGCCGCATCAGGCCGATGGACAGCAGCATGCCGACGATCGGGATCAGCGAGATGAACGGTCCCAGCACCGGGTCGGTCAGTTCGGCGCCCCAGCCGCCGGCCCGCCGCGACACCTGCGTGACGTAGCCGACGAGCAGCGTCAGCCAGACCGCGGCCGCCAGTATGCACAGGATGTCGGACACGAGGGCGGGCGCGAATCCCAGCACCGCGGCGTAGCCCCAGCAGCCGGCAAGGCCTGTCAGCCCGTACGCGATGCCGAACAGATTCGGTGTGATCCCGACGCGTGGCTCATTCGTCCGTGCGTTCACCGCGGCACGCTACCCGCCGATCCGGCCGTTATGCCGGTGCCGTGGTGCCGGGCATCAGTCGCAGCCGCCGGTTGCCAGCGTGCCCGCGACCCGGCCGCCGATTCGTTCGGGGAGACCGGTGACCGCTCCGACGACGCACGCCGGCACCGACTCCGGCACCGGCGCAGCGGCCGGTTCGATCCGCTCGATCACCAGCGCCGTGACAGCGAGCGCGGCGAAGGTCAGCACGAACGCACCCACCCCGAGCACCGCCCGCCGATGCGACACCCGGTCATCGTGCCACCGATCCCCGGCGCTCACCGCCCACGCGGCGGTCAGACGATCGTGGCGGGGAACCGCTCCCAGACCCGGTGCGCGCCCATCAGCCGCAGCACGTCCGCGAAGACCTGCTCGGCGGCATCGCCGGTGACGACGCCCGGTGAGCCGGTGACGCCGGTCGCGGTCAGCACCGTGGTGCCCGCGCCCCAGGCGCCGATCGCCTTGGCGTGCCGCCAGCACTCCTCGACCAGCAGCAGGACCCGCGGGTCGACAGCGGCGTCGGCGGGCTTGGCGTCGCGGGACGGGGGCGCGTCGGGTGCGGGGACGGGCGCGCCGGCGAGCAGCAGGGCGTCGAACTCGATCGACCGGCCGGTGGCGAACGTCCGCTGCACCGGCAGGCCGCCGGCCATCCCGCCGTGCGGTGCGATCAGCAGCGGCACCATGCCGGCGGCGAACACGGCCTCGCGGAGGGCTCGTACATCGGCCATGTCGCCTTCAGGGTCGACGACGACGCCGACGGTGCGGCCGTCCGGCGGCCACACGCGCCCCACCTGTGACAGGGCAGGGCTCGGCGTCACCGCGGCCACGGGCGCGGCCGGCTGCGGGGCGGGCAGGCCCAGCCCGGCGGCCACCTGCGCGCACAGCACCGGGTCGATGTTGGCGAGGGCCTGCAGCTGCCGTTCCTTGATCGCCTGCTCGTAGCACTTGCCGAGCTCGAAGGTGTACGCGCGGACGATGTGCTCCTGCTCCACCGGCGACATGCTGGCCCAGAACAGCCGGGCCTGGCTGAAGTGGTCGTCGAACGACGCCGGGTTGGCGCGGATCTTCGGCGCCTCCGCGACGGTCACCGGGGTGTCGGAGAAGGCGTGCTCGGCGTCGCCGGCGACGAAGGGGTTGCCTCCGTCGAGGGAGTTCGGCCGGTACGGTGCGACCCCGGCGTGCACGGCCTGCTGGTGGAAGCCGTCGCGGAGCATGTCGTTGACCGGCGCGTGCGGCCGGTTGATCGGGATCTGCGCGAAGTTCGGGCCGGCGAGCCGGGTGATCTGGGTGTCGAGGTAGGAGAACAGCCGCGCCTGCAGCAGCGGGTCGTTGGTGACGTCGATGCCGGGCGGCAGGTGGCCCGGGTGGAACGCGACCTGCTCGACCTCGGCGAAGAAGTCCCGCGGCGTCTGGTTGAGGACCATCTTCCCGACCGCCTGCACGGGTGCGAGCTCCTCCGGCACGATCTTCGTCGGGTCGAGCAGGTCGATCCCGGCGAACGTCTCGTCCGGCGTGTCCGGGAACACCTGGACGCACAGCTCCCACTCGGGGTAGGCGCCGGACTCGATCGCGTCGTACAGGTCGCGGCGGTGGAAGTCGGGGTCCATGCCGCTGAGCAGCTGCGCCTCCTCCCACACCAGGGAGTGCACGCCGAGCTTCGGCTTCCAGTGGAACTTCGCCAGCACCGTCTCGCCGGCGTCGTTGACCAGCCGGAACGTGTGGATGCCGAAGCCTTCCATCATCCGGAACGAGCGGGCGATGCCCCGGTCGGACATGTTCCACATGACGTGGTGCTGCGCCTCGGTGTGCAGCGACACGAAGTCCCAGAACGTGTCGTGTGCGCTCTGCGCCTGCGGGATCTCGCGGTCCGGGTGCGGCTTGCCGGCGTGGATGATGTCGGGGAACTTGATGCCGTCCTGGATGAAGAAGACCGGCATGTTGTTGCCGACCAGGTCGAACGTGCCCTCCTCGGTGTAGAACTTCGTCGCGAAGCCCCTCGTGTCGCGCACGGTGTCGGCGGAGCCGCGGGACCCCAGTACCGTGGAGAACCGCACGAAGACGTCGGTCTCCTTGCCCTTCCTGAGGAAGCCGGCCCGGGTCAACGTGTCCGCGGTGCCGTAGCCGGTGAAGACGCCGTGCGCGCCGGCGCCGCGCGCGTGCACCACCCGCTCCGGGATCCGCTCGTGGTCGAAGTGCGTGATCTTCTCGCGGAGGTGGTGGTCCTGCAACAGGGTCGGCCCGCGCGGCCCGGCCTTGAGCGAGTGGTCGGTGTCGCGCAGCCGCGCGCCCTGCGCCGTGGTCAGGTATGCGCCCTGCTGTCCGTTCGCCGCGGGCGGCGCGCCGGTCTTCTCCCCCGTCGGCGTGCGCGTGTCGGGGCCACCCTGGTCCTGCTTCGCCGGCAGCGGCGGCGCCGGCGCCGTCGGCTCCTCGACCGTCGGCGTCCCGCTGCCCGGTGACCCGGGCACGTCGGGCGTCAGCAGGTCGGCCACCTTCTCTGCGGCGGCTTCGACGGCGTGCTTGACGGCCTTCGCGGGCTTGCTGGTGACCATGGCGAGTACCTCCATGAAGTGGGCTCATGCAGGCCTTCCGGACTACCCCGGGCAGGTCCGGACAAACGTCTCCACGGCCCGTTCAGTGCCCGGGTGGGGGTCCGAGGAGCTCGATCGCGTGCTGGGCCGCGGCGTGGCCGAGGGCGACGGGATCGATCGGTCCGGGGTCGGGCAGCCGGGGCGCCCGCGCCGGCTCGCCGACCGCCGCGGCGAACCGGTCGAAACCCGACGGCGTGGTGATCTGCAGGGTGCGCAGGGGTTCGTCGGCGCCGACGACGAACGAGTGCGGCAGTCCCGTCGGCAGCAGGACGAAGTCACCCGGGCCGGCCGGCAGCACCTGCCCGTCGCAGTGGAACTGCGCCGTGCCGGACAGCACGTAGAACAGCTCGTCCTCCTCGAGGTGCCGGTGCAGCGGTGGCGCGAAGCCGGGCGGATTGACGAACTCGACGACCGTGAGACGCCCCCGCGTCTGCGCACCGGCCGCCTTGACCGTCACCAGGCTGCCGAGGAACCACAGCGCCTCGCCCTCGCCGTCGCGCCGCACGTACGGACGGACCTGTTCCGTGTCTGACATGCCCCACTCCATTCGCCATACCGCTGTCTAATGAATACGTTGCTAGTATGGCGGAACCATGAGTGATGTCAACGGCAAGCCGCGGCGGCGGTACCAGTCGTCCGTCCGCGAGGAGGGCGCCCAGCGGACCCGCCGCGCGATCGTGGCCGCGGCCGGCGAACTGTTCGTCGAGCGCGGGTATGTCGTCACCTCGCTGGCCGAGATCGGCGCCGCCGCCGGCGTCGCCCGGCCGACCGTCTTCGCCGCCTTCGGCTCCAAGCCCGCCCTCCTCAAGCAGGTGCTGGACCAGGCGCTCGCCGGCGACGACGAGCCCGTGGCCGTCGCCGACAGGCCGTGGTTCCGCCCCGTCTGGGACGCCACCACGCCCGGCACGGTCCTCGACGCCTACGCCGACGCGTGCGTCGTCATCGCCCGCCGCGCCGCGCTGCTGTTCGAAACCGTCCGCAGGGCGGCCGACGACGCGCCGGAGGTCGCCGAGCTGTGGGACACCCTGCAGCGCAACCGCCGGGCGGGCGCGGCGATGGTCGTCAGGCAAGTCCAGACGCTCGGCACCCTCGCCCCGCCGCTCGACACGGAGACCGCGACGGACGTGCTGTGGATCTACAACGACCCGGGCCACCACGCGGCCCTGGTGTCGCAGCGCGGCTGGCCCGAGGACGCGTTCCGCCGCTGGCTGGCCACCAGCATGCGCCGCGCGCTCCTGCCCGGCTGACCGCTCGCGGCCCGGGCGGCGGTGCTCAGTGCGTGGGGACGTAGCCGGTGCGGTCCGCGTCGGTGATCTGGCGCAGCACCCGGGCGGGGTTGCCCACGGCGAGCGCGCCGGCGGGCACGTCCCGGGTGACGACGCTGCCGCCGCCGACGACGGCGCCGTGGCCGACGGTCACACCGGGCAGGATCGTCACGCCGCCGGCGATCCACACGCCGTCGCCGATCGTGATCGGCCTCGCCCGGCAGCCGCCGGCCTTGCGCTCGGCGAGGTCCAGGGCGTGGTCGGCGGTGTAGAGGCCCACCTTCGGGCCGATCAGTACATCGTCGCCGATCGTGATGGGTGCGCCGTCGAGCATGACGCAGTCGAAGTTGGCGAAGAACCTCGCGCCGACGTGGATGTTCGTGCCGAACTCGCACCGGAACGTCGGCTCGAACTGCGCGCCCTCGCCGACGGTGCCCAGCACCTCGCGGAGCAGGGCCTCCCGTTCGGCCTGCGGTCGCCCGTACGAGGCGTTGTAGGCGTTGGTCGCCAGCACCGCCCGCTGCCGGGCGCCGATCAGCTCGGCGGTGAGGTCGTCGTACATCGCGCCGGTGGCGATGTGCGCGAACTGCTCGGAAAGGCTCGCCATGGGGATCAGGCTCCTCAGCACGGGTTGACGTAGGCCAGCCGTGGCACGAGCGTCCTCCACTCGTGCGGCGACAACGGCTTCTGGACGAGCCGGCACGCGGCGACCATCGGGTCGCCGGCGATGTGCCGCAGGGTCGGTGTCGTGCCTGGCTGGGCGGGGTTCTTCCAGACGGCGATCCAGTCACCGATACGCCCGTTCGTCCGGTAGACGCGGACCGCCCGGTAGTCGTCGCGTTTGCCCATCAGCTGGAGTTCGCCGGTCGAGACGTTCACCGCCTGCTTCTTGCCCGCCACGATGACGGATGCCCATCGCCCGTCGTCGGTGAGGTAGACCGCCGACGTCAAGGGACCGCCGAGCGGGACGACCCGCTGCTGCCCGGTGGCGAGCCGCACGATCCGGAGACTGCCGTCCCGCTGCCCGAGCACGGCGACGTCGTCGCCGACCGCGGCCGAGGTGTACCGGTCGCCGGGCCCGACGTACACCGGTGGCAGGTGCTGGTTCCACACCGACCAGTTCCCGGAGGCGTCCGCGAACACGCCGCCGTCCATCAGCAATTCGCCGGTGGCGGTGACCCGCGGCGGATCCTGGGTCAGGTCCAGCAGCCGCGTGGTGTCGCTGGAATCGGATCCGAGCAGCACCGAATCGTCGCTGACGAGCTCGGCCGTGTCCACACCGGTCGCCAGCGTCCGCCTCGCCGGCGGGTCCACGCCGAAGTCGACGAACGCGACGACGCCATCGGACAGGACCACGGCACGGTCGTCATGACCGGGGACGACTTTCACGAGTTCGTCGGCCTCGACCGAGCGGACAGGCACGCTCCGCACGTCGATCAGGCGGCCGTCGACGAAGACGAGCCGGTTCCCGTAGGTCAGGTCCGCCGCGTCGGCGTCGATCCGCAAGCGCGGGCGACCGGGATCAGCGGGGTCCCAGATCGTGACGGTTCCGTCGGCCGAACCGGTCACCAGGATCCCGTCGCTGACCTCTGCGTCGAGCTTGCCGGCCGCGTCGGCGAGCGGCGTGACCCGGGGCGGGTCGGCCGCGAAGTCGATCACACGGACGTGAGTACCGCCGCCACCGCCGGCGAACACCCACCTTGCGGAGCTGGTCACCGTCTCCGTGACGTCGGTCGTCAGGGGCACCTCACGCGCCGGCCAGGCGCGGGCGTCGAAGGCGGTCAGCCGCCCGTCCGGGTACCGGCACAGCAGCCAGCCGTCCGGGCCGGCGCTCAGCTCGGCCTCGTCGTCGATGTGGGCGGACTCCAGCCGTGGATTCGACAGCTGCCACACCAGGCGGGGCGACCTGTCCGACACCGCCCAACTGCCGTCGTTGAACAAGTCCGACAGCGGTCCGGTGTCACCCAGCGGGACCGGACCGGCAGCCGACGTGTCGGCAGGCCCCCACGCGGTGCCACGGCCGCCGGCATCGTTGATCATCAGCCACTGGTCGCCTTCGACGATCTCGTTCGCCGCCCGCCGCCAGGTCAGCACCTCGCCCGTCGCGAGCAGGTCCAGGACGGACCCGAGGTCCACCAGTGACGACTTGTCGGAGTCCAGCTCCGCCGCGGCGGCGCGCAGCCGCAGCGCCGTCATCGGATCGGACTCCTGCAGGGTGTCCGCCTTGTCGATGAGCTCGGCCGCGTCGTCGCTGTCCTCGGCCGCGATCGCCGCCTCGAGACGGTCGCGGGCCACCGGGAACGACACCGTCACCAGCAGCGCCGGCAGCACGAGCATCGCCACCGCCGTGACGCCGAGGCGAGCGGCCCGCCTCGGTGGCGGGCGCTCACCGCGCAGGATCGCGCCGACCTCCGCGCCCGTCTCCACCAGCCGCCCGTAGCGGCCGGGGCGGTGCCCGGCGGCGAGGCGCTCCAGCAGGCGGGCGTGGCGGAACTGGTACACCGAACCCAGCTGCCGCAGGATCGCCCGCTCGTGCGCGTCCTCGAGGAACGTGAACAGTCGCCACGGCAGCCGCCGCCACAGGACCAGCCACCCGTGCGCGATCATGTACGACACGCTCGGCGCGCCGGAGCCGAGCAGCACCGCGCCGAACGCGACCAGCGCCGCCCACGGCGCCGCCTCCAGCGGGGAGTCGGTCGACATCCCGGCGAACTGGACCAGCGACCCGCTGCTCATGCCGGACGTGACCATCGTAAGCAGCGCGTCGCCGAGGCCCGCGGTCACCGCGCAGCTCAACGCGGTGACGGTCAGGCTGATCAGGTCGCCGCGCAGCACCGTGCGCGGGGTGAGCGGGGTGTCGGCCTCGACCGGCGTGGCGAACCACCGCCCGACGCCGACCGGCAGGCCGACGGTCGCGCCGACGACGAGCACCGTCAGCAGCCCGGCGATGAGGCCGCTGCGCAGGTCGCGCTCGGACACCCCGGCGACCACGCCGAGCGTGAGCCCGGCGGGCAGCCCGAACGCCAGGCCCATGCCGAGCCCGGAGACCAGCCGCGGCACCAGCAGGCCGGGGCGGGGCGCCGCCCGGTTCGGCGTGGAGCCGCGGCCCAGCGCCAGGCCCTGCAGGACCACGCTGAGCGCCATGCCGAGGCCGGTACCGAAGACCAGCAGCTGGATGAGCTGGTAGAGCAGGCCGATCCCGCCGGAGGTGGCGCGGCCGGCGAAGTACCAGCCGGTCGCCGCGCAGACGACGAGCGCGCCGGCGAGCCCGTCGCGGGCCGCCGCGCCGACGAGCCCCGTCCAGCGCCGCCGGCCGGTCGCGGGCGTGTTGGTGGCGGTCATGCCGCGGGCCGCGTTGAGCCCGGCCACCGTGCCGGCCGCGAGCCCGATCCCGGCGCCGAACAGGGCATCCGGCGCCGCGCCGTACCCGAAGGGCTGCACGTATGCCGTCGCGGCGGCACCCACCGCCGCGATCACGGCCGCGACGGACCAGACCACCACCCCGGTCGGCACCGCCCGCGCCAGGTGCCACCAGGCGAGGTTCGGTGTCGCGAGCCGCTCCTGCAGATGCGCCGCCAGGAACGACAGCGCCCGCTCGGCGACCGGCAGGCGGGCGGCCGGGTACACCGTCGGCAGGAGCCGGTCGAGCAGGTGCTGCTGGATCGCGGGGACGTCGGGCAGCGCGCACAGCTCCGCCGGCGTGGTGTGCGGCCGCTCGTAGACGGCCCGTGCGAGCGCCGTCATCAGCGGCGTCGACAGGGCGGTGGCGAGCGGACCCGCCGGATCCTGCCGCATCCGCTCGACCACCTCACGCCAGCGGTCGGCGTCGACCTGCTCGCCGGTGATGAACGCGATCGAGTCGCTGACCCGGATGGGCCTGATGACCGCCAGCGCGGCGAGGCGCAGCGGCGCGACGTCGGCGAGCGCGGCGTTGAACTCGGCCCGCCGGCAGGTGACCACCGTCTGCAGCCCGCCGACCCCGGCGACGTCGTTGAGCGCGTCGAACACGTCCGGCAGCAGCCCGGCGGGCATCTCGTCCAGCCCGTCCAGCACCGGCAGGACCAGCCGCTCGGCCACCAGACGCGCGGCGGCGTCCGGGCCGTACCGTGCGGCGTCGGCGAGCTCCGGGTAGTCCTCGACCAGCCGCCGCGCGATCCACTCGTGCAGCGTCTCCTGGTCGGCGCGCCAGGCGGCGAGGCTCAGCAGGACCGGCACGGGCCGCTGCACGGACACCGGGTCGTCGTCCCGGCCGGCCGCGGCCAGCACGAACAGCATCGCCACGGTCGACTTGCCGGCGCCCGGCTCGCCGAGGATGACCAGCTGACGGTGCTGCAGCCGGCGGAACGCGTCCACCAGTGCGGCGGCCGGTTCCCGTCCGGTCGTCTCGTCGACGAGGTTGCCGGGCGTGACGGTCAGCGACGCCGGCCGGCCGGGCACGGCGTTCTCCCAGCGCAGCTGCAGCGGCCGCGGGTGGCGCAGCCGGCGGTCCCCGACCTCTTCGTGCCACTGCTGGAGGATCTGCCGGCGCAGGAACCTGGCGGCCTCCAGCAGGCGTTGATGGTCGGGCGTGCCCGGCCCGGTCGCCGTGACCGACTGACGCCAGGCGATCGCCGCGAACACGAGCTGCCCGAGGCCCGCGACCAGGCCGATCGTGTCCACCGCGCGACCGAACGGCTGCAGGCCCCAGCCGACGGTGATCGACCCTGTGACGACAGCGACGGTGGCCAGCCACCGCCAGCGCGGACGCGGCACTCGCCGTGGACGGGATGGGGACACGGCGTCATCATGTCGCACCGCGGCGACCCCGGCCACCCAACATCATCTCGGGCGCTCGTGAACGACGTCGATGGTCTGGCGGTTGACCTGGAGTCCACTCCAGGTCCTACGCTGCGCGACATGCGATACCGCGCTCTCGGCCGGACCGGCATGCAGGTCAGCGTCCAGTGTCTCGGCACCATGATGTTCGGCGCCGTCGGCAACCCCGACCACGACGACTGCGTGCGGATCATCCACGCCGCACTCGACCAGGGCATCAACTTCGTCGACACCGCCGACATGTACTCCGCCGGCGAGTCGGAGGAGATCGTCGGCGAGGCGCTGCAGGGGCGGCGGGACGACGTCGTGCTCGCTACGAAGGTGCACTTCCCGATGGGTGAGGGGCCGAACCGGGGCGGCAACTCGCGGCGCTGGATCGTGCGGGAGGTCGAGGACAGCCTGCGGCGGCTGCGGACCGACTGGATCGACCTGTACCAGGTGCACCGGCCCGACCCGACCACCGACGTCGAGGAGACCCTGTCGGTGCTCACCGACCTCGTGCGGCAGGGCAAGATCCGGGCGTTCGGCTGCTCGACGTTCCCCGCCGAGGAGATCGTCGAGGCGCACCACGTCGCGGAACACCGGGCGCTGCACCGGTTCCGGACCGAGCAGCCGCCGTACTCGTTGCTGGCCCGCGGCGTCGAGAAGGACGTCCTGCCGGTCGCCGCCCGGTACGGGATGGGCGTGCTCACCTGGAGCCCGCTCGCGTCCGGGTTCCTGACCGGCCGCTACCGCAAGGGCGACCCGATCGACCTGTCCGCCGGGCGGGCCGCCCTGAACCCGGCGCGGTTCGACCCGTCGCTGCCGGAGAACGCCCGCAAGCTCGACGTGGTCGAGCAGCTCGTCGCCGTCGCCGAGGACCTCGGCTGCACGCTGCCGGAGCTGGCACAGGCGTTCCCGATCGCGCACCCCGCGGTCACGTCCGTCATCATCGGCCCGCGCACGATGGCCCAGCTGGACGCCTCGCTGAAGGGCGCCGGCCTGACCCTCGACGACGCCGCCCTCGACCGCATCGACGAGATCGTGCCGCCCGGCACCGACCTGTACCGGGCGGACGGCGCCTGGCGCCCACGGTCGCTGACGGACCCGGTCCTGCGCCGCCGCCCCGTCGCCGAGCGCGCCGCGGCGTAAACAGGGCGGCGAGCAGGAGGGCGAACCCGTTAGGCTGGCCGGCTGCCGTACGGAAGGCCGAGCGTGACGACTGACCCAGTAGCCCTCCCGCAGTTCTGGCAACTCGCGTGGCGGGACGTCGATCCCGCCACGCGTCCCGCGGTCGACCCGGCCGGTGTCGCGGACCTGGTGCGGGCGCTGCCGCCGGCCGCCGACGTCCCGCCGGCCGGCACCGACTGGCGGCTCGTCGACCTCTGGTACGACCGGATGACGCAGGCGCTGATCGAGCACCTGGGCGACTGGGTGGTGAGCTGGTGGTACACCGTCGCGATGGAGGACGTCCAGGTCGCGGGTCCGTTCCGGTCTGGCGGACGGAGCGTCCCGCGGTGACGGCCCCGACCCCGGAGGAGACGCTGTCCCGCCTCGCCGACGCCGTCGTGGCCTGGCACCAACTGCTGGTCGAGCTCGCGACCGACGCCCGCGGCCGCTTCGCGGCGGCGGCCCCGGCGGAGGTGGACGGCACCGGCGGGCCGCCGGCCTGGCGGGCCGTTCGCGGCGACATCCAGGTCATCCGGTACACCGTGCCCCCGGACGGCCCGCTGCCCTATCCGTGGCAGCTGAGCTGGGCGGACACCGACGTCCAGGATCGGCCCTTCGATCCGGACACGGTCCGGGCGGTGGTGGGCGACCTTGTCGCAGCGACCGGGTTTCCGGGCGCCGGCAGGCGGCTCAGAGGCCTGTGGCTGGACAGCGTGTCGTCCGGGCTTGCCGCCCGGTACGGGCGGTGGGCGGTGGGTTGGCGCTGGTCGGTCGGCGAGGGCGACCTCGACGGTGGCCCGGTCGGCTCCTGGTGCTGCGTCCGGCACTCGGTCACCACACCCGAAGCGACCGTTGCCGCGATCTCGGCGGCTCTGATCGAGTGGCGCGCCTGGCTGGACGACCTGGCGGAGCGGTTCGACCGGTTCCTGCCGCACCTCGGCGACGACATCGACGGATGGGAGCGTGCGGTCGCTCACCTGGTGACCGCCGTCGGTGACCGCACGCAGTACGAGGCTGGCTGGTACGGCTGCTGCACGACGGTGCTGTGGTGGTTCCTCGAAGCGGCCGGCATCGAGTCGGCCCGGCGGGGGGAGCTGATCGAACACGCGGTCGGCGGCCGGTTCCGCAGCTGGGTGGAGCCGAAGCGAGCGGTCGTGCTGTCGGTCGCCGAGGACCTGGCCCAGCGGGTGGCCGTTGACCGAACCTGATCACCTGACGGTGTGGCTCCGGTTGCGGGAGACCGTCGGCTGGCGGGAGCTCGTCCCGCACCCGGAGGTGCCGGTGCCGGCGATCCGTGACGGCTTCGCCGGCTGGGCCGCCGGGTCCGACTCGCGACGGCAGTGCCGGCTGCTGACCGCGTACGACCACGTGCGGCGCGAGGCCGCCGCCGGCGCCGACCTCACCCCGGACCTCCTGGCCCGCTGGAACCGGACCGTCCGTGGGGTCCCAGTCGCCACGTTCCGCCGGGCGCCGGCGCACGCGAAGAACGGCCGGGAACGGTACGGGCTGCACGCCGACACCGAGCACCGGTTCGGCGCCTGCCTGGCGCAGACCGCCGACCGGGACACACCGGTGACGGCCCGGGCCGCACGCGCCTACCTCGACGTCGCCTTCTTCCACCCGTACGACGACGGCAACGCCCGCCTCGCCGGGCTGGTGCTCCAGTTCGTGCTGCTGCGCGAGGGCGTCGAACTCGACGAGGTCGCGCCGATCCTCACGACGGTGCGCCGCGCCGACGACGCCGAGGGAGCGGCCGACCTGGCCCGGCTGGTCCACGGCATCGCCGCGGCCACCCGCCGCCGCTGGCTGCGGGTTCACGGGTGACGCCGCCGCGTGCTGCACGGGATGCGCGGACGGCTTACGGTGGGATCATGAGCGACGGTCTCGCGGATCACTTCCTGCTGCTGGCTCTCGACGACGAGGGCAACCACCTGGTCGGCGATCCGGCGCTCGACTACGGGCTCGCCGGGGCGGTGCTGCTCGACCTGATGCTGGCCGGGCGGATCGACCTCGCCGGTGAGCAGGTCGTGGTCACCGACGCCACGCCGACCGGGGACCCGGTCGCGGACGCGGCCCTGGACCGTGTCGTGTTGGAGAAGAAGCCGCGCAAGCCCGACGCCTGGATCCAGCCGCTGGCCGACTGGCTGCGCGGGCGGCTGCTCGACCGGCAGGTCGAGGCCGGGGTGCTGCGCCGCGAGCAGGACCGGGTCCTCTGGGTGTTTCCCCGCACCCGGTACGCGTCGGCGACCGGCACCGAGCCCGCCGCCGAGACCGCGGTCCGGCGGGACCTCGCCGCCGCCCTCGACGGTGACGGTCCCGTGCCCGCGCGGACGGCGGCGCTGCTCGGGCTCGTGCAGGCGGTCGACCTCGCGCGGAAGCTGTTCCCCGGCCGGGACAAGAAGGAGCTGAAGGCGCGCATCGACGCGATCGGCAAGGACAACTGGGCCGCCGACGCCGTCCAGCAGGCCGTCGCCCGCATCCAGGCCCTCATCGCCTCGATGACCGCCGTCTCCGTCGCCACCACGGTCATCACCACCAGCTGATCAGGCGCCACCGCGGTCAGGCGCCCCCGCCGTCAGGCGCCACCGGCTGGTCGGGATCGGCGGCGTTTGCGGAGGCGGACCAGGGCCGGGATCCACGGGGCGGTGCCGAGGACCGCGAGCAGGGTGAGCAGGGGCAGCCGCCACCACCAGTGGATGGTCTCCGGCGGCGCAGACGGTGTCTGGGCGACCCACGGCCGGGCGGTCTTCGACCAGGCGAGGAACGCGTCGCCGACCGGGACGAGGCCGAGGGCGTACCGCTTGGTCCACGGCGTGCCGAGCGGCAGGCCGGCCAGCTCGCCGTAGTTGGCCAGGGCCGCGGCGAGCGGGGCGTCGTGCTGCACCTGGGCGGCGCCGATGGTGACCACGGTCGCGGAGAGGCTGACGCCGAGCGGCAGCGGCCCCGAGTCGACGTCCGCCGGGCCGTCCAGACCGGCCGGGTACTCGCGCACGGCGGGGCCGAGGCCGAGCGGGCGCACGACGTACTGGTCGCGGAAGCGCAGGTACTGCTCGCGGGCGAACGCCGGATCGATGTCGCCGAGGAACCGGTGGATGATGCTCTGCGACGTCGCGCGGGCCACCTCGAGGGGCTCGCCGGTGGCGGGGTCGGCGCGGTGCGGCAGCAGGCCGGTCCTCGGGTCGAGCCGCTCGCGGGCGCCGGCGACCCAGCGGGTGACGGTCGCGCCGTACCGTGGCGGCAACAGCGCATCGTGCAGCCGTAGCGACGCGATGGCGACGGTCGAGTCCACCGGCCACGCCTGGCCCGGATACGCCTGCAGGAACGGCGACGCCGACGCGGCGAACGCGGTGCCGAGCGCCTCGGCCGCCGCCGCGAACCGCGCCCGCTCCCCCGGGTCGCGCTGCCCGGCGGGTTGCAGGCTCAGCACGCCGCCGAGCAGCCAGTTGCTCCAGCCCTGGTAGAAGACGCCGTACGGCGGGGTGAGGCTCTCGCTGAACGGTGCCTTGCCGGCGGGGTCGTCGAGGTGCCGCCACGCCCACCGGGCCTCGCGCAGCGCCGTCGCCCGTTCGCCCGCGGGGCCGCGCATGCCGAGCTCGACCCAGGTCAGGCCGTACAGCACATGAAGGAAGAAGTACCCCTCCGGGTACAGCTGCTGCGCGTCCTCACCGGCGCCGTCGTCGAGCGCGGCGCGCAGGAACGCCAGCTGCCGCCGCACCCCATTCGGCTCGCCGCCCGTGCCGCCGGTGGCTGGCGCGACCAGCCGGACCGCACCCACCAGCGCACACACGCTGACAGCCACAGCGACGGTACGGCGTACCCACCGCAGCCAAGACATCCGCTGATCTTAGGAGGCGCCGTCCATACGCTTCGTCCCCGGACGACGCCGCGGTCAGGCGGGCAGGTCGCCGGCCCCGCGGATGGAAACTGTGACCGGGTGCGGCAGGAACACCCAGCAGCGGCCGTAGTGGTCGCCGCCGGGCCACGTCGACGGTTCGCCGGTCGGCAGGAACCCGACGGTGACGGCACGGCCGCGCATCAGGTCGCCGGGCATCGCGGTGTACGCGAGGGCGCGGTCCCGGCACTGGTCCCCGAACGCCGCGTCGCGGGCCGCCGCGGTCTCCGGAAACGCGGGCGCCGCCGACTCGGCCACGCCGGCGAACTCCATGTCGTGCGGCTCCGTGCACGGGGTCCGTTTCGTGCCGGCCCACTCGTCGTCGGCGACGAACCTGACGGCACAGTTCAGGGTCAGGTCGTTGGACGGTCCGTGACCGGCCGGGTCGCCGTGCACCGAGCCTTCGCGGTCCCGGACGCTGTCGATGTCCCCGCCGAGCGCCACCACGTCGCAGCGGTACCAGCGGGCGCCCGCCTGCCACTGCTCGGCCGTCGGGGCGAACAGCAGCAGCGACACGTCCAGCGTCCGCCAGTCCGCGCCGAGATACTCCCCCGCCGTCCGCCCGCAGCCGGCGAACTCGCCCATGAGCTCGGCCCGTTGCGGCGGCGCGTCACGGCGGGCGAGGGCCTTCGGGACATGCCCGACGGCGACGGTCTCCAGCTGGTGCGGCACCTCGCAGGCCACGCTCTCGGTCGGGGTCGCCTCGGCGGTGAGCACGACGTGCAGCCCGTGCCCCTGCCAGCACGCACCGACCGCCGGATCCAGCCCGCCGTGCGACGGTGCGGGCTCGGCGGCGGGCTTGACGACCAGCGACAGCAGGACCGCGGCGAGCGGCAGCCCGAACATGACCACGTGCCGCCACCGCCGTGCCAGAACCTGCCGCCACCGCTGCACCATCGGCAGACTCTAACTACCTGCCCACCGGGCGGACCCAGCGGTCTCAGACCTGTGCTGCCGATGACAGCGGCAGGGCCGCTACCGACCGTCGCGGTAGCGGCCCTGCCGGTGGGTCAGGCGAACTGGGCGAGCAGCGCCGCCGGGGCGGGCTGCACGTCCGTGGCGGCGGGCTTGCTGATCGAGACCGGCTTGCCGAAGTCCGCGAACGTCGACGTCACCGTCGACGGCGGGACCTGGCCGACGCCGGGCATCTTCACCGTCAGCAAGGTGACGTAGCCTTCGGCGCTGACCGCCGCCTCGAACGGCACCGACTTCGCCGCGTCGCCCATCTGCTGGAGCAGGGCGGCGGCGGCTGCCGGGATGTTGCGCTTGGTGGCGTCGAGCGTGCCCTTGTACGTGCCCGTGCCGGTCCGCTCGACCGACACGATCGTGTCAGCGAGGCCCTTGACGTTGGCCGGGTCGTCCGGGCTGCCGAGGCCCAGCTTGCTCAGCGACGTCTTGGTGCCGTCGATGTACATCCACTTCTTCGGGTCGACGCCCGGAATCGGCAGGCTCAGCTTCAGGTACAGGTCGGTGCCGACGACGATGACATCGCCGTTGATCTGCTGCCCCTGCGCGGTGATGGTCATCGTGCCGCTGTTGGCCTTCTTGGCAGGGTCGCTGGAGCCCGTCAACTTGCTGCTGGCCATCGCGCCTGAATCGGTCGTCGACGTGTACGTCACGGTGACGCCGCTCAGTTTGCTGAACGCGCTGGTCAGCTCCGCGCGCGCGTCGGCCGTCGGTGACGCCGCGGCACTGGTCGATCCGTTGGCCGCCGGCGCGACGTCGCCGTTCTGGTTCTTGTCGCCGCAGGCCGCGGTGACGGTGAGTGCGCCGGACAGCGCCAAAGCAAGCAGGACATTCCTGCGGGACTTCATCAGTTTCCTCCCGTTGGGCGGCTCCGTGCCGCCTCGGCGAGGATAGTCACGGCGCCGGCGGGCCGCCGCACCCGGTGCTGGAAGCCGATCCGGAGGCGGTCCAGTTCGGTCTGGGTGCCGATGTCGGGGCGGTGCTCCGGGCGCTCGGCGTAGTGCCGTACGACGGTGGCGAGGAACTCGCGGTCGACGTGGTAGGTGTACACCAGGACGTCCAGTTGCCTGGCTCGTCCGGTGCGGCCGCGGTAGCGCAGCGGCATGGTCCTGCGGACCGTCGGCGGCGGGCCGCCCGGGAACAGGTCGTGCCAGTCGATGCTCCGGGAACCCAGGAGATACCGCACCGTGAGACCGGTCGGGGTCAGCCGTACCGACGAGTTGGGCAGCCACACAAGAACCAGCGCGAAGACGGCCAGCACGGCAGCCTCGACCACGAGAACGGGGACGAAGCCCAGCGGCGTCGACAGACGCATCCGGTAGCTGTCTGGCACTCGCTCCGTCGGTATCAGATTGGCGGCCATCATCATGAACACGATGGTCGCGATGCCGCGGTACATCGGCGACTCGGCTGCCACGAAGGCCGGCCGATCCAGGTCCGCGGACAGTGTGAACGTGGCGGGTCGGGGCCGCAGGCGCCGGGTCAGCCAGAGGAACGTGAGGACCGGCACGGCGACCGTCGACGCGAAGGCGATCAACCCGGCGTACAGGCCGAGGATCCCGGGTTCGATCCGCCAGGTCAGCGGCTGGATCACGAACTTGTCCAGCACGACGTAGCCGGCCGCGGAGACGGCGACGAGGATGGCGGTGACCCGCCAGGCAAGCGTCATGCCCGGACGGTGGACGGCCGGAGACCGGGCAACACCGGCGAGCCGGCCGCGGTGAACGCCGCCACGGCAACGACGGCGGCGGTGATCTTCCAGACGGGCGACATCGCCAGAGCGTAGGCGCCCGGCCGGAGCGCAGGCACCCGCCGAACGGCTCAGAGCCGCTCAGGGGCGGTTTCGAGTCTCACCCGGGAGCGCCGCCGTGTGAGACTGAACGGCGTGGCCGCCCCGTGGATTGATTACGGCCCCTGACCGTCACCGCTACCGTTCTGCCGGTGCTGGTTCGGAGATCGTCGGTGTCCGGCCCGGCGGTAGCCCGGTTCGCAGGGCGTGGTCCAGTGTGCTCATCAGCTGGGCGACACGGTTGCTGCCGGTCGGGGCCGGCGGGTAGCGGCGGAGCACGTCGATGATCGGCGGTGTCGCGCGCTGCCGTGACCGTTCCAGCAGCGCGTCCCCGACCGTGGGGTAACCGCCCGCCATCAGCTCCCCGATGCGGGCGGCGCTCGCGGAGGCTCGCAGGATGTGGCCGACCTGGCTGGCCTGGGCGATGGGGTGCAGGTATGCGGCCGAGGCGGCGTCGCCGGCGGATCGCGCGGCCAGTCGCGTGGCCTCGGAGGGTGCGGACCGGGCGGCTCGATGCGCGTCGAGCGAGGTGACGCGCTGCAACTTCGTCCTGTTGGCGCCGTTGATGAACACCCAGGCCGCGTCGATCGCCGCGCGGGGGCGAGGATCGTCGGGAACGGCCTGCTCGAAGACCGGCAGGACGTCCTCGGCGTGCCCGACCACGTACCGCGCAACGACGCGCAGCTCGTCCATCGTCAGGTCGAAGTCTCCGGACACGGTGTGCGTGCTCTGTGCCATGTCCATGAATCGTATCCTTGAACAGTCGATCGAGGCTCTGCGACCAGTTCTCCGCTTGCCTGCGCCGGAAACCCTCAACGGGCCTGGGAAGTGGCGGTCCTCCGTCCGTGAGGAGCTGGGTTCTGGCGCGTCTTCCGTTCACTGATCAGGCAAGATCAGTTTGTGCTGGTTGAGGTGAGCGACGCGGTCCGCACGCCGGATGGCGTGTCGGTGGTGTGCCGGGTTCCGTTCGGTCAGGCGAGGATGCGGTGGTGCGGAGATCCGTCGGTCTCGGCGGGGTCCTTTCACGTCGAGTGGACGATCAACGTGAATGCGGACTGGGGCCGAAATTCCTGGTTCTCGGCTGTGGCCCAGCCCGGCTTGTGGATGGCCGCCGGGGTGGTCGTCTTCCGCGCCCGGCTCCGAGGGCCGGCCGAGTTGGCGGATCTGGAGTTCGGCGACTCGCTGGTGTTGCTGGAATTTGACGGGCCGGTGCCGGCCGAGGCATGGAATTCCTGGATCGAGCTGCGGGTGCCGTCCGACCAGGTCGAGATCTACCCCTACAACCTGTAGCCGGCGAGCAGATCGAGCTTGGCTCGGCCGTACATCGCGCAGGTGATCCCGGACCTGGGCTCCGAATTCACCGGCATACCAGGTCGCCGGTCGTGGTCGTGGGATCCTCTCTGGGTGATCATCAGCGCCTTGACAGAGCAGGACCTCGGCTCCTGCGCCTCGCTGTACGTCGCCACGTTCAACGCGCCGCCGTGGAACGAGTCCTGGCGTGTGGAGGACGCCACGCGGCGCCTCGGGGACTTTCTCGCGACTCCCCGT
Organism: Dactylosporangium maewongense; assembly: GCF_039531485.1. Taxonomy (NCBI): domain Bacteria; kingdom Bacillati; phylum Actinomycetota; class Actinomycetes; order Micromonosporales; family Micromonosporaceae; genus Dactylosporangium; species Dactylosporangium maewongense. The sequence goes on along the minus strand of NZ_BAAAQD010000023.1, from coordinate 6,671 downwards.
GCGCACGGCGTCGGTCTACGCGCCCCGGACGGCGAGCTGCTGGGGTTCGCGATCGGGCACCTGGAACGCTCGGGAGCCGAGGACCACTTCCTGTTGCAGGAGTTGTGTGTACGGCCGGCACGCCAACGGCAGGGACACGGCAGCGCGCTGCTCGGAGCCCTGGCCGACCGTAAGCCCGACGTCCGTCACTGGTACCTGCTGACCGCCCGGGACAGCGACGCTGCACTGTTCTACGAGAAGAACGGCTTCAGGCCGGCTCCGCGGATGGCAGTGTTCGTCCGTCCTTGAAGACGTCCACGCCCGCGTCCCCGTCCGCATCCGCTGCGCCGACGTGCGCGGCTCACGGCACGATGGCGGCGGAGAGTTCAGCACCTTTCCGGACGTCGGCGGCTGGTACCAGGCCGGCCGCACCGCCCCGAGAAGCACACGTTCGCGTCCATACCCGGCTACACGTCGATGTCAGCCGATCGGTTCCATCGCCGTTCGATCAGTTCGAAGTCTGCGAGTAGCCACATCCGACACTCAGCACCAGCACCACCGACTGCCCATTGGCGACGGCCGTGACCTGTTCCCGGGAAAGGCGGAAGCTCGGCAGCGGCGCTCGCCCCTGCGCGAACCGCGTCAGCAGCACGCTGCATCGCGAACCGCCGCCACCATCGACGTTTCCCACACCGTGTGCGATCTGTTCGTACAGCCCCTGACTGCGGTCGTTGGCGCTCTGCAGATCAATCGGGCCGGCGTAGTACGTGAGAATGCCCGGTATGCGGTCCGACGGACCGACCAGCACCACTTCCACGTGACCCTGCAGATACTGCCGATCCGACTGAGTGAAGCCTGCGATCGAAGTTCTGTCAGCGGTCCAGTTCGCGGCCCGGCAGTCGCCTTGCACGCACCAGTTCCACGGCCGCAGGTACAGCACAACGCCGATGCCGAGCACCGCGGCAGCGGCGACGACGAGGGCGACCAGGCGGTACCGTCGACTCACGAGCAGGTCCAATAGTCGGAATTGCAGAGGAAGCGTTCGGCGGCATCATAGTGGCTCATGATGATGTCGGCATAGTAGGTGCCGGTGTTGTCCGACTTCCCGCCGTAGAGTTCACCCTTCTTCGCGTCCGCGATCGCGTCGGCAGGCCCCCTGTTGTACGAGTAGGCCGTCATGTACTCCAGGCTCTTACCCTTAGCCGGTCCCTTAAAATCGGCCTTGTTCGCCTCGATCCCATCCTGAATATCCTTGATGTGATAGGCAGCGACCACGATCGCCAGCTGGTCGTTCTCAACCATGTCGGTGAACTTGAACATGCCCAGCTCGGGGTGATTCGCGACGGTCTCGTCGAATCTGCGTTCGATAAGCTGACCGACGCCGATCGACGGCGAATCACTCCACCAGAGCGCCCCGTAGTCGATCGCCTCGTAGAAAGTCTTCTGCCCCTGACGGCCGCCCTCCCTGAAGATGATTGCCATCAGCATCCGGGCGTCGATCCCGACCCACTGGGCGGCATCGACGATGGTCTGCGACATTACATACGGAAGGAAGTCCCCTCGGTCGTAGTCCTTGCCCTTCTTGTAGGTCTTCTTCTTGAGCTTGGCCAGTTCCCTCTTGAACTTGTCCCGCTTCGCCGCCTCAGGGCTGTAGGCCATGTTCCCGTTGGTGTCGTCGCCAGCGCAGTCGGTCGGATCGGAGCAGGTCCGCATCCCGGTCGCGTCGATGTTCGTCACCGGACTCGCCGCGGCGTAGGAGTATCCGTTGACCTGTTGCGGATCAGCTGGATCGGTGACCGAGTCATCGGAGATGAACCGACCGCTGAGCGGGTCGTATTCGCGCGCTCCGAGGTGGGTGAGCCCGGTGACGTCGCGGGTGCCACCGACGAACCCCTGTGTGTTGGGCCAACTCGGGTCGGCACCCCTGGGCCTGCCGAAGGGATCCGTCTTGCGCCGTGTGACTGCCTGAGTCGCCGCGGCGATCGCGAGTTGCCCAGTGCCGTGATGGTCCTTGGCGAGCCAGGTCAGGTCCGACGGGGTACGGCTGGCAACGCCGTAGTATCGGGTGCCGGTTACGGTGCTGCCGACCTTGCGCAGTTCATAGCCGGAGAGGTACACGGTCGCGCCGGCCGCATCTTTGGCCACGAGGCGGGCACCAGCGGGGTCGTAGATATAGCTGCTGGTCCCATTGCTGTCAGCGATGGAGGCCAGGTGGTTCTCATTGTCCCAGGTCAGAGTCTGCCCTGGTTTGCCGGCGATGTTGCGTGTCTGGGTGTTGCCGGCGGCGTCGTAGGTGTAGCTGTCGGTGCCGTTGCTGCCGCCGGTGGCGGTCACACTGGTGAGGGTGTGCCGCTTGCCCGTGGTCGGGTAGGTGTAGTTGCGGGTGGTGTCGGTCCCGCCACTGGTCGAGTGCTGAGTCTCCTGCGTACGGTTGCCGTTGTTGTAGTCGCTGGTGCCGGTGGCGTACCGGTAGCTGGTCCAGTACGGGTCCGGTCCGCCGATCGCGCCCGCGGACGGGTTTGCCTGGCAGACAGCCGCGGCGGTCGTCCACGCCTCGGTCAGCTCCCGCAGCGCGTCGTAGTTGAAGCACTGGTTCGACACGACTGACCCGGCGAGGGTCTCGGTGATGTTCTTGACGTTGCCCACCTGATCGTAGCCGTACCCTTCGGTGAGCCGCTCGATCCATGTGTTCGGGTTCGCGGAGTTCTCGGTCTCCGTCTTGGTGCTGGTAAGCCGGCGGGTCGAGTCGTCGATGACGGTGGTCTGGCGGACCCGCTTCGAACCGGAGCCGAGGATCTGCTGGTACGGGTCGCCGAAGGCGTAATAGCTCGTCCCGGCGATGTAGGTTTCCATACCGGTCAGGGTGAGCGCCTTGCCGGTGTCGTCGTAGGTGGTGGTCAGCGTCTCTGCGGGCAGGTTGCCGGCGCCCGGGTAGGTCAGCGTGGCGATGGACCCGTCGACCTTGTACGTCATCGACGTGGTGTAGGAGCCGCTCGGCAGCCACGGCATGCTGAGGCTTGAGGGAATGACCGTGGTGGTGCCGAGCGGACGGTAGCCGTCGTCGTAACCGGTGACCGTACTGGTGAAGCTGTCCGTGCCGACGTATCGGGTGGTCGAGGTCAGCTGACCGTTGGCGACGGTGTCGTACAGCCATGAGGCCCGCTTGAACCCGGTCGTGCCGATGCCGTCATACAACTCTGTCGCCCGGCCGAGGGAGTCGTAGGCGGTGGTGAGGCTGATGCCGCGGGCGTCGGTCGTGGTGACCGCTCGGCCGTCGAGATCGAACTTGACCGTGTTGGTGGTACCCCGGTCCGGGTCGGTACTCTGATCCGCCCAACCGCGCAGGTTGAAGCGGGTGCTCCACACGTTGCTGGACTGGTCCTGCACCTGTGTCAGACGGTTGAGCCGGTCGTATGTGTACGTCGTTGCCTGGTAGGTCCCGGTGGCCGTACTGCCCAAGTATTGCCGCAGTTGCGTGGTCGAGCCGCGGACGTTCATGAACGACGTGGTGGCGTAGCCGCCCGTGGGCGTGAGCACAGTGGTACGGTCGCCGTCGTAGGCGGTGGTCGTCTGCCACTTGAATGTCGGGTTGGTGGGGCCGGCGCCGTAGAGGGCGTCGATGGTCTTACGGCCCATGGTGTCGTAGGTGTACCGGTTCTGGCTGAGCACCGTGTTCTCTGCGACGGCCTTGATCGCGTCGGCCGGTCCGCTGGAACTGTCGTAGGCGATCGAGGACTTCGCGACGAGGCCTCTGCCGTCGTACTTCGTGTCGGTGATGATCCGGCCGCCGTTCGCGACAGGTGCCGGTGCCTGGGTCTGCCGCGCCCGGAGCAGTCCGTCGTAGAACTCGTAGCTACTGATGATGTTGCCGTTCGGACCGAGCTTCTTGGTCTGCACCGAGCTGGCCGGGGTTTCCCGGACGTTGTAGACGTACTCGATGTTCGGTGTCAGGTTCAACGCCCGGCCGGGCAGCCACACCTGGGTAAGCCGTCCAAGCGGGTCGTAGGCCAGGGTCGTGGTCTTGCCGTTCGCGTCGGTGTTGGTCACCGGCTGCGAGCGGACACCGTCGAACGTCGCAGTGGAGATGTGGCCGGCCGGGTTCGTGGTGGTGGCGCTGAGTACGGGTCCGCCGGACGCGGGAGAGTACCGAGTCATCGTCTTGTCGCCGGACGCGTCGAAACTGTCCAGCACTCGACCGTTGTCGTCGTACACGGAACGGCTGGCCTGCGTCCATACCGGCGTGCTGCCGGTGAAGGACTCCAATGCCAGGGTCTTCGTGGCCAGACCGCGGGTACCGATGACGCCAGCAGTGGTGTTGCCGTCAAACAGGGTCTGGCTTCCGCTCAGGTGATTCGCCGGCGCTGGACTGGCCGTGCAATCGGTCGTGAGCGTCTGCGCCTTGTAGTCGATCAGCCAGTTGGTGGTGTTGCGCGCGTAGGTCGTCGAGGTGCACACATTGTCGGTGGCGATGCTCGTGTCGCCCAGGTCCTGTTCCAAGGTCGGTTGCGCGTAAGTCGAGTCGAAGGTGGTCTGCACGTCTGTGCGCCGCCACGTCGACGTTGCAGCGATCCAGATCCGACTCTGCTTGCGGGAGGTCTGCAGGAACGCCGCGGTCTGCACGTTCGGTGCCGCCCAGGCGGGCGTCATGGTCCGGGAGGCGGTCTGCTGCTGCCACGGGTCGTTCAACGTCGCCGAGAGCAGCTGCCCACCCGGCCCGTCGTAGTGGCGTTCCTCGCGGAGGAAGCCGTGCAGACGGTCATCATCGTTGAGCACGGCGCCTTCGGACGCAGTGATAGTCGCCGTTCGGGTGTACAGGCCAGCGTCGGTGCGGTCCTTATGCATGCCGCGCATGTACAGGAATTCGGTGTAGCCGCGTGGATCGCCGGCCGGGCCCTTGGTGACCTTGACAGTTGAGTAGCCGCGCCAGGCCGACCAGGTCCGCTTCGACACCTTCGTGTCCCAGATGCTGTCATTGTGGTGCCACAGCACCGGCGTGGAGGAACCCGCAGTGGTGTAGTCGTAGTTGTACTCGACGGGGGTGGTGCTACCACCGACGAGGTCCACTTCCAGGACCTTCGACACGCGGTACTTGTTCCACCACGACCAACCGGGTTGTGCCAGCGGCGGCGCGTAGTACTGCGGGAAGCATCGCTTGTCGTTGTTGTCCGGGTCCGGCGGCGCGGAGATGGAACAGTCGGTCGGGTCGTAGGTGATCTGCAGTTCGCCGCCGGTGCCGTTGCTGACCCTGGTCACCCGGTACTTGTTCGTCTGCGGCACGCCGGCGGAGACGTTGAAGTCCATCCGGTTTGCGTACGCGGTGCCGCCGAACGTGACCGCCGGCAGAGCTTTGCTGCCGCCGACCTTGCCGGCGTGCGTGATACTGGCCAGCCACAACGACGGGCTTGTGGTGTCGTTCGTCGACGGATACTGATGCGTCAGCGTCCACTCATCCACGTCCTGGTAGGCGGTGCTGCCTCTGACCTTCGTCGTCACACCGGTCAGCCGTTTGATGGTCCAAAACGACGGCGCGATGTTGTTGTTACACGGCACCGCAGAACACTTCAGGTCCCATGGCGTGTCGGGCCAGTTCGCGGTCACCGGGTTCGACCCCGACCAGCAGGACGCCAGGCACCGATCCCCCACCGAGAACACCATCTGCATCGGCGCCGGCGTCGACAGCGACTGGTTCTTCCGGGTGCCGTAGTCGATCCGGTTCAGATACCCCGCCCGGTCGTACGCCGCTGTAGCGCCGGGGTTGGCGAACAGGCCTGTGACGTTCTCTTCCCGCGTGTACCAGTACGACATCGTGTTGCCGTGCGGGTCCTCCACGTAGTCAAGGTTCCACCGCCACGTCTGATAGCACCACGACGCACCGAACGAACCGCTGTTGAAACACGGCTCGTCGCCACGGTTGGCGAACACCGGAACCCGCAGCGCCGAGTTCGTCTCCGCATTCCCCGCCACCCAGCCGGGAATCCGGTTCAGGCCGAAGTAGTACTGCGTGCCGTCCGTCGTCGTGAGCTTCCAGTGCTCACCGTCGTTGTCGCCGTTCGTGGCCCCGGTCAGCAGCTCGAACTTCGAACCGTCATCGCTAGAGACCTTTCGGGGTCAGGGTTTGGGTGGGGATAGGCCGGTGGCGGTGAGGTAGCTGTCGAAGAGGCCGCAGCGGTATTGCATGCGTTTGAGGCGGTTCTTGACGGTGTGTTCCAGGGCGGTGGCGGTCCGGGTGGCGAGGTTGCCCAGGCTGCGTTTCAGTGCCGACCAGACCTTCTCGGTCGGGTTGAGCTCGGAGGCGTAGCCCGGCAGCCGGTAGGCGCGCAGCCATGGCCGGGCGGCGATCAGCGCACGCATCCGGGCGGACCTGTGGGCGTTGAGACCGTCCCAGACCAGGATGATCGGTCCGTGAAGCTGCTGGTGAGCGGCGTCGAGCATCCGGGCGAAGTCGTTCTCCCGGAAGCCTTTCGGTTCACCTTTACGGCCCCGGTGCAGCATGGTGCGATAGATCAGCCGCGAGCGGTCACCGGGCCGGTAGCAGACCAGACCCGCCACCGAGACCCGGACGTTACCGGCGGCGGTCACCGACACCACCGGCGTGCCCCCGCGCGGTGCCCAGGTCGTGGCCTTCCTCGCCCGCAACGTCTGACCGCACTCGTCGGCGAAACAGATCCAGGCGCTCAGCCGCCGCGCGACCC
>NZ_BAAAQD010000022.1:190255-232390 GCF_039531485.1 Dactylosporangium maewongense | reverse complement strand
CGCACGCGGGCAGGTGGCTGCGAAGCGTCAACCCGGCACGGCATCCGCCGTTAAGACCGGGACTGTCCCACCGCAAGGCGGGGCTATCGATCGTGTGCTCGCCAAAGCGCACTGAAAGATAACGGAGCAACGACATGCAGCCCGTGAATGCCGCCGTCGTCTACTACAGCGCGACCGGCACCGTGCACGCCCTCGCGGCGGCCGTGGCGGAGGGAGCCGAGAAGGCCGGCGCGACCGTTCGGCTCCGAAAGGTCGCGGAGACCGTGCCGGAATCCATCATCGGAGGGAATCCGGCGTGGGCCGCGCACGTTTCGGCGAGCGCCGACGTCGCCGGGGCGACGCTGGACGACCTGGACTGGGCCGACGTGGTGCTCGTCGGCACGCCGACCCGCTTCGGCAACGTGTCCGCGCAGCTGAAGGCGTTCATCGACAGCACCGGGCCGCTGTGGTTCAGCGGCGGGCTCGCAGGAAAGGTGTACACGGCGTTCACCGCGTCGAACACCGCCCACGGCGGCCAGGAGTCCACCCTCCTCGCGCTCGCCAACGTGTTCTACCACTGGGGCGGCATCATCGTGCCGCCCGGCTACACGGACCCGATCCAGTTCAGGTCGGGCAACCCGTACGGCACCTCGCACGCGACCGGCGACGGCCCGCCCGGCGACGTCGTGCTGCAGGCGGCCCGGCACCAGGCCCGCCGCGCCGTGGAGACCGCCGCCGCGCTCAAGGCGGGCCGGTTGCCGGAAAACGGCGTGCGGGCATGATCGTCGTGGCGGACACTGGCGGGCGTGAAGCTTGCTGAAGCGCTTGCGCTGCGCGCCGACGCGGCGCGCCGGGTCGAACAGCTGCGCGCCCGCATCACGGGCAGCGCCCGGTTTCAGGAGGGTGAGACGCCCGCCGAGGACGCGGCCGCGCTGCTCGCCGAGGCGGGCGCCGTCCTCGACGAGCTCGAGTCGCTGATCCGGCGGATCAACCGCACCAACGCCGCCACGCCGCTCGGCGACGGCACGCTCACCGACGCCCTCGCCCGGCGGGACGTGCTGCGCCTGCGGCACAGCGTGGTGACGGCCGCGGCCAGCGCCGCCGCGGGTGAGGGGCAGCGCGGCTACCGGCAGCTGCGCTCGGAGCTGAAGATGCTGTCCGCGCTGCCGGTCGCCGAGCTGCGCGCCGAGGCCGACGACGTGGCGCGGCAGCTGCGCGAGGTCGACACCGCCGTGCAGCGCACGAACTGGGAGGCCGACCTCCTGGACTGACCGGGTTTGGACGCGAAGCAGGTAGCCGTCGTGGAGGCGTGCACGACCCGAGAGCCGACGGGCAATTCGGCTCCTCTTCTGGCGCGCCGCGGGCAGGCGCGGGGGTTCGACTCCCCGGCAGACAACGCACGCCCAGCACAGCGCACAGGTGACGAGGCACGGAGCACGGCACACCACCGGGTGCAGATCCACGACGGCGAGGGCGGGCAAGGGGCACTTCGCGTCTCCGGGAGGCTTCCCGCGGCGGCAATTGCGCTGTTGGGCGGCTTCCCGCGGCGTCCAATGCGCCGCTGGGAGGCTTCCTGCGGCGGTTAGTGCGCTGTTGGGTGGGCGATCTCCCGGAGCAGCCAGGCGACGGCCTCGTCGGGGCTGCCCATCACCGGGTATGTCGGGCCGCCGTCGGGAGCGGTGACCGCCCAGCTGCCGACGGCGACGAGCGGCCGCCCGAGCCGCATCGCGAAGCCGATCTCACTCAGTGTCCCCCACCCACCACCGACCGCGATGAGCCCGTCGGCGGTCCTGGCGATGAGCCCGTTGCGCAGCTCCCCCATGCCGGTCGGCAGCGCCACGGTCAGGAACTGGTTGCCCTCGCTCCGGTCCCCACCGGGGAGGAGGCCGACGGTGAGGCCGCCCCGCTCGTGCGCGCCGCGGCACGACGCCCGCATGACCCCGCCCAGCCCGCCGGAGAGGACCACCGCGCCCGCCTCGGCGAGCAGCGCCCCCACCTGCTCGGCGACGCGTTCCTGCTCCCCGGTCGCCCGCCCTGCCCCGATCACCGCCACATAGGGTCCCCGCACGTCGGCGACGCTACCCGCCTTTCGTCGCCGTTCACACCGATCGCGCGAGCTCGGCGAGGCGGGTCCAGGCGGGTGACGACGCGCCGGCGGCGAGGGCGGCGAGGCGGGTGATGTCCGGGTCGGCGCCGGTGGAGGGCTCGCCGGACGGGTACCGCTCGGCGTGCCAGCGGCGGGCACGGGCGGCGAGGGCCGGCAGGGACGGGTCGTCGGGTGGGGCGTCGAACGCGGCGTCGTACGCGAGGTAGATCGCCTGGAACTCGGGGTCGTCGAGGGCGTCGAGCTTGTCGGTGATCCAGCCGTCCGCCTGCCGCGGCGAGACGGCGTGCAGCAGCACCCAGATGTCGCGCTCCAGCAGGACGGCGCGGTCGCTCACCCCGAGCGCGCGCAGCCGGTCGAGGTAGGCGGCGACCTCCTCGCTGACGAACAAGCGGTCGCCGGTCCGCAGCTGGGCGACGCGGTCCCGGCTGCGTTGGATTTTCTCGGCCTGGCGGCGCAGGTCGTGGTCGATCTCAGCGATCGCCGCGGCGAACTCCGCGGGGGCCGCGGCGAGGAGCTCCTTGACGCGGGCGAGCGGCACGCCCGCGTCGGCCAGGGTCTTGATCTGCACGAGCTGGATGGCGTGGGCGGCGGTGTAGCGGCGGTACCCGGACTCGTCGCGGGACGGCTCGGGCAGCAGGCCGCGCGCGTGGTAGTGGCGGACGGCCTTGATGGTCACGCCCGCGTAGTCGGCGAGCCGGCCGATGGTGAGCAGGTGCCGTTCGTCGCTCATGTCCCGCATCCTGTCAGCACCCGCATCCTGTCAGCGTGGACCGGGCCGTCGGTGCCCGGCATCCTGTCAGCGTGGACCGGGCCGTCAGCGCCCCGCATCCTGTCAGCGCCGACCGGCCGTCAGCGCCCGGACGGGACGCGGCGGGTCATGCGGCCGCCCGAGCAGCGGTGGGTGGGGCCGTCCGGGCCGTCGCCGTGATACGACACGAGGTACTGGCGCGACGTCAGATCGAGGTCGCCGAGCGGCAGGCCGGCGGGTGCGAACAGGTCGGCGCCGACCGGTTCGTACCGCAGCGGCGGAACCACGAACGGGCCGCCGACGAACCCCGTGAACGTGGCCTCCTGCACGGCGTCGGCGGGTTCGTAGGTGATCCGCTCCTCCAGCTGCCCGTCCACGACGCTGACCTCGATGCGCAGCTGGTCCGACCGGTAGGTGCCCACGTAGCGCGACAATGCAACGTCTGTTGGATTCAGGGCCACCGGCGCGGCCGGCAGCAGCGACGACAGCAGCGCGTCGTGCAGCGACAGGGCGCGCGCGTCGTTGCCGTACGCGGCGAACACCAGGCCCTCCGAGGGCGCGACGGCGAGCACCGCGACCCCGCCCGGCGACGCCCCGGACATCGTCAGCACGGTCGTGCCGCCCAGCTCACGCACCAGCCAGCCCATCCCGACCGGCGGCACGTTCGGCGTGCCCAGGTCGTGGGCGACCGTGCGCATCAGCTCCGCCGAGCGGGCCGAGATCGCCGGTGTACCGCCGCCGGCGAGATGCGCCCGGCCCAGCGCGAGCAGGTCCCCGACGGTCCCGATCGGCGTGCCGCCGGCCGGTGCCCACGTCGCGGGGAGCGTGAACATGCCGGTGGTCCGCACCGTGCCGGTGACCGGGTCGGCGAAGTGCCCGACCGCGGTGCCGCGCAGGATCGCCTCCTCCGCGGACGTGCACGCATCGGTCATGCCCGCCGTCGCGTACACCTCCCGCCGCAGCAGCTCGTGATACGGCGTCCCGGTGACGACCTCCAGCATCCGCCCGGCGACAATCATGCCGCCGTTGGAATAGCTGACGAGCTCGCCCGGCTCGAACAGGGTCCCGCACTGCCGGCCCAGCCCGTCCAGGTAGATCCGCAGCGCGTCGGGGCCGCACCCGGCCGGGAAGAACAGGTCGGCGTCGATCCCACTGGTGTGTGTCAGCAGGTGCCGCACGAGGATCCGGCCGGCCGCGCCGGGCGTGGTGAGCGTGAACTCCGGCAGGTACGTCACGACCGGCGCGTCCAGGTCGACGGCGCCGAGCTCGACCTGCCGCAGCACGAGCATGGTCGTCATCACCTTCGTGATGGAGCCGAAGAGGAACCGTGTGTCGCCGCGCATCGGCGCGCCGGTGGCGGCGTTGGCCACCCCGTGCGCGACGATGTGCTGCCCGCCTGCGTGGTGGACGCCGGCGACGTAGCCGGGGATGTTCGTGGTGCCGCAGAAGGCCGCGACCCGCTCGCTGATGTGCGCCATGTCGGTCATGCCGCCATCGTCGGACCCTGCCCCAGGGTCAAGGTCAAGCCCGCGGTCAGCCTTGTTGCGTCGGCACTCAGCCTTGTTGCGTCGGCACTCAGCCTTGTTGCGTCGGCACTCAGCCTTGTTGCGTCGGCACGACGATGATCTCGGCCAGGTTCACGCGGGCCGGTGCGGCCGTCGCGTAGGCGATCGCGTCGGCGACGTCCTCCGGCGTGAGCACCTCGATCGAGTCGCGCCACTGGGCGAGCTGGTCGCGCTGGGCGGTGTCGCGCATGCCGTCGCCGAGCTCGGTGAGCACAAAGCCCGGTTCGACGTTCTTGACCCGGACACCGCGCGGGCCGAGCTCCGCCCGCAGGTTGCGGGTGAGGTGCGCGACGGCGGCCTTCGTGGCCGTGTAGACGCTGTAGTTCGGGAAGACCATGTGCCCGCCCACGGACCCGACGTGCACGAGGTCCGCCGCCCGGCCGTCCGCGGCCGCCGCGAGCAGGTCGTCGATGAACGCGCGGCCCGTGTGCAGCAGCCCGCTGACGTTCGTCGTGATCATCTCCTGCCACTCGGCGGTCTGCGCGGCCTCGAACGGCGCGGCGAGCATGACCCCCGCGTTGGCCACGACGAGGTCCACCCGGCCGAACGCCTCGCGGATCGTGGCCGCGGCGGCCCGCATCGCGTCGAGGTCGCCGACGTCCGCGGCGACCGGCAGCGCGCTGCCGCCGATCTCGGCGGCGAGGTCCTTGAGGCGGCTCTCCCGCCGCCCGACGAGCGCGACGGCCGCGCCGCCGTCCGCCAGACGCTTCGCGGTCGCCGCGCCGATGCCGCTGGTCGCTCCGGTGACGACGGCGACCCTGTTGGTGTTTGTCATGCCTCCACCGTCGGCGCCTCGGCACAATCCATCCAGGACGGGATTTACCTGGGAGTACCACGGCCAGGCAGCCGCCGTCCGAGCCGCCTACGCTGGACGGATGCACAGCGACAACCGGCTCGGCGAGTTCCTGCGGGCGCGCCGCGAGGTGACCCGGCCCGAGGACTTCGGCCTGCCCGAGCCGGCCCGCCGTCGCACCCCCGGCTTGCGCCGGGAGGAGGTCGCCCTGCTCGCCGGGGTAAGCGCCGACTACTACGTGCGGCTCGAGCAGGGCCGCGAGAAGCACCCGTCGGACCAGGTGATCGATGCCCTGGCTCGCGTGTACACGCTGAACGACGAAGGCATCGCGCACCTGCGGGAGCTGGCCCGCCCGGCATCCCGCCCGCGGCGCCGCCCGCGCCAGCCGGAGCGGGTCAGCGCACACCTGCTGCGCCTGCTGGACCTGTGGACCGAGACGCCCGCCATGGTGGTCGGCCGCCACCTGGACGTCCTCGCGAACAACGCCCTCGCCGCGGCCCTCAACCACTGCTCGGTCAAGGGTCAGAACCAGGTCCGCGCCGTCTTCCTGGACCCCGCCACCCGCCGGATCTACGCGGACTGGCCGAAGGTCGCCGCCGAGACCGTCGCCAGCCTGCGCGCCACCGCGGGCGCCGACCTCGACGACCCCCGCCTCACCGACCTCGTCGGAGAGCTGTCGCTGAAGAGCGAGGACTTCCGCCGCCTGTGGGCCCGCCACGACGTGGCCGCGAAGACCGCCGGCACGAAGCGCTTCGTGCACCCGATGGTCGGGGAGCTGACCCTGTCGTTCGAGACCTTCACCGTCAACGGCGCCCCCGGCCAGCAGCTGCTCGTCTACCACGCCGAGCCCGCCACCCCGTCCGCCCAGGCGCTGCGCCTGCTCACCACCATGACCACCGACCTGCCCACCACCGTCCCGGCCTAGGATGGGCTGGCGTGGAACACTTCACCCGCCCGGGCGGGCTGCCCCCGGTCATCGGCTACAGCCACGCGGTCCACTTCTCCGGTGAGTTCGTCGCCGTCTCCGGCCAGGTGCCGTTGGATTCCGCCGGCGGGCTCGTCGCCCCCGGCGACCCGGAGGCCCAGATCCGCCAGGTGTTCGCCAGCCTCCTGGTACACCCCGCGTTCTGCGTGGAGGTCGACGCCCTCGCGACCGTCTGACGCGGCCGTTAATCCCCGGCCGAGTGGATATTCTCGTGGCATGGATCTCGGGACGGGTGGCGGGACAGTGTGGCCGATCCGGACGGCGCCGGCTCCGGTGGACCGGTTGACGCTCGTGGACAGGGTCGACGCCGGCGACTGGGCCGTCGAGCTCCCGCGACCCGTCTTCCTCCGCAGGGGTGAGCAGGTGTGGGTGGACGGCGACGCGGTCTGCGTCGGCCGGCCTGACGGGGACGTCATCCGGCACGAAGGCACCGGCTATTGGATTTGCGGTAGGGGCTTCCCGTGGCGAGGTCAGTTGTAGAACGTGCTGCTGCCGTAGTGCAGCGGGGTGCCGTCGAGGATGACGGGATGGCCGGGCGGGAGCGGGGTGCCGTCGAGGGCGGGGATCGTGACCCCGGTGAGGTCGGGCGGGCAGAAGTCGTCCCCGTCGTCGCCCTCGTCGTCGTCGGAGACCGTGGCGAGCAGGTCGATGCTGACGTCGAGCCGGCTGTCGCGGTACACCTGCAGCGCGCAGGAATCGGTCCAGCTCGGGTTGACGTCCAGGGTGTCCAGGACGCGCAGCAGGTCGGCGTGGTCGCTGAGGACGAACCAGTCGGTGGCCGTGTCGTTGTTGTTCACCATCGAGGTGCGGCGGACGACGTACCAGCTGTACATGGCCAGTACGGTAGCGCCGTGGACCTCGAGGGACTGCGGCAGGCGGCGGAGGCCGGTGGTGCGGGGGCGGCGCGGGAGCTCGGGCACCGCCTGTGCGTGCTGGAAGGGGCGTCGTCGCTCGAGACGCCGGACGACGTGCCCGAGGCGGAGGGGTGGCTGCGGCGCGCGCTGGCGGCCGAGCCCGCCGACCCGGTGACCGCGACCCTGCTCGCGGGGCTGTTGCTGCGGCAATTCCGCACCGTGTTGGAATTTTCGCCGCTGTACGACGGCACCGGCGACCGACAGGCCTGGCTTCGCAGCCTGTGGGGGCGTCGCGCCGAGGCGTTCGAGCTGTACGGTCGGGCGCTGGACGCCGACCCGGCGCACGCGGCCGCCGCGAACGGGATGGCGCTGCTGGTCCTGGACGAGTCCACGACCGACGACTTCGTCTGCTACACCGGCGAGGACGAGCCCGAGGACCTCGACGCGCAGGACCCCGCCTGGCGTGCGGAGGCGGCGCGCCGGCTCCGGGCGCTGCTGGCGCTGCGGCGGCGGGACACGATGGCCGCGGCGCACCTGGCCGCGGTCCTCGGCGGGCCTTCACCCAGCCAGGAGGAGGTGCCGGCCGGAGCCGCCGAAGATCGTTAGGGCGTGCTGATGGCGCGGGCGGACGAGGAGAGCACTGCGGCCGGGATCTACGGCGTCATCGTGAGCGCCGCCGTCATGGCCGCGTCGCACGCCCACACCGCGGCCGCCACCGCCGTCGCGGTCGTGGTGACGCTGCTCGTGTACTGGAGCGCGGAGCGCTACGCGCGGCTGGTCGCCGAACGGATCCACGAGGGGCACCGCCCGGCCTGGGCGGTGGTCCGCCGGCAGCTCGCGAGCGGCTGGGAGATGGTGACCGCCTCGGCGGTGCCGGTGGCGGTGCTCGTCGCGGCCGACCTGGCGGGCCATTCGCAGCCGTGGTCCGTGGTCGCCGCCCTGGTCTGCTCCACGCTGCTGCTGTGCCTGGCGGGCTGGGAGGTCGGCCGGCACGGGCGGCTGAGCCGCGCCGAGCGGGTGGTGTCGGCGGCCGTCGCCGGCAGCTTCGGCGTCGCGCTGATCGTCCTGAAGACGGCCCTGCACTAACTGTGCGCCGGTCCGGCACTCGGAGCGGCCGGACCGGCGGGGCGTCAGAGTGAACAGTTCTCCGTGAGGACATCCGCGGGCTGCAGGTCGTCGGGGTCGAACCGGGTCCGCCAGGTCTTGCCGTCCTCGAAGGTGATCTCGACCTCGTGCTCGGCGACGAACCGGGCGGACTTCACCCTGATTTCCGGGGTGTCACCGAAGGTGGCCTCGACGCAGATGAGGGGGCGGGCGGACTCGCGGGTCAGGATGCCGTCGGGGCGACCCACCCGGAGCTGCTGACGGAAGATGATGTCCGACTCCTCCAGGCTGACGAGCTGGAACCTGCCGCTCGGCGAGGCGGCGAGCACGGTGCGGTCCCAGTGGGGGTCGACCAGCAGGGCGAGAAGGAAGCCGCCGACCGCGACGATCAGGGTCAGCACGGCGCTGCCGACCCCGACCGCGATGGCGGCGCTCCGGTTCCGGATGATCAGCACGGCGACGACCCCACCGGCGAGCGGCGCCAGCGTGAGGGCACCGGCGAACCAGTACCCGCCAAAGCCGAGCACCACGAAGTGCCACGGGTTCCAGGCGGCCACGGCGGCGACGATGATAAGGACGGCGGCCACGGCGATGATCGTGAGGGCGGCGCGGACGCGGGTGGGGCTGAGCGGGGTTATAGGTGCGCGAGGCGTTGTGAACGAGCTCATGCGCGCGATCGTCGTCAGTGCCGTCCGGCCACGCCGCCCTCAGTCGCGATCATGACAGAAAGCGGCGGACCATGCCTGCGGCGAGAGGGGCGTCGGCGAAGGCACCCGCGGCGAGTCTGGCGGCGACGGTACGACGGACCATGGCGTCCGCCACGGACGGGAAGTGGCGGGCGACGGCCATCTCGAAGCGGCCGCGGCGGGTCGTGGCGACCGCTCGGGGCGCCTTGCGGGCGGTGGCGGCGCGCACGATCGCGGTGACGACCCCGTCGGCCGGCTCCAGCCTGGACACGCCCTGCAGCGACAGGCCGGCGGCGGCGGTCGTGTCGTGGATCGGGGACGCGACCATGCTCGGGTAGACCACGCTGACCCCGACGTGGGTGCCGACCTCGAGGCGCAGCGCGTCGGCGTACGCGACGAGGGCCCGCTTGCTGACGCCGTACGCGGCCGCGAGGGGCAGCGGCAGCACGGCCATCCTGCTGGCGACGAACACGACCCTGCCGCGGGACGCCTCGAGGGCCGGCATGGCGGCGGCGGTCGTGCGCCACGCGGCGAGGAGGTTGACGTCCAGCTGCCGCGCGACGACCTCGTCCGGCGGCAGCTCGGCGGGTGCGGGACCGCCGACGCCGGCGTTGTTGACGAGCAGGTCGAGGCCGCCGAGCCGGTCGACGGCCGCGGCGACGGCGCCGGGGACCGCGGTGGCGGAGGTGAGGTCGCAGGCGAGGACGGGCACCGGCCCGGCGACGGCGACGAGGTCGATGCCGACGACGGACGCGCCCGCCGCCGTGAACCGCGCGCCGAGCAGCTTTCCGAACGTGCCGTTGGCGCCCGTGACGACGACCCGCCGCCCTCGCAGCGCGCTCACGTGCCGGCTCCGCCGCCGGGCGCCTGCCGTGCGCCACCGTCTGCTCGCATCTCGCCGCCTTCTGCCCGCGTCTCGCCACCGTCTGCTCGGATCGGACCGCTGGGCGCTGGATTCTGGGTGGCCGCCGCGCGTTTGCGGCCGGTGGCCAGTTCGCGGGCGGCGAGGTCGAGGTAGGCGTCGAAGTCGATCCGCATCGCCGGGCGGCGCTCGCCCCACCTGTCCCGTGCCGCGCGCAGCTCGGCGGCGCAGTCCTTGCGCTGCGCGGCGAGCGGTGGCAGCGCGTAGGTGCCCGCGAGGTGCCCCGCGACCAGCCTGGCCTGGGCCTCCACGACCGGCAGCGCGGCGCCGGTCGACTGCATCAGCCCGACGAACATGAGGCCCGGCGCGTCGAGGTGGAACACGTGCCGGTAGAGCGGCAGCCGGTCCGCGCCCTCGCCGAGCAGCGCCGGGTCGAGGAACGGCACGTCGACGCGGTAGCCGGTACACCAGACGACGACATCGACGGAATCCCTGTTGCCGTTGGAAAAAATGACGTCATCGCCGTCGAAACGGTCGATCGCCGGGCGCACCTCGATCTCGCCGTGGGTGATGCGCGGCAGGAGGGCGTCGGACAGCGTGGGGTGGTCCTGCAGGAAGCCGTGGGCGGGGGCGGGCAGGCCGTACCGTTGCGGCGGCCCGACGGCGAGCCGCAGCATCGTCTGGCTGATGCGCTGCCGCGCCCGCCACGGGAGCCGCTTCGCGAGCGCGCCGTTGAGCGTGTCGGACGGACGGCCGAACAGGTACTTCGGCACGATCCAGACGCCGCGGCGCACCGACAGCAGGGTGCGCGTGGCGGCGTGCGAGGCGTCGACGGCGATGTCCATCGCGGAGTTGCCGCCGCCGACGACGAGCACCCGGCGGCCCTGCAGCTGCTCGGGGCCGCGGTAGTCGTGGCTGTGCAGCTGGGTGGCGGTGAGGTCGCCCGGGTGCGGCGGGTCGGGCAGCCGGGGCACGGTGTTGTGCCCGCTGGCGACGACGACGGCGGCGGCCGTCACCTCGACCGTCCCTTGTGGACCTTCCGCCGTGACCTCCCAGGTGCCGTGCCGCGTCTGGTGAACGCGGGTCACGACGTGCCGGTGGCGGATCCGTTCGTCGAGGCCGAACGTGCGGGCGTAGTCGGCGAGGTACGCCGCGACGCTCGCGTGACCGGGGTAGTCGGGCCAGCCGGCCGGCATCGGGAAGTCGGCGAACTCGGTGCGGGTGCGGCTGGTGTTGAGGTGCAGCGTCCGGTACGCCGACGAGTGCGGGCCGCCGAGCACCCACAGCCCGCCGGGCCGGTCACCGGCGTCGAAGCAGATCGCCGGCACCCGCGCGTCGGCGAGGGCCTTGAGCGTGGCGAGCCCGGCCGGCCCGGCACCGATGACCACCACCCTGTATTCCAACACGCGTTGGATTCTGCGCGCCGGTCACCGGGGGCGTCAAGGCTGCCCGTACATGCGGTCCAGCCAGCGGTGCACGAACGCCCGCAGCGCGAACCGGGAGTCCTCGGTGACCTCGCCGTGCAGCGCCGTCACCGTGTGGGCGTGCACGGCCCAGATGAGGCTGCGCACCGCGAGGTGCGGCTGCGGCTCGTGCAGCACCCCGGCCCGGTGCGCGGCGGCCAGAACCGCCTGCACCTGCTCGTACAGCGGCGTCGAATACTGCTCGTCGACGCCCGCGTGCCGGTCGGGGTCCAGCCACCGGCGCAGCCACAGGCCGGTGGTCTCGGGCCGCTCCTGCAGGAAGTCGACGAACGCGTCGAGGACGCGGTGCAGCCCCTGCATGTCGTAGGCGCCCTTGATGACCGGCTCCAGGGCGCTGCGCTCGGCCTCGAAGACCGCCGCGAAGCAGGCCTGGTAGAGCGCGGCCTTGCTGCCGGCATGGTGGTGGACCGTGGCGACGTCTACGCCCGCCGCCTCCGCCACGGCCCGGACGCTCACCGCGTCGAAACCGTGGCGCGCGAACAGCTTGGTCGCCGCCCGCACGATCACCTCACGGGTGCCTGCCATGTCTGCCGCGCGGGGCCGCCCGGGGCGCCGGCGCGTGCTGTTCAGATCGTCCATCGTCGCCTATTATCCATCGCACGTTGGATTACGGGAGCGTGGTTCATGTCGAACGTCCGGCTGCCGCTGCGCGGTCTCATCCCGTTCGCGACCGGCTCCGTCGGCATGGGCGTGTGGGTCACCGTGCCCGGCCTGCTCCTGCTGTACTTCCTCACCGACGTCCTCGCCGTCGCACCGCTGCTCGCGGGGTTCGTCCTGCTCGCACCGAAGATCCTCGACGTCGTCCTGCACCCGTGGGTCGGCCGGCTCTCCGACGCCGACCTGGCCCGCCGCGGCCACCGGCGCCGGCTCATGCTGGCCGGCAGCGCGCTCGCCGTCGCGTTCGCCGCGCTCTTCGCGGTCCCCGGCCTGCGCGGCGCTCCGGCGGGGCTGTGGGTCGCGGTCGCGTTCATCGCCGGCAACCTCCTCTTCGCCGCGTACCAGGTCCCCTACCTTGCCACTCCCGCGGATCTGCGCATCGACTACCACGAGCGCACCCGCCTGATGGGCTTCCGCATGGTGGTCCTCACCGTCGGCATCCTGCTCAGCGGCGTGGCCGCCCCCTTGCTCGCTTCCCTGCTCGGGTACGCCTGGATGGGCCTGCTGCTCGGTGTCGCCATGTTCGCCGCGATGCTGGTCGGCATCGTCGGCGTCCGACGACTTTCGGCAGCGGCTCCGGTACAGCCTGCCGCAGGCACGCGGCACGGGCTGCTGGCCTCGCTGCGGGACCGGCAGTTCCGCACCCTGGTCGCGTCCTACCTGGCGATGTCGACCACGACGCACCTGGTCCTCGCCGCCGTGCCCTACTTCGCGGAGTACGAGCTGGGCCGCCCCAAGCTCACCACCGTCCTCGTCGCCGCGTTCGTCGCCCCGGCCATCCTCGCCACGCCGGTCTGGGTGGCCGGCGCCCGCCGGATCGGCAAGCAGCGCGGCCTGCTCGTCGCCCAGGTCGCGTTCGTCGCCGGCTCGCTCGTTCTCGCCCTCGGCGGCGCCGCGGGCCTGCCCCTGATCGTCGCGGCGGTCGCGGTCCTGGGCGTCGCGTTCGCCGCCATGCAGCTGCTGCCCTTCTCGATGCTCCCCGACGTCATCGCCGCCTCCGGCCCCGACGGCACGACCCGCGCGGGCGGCTACACCGGCGTCTGGACCGCGGCGGAGGCGACCGGCGGCGCGCTGGGGCCTTATGTGTACGCGGCCTGCCTCGCCCTCGGCGGCTTCGCGGCCAGCGCCGCCGGCGAGCACGTCACACAGACGCCGTCGGCCCTCGCCGCGGTCCGCTACGGCTTCGCCCTCGTCCCGGCCGCCCTCATGACCGTCGCCGTCCTGCTCCAGCGCCGCTACCGCCTCGACGCGGACCGCTGACACTCTCCGCATCTGGGGTGTGCAACCCTTTGCGGGCCGATCGCGTCAAGAACAGTGCGTCGGCGTGATGTGATCATGCACCGGAGGTGACCGCTGTGACCGGACTGTCCCGCAGGCGCCTGCTCGGCGCCGGGCTCGCCGCGACCGGCACGGCCCTCGTCGCGGGCGGCTCGGCGGGTCCGCCGCTCTCTCCGGCTCCGCACCGCGGCCCCCAGTCCGTCCCCGGGGCGGCCGCCTCCACACAACCCTCGCCCCCGGCGCCGTCGCCCTCGCCGATGCCGCCGCTGGACCGGCCGGTGTTCACGCTGGAGGAGTACCGCAAGCTGAGGCCCGGCCCGCCCTTCCCGGCGAACGCGGTGGCCCTGACCATCGACGACGGCCCGCACCCCAGGTGGACGCCGAAGGTTCTCCGGCTGCTGGACCGCTACCACGTGCCGGCCCTCTTCTGCCTCATCGGCAACCAGGTCCTCGGCCACGAGAACGTCGCCAAGGACCTCGTCGCCGCGGGCCACCACGTCGCCAACCACACGTGGAGCCATCCGGGGAAGCTCGCCCAGTTCGACCCGGGCCGCGTACAGCAGGAGATCGACCGCGCGCAGGACAAGATCTACTCGACCACCGGCAAGCTGCCGACGATCTTCCGATCCCCCGGCGGTGCCGTCTCCCCCGCCGTCCTCGCCGCCGCGGCCCAGGCCCGGATGCTGCCCATCAACTGGACCAACGACCCCCGCGACTGGACCCAGCCCGGCACCCGCTCCATCACCGACCACCTCCTCGCCGCCCGCCCGGGCCAGATCCTGCTCTGCCACGACGGCGGCGGCGACCGCGCCCAGACCTGCGCCGCACTGGAGACCGTCATCCCTGCGCTGCAGGCCCGCGGCTACCAGTTCGTCATCCTCGACTGAACCCGAGCACCGCCTCGACCACCGTGTCCAACGGCGCGACTGTGTCGACCGCGAGGTGCGGATCGGTCCACGGCGCATACGCGAGGGCCTCGACGTGCGCCCACGTCGGCTCCGGCAGGTGCCGCAGCCCCCGCCGCCGGCCTTCCAGACGCCGGCGGTGCTCCTGCCGGTCCGAGCACGTGAGCACCACGAACCGCAACCCCGACCCGGCCCGCGCCGCAGCGCCGCGCCACGTCTGCCGGGCGGGTTCGCTGTCGTTGACGGCGTCGACCACGACGATCCGGCCCAGCGCCAGGTTCTGCTCGGCGAACGCCCTGGTCACCTCGTACGCCGCGACGCCCGTCTCCCACCCCGCGGCCAGCCCGGCGCCGAGCATCGCGTCCTCGGCCTCGTCGATGGACAGCTGCACCGCACCCAGCCCGGCGGCAACCCCCGCGGCCACGGCACTCTTCCCGGTCCCCGGCAATCCAGATACGACGATCAGCACACCGCATCGTCGCAGAACTGCCGCCGGGCGGCTCGCTCGATGCACCCTGTGTCGCGCGTCACACGATGGTGATGTCGAGCTTGGCCTGCGCGCCCCGACCTCCAGGTGACAGCGTCAGTACCACAAGGAGGAGCGAGCCATGCGGAAGATCATTTACTGGGTGCACACGTCGGTCGACGGGTTCATCGACGGGCCGAACGGGGAGTTCGACTGGACGACCATGGGCCCGGGGCTGTCGGCGTACTCCGAAAGCCTCGACCAGCGGGTCGACACGCTGCTCTTCGGACGGCCCGTGTGGGAGATGATGGTCGGGTTCTGGCCCGACGCGGAGTCGATGACGGACGACCCGCACGTCACCGCCTTCGCCCCGTTCTGGCGCGCGACCCCGAAGATCGTCTTCTCCCGAACGTTCGAGGGCGACGCGTGGACCAGCCGCGTCATCAGCGACAACCTGCGCGACGAGGTGCTCGCGCTCAAGGCGGAGCCCGGCGCCGACCTCCTGCTGACCGGCGGCGCGTCGCTCGCCGCCGCCCTGACGGACCACGGCCTCATCGACGAATACCACGTGGCGGTACACCCGGTCGTCCTCGGCGGCGGCCGCCGCCTGTTCGCCGAGCCGAAGCAGCGCCTCAACCTGCGCACCGTCGCCTCCACCCTCGTGGACGGCGCCGTCCCCGTGACGCACTACGAGCCGTCCGTCTGAACCACGCCCGACCCGCGCCGTCGACCATGGGAAGTCCCGCGGTCGGCGGCTACCGCGCCCTGAAAGCAGCGCGGCCGCAACGCCGGCGGGGGCGAACAGACCCCGGCGGCACCGGAAACGCCTGCAAGCTGCGGTCCGCCGCCACTGCCTCGTCGGTCGCCACCGCCCCGCCGGGCGGTACCCCGCCGGGCCGGGCGGTGCCGGGCCGGGCCGGGCGGTGCCGGGCCGGGCCGGGCGGTGCCGGGCCGGGCCGGGCGGTGCCGGGCCGGGCCGGGCGGTGCCGGGCGGTGCCGGGCGGTGCCGGGCGGTGCCGGTGCTTTGTCGACAACGGCTCGGCCGGGTCTCCACGTACCGTGGCAGGCGCGGCTCGTCCGAGGGCCTGGAGTTCGACGGCATCATCGTCGTCGCTTCGCGCTCGATCACCTCACCGCCGGCCGAGGGCTCCGCGCTCACCGCACTGAACGCGCCGCCTCCGTGGTGTGACCCCGCGGGTCCGCGTCGACGGCGACCGGGCTCAGGCCGGCCGAAGCTAAGCCGAAGCTAATCGGACCGCCACCCGGAGCGCAGAGGCTCGGTCGCGCACCGCACGATGACGGCGGCGCGGCGCAGAACGAGGGGCAGCAACGCCCGGATCCAGCAGGTCAGACATCGAGGAGCTCCACGGTCACCGCAGCCGTGTCGCCGACGTCGAGGGACTCGGCCTTGCGGACCGGGCCCTTGACCGGCAGGACGTAGGGGCCGCCGCCGCTGCCCGGGAAGATCGACGTCTTCCAGGTCGTGCCGCCGATGCTCACCCGCACCCGCAGCGACCCGAAGCCCCGCTTCACCGAGCCGGTCAGGTCACGGATGTCCTCCGACTCGTCGACCGGCAGCGTCACGAACACCCACGTGTCCATGCGCCGGGCGTCCCATGCCCACAACTGCGCCTCGAACTTCACCTTCACGCCCTCACCCTCGCACAGGGGTACGACAAAAACTCCCATCGCTCGCCCGAGGGATCGACCAAGTTATTCCTTGACAGGAATATTCTCCGTGGAGCATACTTTGCGGCATGGAAGCACTCCTTGCCGCGCTCGCGGACCCGGCGCGCTGGCGGCTGATCAGCCTGCTGGCTGAGCGCCCCCGGTCCGTCGGGGTCCTCGCCCAGCTCACCGGGGCGCGGCAGCCACAGACCACGAAGCACCTGCAGACGCTCGAGCGGGCGGGCATCGTGACCTCGCTGCGGTCCGGGCAGCGCCGCATGTACGCGTTGCTGAGCACCCCGCTGCGCGACCTGGCGGTCGTGCTGGGCGGCCTCGCCGATGCCGCGGATCTCGTCAGCGGCGTCGACTCACTGTTCGAGCGTCACGTGCGCAGCGTGCTCGCCGAGCGGGACGCCGCGAGCGCGTCCGGGTGGGCGGACGGGCGCGCGTTCCGGTTCACCCGGGCCCTGCGCGGCGGCCCCGACCTCGTCTGGAGCCACCTGACCGACCCGGAGCTGCTCAGCGACTGGTTGGCACCCGACGGCCTGCGGGTCTCCGGCCTCGTCATCGAGGCGCGGCCGGGCGGGCGGCTCGTCCTGGAATACCGCGACGCCGAGGACACCGACGGCACCGACACGGTCGTGGGCCGCGCCGAGGGCGTCGTGGAGGACGTGCGTCCGGGCGAGCGCCTTTCCTACCGGCTGTCCCCGCTGCTGCCCGACGGTGGGGTCGCGTTCACCTCGCACGTCGACATGGACTTACGACCGTCCGAGACCGGCACCGACCTCGACGTCCACTACCGCATCACCGGCAGCACCGTCGACTCCGCCGACTTCATCGCCGGCATCGAGCTCGGCTATGGCCAGAGCCTCGACAAACTCACCACCGCCATCGACACGAGGAGCACCGAATGACCCGCCGGATCGTCACCAACATGAGCCTGTCCCTCGACGGCCGCTACGCCGCGCCCGACAACCCCATCGACATGCGCTGGGTGATGCCGTATGCGATCACCGACGTTGCCCGTGACCACCTGACGAAGCTGTGGGAGCCGGCGACGACGGCGCTCCTCGGCCGGGTCAATGCGGAGGGCTTCCTCGGCTTCTGGCCCACGGTCATCGACATGGAGGGCGCCGACCCGCGCGACGAGGGCTTCGCGAAGTGGCTCGTCGACGCCGACAAGGTCGTGCTGTCCTCGACGCTGCGCGAGGCTCCCTGGGAGCGCACCACGGTCGTCGACAAGCCCACCGCCGAGGTGGCCGCGGACCTGAAGGCCACCGACGGCGGCGACATCCTCGTGCTGTCCAGCGCCAGCGTCATCAAGGCCCTCCTCGCCGCCGACCTGGTCGACCGCCTGGCGCTCACCATCTTCCCGGTGTTCCTCGGCGGCGGTCCGCGCCTGTTCGACGACGGCCTCCCTGCCGGTCAGTGGTCCCTGACCAGCCAGGCGGCGGGCGAACACGGCACCCTCGCCCTCGTCTACGACCGGGCCCGCTGACCGACGCCCGCCCCACCAAGGCCCACCACGCGGCGCCTGAGCAACCCGCGGCGGGCAGCACCGGCCACCGCCAGGCCCGCGCGAGTGGGCAGGCCAGCGCGAGTGGGCAAGCCAGCCAGGGCAGGCCAGCGCGAGTGGGCAAGCCAGCGCGAGCAGCCCAGCGCGAGCGAGCCGGGGCAAGCCAGGGCGAGCAAGCCAGCCAGGGCGAGCAAGCCAGGGCGAGCAAGCCAGGGCGAGCAAGCCAGGGCGAGCAAGCCAGGGCGAGCAAGCCAGGGCAGGCCAGGCTACGCGTGGCAGGAGACGCGGGTGATGAGCGTGTCGTCCGGCAGTGTGTCGAGGTAGGCGGTCATCGCGGCGACGTGGGTGTCCCAGCCGCGGTCCGCGGTGTGCTGGGTGAGCCACTGCCCGTCGAGGGTCAGGTACGCGTGGGTGGTGAAGGCCTGGGTCGAGGCGCGGGCGATGAAGGCGGCGCGGTCATCGCCGAAGTGCGTGACCGGGTCGGCCAGCAGGACCGAGAAGGTGAAGTACCGGTGACGCTGCGTCACAGCAGCCTGGGCCACCTCCTGGATCGCCGGTTGGAGCATGAACTCGGACTGTTCGGTGAAGTGGGTGCGGGGCAGTGCCGGCGGGTGGGTGCGGACGACCTTCGCCCACGCGTCCCAGGCGCCGGATGCCTCGCGGCCCGCGGCGGCGCGCATCTCGTCGAAGTCGACGAGGCGCTTCGGGGCGGCGGCGACGATACCCACGGGTGCGAGGCGGACGACCGCCGGGTCGCGTCGCCGCCAGCGGCGCAGCGGCAGGGCGTCGCTCGACGGGAGCGTCCACGAGTCCCAGCCGGCGGCCGGGTCGAACGGTTCGTGGGCGTAGTCGTTCAGGTCGTACGGGGCGAGCGCCGCCGACAGTGCGGGTGCGAAGGGGGCGCCGCCGAGGGCGGGCAGGAAGACGGTCGTGACGTACCTCACGGCAGCGGATCATACGGATCTACCCCTGACGGGTTTGGGGCTCACCCGTCAGGGGTACATCGATCCCTGCACAAAAGGAGGGAGCACGGATGCTGTCGCACGACGAACGCGATTACGACGACGACCTCTGGATGACTGAGGAAGAGCCTGTCAGCGGTCCGTACCGGGACGGGCGCCCCATCCTCTAGACGGCCACTCGCTCTTTCTCGAGTGAGGGTCTGGTGGTCCGGCCGAGGGCGCTGGGCCACCACATGCGTTCGCCGACGTCGAGGTTCAGTGCGGTGACGAGCACGGACCGCACGACGATCGTGTCGAGGAGCACTCCGAACGCCACCGCGAAGCCGATCTCGGCGAAGGCGGTCAGCGGCAGCGTGGCCAGGACGGCGAACGTGCCGGCGAGGACCAGGCCGGCCGAGGTGATGACGCCCCCGGTGGCCGAGAGCCCGATCAGCGCCGCACGGCGGGTGCCGTGCTTGACAGCCTCCTCCCGGACGCGGGTCATCAGGAAGATGTTGTAGTCGATCCCGAGCGCGACCAGGAACACGAAGACGAACAGCGGGAGCGACGAGTCCGCGCCGCCGAAGCCGAAGACGTGTTTGAAGACCAGCGCGCTGACGCCGAGGGCGGCGCCGAACGACAGCACGACGGTCGCCATGAGGATGACCGGGGCGAGCACCGAGCGCAGCAGCAGGATCAGGATGAGCAGCACCACCGCGAGGACGATCGGGATGATCAGGTTGCGGTCGTGCGTGGCGGCGCGCTGCACGTCGAGGTTGACGGCGGTGGTGCCGCCGACCTTCGCCTCGGCACCGGGGACGGCGTGGACCGCGGCACGGACCCGGTCCACGGTGTCGTAGGCCGCCTGGCTGTCGGCCTGGTCGACGAGGTTGCCGGTCACGTACGCGTAGGAGCCCTTGACAGCCGGCTCGCTGACCGAGGCGGGGTCGATACCGGGTACACCCGAGAACGCCGCCCTGGTCGCCGCGGCGGCACCCGCGGTGCTGATGACGACGACAGGGCTGCCCGCGGCGCCGGCGCTGTGCCGGGCCAGGACCTCCTCGCCGACGATCGAGTCCTGGGTGCCGCGGAACGACTCCTTGTTGGTGAGCCCGGTGGCGTCCAGCTGCACGACGCCGATCGTGGCGACGGCCAGTACCAGCGCGGTCACGATCCAGACGCCGCGCGGGCGGCGGGCGATGCGGTCGCCGACGCGGGCCCACAGGCCGGTCGCGGTCGGTTCGACTGAGCCGGCCTTCGGGCGCAGCGGCCAGAAGATCCACCGGCCGCAGATCGTGAGGAGCACGGGCAGCAGGGTCAGCATGACGGCGAGGCCGACCGCGATGCCGATCGCGGCGACCGGGCCGAGGCCGCTGGTCGAGTTGGTCTCGGCGAAGAACAGGCACAGCATGCCGAGCACGACCGTGGCGGCGCTGGCGATGATCGCCGGTCCGGAGCGGTGCAGCGCCTCCGCCATCGCCTCGTGGCGGTCCTCGTGGCGGCGCAGCTCTTCGCGGTACCGCGCGATCAGCAGCAACGCGTAGTCGGTGCCGGCGCCGAAGACCAGGACGGTGAGGATGCCGGCACTCTGCGCGTTCACGACCAGGTCGGCGTGCTTGGCGAGCAGGTAGATGACGGCCTGGGCGGCGACGAGCGCCACGCCGGAGGAGATCACCGGCAGGAGCCACAGCAGCGGGCTGCGGTACGTGATGAGCAGGATGACCACCACGACGGCGATCGTGCCGAGCAGCAGGCTGCTGTCGATGCCCTCGAACGCGGCGCTGGAGTCGGCGGCGTTGCCGGCGGGGCCGGTGACGTGCACGGTCAGCCCGTCGGCGCCCTGCTTGGCGGTGTCCCGCAGCTGGTCGACCAGCGTGCCGGCCTTCGACCAGCCGTCTGCCCCGAGGTTGAGCGGCACGATGATCTGGGCCGCCTGCCCGTCCTTGGTCGGGATCGGTCCGGTGACGGTGCCGTCGAGCGAAGGGACCCGGCCGAACGCCGCCGCATCGGCGGCCATCTTGGCCCGGTCGCCGTCGGTGAGGCCGGAGTCACGCTCGTACACCACGATCGCCGGGACCGTGTCCGGCGAGGCGAAGCTCGACTGCACGTCGATGACCTGCACGGACTCGGCTCCGCCGGGCAGCCAGGACTTGGCGTCGTTGCGCTCGACATCGGTCAGCTTGCCGGCGAGCGGGCCGGCGAAGGCCGCGACGGCCAGCCAGAAAATCACGAAGACGTACTTGATCCGGCGGCCCGCGACGGCGCCGGCGACAGACTTCCCCATGCGTCGATGCTTGCATAGGTAGTCGCGCTACGCATTGTGACCCAGGACACGCTCTGTAATGCCCCGAGCCTGGGGGTTCTCCAGAGAGCGCTCTCCCGCGTATCGTTCTGTGCGGACCAGCGTGAAAGGAACTCCGTGCCAGCCCCTCTGCCCTACCTCGACCCTTCCCTCGCCGTCGCCGAGCGCGTCGCCGACCTGCTCGCCCGCATGACGCTGCCCGAGAAGGTAGGGCAGATGCTGCAGCTCAACGCGCGTGACGGCGTCCGCCACCTCGTCGAGGACATGCACGCCGGCTCGATCCTGCACGCCTCCCCGGAGCGCGTCCTGGAGGCGACAGCGCTCGTGGAGAAGACCCGCCTGCGCATCCCGCTGCTGGTCGCCGAGGACTGCATCCACGGCCACTCGTTCTGGAGCGGCGCCACGATCTTCCCGACCCAGCTCGGCATGGCCGCGTCCTGGGACCCGGAGCTCGTGGAGCGGGTCGCCCGCGTGACCGCCGTGGAGGTCGCCGCCACCGGCATCCACTGGACCTTCTCCCCCGTCCTGTGCATCGCCCGCGACCTGCGGTGGGGCCGGGTCAGCGAGACGTTCGGCGAGGACCCGTTCCTCATCGGCGAGTTCGCCTCCGCGATGGTCCGCGGCTACCAGGGCGACGGCCTGGCCGACCCGACCGCGATCCTGGCCACCGCGAAGCACTTCGCCGGCTACTCCGAGACGCAGGGCGGCCGCGACGCCAGCGAGGCCGACCTGTCGCCGCGCAAGCTGCGCTCGTGGTTCCTGCCGCCGTTCGAGCGGGTCGCCCGGGAGGGCTGCCGCACGTTCATGCTCGGGTACCAGTCGATGGACGGCGTCCCGATCACCGTCAACAGCTGGCTGCTCGACGACGTCCTGCGCGGCGAGTGGGGCTACACCGGCACCCTCGTCACCGACTGGGACAACGTCGGCCGGATGGTGTGGGAGCAGCGGGTCCACGTCGACTACGCCTCCGCTTCGGCCGCCGCCGTCAAGGCCGGCAACGACATGGTGATGACCACGCCGGGCTTCTTCGAGGGCGCCCAGGACGCGGTCACCAAGGGCATGCTCGACGAGTCGGACATCGACCAGGCCGTACGCCGGATCCTGACGCTGAAGTTCGAACTCGGCCTGTTCGAGCAGCCGCGCCACCCCGACCCGGACCGGCAGGCGGCCGTGATCGGGTGCGGCCCGCACGCCGCGGTCAACCTGGAGATCGCCCGCCGCAGCCTGGTGCTGCTGCGCAACGACGGCACGCTGCCGTTCGCCGACCCTCAACAAAAAGGGAAGACCGTCGCCGTGGTCGGGCCCAACGCCGACGACCAGCACGCGCAGCTCGGCGACTGGGCCGGCGCGTCCGGGCAGACCGAGTGGCTGCCCGACGGCCACCCGCGCGAGCTGACCCAGACCGTGCTCGACGGCGTGCGCGCCGCCGTGCCCGAGGGCTGGACCGTCACCACCGCGCGCGGCGCCGACATCCTCACCGTCGGCCCCGACCCGGAGGGCGAGTTCTTCCCCGACGGCCAGCCCCGCCCGCACGTCGTGCACCCGTGCGCGCCCGACCCGGCCATGATCGCCGAGGCGGTCGCGCTCGCCGAGACGGCCGACTACGTGGTCGCGGTCGTCGGCGACCACATCGAGCTCGTCGGCGAGGGCAAGTCGACCGCCACCCTGGAGCTCATCGGCGGGCAGGTCGCCCTGCTCGACGCGCTCGCCGCCACCGGCACGCCGCTGATCGTGGTCCTCATGAGCTCGAAGCCGCTCGTGCTGCCGCCGTCGGCGCTCAACGCGGCCGCGATCATCTTCGCGGCCAACCCGGGCATGCGCGGCGGCCAGGCGATCGGGGAGCTGCTGCTCGGCGGCATCGAGCCGACCGGCCGCCTGCCGATCTCCTTCGCCCAGCACTCCGGGCAGCAGCCGACGTACTACAACCAGGTCCGCGGCCAGCACGGCAGCCGCTACGCCGACCTGTCGCAGCGCCCGGCGTTCGCGTTCGGGCAGGGCCTGAGCTACACCACCGTCGACTACACCGACCTGCGCATCGAGCAGACCGAGGTGACCGCCGCCGACACGCTGCGTGCCACCGTGACCCTCCACAACACCGGCACCCGCCCGGCGCTGGAGACGGTGCAGGTCTACGTCAGCGACACCATCACGTCGGCGACCTGGGCGGACAAGGAGCTGAAGGCCTACACTCAGGTGCACGTGGCCCCGGGCGAGCGGCGTGACGTGACCGTCGAGCTGCCGGTCGCCTCCTGCACGTTCGTCAACGCGGCAGGTGTACGGGTGGTCGAGCCGGGCGCCTTCGAGCTGCTGGTCGGAACGTCGTCGAGGGACGAGGACCTGCTCCGCGCCGACTTCAACGTCAGCGCATCGGTGCGTGGCTGAGCCCCACGTCCGCCCGGCCTGATCCGGGAGACTTCCTGCCGCTCTGACGACAAGAAGTCTTCCGGATCACGAGGCAGGGGTCAGAAGCCGGCGACCTGGACGGACTCGACGGCGTCCCAGGCGGCGGCCGCGGCAGTACAGGCGACGACGGCGACAACGGCGAACCTCGGCCATGCCCGGGGGCCCCGGCGGCGGCCGAACATCCACACCGTGACCGCGACGCCGGCGAAGGCCTGCGCGAAGCCTTCGGCCAGGGCCATCCCGCCGAAGTCGCCGGTGACGAAGTGATCGGCGACGATCTGGATGCCGGCGCCCGCGAGAAGGCCGCAGGCCAGCCCGGCGGCGGTCGCGGCCACCGGGGGCCGGTCGGACCGCAGCAGGTGGGCGAGCGCGCCGAGCACGGCCCCGCCCACGACGGACAGCAGCAGCCAGTACGCCATCGCCGTCAGCACCGGCAGGAGGCCCTGCGCGCGCCAGCGGTCCGAGGCCAGGTTCAGGGCGTAGTAGCCGACCGTCGCCGTGGCCAGGACGACGACCGCCGCGGCGACGGCGGTGCGCATCGACCGGGCGGGGAAGGCCGCGACGAACGCGGCGTACCCCCACGCGAACCCGGTGCTGGCCGTCAGCTGCAGCACCGTCCGCAGGTCGCCGTCGAGCAGGTCCGCGGCGAACGAGGCGAACCCGAGCACGCCACCCACCGCCGACGCCCATCCGACGGCCGCGCCCCACCGCTCCCCCATGGAGCCATTATCGGGACAGCGGCAACCTGACGGGTGGCGGCAGCGGCGCCGCGACCGGGTCCGCCTGGAACGACTGGAGCATCAGGGCCGCGAACCGGCGCGACGCCGCGAGCCGCAGCTCGGGCGCGGCGGCCCGGATGCCCTCGTTCGCCATCAGGGCGAGGCTGACGTCCTCGAGGACGAAGTCCCGGCGCAGCCGGCCCGCCGCCTTCGCCCGCGCGACGAGGTCCAGCAGCAACCGCAGGGTGCGGTCGCGGTCGGCGGCGAGGCCGGCCGACGCGGGCAGCGCCGACATGAACGCCCGGGCGAAGTCGCGGTCGAGCGCGTGCAGCTCCATGAGCCGCTCGATCACGTGGCAGAAGCCGCGCCACGGGTCGGCCGCCGCCAGCCCTTCCGCCACGACCGCGGAGCACATCGTCATCTGCTCCGCGAACGCCTCGGTCAGCAGCGCCTCTTTCGTCTGGAAGTGCCGGTAGACCGTGGCGGGCCCGACCTCGGCGCGCCGGGCGATCTCGCGGATCGGCACGTCGGGCCCGTCGGCGGCGAACGCGAGGC
This sequence comes from Dactylosporangium maewongense, assembly GCF_039531485.1. Lineage (NCBI taxonomy): Bacteria > Bacillati > Actinomycetota > Actinomycetes > Micromonosporales > Micromonosporaceae > Dactylosporangium > Dactylosporangium maewongense. Next base: position 207,813 of record NZ_BAAAQD010000022.1, on the reverse strand, counting down.
GGGCGACGGCGAGGATGCGGCCCCGGTTGTCGCGGGCGTCCGACCGCAGCCGGGCTTTCACTTGTACCGTCACCGCTCTCACTTTAACGAAACGGACGGGGTGGTCCGTTACCGTCGGGCGGCATGCGAGCAGTGCAGTTCACCCAGTACGGGCCGCCCCACGTCGTCCACGTCACCGAGGTCGAGGCGCCACACGCGGGGCCAGGCGAGGTCCGGATCGCCGTGCGGGCCTCCGGGGTCTCGCCCGGGGAGGTGACCATCCGCTCCGGGCGCTGGCGGGACGTGGTGCCGACGACGTTCCCGTACCGGACCGGCTTCGACGCGGCGGGCGTGGTCGACGAGGTCGGGGCCGGCGTCACCGGCGTGCGGGCCGGCGACGAGGTCTTCGGCATGGTGAGCATGACGACCCGCGGCGCCAACGCCGACCACGCCGTCCTGACCGCCTGGGCGCCGAAGCCGGCCGCGTGGAGTTGGGAGGAGGCGGGCGGCGCGGCGGGCAGCGCCGAGACGGCGGTGCGGGTCCTGGACCGGCTCGCGGTCGGCGCCGGCCACACGCTCCTCGTGCAGGGCGCGGCGGGCGCGGTCGGCACCGTCGCCGTCCAGCTCGCCGCCGCCCGCGGCGCCACCGTCATCGGCACCGCGAGTGCACACAACCACGACTTCCTGCGCACCCTCGGCGCCGAGCCGGTGACGTACGGCCCGGGCCTACCCGACCGGGTCCGGACCCTGGCGCCCGGCGGTGTGGACGCGGTGTTCGACTGCGCCGGCGGGGCGCTGCCCGACCTCGTCGCCATCGCCGGGGACCCGGCCCGCGTGGTCACGATCGCCGACTTCACCGCGGCGGCCCACGGCGTCCACCTGTCGCACGGCGCCCCGGCGGACGCCACCGACGACGCCGTCGGCACCGCCGATCCCCTGGCCGTGCACGCGCTGCCGATCGCGGTCCTGGCCGCCGCCGAAGGCCGCCTGCGGGTGCCGGTCGCGGCGGCGTTCCCGCTCGCCGAGGTCGCGGCCGCCCACGAGCTGAGCGAGACCCGGCACGCCCGCGGCAAGATCGTCCTGGTCCACTGAAGACCGGCTGGCCGCCCCGTGGGGCGGCTGGTTAGGCTCCGCCGCATGTCTGCACCAGTGCGAGCCGTCGTGCTCATCAAGACCCTGCCGGGCCGGCACGACGAGACCAACCGGGCGTTCCGTGCCGGGCCGGCCGAGGTGCTGCTGCTGGCGTCCTGTGGCTGAGCCGAGCACCCGGCCCGCGGTCGTCGACGACGCGTTCGTCACGGCGGCGCACGGGATCCTCGCCGGGCTCGTCGCCGACGGAGCGGCGCTCGGGTGGGTCGAGCCGCCGGACGTGGACGAGGTGGCGGAGCTGCTCGGGCACGTAGCCGCGGCGGTGGCGGACGGGGACGGGGCGCTGCGGGCCGCGTACGACGGCGGGCGGCTCGTCGGGCTCGGCTACTGGCTGCGGTACGCCCGGCCGACCCACCGCCCGCACGCCGACCTGGAGAAACTCGCGGTCGCGGCGGACGTCCACGGGCGGGGCGTCGGGCGGGCACTGACCGCGGCCCTCATCGAGGACGCCCGCCGGGCCGGGATCGAGGTGTTGACGCTCGACGCCCGCGGCGACAACGACGGTGCGCTGCATCTCTACCGGTCGCTGGGCTTCCAGGTGTACGGGCGGCTGCCGCGCTTCGTCGCGGTCGGCAACCGCCGCTACGACAAGGTCCTGCTCATGCTGGACCTGCGGGCGGCGCCCCGGTGAGCGACCGCACGGCGCCGCTCACGCCGGACCTGAGCGCGGCGCCCGGCGTGAGCGGTCGCACGGCGCCACTCACGCCGGGCGTGCGGCCGGGGTCCAGGTGAGCACGAGGGCGGTCGCGTCGTCCTGCAGCTGGCCGTCCTGGCGGTCGAGCAGGGTCCGCACCAGCCGGCGCATCGTCTCCGCGGGGTGGAGCTGGTCGGCGAGGGCCTTGGTGACGCTCTCGACGAGGCGCTCGACGCCGAACTGCTCGCCGGCCGCGGTGCGCGCCTCGACCACACCGTCGGTGTAGAGCAGCAGCGCGTCGCCCGGCTCCAGGCGCTCCTCGGCGACGACCGGCGCCGGGTCGCCGAGGTAGCCGAGGCCGAGTGGCAGGGCGGTCGGCCCGGCCAGGGTCCGCACCAGCCGCCCGTCGCGCAGGAGCAGTTCCTCGGGGTGCCCGGCGCTGATCCTGCGATAGTCGCCGGTGGTGATGTCGAGCTCGCCGAGGACCGCGGTGACGTAGTCCGCCGGATACTGGGCATGCACCCACTTGTCCACCGACCGGTAGGTGTCGGCGAGGTCGAGCCCGCAGCGGCGGGCGTTGCGGTATGCGCTGATCGCCAGGGACGTCAGCGCGCTCGCCGCGATCCCGTGCCCGACCGCGTCGAAGACGGCGACGTGCAGCACCTCGTCGTTGATGGCGTAGTCGAAGGCGTCGCCGCCGACGTCATAGCAGGGCTCCAGGATCGCCGCGACCGCCGCGCTCGTGGTGGCGAACGTCAGCGGCGGCAGCTGGTTCCAGATGATCTCGGCGGCCAGCTGCATCGGCAGGCGCCGCCGGGTGCGCTCCAGGGCGTCGCCGTAGGTCCTGCGGGTCGCGACGATGCCGGCGAACGCGGCCGCGATGACCCGCAGCTCCTGGACGTCGACGTCGGTGTCCGGCCCCAGGTGGGCGGCGAGGACCCCGAGCCGGTCCGCGCCGCTGACGACGGGCACCCAGATCCGCTCGTCGGCGGCCGGGCCGGCACCGTCCGGGGCACGCACCGGCTCCCCGCCGGTGTACGCACGGCCGGCGAGCGTGCCGTCGATGCGCACCGGCTCACCGGGGGCGCTCCGCCCGCGCGGCAGCGGCAGGAGCTCCAGCTGCCCGTAGTCGACCAGATACAGCTCGACGTCCAGCGCGCCGAGCGCCACCGCGACCCGCGACGCTACCGCCGGCAGGTCCTCGGGCCGGGCATGGTGCAGCGCGTCGACCAGGTCGTGCACCGCCTGCATCGTCCGCGTCACCCTGTCCACCCCGGTCCTGTTGTGCCCACCCGATGGTGCTGCAGCATCGCCGAAACACCAAACGCGGCGTGACCGGCCACCTCTTCGCCGCCGAGCAGCACGCCGCCGCGGAGTGGAGCCGGCTCGACGCCCCGCGGCACCGGCTCGACATCGCGTTCGCCGCCGCGACCCGGGTCGGCACCGTCTCGGCGGGACGTCGACGGACCCCCTGACGTGAGGCCGGTCACCACCCGGCGCCCGGCCTTCGCCCGTTCAGATGTCGAGGACCACGTCGGTCAGCGGGCGGGCGCAGCAGATGAGCACGATGCCGCCGGCGGGCGGGTCAACGGGCTCCGGATTCGAGGCGAAATCGCCGGACAGCAGGCCGGTCTCGCACGTGTGGCAGACGCCGGTCCGGCAGGACCAGCGGACCGGGACGCGGCAGGTCTCGGCGAGGTCCAGGAGGGTGCCGTCGCTGCCGGTCCAGCCCGCGGTGACGCCGCTGCGCGCGAACGTGACGGATGGGCCGGGGCCCGGGCGTGACCGGGGCGGTCCGGCCACGGATGTGCGTACACCTGGCGTCACCGCTGCAAGAGCGGTGAACTGCTCCCGGTGGATGTCGGCGACGCCGGCGGCGGTCAGGGCGGTCGTGACGTCGTCCATGAACCCGGCCGGCCCGCAGACGTAGGCGACCGCCGACGGCGGCAGGTCCAGCCCGCGCAGGACGGTCGCGTCGAGGCGGCCTTCCCGCGCGCCGCCGAGCAGGTCCTGCGGGCGGGGGCGGCTGTAGCAGATCACCTCGCGCGCCGACGGCAGCGCGCCGAGCAGCGCGTGGGCCTCGGCGGCGAACGCGTGGGCGGCGCCGTCCCGGCTGCCGTGCAGCCACCAGACGGGGCGGTCGGCGCGGCGGGCGGCGAGGTCGTGGAGCATGGCGAGCAGCGGGGTGGCGCCGATCCCCGCGGAGACGAGCAGCACCGGACGGTCCGACCGGTCGAGGGTGAACGTGCCGCGGGGTGCGGCGGTGTCGACGGTGGCACCGGCCCGCGCGTGGTCGCGGAGGTAGCGGCCGCCGGCGCCGTCGGGCTCGAGTTTCACGCTGATGCGGTACGAGGGTCTGCCCGGCTCCCCGGACAGCGAGTAGCTGCGCACCAGGCCGGGCGCCAGGCGCAGGGTGAGGAACTGGCCGGCTTCCGCGGCGGGCAGCGGGCTCCCGTCGGGCGCCTCCAGCCGCAGCGACAGGACGTCGGCGGTCTCGCGCTCGACGCCGGCGAGCCGCAGCGGGCGGAACCCGGGCCAGGCCGGCGGCGGCGCGACCGCGGCGAGGCCCGCGTTGCCTTCGCCGCCGGGCTGGTCGAGCAGGGCGCGCAGGGAGTCCTTCCAGCCGGGGCTGAGCGCCTCGATCCGCAGTGCCCGGGCGGCGGTGGCCCGGTCGTGGCCGGGCAGGTAGAGCAGCGCGTCGGCCGCCGCGACGGTGATGCTCTCCGGGCCGTCGGCGACCTTCACGATGTCGTCGCCGGCGCGGACCTCGCCCTCGGCGATGACCCGCAGGTAGAAGCCGGGGCGGTGATGCGCGACGAGCAGGGCCGGCAGCTGGGGCTCGCCGAGGCGCAGCCCGACCCGATAGCAGGTGACCCGCGGCTGGGTCACCTCGACGACGGCGCTCCCGACGCGGAACCTGTCCCCCACGCACACCCCGTCGTCGGGCAGTCCGTCGACGGTGAAGTTCTCGCCGAAGATGCCGGGCGTCAGGTCGTCGCGCCGGAGGTGTTCGCTCCAGTACCGGTATGAGGCGAGCTGGTAGACCAGGACGGCCCGCTGCTCGCCGCCGTGGCCCGCGAGGTCGCCCTGGCCGTCGCCGTCGAGGTTGAGCCGGCGCAGCATGACGGGCCCGTCGACCGGCGCCTTCCAGACGCCGGTGTGCACGGTGCGGCCCTGCCACTCGACGTCCTTGGGCAGGCCGACGTTCACGGACACCAGCGTCGCCACGGGACCGACGCTAGCGGCCCCACCACCCGGCGACACCTCCCAAGGGGGTGACGCTCAGCCTCGACCCCTCAGCCTCGACCGCTCAGCCTCGACCGCTCAGCCTCGACCGCTCAGCCCGCCGACGCGGGAAGCACCGGCCCTCCGGGCACCGCCGGCCCGACCGGCACCGCGGACCCGGCAGGCACCGTAGGCCCAACGGGCACGGTCGGCACCACGGGCACCGTAGGAATTACCGGCATTGTTGGATTTACGGGGACCGTCGGCACAGCGGGCACGGTCGGCACCGCGGGAACCGTCGGCGCCGGGGTCGCGGACGTCGCGGCGCAGTCCAGGTCGGTGAGGGCGTCGGCGATCGCCTTCCGGTGGTCGCGCACGGTCGGCAGCATCGTGCCGGCCAGCGAGCGCAGCTCCGGGTTGGTGCCGGTCTGGGCCTCCCGCTCGAACACGCCGACCGCCGCGACGTGGTCGAAGTACTCCACCATCGCGTACGTGCAGTCCAGCGCCGGCCCGGTCATCGACGAGAGCGCGGCGAACACGACCCGCTGCTCCGCGTCGAGCTGCTCAGGCACGGTCAGGCCCAGGCCGACCGCGAGGCCGCGCAGCGAGTTGCCGACCACGGTGTGGTCGACGATCATCCGGCTGCCGAACGCCCGGATCGTCGCGTCCTGGGCGTTGATGCTGGCGTGCCGGCCGGCCGCGATCTCGAACGCGCCGCCGCGCCCCGCTGCCGTGGCGAACGCGCGGTCCTGCTCGGAAACGGCCGGCGGGGCCGCGAACGCGGAGGAGGTGGCGCCGGCGCCGGCGAGCGCGGTGCCGACCGCGAGGGACAGGGCGGCGCGAAGACGGAACCGCATGGCGCGACCTCCGGATCTTGAGGGGTTGTCACTGCCTACGGTTTCCAGCGCTCCCGGGCCGCTAACGCGGGCTTCGGGTGCAAAGCGGTCGCCTTCTGTAGCGAGGCCACAAACTTTTGCTGAGAACGTCGAAAGGTATGGACATGTCGATGGGAACTGCCTAATCTTCCGGCGAGGTGGTCCAGTCGTCGGCGTCGATAGGCCCGCCTGCTTCGCGTCCCGACCGCCATCGAGACGCTTCCAACCCCCTCAGGAGGAAGCATGGTGCGCAGGTTCCTCACCGCCGCCACTGTCGCCGCTACCGTTGCCGCCATCGGAGTCTGGGCCGCGCCCGCCAGCGCGATCCCCGCGCAGGAGCCCGGGGTGACCCTGCGCGTCTACGACGTACAGACCCCGCTCAGCGCCCTCTGCACCCTCAAGACCGGCCAGACCCCCAACGTCGACAAGCTGATGCCGACGATCAACTGGACCACCCCGGCCGACTTCGGATTCGACAACCTCTTCGTCTCGCAGGTCATCGCCAACGTCAACATCGCCACCGCCGGCAGCTACACGTTCCGGCTCAGCAGCGACGACGGCTCGCGCCTGGCGATCGACGGCGCCACCGTCATCAACCACGACGGCCTGCACGGCGCGACGCCGCCGAAGGAAGGCACCGTCACCCTCACCACCGGCTACCACGCGCTGCGCATCGACCACTTCGAGCGCGACGGCGGGCAGCAGATCACCCTCGAGTGGAAGACGCCCGGCTCGTCGGCGTTCGTGCTCGTGCCCAACTCGGTGCTCAGCACCGACGCCGGCGTCGTGCGGGTGACCGCGCCCGGCCGCAAGGAGTGCGAGGGCGCCGGCGACTCCCCCGGCGACGGCCTGCCGCTGACCTCGGTGCACCCCGGGTTCACGCTGACGAACCTGCGCCCGAGCGGCTTCGAGCCGAAGGTCACCGGCATGGACTGGCTGCCCGACGGGCGCCTCGTCATCTGCACCTGGGGCGGCAACGACCAGTCCGGCACGTCGCAGGCCGGCGAGGTCTGGATCCTCGGCAACACCGGCGGCGCGACCAGCCCGGGCAACGTCACCAGGAAGAAGATCGCCGGCAACCTGAAGGAGCCGATGGGGCTCAAGGTCGTCGACGGCATCGTGTACGTCAGCGAGAAGGGCAAGCTGACCGCGCTCGTCGACACCACGGGCGACGAGGTCGCCGACCAGTACAACACCGTCGCCACCTGGCCGTTCAGCGGCGCGTTCCACGAGTTCGCGTTCGGCCTGCTGTACCGCGACGGCTACTTCTACCTGAGCCTGTCGGTGCCGATCGACTACGGCGGCGCGAGCACCGTCCCGCAGCCCGTGGCCAACCGTGGCACGTCCATCAAGGTGAACAAGGCGACCGGCGCCGTGGAGTACGTCGCCGGCGGCCTGCGCACGCCGCACGGCATCGGCTGGGGCCCGGAGAACGGCCTGTTCGTCACCGACAACCAGGGCGGCTGGCTGCCCTCGTCGAAGCTGGTGCAGATCAAGCCCGGCCGCTTCTTCAACCACTACAACACCCCCGCCGGCCCGTTCGACTACAACGCCGTCACGCCGCCGGTGCTGTACATGCCGCAGAACGAGATCGCGAACTCGCCGAGCACCCCGATCGTCATGCCCACCGGCGTGTACGCGGGCCAGCTGCTCATCGGTGACGTCACGTACGGCGGCCTGCAGCGCGCGTACCTGGAGAAGGTCAACGGCGAGTACCAGGGCGCGCTCTTCCGCATGACGCAGGGCCTGGAGGCCGGCATCTCCGAGGTGAACATCGGCCCTGACGGCGCGATCTACCTCGGCGGGCTCGGCGCCGGCGGCAACTGGGGCCAGTCCGGCAAGCTCCTGTTCGGCCTGCAGAAGCTGACCCCGAACGGCACCGCCGTGTTCGACATGCTCGCGATGCGGGCCACCGCCGCCGGGTTCGAGATCGAGTACACCCAGCCGCTGTCGGCGGCGACCGCGACGGATCTCGTCTCGAAGTACAAGTTCGAGCAGTGGCGGTACGAGCCGACCGCCGCCTACGGCGGCCCGAAGGTCGACGAGGAGAACCTGACCGTCACCGCCGCGACCCTGTCCGCGGACGGCAAGAAGGTCTCGCTGACCGTGTCGGGGCGCAAGCCGGGCCGGGTCGTGCACATGCGGTCGCCGCGTCCGTTCAGCTCGAGCAGCGGGCTGTCGCTGTGGAACACCGAGGCGTGGTACACGCTGAACTCCATCCCGGGCGGCGCCACCGTCGCCAACCTGGCGCTGAACGCGGCCGCGACCGCGGACAGCTCCTGCATCGCGGCGGAGAGCCCGGCGAAGGCCGTCAACGGCACCGTCTCCGGCGGCACCGCCGACAAGTGGTGCTCCAACAGCGCGAACAAGTGGCTGCAGGTCGACCTCGGCGCCGCCAAGTCGGTCGGCCAGATCGTCGTCCGGCACGCCGGCGCGGGCCGGGAGAACGTCGCGAACAGCAGCAACTTCAACCTGCTGACCAGCACCGACGGCACCACGTGGACGACCCGCGCGACCGTCACCGGCAACACGGCGAACATCACGACGCACAACTTCGCCGCGGTCTCCGCCCGGTACGTGCGGTTCACCACCACCGACGCCTACGCCCGCGTGTACGAGCTGGAGGTGTACTCGCAGACCGGCACGACGGCCGGCCCGATCACGGGTATCGCCGGCAAGTGCCTGGACATCGACAACGCCGGCACCGCCGACGGCACGAAGATCCAGCTGTGGACCTGCAACGGCACCACCGCGCAGCGCTGGAGCCGGGTCGGCAACACGTACCAGGCGCTCGGCAAGTGCCTCGACGTCGACAACGCCGGCACCGCCAACGGCACCAAGGTCCAGCTGTGGACCTGCAACGGCACCGGCTCCCAGGTCTGGATGCCGCAGGCGAACGGCTCGATCCTGAACCCGCAGTCCGGCAAGGTCCTCGACGCCCTCGGCGGCGCCTCCGCCGACGGCACGCAGATCCACATCTGGGAATACGCGAACGTCGCCAGCCAGCGATGGGTGGTCCCGGCCTGATCGCGGCCTGATCGCGCAGGGGGCCGCGGTCGCGCCGCGGCCCCCGTTCACCCTCCGAGGGCGATGGACTCTCCCCCCGATCGGCTCACGCTGAAGGGGACCGGGACTCACCCGGGTGAGAGGCCTTCGGAGGTAGGCAATGGACGTCTCGTTCGGCGAAGTCGTGCTGTCGACCCTGTGGTTCATGCTCGTCTTCGCCTGGATCTGGCTGATGGTCAGCATCATCACCGATCTCTTCCGGGATCCGACCGTGTCCGGCTGGGGCAAGGCGGCCTGGACGGTGTTCCTGATCGTGCTGCCGTGGATCGGCGCACTGACCTACCTGATCGCCCGGGGTCGGTCGATGAACGAGCGGGCCGTGCAGCGCGCGCAGCAGCACGAGGCCCAGTTCCGGCAGTACGTGCGTGAGGCCGCTGCTGAGACTCCCACGACACCACGGGTCGCCTCCAGCGCCGATGAGCTCGCGAAGCTCGCCGACCTGCGGCAGCGCGGCGTGCTGACCGACCGCGAGTACGAGCGGGCCAAGGCGTCGCTGCTCGGCTCCAACGGCGCCGCCGCACGCCAGACGGCCTGATCTCATCCCTCTTCCAACGCGCCGCGGACTTCCTGGAGTTCGCGGCGCGCCTGCGTGTCCAGGACCGGGTACTGCGGGTTGATCCCGTCCAGCGCGTTGACGATGACCGCCGCGGCGGCGATGCGGGAGAACCACTTGTGGTCGGCCGGGATCACGTGCCACGGCGCGTGCTCGGTGCTGGTGTGGGTCAGCATGTCGGCGTAGGCCTGCTGGTACCGGCGCCAGAACCCGCGCTCGTGGAGGTCGGCGGCGGAGAACTTCCAGTTCTTCTCGGGGCGGTCGATGCGGGCGAGCAGCCGCTTGCGCTGCTCCTCCTTGGACACGTTGAGGAACAGCTTCACGATCTGGAAGCCGTTGTCGGTGAGGTGCCGCTCGAAGTTGTTGATGGCCTGGAACCGGCGCCGCCACACCGAGCCGTTGCGGGCCCGCGGCGGCAGCCGCTGGCGGTCGAGCAGCTCGGGGTGCACCCGCACCACGAGGACCTCCTCGTAGTGCGACCGGTTGAAGATGGCGATCTCGCCGCGGGCCGGGAGGCGGGTCGCGTACCGCCACAGGAAGTCGTGGTCGAGCTCCTCCGCGGACGGCACCTTGAAGCTGTGCACCCGCACGCCCTGCGGATTGACGCCGCTCATCACGTGCCGGATCGTGCCGTCCTTGCCGGCCGCGTCGAGCGCCTGCAGCACCACGAGCAGCCCGTTGGTGTGCTGCGCGGCGAGCCGCGACTGGAAGTCGGCGAGCATGGCCACGCCGCGCTGCAACAGTTCGGTCCCGGCCGCCTTGTCGATGAGGTCGCCGGTGTACCCCGGATCGAAGTCCTTCGGCAGGCGCACCTTCGAGCCGGGACGGACCCGCAGCGGGGCGATGAGTTCGGCGATGCGGTCGTGCGGCATGGTGCTCACCTCTCGTCAGAGCGCCGTTCGTACCCATGGCCGAGCCCGCCAACCGCCCGGAGACGCCGATCGCCCGCGCGCCTCACCCGGGAAGTGGCATAGTGTCGTCTCCGTGCAACGGGGACTCGCACCGCTCGCGCTCGCCGTCCTGCTGGCCGCGGCGGGCTGCTCGGCATCGGGCACCGCCGACTCGGCAAGCCAGGTGACGCCGTCGGCCCCCCGGCCGGCCCAGAGCCGGTTCGTCGCCGCCTGCGCCGCCCCGGTCTCCTCCGCCGCTGCCGCCCCGTCCTCGTCCGCCGTCCCGTCTGCTGTCCCTTCCGCTTCGGCCTCCCTGGATCCCGAGGAGCAGTTCCGGCTCAACGACCAGGCCAACAACGCGTTCCGGCAGCGCCGCGCGCTGCCTCCGCAGTACATGGCGGCGCTGCAACCGTGCGTGGAGCAGGTCAAGGCGGGACTGGCCCGGCTGCGCGCCGAGGGCCGCTTCGACGGTCCGTCGATCGAGGGAGTGCTGACCGGCGCCGGCCTGGCCGAGGTGGAGAGCCGTAAGCCCGGCCGGCTGGACGCCAACGCCGGCGGTGGGCTGCTGTTCTGCGGCAACTCCGGCCTCGGGTACGTCTTCGGCGAGCACGGCCCGCCCCGCACCACCGTCGACGCGGGCGGCGGCATCGCCGACGGCGGATGCCTCCCGGCACCCGACTGAGTGACGCGCGGGGTGTCGGCTACCCGCAGGTGACGAGCGTCGCCCCTCCCGGCTGCCTACGCTCCGCGCCATGAGACCTGCCCGGCGTCACACCGCCGCCGCCATGCTCCTGCCGGCCACCGCCGCCGGCGTGCTGCTGCTCGCCGGCGCGCTGCTCGCCGGCTGCGACTCCGGCGGCGCACCGGCCGCGAGCCCCACCACCGGCACGGCCGCACCCGCGTCCACCGAGGACACCGCGTCCTCCGCCGCCGAGGACCCGCCCGCGTCGCTGCCGCCGGGCGCCCAGCCGGGCCTCGACGACTACGACGGCGACGGCCAGAAGGACCCGACCTGCGCGACCCAGGACTTCGGCGCCGGCCTCGTCCTGCGCATCCCGTGCCAGATCGGCAACGCCCACGACCCGGAGAACGACACCCGTCTCGTGAAGGACTCCCTGTACCGCCTGCCCGGCCCCGACGTCGACCTCACCGGCGTCTCCGGCTCGATCCTGGAGGCCCGCACCCCCGAAGGCGTCCACGTCTACATCGTCACCTTCAACAGCGACGCCCTCTTCGCCACCGGCAGCGCCGACATCGGCAGCACCGACACCCTCGACAACACCATCAAGGTCATCAACAAGCTCTACCCGAACGGCACGATCCAGGTCCGCGGCCACACCGACGCCACCGGCTCAGCCTCCGCCAACCAGACCCTCTCCCAGCGCCGCGCCGAGACGGTCCGCGCGTACCTCACCAGCCACGGCGTCACGGCCGCGTCGGTCACCGCCGCCGGCCTCGGCAGCACCCAGCCCCTCGTCGAGGAGAAGAACACCGACGGCTCCGCGAGCACGGCCGGCCGTGCCTTCAACCGCCGCGTCGAGCTCGTCATCCGCCTCCCGAAGTAGCCCGGACCGCCCGCTTCAGTTCCAGCCGGGCGCGAACCGTCGCATCACCGCGTTGCGCGTCAGGTCGGGGTGCTCCGCGACCAGGCGCGCGTACGCGGTGTCCACGAACCTGGTGCACGCCGCGACCAGCTCGCCGGCATCCGCGTCCACCCGCCACGACTTCATCGACGACGTCAGCACGACCCTTCCACCCTCGGGCACGACGTGGATGACCTCCTCGTGCTCCGTGTAGCCGAACGCCGACGGTGCGCCCGCCTTGACCTGGCTCACAACCCCGGTCAGCCCGAGGCACAGATCCACCAGCGTGATCCAACGGCCTTTCCAGATGACCTCGACGCCATCCACCGTGAACTCGACGTGGACCAGGAAGAGCCTGTACCGCAGGTCGGTGTCCGTGAGCGACGCGGCGTCACGGCCACGGACCCGCTCCCACGTCACGGACCCCGGCGACGCCGGCCCGGGAACCTCGAAGCACATGCTGATCATTTGCGGTCAGATCCGTGCGTTGGCCTGGAGCGCCAGTTCCTCGGCCAGCATGGCGAGGAGGCTCTGGGAGAACGCGCTGTCGAGGTCTGGGGTGACGAGGGTGACGAGCGTCAGCCCGGCGGTGACCAGCGTGGCCCGGTAGGGATCGAACCGGTACCCCTTGCCCTGCACGAACAGCGAGTCGTGCCCGGTGATCATTGCCCGTACCAGCCAGTTGTCACTCCGACTCAATAGCACATCGCGGCGTGGCGGGGCGGGCGTGGATCGGCTCGGCGGGCCGGGTGGGCGGGGGCGGGGCACACTGGAGCGGTGACGAAGGCTCCGGGGACGGTGTGGCGTCTGACCCGTGCGACCGTCGCGGGCCTCGTGCCGGCGTCGCGGCGCCTGTGGCGGGCCGCGGCCGGGTTCACCCGGCGGCACCCGCGGGGCGTGGCGGCCTGGTCGCTGCTGGTGACCGCGCCGGTGTGGGCGGTCGCGTCGGCGCCGTTGCTGCCGCTCCCGCCGGCGGACCCGCCCGTGCTGGCGGCGGTCGCGGCGATCCAGGCGGAGCGGCCGGTGGGGTACCCGGTCGGCGGGATCGACATCTCCAGCCACGACCACCGGCAGTTCGGCATCCACTGGCCGACCGAGGTCGCGGCCGGCAGCGCGTTCGTGTACATCAAGGCGACCGAGGGCAGCACGTACGTCAACCCGCACTTCGCGGCGGACTACACGGCGGCGCGGCGGGCCGGGCGGTACGTCGGCGCCTACGTGTACGCGCGGCCGGACCGGGGTGACCCCGTCGGGCAGGCCGAGCACTTCCTGCGGCACGCCCGGTTCACCCGCGACGCGCGGACGCTGGTGCCGTTCGTCGACCTGGAGTGGCCGTACGCGGGGGTGCGCACCGACGCCTGCTACGGGCTCACGCCGGCGCAGATGCGGGCCTGGATCCACGCGTTCGTCGACCGGATCGAACGGGGCGTCGGCCGCAAGCCGATGATCTACACGAACACCAACTGGTGGAACCCGTGCACGGGCAACGACGCGTCGTTCGGCGACCATCCGCTGGACATCGCCGGGTACACCGCGAAGCCGCCGAAACTGCCCGCCGGCTGGACGACGTTCGCGCTGTGGCAGTACCGGCCAGGGGACCCGGACGAGCGGCACAGCCATGACCGTGACGTCGTCAACGGCGAGCCCTCGGCGCTGCGGGCCCTCGCCTGGCCGCCCCCGCCGGGAGCCTGAGCGCCGCAGACCGCAACCACGGAGACGACATCGACCGTGTGTGATCCATAGGCTGCTGGGCGTGACAGGGGACACGACGGCGGTCGTCATCGGGGCCAGCATCGGCGGGCTGCTCGCCGCGCGGGTGCTCCGCGAGCACTTCGGCCGGGTCGTGGTGCTCGACCGCGACACGCTCGGCGCGGCACCGGCGCACCGCCGCTGCGTGCCGCAGGACCATCAGCTGCACGTCCTGCTGGCCCGCGGGCGCACCGCGCTGGAGGAGCTGTTCCCCGGGCTGTCCGCGCAGCTGCGCGACGCCGGGGCGCCGATGGTCGACCTGCACGGGCAGGTCCACTGGTACAACGACGGATACCTGATGCGGCGGGCGCCCTCGGACCTGGTCGCCGCCGGGGTCGGCCGGCCGCTGCTGGAGCACACCATCCGCGAGCGGGTCCTCGCGCTGCCCGGCGTGCGGCTGGTGGCGCGGACCGACGTGACCGGCCTGGTGCTGTCCGCCGACGGCAGCGCCGTGACCGGGGTCCACCTGAGCACCGGCGGCACGCTGGCCGCGGACCTCGTCGTCGATGCCGGCGGCCGGGCGTCGCGCGGGCCGCTGTGGCTGTCGGCGGCCGGCTTCCCGGTGCCGGCCGAGGAGCGGGTGCAGGTCGACGTCACGTACGTGACGCGGCGGTACGAGTACCAGCCCGAGCACCTCGACGGGATGTCCGGGGTGCTGACCAACGCGGTGCCCGGCGCGCCGCGGTCCGGCATCGCCGCGACGCAGGAGGACGGGCTCGTCGCCGTCGCGCTCAACGGCATGCTCGGCGAGCGCCCGCCGACCGACGACGCCGGGATGGCCGCGTTCGCCGACAGCCTCGCCGCGCCGCACCTGGCGACGATCATCCGGTGCGCGGTGCCGGCCGGCGATCCGGTGACGATGCGCTATCCGGCCAGCGTCCGGCGCCGGTACGAGCGGCTGCGGCGCTTCCCGGAGGGCTACCTCGTCGTCGCCGACGCGCTGTGCAGCTTCAACCCGATCTACGGCCAGGGCATGACGGTCGCGGCGCTGGAGGCGCTCCTGCTGCGGCGCCTGCTCAACACCTCCGGCGGCCGCACCACCGGGCTCGCGCGGCGGTTCTTCCGGCAGGCCGCCCGCATCGTCGACGGACCGTGGTCGATCGCGGTCGGCACCGACCTGCGCTTCGCCGAGGTCCCAGGGCGGCGGACGCTCAAGGTCCGGTTCGTCAACGCGTTCGTGCACCGGCTGCACCGGGCGGCGACCCGCGATGCGAACCTCGGTGCCGCGTTCCTGCGGGTGCTCAACCTCGTCGCGCCGCCGACGTCGCTGCTCACCCCCGGCACGATCCTGCGGGTGGTGTTCGGCGCTCGCGGCACGATCAGCCGGCCACGCACCCCGGCACCGGTCGCGGCGGAGCCCGCCGTCCGCGCCTGACGTCCATCCGGTGCCGGTCCGCACGACCCCTGCAGTCGTTGCCGCTGACGAGGGGCCGTGGCGCGTGGCTGCCGGTCGCCTGGTCGTGCGCCGCCGTCGTGGCCGGCGATAGCTTGGGCTGGCCGGTGTCGGAGACGACGGCGGGCAGGAAAGCGACAGGCGGTCGCGGTCGTACGCCGCCGTCGTTAGAACAGCAGCCCCGCGGCGACGTCGACGGCGACGTGGGCCGCGGCGTCGTCGGCGATGCGGTGCCGCTGCTGGGCGTGCTCCCAGTCGATGACGGCGAACGCCGGGTCGGCCGGGTCTACGCGGACGGGCAGCACGGCGCCGGGCCTGACGGTCCGGCGCAGCCGCTGCGGGACGACCTGCCGGACGACGGCGGTCGCGGCGCCGCCGGGGACCGGGACGGCGAGGGTGATGCGGGCGACCGGGTCGTCGTTCTCGGCGTTGGTCACGTTGTGGGCGGCGG
The DNA here is from genome assembly GCF_039531485.1 of Dactylosporangium maewongense. NCBI lineage: Bacteria > Bacillati > Actinomycetota > Actinomycetes > Micromonosporales > Micromonosporaceae > Dactylosporangium > Dactylosporangium maewongense. Next base: position 192,266 of record NZ_BAAAQD010000022.1, on the reverse strand, counting down.
TGACGGTGGCGAGGCAGGGCGTGCCGGTCCGCAGCACGCGCCGCTGCCGGGCGAAGCGCCGCGCGCCGATGACGAACAGCGGCACCCCGACGGCGAACAGCACGACGGTGACCCCGGCGACCGCCGCGGCCGCGATCAGGTCGTCGCTGGTGGGCGCGGCGGGCAGCGTGACGAAGAGGAGGGCGGAGACGCCCGCGGTGACGAAGGCGACGAGCGTCAGGATGCAACCGGTGAGCCGCGCGAGGCCGGCGCCGGAGTTCAGGCTTGACATGCGGACCAGGATGCGGGCGGCGGCGGGGGCCGGTCAGTCGTGGCAGGACCAGGCGAGTTGTGGTGTCCGCACCACAACGCCCAGGTCAGGGCCCTACTGCCGCAATGCCGACAGCGCCCGCGGCCCGGTCCCCGGCGCGGGACGCCACCGATTCCATCTCGTGCAGGATTCTGGCGGCGTCGGACGGGGCGAGGAAGTGGCTGTCGACGTACATCGTCAGCTCCAGCACTTCATCGGACCCGTCGACGTTGAGGAAGAAGCCGGACTGCGGGTCGTCGTGCGCGCTGACCCACGCGAACTCGCCGTCCGGGCCGGCCGGCGGCGTGACGGGCCGCAGCGAGCCGCCGAACCGGCGGTCGTTGTAGTTCACGTCCAGGTCCACCCCGGCGCCCCGGTCGGCGGCGACGGCGGCGATGCGGGCCTCGAGGTCGCGCCGGTCGTAGTACGCGTACTTGTACGCCGCCATCGCCGCGCCGCGGGCCCTGCGCACGACGGTCCCGAGGTCGCCGGTCGTGTCGAGGACGCACAGGCCGTTCTGCGACACGGGGCTGACGCTGCCGTCGAGCTCGGCGCGGAAGCGGTTGCTCGCCATCAGCCGCAGCGGCAGCACGACCACGCCGGTCACCGCCGCGAACGCCGTCGCGAACACGGCCAGCAGCACGGCGGCCGTGTCGGTGCCGTGCTCCTCCGCCACGGCGAGCAGCGCCGCCGGGAGCGCCGTCGTGCGGTAGACGCCCTGGTGGTAGCGGGGGCTGCGCACGTCCCGCGACGGCGCCACGACGGGCACGGGGATCTCCCGCAGCCGCGTCTCCCAGTGGCGTAGGGCGGCCTGGTTGTGTCGGCGCGCCGCCGGGAGCGCCTGCTGGCGTGCCTGTTCGAGCGGTGCGGCGCCCCGCACGGGCAGCGGGGTGCGGGCGGCGGTCTCGGCCATCATCACGACCGCGCCCGCGCCGTCGAAGACCAGGTGCGACATGACCAGGACCGCATGGGTGCACCGGTCCCCCTCGACGACGGCCGCCATCCGCACCGGCCACCCGTGCTCGTAGTCGAAGGGCGTCGTCCGAAACCGCTGGGCGACGGATTCCGCGTCGCCGTCGACGACCTCCAGGTCGATCGTGCCGCTTTCGTGCACCACCTGCCGCGGCAATCCATCGGCGGTTGGAATGAAGCGGGTGCGCATCGACTGGTAGCGCCCCATGAGGTAGGCGAGCTCACCGGCGACGTCCTCGACCGTCGCGCCGGGCGGCAACGGCCGCGCCCCGCCCATCGCGAACGACCGCCCGAGCCGGCGCATCTTCAGCCACACGTCGAGCTGGCCCCACGACAGTTCTCCGCTCCCGGACCCCTCCCCGGCGAACGGCACCACCACCGCATCCATGGCGGTCACTCTAAGGGAGCCGGCGCCGCTTGTACGGCTGTCGCGTTTGCAGGTTGTGTGCAGTCGCGCCGTCGCCGTCGCCGTCGCCGTCGCCTGGCACTGGGAGCGGGGAGCAGCGCCCGGTGCGGGGAGCGGGGAGCAGGGAGCGGCGCCTGGCGAGGGGCACGGGCGTGGGCGCGGGGTACGGGTGCGGGGCACCGGCGCGAGGTACGGGGCACGGGGCACAGGCGCGAGGCACAGGCGCGAGGCACAGGCGCGAGGCACAGGCGCGAGGCACAGGCGCGAGGCACAGGCGCGAGGCACAGGCGCGAGGCACAGGCGCGAGGCACAGGCGCGAGGCACAGGCGCGAGGCACAGGCGCG
>NZ_BAAAQD010000022.1:0-190157 GCF_039531485.1 Dactylosporangium maewongense | reverse complement strand
GCGCGGAGCGGTGCGCGGAGCGGTGCGCGGAGCGGTGCGCGGAGCGGTGCGCGGAGCGGTGCGCGGAGCGGTGCGCGGAGCGGTGCGCGGAGCGGTGCGCGGAGCGGTGCGCGGAGCGGTGCGCGGAGCGGTGCGCGGACGCCGGACGCGGGGAGCGCCCGCCGGACGACGGAAGACGGACGCACCGGACGCGGGGCGCACCGGACGCGGGAGCGGTCCGAGGCCGCCGTCAGTATCGAGAGCCCTGCCGAAGGGCCGAACGACGAGGTGTCAGGGCTTGGTGGCCAGGCCGCCCCAGAAGGCGTCGGGGACCTGTTCGGGGTCGCCGTCGGGGCGCCATAGCGCGACGGGCACGATGCCGTCGGACGTGGTGCTCCAGGGGCCCAGCAGGTCGGCGAAGCGGGCGGGGGCGCGCATGTGGAAGCCGGGGCCCATCATCGCCAGGGCCTGCGGGAACGACTCGAGCTCGGTGCTGTCGAAGTCGAACGCGAGGCGGCTGCCGTCCGGGACGGCGTCGTGCATCGCGTCTAGGGCGCGGGCCAGGGTCGCGTCGTCGAGAAACGCGGCCAGGCCCAGGAACACCAGGGCGACCGGGCTGCCGTCGAGCACCCGGGCGCGGGCGTCGGGGTCGATGCCGTCGAGATCCGTGGCGTCGCCGAGCGTGTAGGCGACGTCCGGGTGCCCGGCGACGAGGCTGCCGCCGGCGGCGACGATGTGCGGGTCGATGTCGGTGTAGAGGACGCGGGCGCCGGGGGCGTTCTCGTGGACGTTGCCACGGGTGGGGATGCCGGCGCCGAAGACGAGGAACCGGTCGATGCCTTCGGCGGCGAGGTGGCGCACCGCCCGGCCGGAGAACGCGCGCAGCGAGCGGAAGATGTCGGCGCACGGCCCGTACGCCGACTCGAACGCCTGCGCGGCGGCGACGTCGACCGGCAGGTGGTCGCTGCCGCCGAGCCAGTAGTCGATCATTCGTGCGGTACTGGGGGCGTCCGGCTCCGTCATGCGCTCCAGCATGCCCCGCCCGGACCGGCCCGCGCGACCGTCCGGCGTGGCGCCACGCCGAAGCGGGCCGGTTGCCGGATTTCCGTGATCCCGAACGGTTGTCCGGAACCGCACGGGATCACGGGCGTTGCCGAGACGGTGACGGCGATCAGTACCGTGTGGGGCGTGATGCGGTTGGGGATCGACTTCGGGACGTCGACGACGGTGGCGGTGCTGGCGGTGGACGGTCGGGAGCCGCGGCCGCTGCTCTTCGACGGGTCGCCGCTGATGCCGTCGGCGGTGTGCCTGGACGAGGGCGGCGGGCTGGTCGTGGGACGGGACGCGCTGCACCTCGGGATGGCGAGCCCGGGCAGGCTGGAGCCCAACCCGAAGCGCCGCGTCGACGAGGCGTCGGTGCTGCTCGGCGACGCGGAGGTGCCCGTCACGCGGCTGTTCGAGGCGGTGCTGGACCGGGCGGTCGCGGAGGCGGCGGGGATGTCGGTCGGGCCGCTGACCGACGTCGTGGTCACGTGCCCCGCGGCCTGGGGCGAGCGGCGGCGGCAGGTGCTGCTCGGCGCGGCGCCGGCGGGGGCGCGGCTGGTTGCTGAGCCCGTCGCGGCGGCGCACTACTTCGCCGACGTGGCGGGGCACCGGGTGCCCGTGGGCGGCACGGCGCTCGTGTACGACTTCGGCGCCGGCACGTTCGACGCGTCGGTGGTGCGGCGCACGGAGGGCGGGTTCGAGCTGCTCGCGACGCTCGGGCTGGACGACACCGGCGGCCTCGACGTCGACGCGGCGGTCTTCGCGCACCTGCGGGACGTCGTGCCGGATCCGCAGGGGTACTGGCCGCGCCTCGCCAACCCCAAGGACGCCCTCGACCGGCGCGTGACGCAGCAGGTGTGGGACAACGTGCGGACGGCGAAGGAGATGCTGTCGCGGCTGCCGTCGACGCTGGTGCACCTGCCGCTGTTCAACGTGGAGGTGCCGCTGGACCGGGACACCCTCGGGCGGCTGGCGGAGCCGGTGCTGCGGCGGACCGTCGGCACGAGCGTGGAGGTGCTCGCCGTCGCGGGGCAGCCGATCTCGTCGTTGGCGGCGGTGTTCCTGGCGGGCGGGTCGAGCCGGATGCCTGCCGTGGCGGCCGCCCTGGACCAGGCGCTGGGGATCGCGCCGGTGGTGGTGGACCAGCCGGAGCTGGCGGTGGCGGAGGGAAGCCTGCGCGGCTTCGACCAACCGGCCACGACAGCGCCCGTACCCGTCACGCCGGCAGCGCCCGTACCGGTCGAACGTGGCGCCGGCGGCGCGGCGGCCAGAGCGGCTGCTGGGTGGGCAGAGCAGGCCGCGATCCAGACTTCCGGCGTCGCGGGGGCAACGGGTGTCCAGCCGGCTCCGCCGGTACATCAGCGAAAACGCGACAAAGGGCGGCTGCTGCTGGCCGGTGGCGCCGCGGTGCTGCTCCTGCTCGCCGGTGGCGGCGGTGCCTATGCGTGGTCGCAGCGGCCGGACGGGGTGCGGGCCGCCGCGCTTCCGGTGGTCCTGCCAACGCCCTCGGCGTCCCCGTCTCCGTCGGTGTCGCCGTCGCCGACCGTGAGCGTGGCGGCCGGGCTGGACCCGTGCCTGGTCGGGCGGTGGCGGCAGACGAGCAGCGAGATCCACGTCAACAACGGCTCGAAGCGGCAGCAGTTCAGCGGGGGCGCCGGCATCGTGCAGGAGTTCGACGGCGCCGGGCGCATGTCCTACGACGCCAACGCCTCGCAGCCTTACAAGGCCACGTTCGACGGGGCGAGCTGGACCGAGACGTTCCGCGGTGTGGTCACCGGCAACTACCGCATCCTCGACGGCGCGGTCGTCCTCAGTGGACTGTCGGGCGAGATCAGCTGGGTCATCGACCGCAACGGCAAGCGCAACAACAGCGGCAAGGGCACACTCGCCGTGAAGCCCGAACGGTATGTGTGCGAGGCGACGAAGCTCATCCAGTACGGCCCCGACGGCGACTACACCAACGAGCTGGAGCGGATCGGCTAAAGGTGGGCCCGCAGCGCCGCGGCGAGCTCGTCCCGCCGCCGCTCGCTGACCCGCTCCTCCTCGGGCACGCCCAGGTAGCCGAAGACGCCCGGGCCGCGGCGGTCGTCGGGCTGGTCGGGCATCCGCGGCACGATGTGGAAGTGCACGTGGGCGAAGCCCTCCTTCTCGGCGAACTGCACCACGTAGGTCTTCACGCAGCCGGTCACCGCCGTCAGCGCCCGCGACAGCCGGACCTGCCAGAGCCCGAGCCCCGCCGCCTCCGCGTCGGTCAGGTCGGCGACCGTCGTCACGTGCCGGCGGGGCACCAGCACCAGCCAGCCCGGCAGGCTCGTGTCGAAGCAGTGGGCGGCCCGCCAGTGCTCGTCGGCGGCGATGCGCTCGCGCGGCGGCGCGGCCGCCTGTCCGTCCTGGCGGCACGAGAAGCAGTCCATCCACCGACCCTAGTGGACAATGGGCGGCATGCGGGTCGAGCTGGTCACGGGTGACATCACCGCCGAGCAGGTGGACGCCATCGTCAACGCGGCGAACACATCACTGCTGGGCGGCGGCGGGGTGGACGGCGCGATCCACCGCAAGGGCGGGCCCGCGATCCTCGAGGAGTGCCGCGCGCTGCGGGCCAGCCGGTACGGGCGCGGGCTGCCGGTCGGGCAGGCCGTCGCGACGACCGCCGGGCGCCTCCCCGCCCGGTGGGTGATCCACACGGTCGGGCCGGTGTGGAGCGCGACCGAGGACCGGTCGGCGCTGCTGCGGGGCTGCTACGAACGCTCGCTGGAGGTCGCCGGCGGGCTGGGCGCGGCGTCGGTGGCCTTCCCGTTGATCTCGTCCGGCGTGTACCGGTGGCCGAAGGAGGACGCCGTCGTGCAGGCCCTCGCGGGCATGCGCACGGCGCCGGCCGGCGTCGAGCTGCTCCGGCTCGTCCTGTTCGACGACGAGACGCGGCAGACGGCCGAGCGCGTGCTCCAAACTCTGGAGCGCTGACCCCGCCGGTTTGCCCCGCTTTGTTACCACGGGGTAACCCATTCATCCATGTAACGCTATACATGCACCATGCGCGCCCGCCTGACTGTTCTGCTGCTGGTCGCAGCGCTGCTCTACGTGCTGCCCGACCGCACCCCCGCGTCCGCCGCGCCGCCCGCCGGCGGCATGACGGGCACCCAGCTGACCACCGCGTTCAACACCTACGGCGACACCAGCGGGAGGTGGAGCGGGGCGGACAGCACGGCGTCGGTCCTGCTGCCCGACGGCCGGATCGTGTGGCTGTTCTCCGACACGCTGCTCGGCACCGTCAACGCCGACCACAGCCGCCCGCGCAGCTCGCCGTTCATCAACAACTCGATGGTGGTGCAGGACGGCAGCGCGCTGACCACGACCCTGACCGGCGGCACCGCGAGCGCGCCGCAGGCGCTGCTGCCGCAGACGGCCGACGGGCAGTTCTACTGGGTCGGCGACGGCGAGGTCGAAGGATCGAACCTGCGGGTGGTCTACAACCGCTACCGCCGCACCGGCACGGGGAGCCTCGACGTGGCGCTCAGCGGCACGGTGCTGGCGACGTTCGCGCTGCCGTCGCTCGCGCTGACCGGGGTCACCGACCTGACCCCGGCGGTCGGCAGCACCGTCACCTGGGGCGCGCAGCTGGTGACCGACGGCGGCTTCACGTACATCTACGGCTCTGACTACGTGCCCGCCGACGCGATGCGCTTCGCCCGCCTCGCCCGGGTCCCGGCCGGCGGCCTGAGCGGCCCGTGGGAGTTCTGGAACGGCACCGGCTGGTCGGCGAGCGCGGCGAGCTCCGCACGGCTGCCGCTGTCCGGCGTCGGCACCGCATACGGCGTGCAGAAGCTCGGCGGCCAGTGGGTCCTCGTCACGGTCGAGAGCAACGTGGTGTTCAACGCTCAGGTCGTCGCCTACACGGCCAGCAACCCGTGGGGCCCGTTCAGCGGCCCGGTCGACCTGCTGACCGCGCCGGAGCCGGCGAACCAGTCGGGGGTCATCGTCTACGACGCCCACGTGCACCCGGAGCTGGCGCCGTCCGGGAAGCTGCTGGTGTCGTACAACGTGAACTCCCTCAACGACGGGGACCTCTACGACGACGCCCGCATCTACCGCCCGCGCTTCGCCGACATCGCGTGGCCGCGGCCGGTGCCCGACCCGGCGACGGTCCCGGCCGCGCCGGCGTCGCTGACGGCGACCGCGTCCAGCGCCGGCACGGTCGCGCTGTCGTGGCCCGGCAGCAGTCCGTCCTATGTGGTGTATCAGCGGGACGTCACCGCCGGGCAGACCCACTTCGCGCGGGTCGGCCAGCCCACCACCGCGAGCGCGACGCTCGGCGGGTTCAAGACCGCGCACACGTACGAGTTCAAGGTGGCCGCCCGCAACGCCAACGGCGAAGGGCCGGCGTCGCCGGTGCGCAGCGTCCTGATGACGATCGCGCCGCCGGCCGCGCCGGCCGGGCTCACCGCCGTCCCGCAGAGCGACGGCTCCGTGAACCTGGCGTGGTCGGCGGTGCCGAACGCGTGGCGCTACGACGTGTCCCGCCGCGACCTGACCGCCGGTGAGACCGACTACGTCGAGGTGAGCGACCCGACCCCGGCCGACACGACGGCGACCATCGCGTGGCTGACCAACGACCACCAGTACGAGTTCGTGGTCACCGCCTCGCACGGCGGCGGGAAGTCCCCGTACTCCACGTCGGCCACGGCGACCGTGCACTACACCGTGCCGCCCGCACCGGCGAACCTGACCGCCACGGCGCAGGGCGACGGCACCATCAAGCTCGACTGGACCAGCACCGCGAGCAACGTCTACTTCTGGGTGTACCAGCGGGACGTGACCAACGGCGAGGCCGACTTCACGAAGCTGCCGCTGCCGACGACCGCGCTCACCCTGACCGCGGGGTACCTCGCGCACAACCACCGCTACGAGTTCAAGATCGTCGCGAACAACCTCGGCGGTGACTCGCCGCCGTCGAACCTGGCCCAGGCGACCGCCGTCTACCCGGCACCGGCCGCGCCCGCGAACCTGCGCGCGGTCGCCGGCAACGGGCAGGTGCAGCTCACCTGGGACACCAGCCCCACGCCGGACGTGTGGTACTGGGTGTACCAGCGCGACGTGACCGCCGGTGAGGCCACGTTCCAGCAGCTGCCGATCCCGATCTCGACGTGCTGCACGATGACCGCCGGGTATCTGGTCAACGGGCACCAGTACGAGTTCAAGGTGACCTCGGTGGCGGCCGGCGGCGAGTCCGGGCCGACGAACCTGGTGCGGTCCACGCCGAACCTGCCGCTGCCGCCGCAGGTGACCGGGGTGACCGCGACGACCCGCAGCGACGGCCAGATCGGCCTGACGTGGGCGTCGGCCGGACCCGACCTGTACTACTGGATCGCGATGCGGGACGTGACCGCCGGCGGCGCGATGACCCGCCTGTCGCTGCCGACGACCGCGCTGTCGTTCACCGCCGGGTACCTCACCCACAACCACGTCTACGAGTTCACGGTGACCGCCGCGAACTCCGCCGGCGAGGGCCCGGCGTCGGCGACGGCCCGCGCCACGGCACGGTTCTCGCCGCCGCCGGCGCCGACCGGGTTGACGGCGATCGCGGCCGGTGACGGCACGATCGACCTCGACTGGGACGCGCCAGCGCCGAGCCTGTACTACTGGGTGTACTACCGGGACGTGACCGCCGGCGCCGCGTTCGCGAAGTCGGGCCTGCCGACCGACAAGACGTCGGCGTCGTGGGGCCCGCTGGTCAACGGGCACGTCTACGAGTTCAAGGTCACCGGCGAGAACCAGGGCGGTGAGGGCCCGGCGTCCGCGACCGCGCGGGCCACGTCGACCGGCGGGCTGCCGAAGGCCCCGAGCGGGCTGAGCGCGACCGCCGGGGACGGGCAGGTGACGCTGCGCTGGACGGCCTCGGGCACCGCGAACGTCTACTACTGGGTCGAGTACCGCCCCGCCGGCGGCACCTGGCAGCGCCTGCAGTACCCGGTGACGACGTGCTGCGCGTATACCGTCGGGCTGCTCGCCAACGGCACCACGTACGAGTTCCGGGTCCGGGCCAACAACGTCTCCGGCGACAGCCCGGCGTCCAATGTGGCCAGTGCCCGGCCGCTGCCGCCGCTGCCCGCCGCGCCGACCGGGCTGACCGCGGCGGTCGGCGACGGGCGGATCACGCTGCGCTGGACGGCGTCGAGCACCCCGAACGTCTACTACTGGGTCGAGTACCGCCCCGCCGGCGGGGTCTGGCAGCGCCTGGAGTACCCGCTGTCGACGTGCTGCACGTTCACGGTGACGTACCTGACGAACGGCACGTACTACGAGTTCCGGCTGCGGGCCACGAACCTCGCCGGTGACTCGGCGCCCTCGGTGGCCGCGGGTGCCCGGCCGATGCCGCCGCTGCCGACCGCGCCGGGCAGCCTGAGCACGGCGGCGCAGGGCGACACCGCGGTGCGCCTCGGCTGGACCGCGTCGAGTCCGTCCAATGTGTACTACTGGATCTACTACCGCTATGCGGGGACCTCGGCGTGGACCCGTGCCGCGTACCCGGTCACCACCTGTTGCACGTTCACGATGAGCCTGCTGACGCCGGGCCGCACCTACGAGTTCATGCTGCGGGCGGAGAACCTCGCCGGGCTCAGCGGCAACTCCAACGTGTCCTCGGCGACGCTCACCATCATCACGCCGGGCACGCCCGGCGGCGTGCGGGCGTACCCGACGTCGACCAGCACCTCGGTGTCGACGGTGACGGTCGCCTGGAGCGCGGCCGCGAACGCGACCGGGTACTCCATCGAGGCCCGGGCGTGCCGCGGTGGCGGCTGGCAGACCATCAAGATGATGATCACCAGCACGACGTCGACGGTGAGCTACACGACCGGCTGCTACGAGTACCGCGTCGTGGCGGACCGGTTCGGCAAGTACGGCGGCCGCAGCGGCTCCGTGATCGCGTTCGGGCCGGTCGACGACTACCCGTGGGCCGACTACTGGTTCCCGTACCTGGACCCGTACGAGTTCGTGAAGAAGCAGTGCACGTCGTTCGTGGCCTCACGGGTCGACAAGTACTACTCCCGCAAGCCGCCGAACTTCAACGGCATCAACTACTACAACGCCAAGAACTGGGACGAGGCCACGGCGAAGTACGGCGGCGCGATCAGCCACACCGCTGCGCCGGGCGCGATCGCGCAGTGGAACGGCGGCCAGTACGGGCACGTCGCCTGGGTGTCCGGTGTGGACGGTGGGATGGTGTTCCTGGAGGAGTACAACTTCAACAACCCGGAGGCGTACGGCCGTCGCTGGGTGTCGGCCTCCTCCGTGGACAACTTCCTGCTCGTCAACTGACACTTTGCCGGGCCGGGCCGTTTCTCGCGGGCCGGCCCGGCCGGACGATGCCGTGCCGGATCAGGCTGTCGGCCATCTCGACGATGGATTCCTTCGCGGGACGGGGAGTCCAGCCGAGCTCGCCGGCGGCCTTCTCCGCGCTGACGAGGGCCGGCACGCCGACGTAACCCAACGCCAGACGGATTGTCCGGTCGAAGCGGGCGACCGTCCACATGAGCCAGCGCGGCATGCGGGCGGTCGGCACGCGGTAGCCCTGCGGGCCGAACTCGGCGGCGAGCACCGCCGCGATCTCCTCCATCCAGCGGTGCTCGCCGGCGACGATGTACCGGTTGCCGGCGGCCGCGGGCGTCTCCATGGCCAGCCGGTGCGCCCGCGCCACGTCGCGGACGTCGACGACGGCGAAGCCCAGCCGCGGCACGGCCGGCATCCCGCGGCTGAGCAGCAGCCGGATCACCTCAGCGGACGTGGTGTGCATCGGCCGCTGGAGCGGCCCGAGGACCAGCCCCGGGTTGACGGCGACGAGCTCCAGGCCGTGCTCGCGGGCGATCGCCCACGCGGCCCGTTCGGCGAGCACCTTGCTCTTCGGGTAGGCGCCTGCGCCGGATGCGTCGGGCCAGTCCTCCTCGGTGAACACCTGGCCGGCGGTGCCGTGGTCGTGGCGGATGGCGTCGATGGACGACGTGAGCACGACCCGCCGGACCGTGCCCGACGCGGCGGCGGCGCGCAGCACCCGCACGGTGCCGTCGACGGCGGGCCGGACGACCTCGTCCTCGGTGCGCGGCGCCGACGGCGGGTTGGGCGAGGCGACGTGCCAGACGGCCGTGCAGCCGGCGACCGCCTCGGCCCACCCGGCGTCGGCGTCGAGGCTCGCCCGGACGACCTCGAACGCGCCGCCGGTCCGCTCGGCGACCTCCCGCAGGTGGGCGACGTCGGCGGTGGCCGGGTCGCGGACCGTCCCCCGCACGGCGTACCCGTGGGTGATCAGCTCCTCGATGCAGTGCCCGGCGATGAAGCCGGTGGCGCCGGTGACGAGCACCGTTCCCTTCGACACGACGAACCCCAATCTAAGCGCCGTTTAGAATCTAAGCACTGTATAGTCGGCTTCGGTGGCCGGCGTCAACCGCCTACAGTCGGAGGGTGCCGATGCCGCAGACCCGAGCCAGCTACCACCACGGCGGCCTTCGTGACGCGCTGCTCGCCGCCTGCGTGGCGCTCATCGAGGCGGAGGGCATCGCCGCGGTGAGCCTGCGCCGGGTGGCCCGCGATGCGGGGGTGAGCCCGGGCGCGCCGTACCACCACTTCCCGGACCGCTCCGCGCTCTTCGCCGCGATCGCGGTGCAGGGTCATCAGCTGCTGCTGGAGCGCCTGCGGGCGGCCCGTGAGGCGGCGCCCACCGCGGTGCGCGGGCTCGGCGCGATCCTGGAGGCATATGTCGCCTTCGCCCGCGAGCACCCCGGCCACCTGCACCTGATGCTGCGCAGCGAGCTGTCCACCTCGTCGCAGGTGCCCGAGGCCGCCCACGCCGGCGAGGCGGCGATCCAGCTGCTCACCGAGACCGTGCAGGACTGCCAGCGCGAGGGCTCGGCCCCGGCCGGCGACCCGGAGCCCCTCGTGGCCGCCGTCTGGGCGCTCGCGATCGGCATCGTGACGCTGTGGCTGGACGGCCCCCTGGAGGGGCGGTGCGTGCAGCTCGGCACCACGCCCGAGGCGCTGACCGCGCGCATCACCGCCCTGCTGGAGTCACTCCTGGCCGGAAGCGCGGCCTAGCGCAGGCGCACCGGTCAGTCGCGGGGCAGCAGCGGGCCGAGCGGGCCGAGGTCGATGTTGAGGTCCTCGGGGCGCAGGCCGAAGTGCTCGCGGAGCTCGGCCATGCGTTCCTCGAGCGCCATGAGCGTGAGCCCGATCCGCTCCACCTGCTCCGCGGAGAGGTCGCCCACGTCGACCCGGCGCAGCGCCTGTCGTTCGACGAGCTGGCGCAGCAGCTCCACGACGGTGAGCACGAGCGAGGCGAAGCCGCGTTCGACGGAGTCGCGGTCGAGGTCGATCCGCCCGTCCCGGGGAAGGTCGTTCACCGTGACCCCCTCCCTTCTGGGACCATGCCGCTGACCGTGCCTTCGACCGTGCCTTCGACCGTGCCCTCGACCGTGCCCTCGACCGCGCCCTCGACCGTGCCCTCGACCGCGCCTTCGACCGCGCCGCCGACCGTGCCGCCGGACGCGGTCGAGACCGACGAGACCAGGGCGCGCAGCGACACGCGGACCAGGTCGACCTCGGCGATGGCGATCGTGACGTCGCCGGCGACGACGACCCCGGTGGTCAGCACCCGGTCGAGCAGGTCGACGAGGGCGACCTCGCGCGAGTGGACGGCGTCGCTCACGCGGGTCCGCCGGCGTGCACGGGGGCGTCACCCGGCACGCGGTCCGGGTCCGACGGTTCCGCGCCGAGCGCGGGGACGAACGAGTACGGCGGCCACGGCCCCGTGAGCCGCAGCGTGATCGTTGGGTACCGGGCGGCAAGGGCGTCGACGGCCGCCGCGAACGCCGCGGCCCGCTCGTCGGGCACCAGGTATGCGCCGTTGAGCACCATCGCCTCCGGTTCGCCGGTCAGCCGCCGGTCCTGCGGCGCGTGCCGGTGCGCCCCGTCCGCCCGGCGGGCCAGCTCGGCGTGGGCCGCGTCCGCGTCGCGGGCCGCCTCGTCGTGGCGCCGGTCGCGGGCCGACAGTTCGGCGCGGCGGCGCTCCAGGTACGCGGTGCCCGCCCCGCCCGCCCTGGTCTCGGGCACGGGCGCCGGGCCGCCGCGCACGTACCCCTTGACGCCCCACTCGGTCCGCCCGGTCACGCGGTCCAGCGCACCGGTGAGCCCGGCGGCGTGCCGGACGAGGGTCGCGGTGATGCGAGCCTCGTCACGGCACACCGTGGCGAGCCCCGCGGGCACGACCGGGGCGGCCGAGGCGAGCGCCGCCACGACCCGGTGATGCTCGACCGCGGTCCGCGCCACCCATTCCGCGTCCTCCAGGCGAGCCTGCAGGGCGCCGGCGTCGGACAGCCCGGCCGGTGCGGTGCTGACGAAGGCGCAGAGGCCCGCGGCGTGGACCGCGCGGACCGGTGCGTCACCGATGCCGGTGACCTCGACGGGCACGCTGTCGCGGGCGACGGCGTACAGCCACAGCAGCCCTCCCTCGCTCACCGCCACAGCACCTCCATCTCACTCACCGCTCGTCGCCGCGCCGGCGGCTGCGGCTGCGGGGACGAGCCTCCCCGTCCGCCGGGTACCGGTCGTTTTCGGCCGCCTGGTGCGCGGGCTCCACCGCGGGCCGGCCCGCACGCCGGTCACCGCCCGGTTCGACCGCCGGCCGGGCAGACTGCCCGAGGTCGTCGGGCCCGAGGTCATCACGCTCTCGGTCGTCGCGGCCGAGAGCCTCGCGGCGCGCGTCGCCGCGCTCGACCGCCCTGCGGCTGGACGAGGACAGCCACGGATCGGTCTCCCACCAGTCGATGCCGAGCTGCCGCGCCGTGTCGACGGACGCGATGACCAGCCGCAGCTTGAGGGTGAGCAGCTCGATGTCGAGCAGGTTGACCTGGATGTCGCCGGCGATCACCAGACCCCGGTCCAGGACCCGCTCGAGGATGTCGGCGAGGTTCGTCGGCTGGTGCCCGGTGCCGAGCGCGGGGGCGGGGCCCATGCCTGGTGAGGCCACCATGTCAGCTCACCTTCGCATCGGTGCTGCCGCGCAGGTACCGGCGGTCCCGGTGGCACGCCAGCAGTTCGCCGTCATCGTCGAGCTCGACGAGGTACAGCCCGAGCATGTCGGCCGATGACGGGATGCGACGCTCCTCGACGACCTCGACGCCGACGACCCAGCCGCCGTCGTCGGCCGGTTCGACAGACACGACGCCCAGCGTCTCCTTGCCGGTCAGCTGGCCGACCTCGTCGACCGCGAGACGGGCGATGGCGCCGGCCGGGAGCGGGTCGGGACGGGCCTTCGCCCGCCGTTCGCGCGGTTCGGTGCTGGAGGGTGTCATGCTTCTGCCTTCCGGTCGTTCAGCCGGTCGACCGGGAGGTGACCCGGTCGAGGATCTCCTGCTCGGCGGCGCGCCGCTCGTCCTCGCTCAGCTCGCCGCGGGCCACCGCCTCGTCCAGCGCCTCCAGCTGCCGGCGCAGCCCCTGCGGGCTGTACAGCTCCTGCTCCGCCTGCTCCAGCAGCAGCTCCGCGATGGCGGTGACCGCTCGTACGGGCGCCAACGGCAGCGTGAGGATCGTCAAGAGCAGGCCCATGGCTCAGTCGTCCCGTGCCAGGGCCAGCCGGTTGACGAAGTCATAGGGTGCCGCCGGGCCGAGACTGCGCATCTCGACCCGCCCGCTCCACCCGTCGGCGAGCTCGGCGAGCACCGCGTCGAACTCGGCGCGGTGCGCCTGCTCGACCAGCACGGGCAGGTGCACGGCGTCCAGGTCGTGGGTCGGCTCCGCCACGACGAGGTCCTCCACGACCTTGCCGATCCGGTCGACGGCGGTCCGGGTGTCGGCCTGCCGCATCGCCTCGATCGCGGCGTTGATGCGCTCGCCCAGGGCCATGCGCTGCTGCGTGGTCTCCTGTTCCGGCCGTCCCTGGATGTACTCGCGCAGCTGCCGCGCGTCGGAGTCGGTGTCGAGGATCTCGGCGAGCACGGCGTCCTCGATGTACCGGCCGCGCACCACGTACTCCACGCGGCCCTCGAGCCGGTCGAGCAGCGGGGCGATCATGTCGTGCTGGTCGGCCAGCAGCTGCCGTATCGCCTCCGCGTCGCGCAGCACCGTGCCGAAGCGGACCGGGAGCACCGGCGCCACGGCCGCGGTGCCGTCCAGCAGCCGCTGGTAGGCGGTCAGGTCGTCGGGCCGGCCGAGCGGGCGGTCGAGCGGGACGTCGCTCACCAGCGCGGTCAGGTCGTCCTCGGTCACCGTGGTGACGTCGGCCGGCGGGCTGCCCACGCCCTGGGCGCTGCCGGTCGGCTCGACGTCCGACGGCACCACGCCGTAGAGCATCATGCCGACCCGCGGTGCGGTGGTGTCGGTGGCCACGTCAGCCTCCTCTGCGTCGCCGCGGCCGGTCGCGGTCTTCTTCGCCCGGGCCGGCGATCTGCTCCAACATGTCGCCCGCCTTGGACAGGATCTTCTCGCCGGCGCCTTCGATCGCGCGCTTTCCGGCGTGCCCGGCCATCGCGCCCTTGGCGCCGCCGACCATGTCGGACAGGCCGCTGCCTTCCTGCGACTTCAGGTCCAGCCGGTTGGCCGCCTCCGCGAACCGGAGGTATGTGTCGACGCTGGCGACGACGACACGCGCGTTGATGGTCAGGATCTCGATGCCGACCACCGCGACGCTGACGTGCGCGTCGATCACCAGTCCTTTGTCGAGAATGGTGTCAATCACGTCGGCGAGCGACGAGGACTGCCCGCCCCCGCCACCGGCCTGCACGACCGACATGCTCGCTCACCCCCTCGCGCTGCTGCGCTTGCGGCGGTCGCCGGGTTCGGGGCCGCGGCGGTCGCGGGTCTCGGCGCCGGTCCGGCGCGGCACGGCGCGACGCCGGGGGCGCGCCTGCGGCGCCTCCTCCTCGTCGCCCTCGTCCTCGCCGCCTTCTTCCGCCTCGGCCCGGGTCTCGTCGCCCTCTTCCTCGGTTTCGCCTTCTTCGGTTTCGCCCTCTCCGGTCTCGCCCTCTCCGGTCTCGCCCTCTCCGGTCTCGCCTTCTTCGGTCTCGCCTTCTTCGGTCTCGCCCTCTTCGGTCTCAGCCTCGCCGGTCTCGTCCTCGGCGCGCTCGCCCTGCTTGCCGGAGTCCGGCTCCTCTTGCTGCTCCTGCTCCTCGCGTTCGCGCTCCTGCTGCATGGCGGTCTCGTGGTCCAGGACCACCTCACCGTCGCGGATGATGCCGCGCCAGCCATCGACCTCGTCGGGGTTCAGGATCGTCTGCGTCATCGTGTGCCGCACGAAGTGCTTGAACTCCAGCCGGGCCCGCCGTCCCTGTGCGCGCCAGAGGTTGCCGGTGCGCTCGAAGAGCCCCTTCGGGTAGTACTCGAGGACGAGCACGATCCGGGTCAGGGTCGGCGTGAGGGCGTGGAACGACACGGCGCCGTTGACGTAGCCCTTGGCGCCCTTGGACCGCCAGACGATGCGCTCGTCGGGCTCCTGCAGCACGATGTTGGACTCCCAGTCGCGGTGCGACAGGAAGATCTGCGCCCGCCAGTGCAGCTTGTCCTCGTCCTGCCGTTCGACCTTCTCGACCTTCTTCGTGAACTTCGGGAACTCCTCGAACGACGTCCACTGGTTGTAGGCGACCCGGATCGGCACGCCGACGTCGGCCCATTCAAGGATGCTGGTGACCTTGAGCTTGCGGGTCGCGCTGCGGCCGCCACCGAACAGCTTCTTGATCTTCGCCCAGCCGCCGGCCAGGCCGCCCTTCGCCGCCGCCTTCATCGGCGAGCCGCCACCGGCGAGCTCCTCGGCACCTTTCGCCGCCGCCACCAGCTTCGGGCTGCCGCTCTGCTCGGCGTACTCGTTGAGCCGGCCGGTGAGGTCGCCGATCTTGCCCTCGACCCGGTCCTGCACGGCCGTGAGGGCCCGGCGGCCCAGCGCGCCGGCGAAGTTCTGCAGCTCCTGCACCAGCAGCCGGGACAGGTGGGCACCGATCCCGCCGCCGGGGGCGCCGCGCGTTTCGCTGGTCATCGTCTTGCCGTGGCGCGCCGGCGACGGACCGGCGGCTCGGGTTCGGACTCGGGCTCCTCTTCGGTGCCCTCGTCTTCGGTGGCCTCGTCACGCGCCTGTCGCGGACGGGATCGGCGGGCGGCGGGCCGGGGCGGCGGTGCCTCCTCGGGCTCCTCCAGCTCCTCGAACTCCTCGTCCTCGAACTCGGCGTCGTAGTCCTCGTCACGGCCGCGGTCCTCGTCACGGCGAGCGCCCTTCCGGCCCGCCGAACGCAGCGCATCGCTGCGCTCCCGGAGCCGGTCGCTGACGGAGTCGATGCGCTGCGACACGGCGGTGCGGGCGGCCGACCGGCCGGCGTCGACGAGCGGGCGGGCCAGACCGGACAGCTGGCCGAGTGCCGCGGAGCCGCCGACGAGCTTCCGTCCGCGAGCCACCAGCTCGGTCGGGTTGCCGCTGAAGCGCCCAGCCGCCGCGGCGGCACCGAGCAGCATCGCCATGCGCAGTTTGCGCCGCCGGCCGAGCACGTATCCGACCATGATCGCCAGCGTGACCTGCAGTGCTCGTTTCATGATGCGACCCTCCGGGCGCAGTTCGCGGGTGGTAGCGCCCTTGGGCCGCCCTACCCGGATCTCGGGCGGCAAACCAGCCCGCACCGATTCGCTCGGGATCGCCCCCGGATGGCCGCCGCCGGACCGGCAGCCAGGTCTCGATGGTCTCCCTGGCTCGGCGTCGGCGGCGCCTGCCCTCGCCCGGTGACGGCCCGGCCTCTTCCCCGGAGGCCGAGCCGTCGCCGCTACTGCTGGAAGCGCCAGGTCTGGTTCGACTGGGCGGTGCCGCAGTCCCAGATGATGAGCTGCGTGCCGTTCGCGGTCCCCCAGGCGTCCGCGTCCAGGCACTTGCCGGACTGCGGGTTGCGCAGAAGCTCGCCCGCGAACTGCCACTGCTGGGCGCCGTTGCTCAGGCACGTCCACAGCTGCACCTTGGTGCCCGCGGCGGTGCGCCCGCCGGCCACGTCGAGGCACTTGCCGGTCCTGCTGTTGACCAGGGCCCCGCCCTGCCACCGCCAGCGCACCTCCGGGCCGCCGTGGCAGTCCCACAGCTGGACCTTCGTGCCGTCGGCGTCGCGACCGCCGGAGACGTCGACGCAGCGGTTCGAGCCGGCGCCGACGATCATCTGGCCGGTGGGGGTGTCGACGACACCGCGCCGGTTGCCGCGGCTCCACGCCTTCAGGCCGAGGCCGAGGTTGCCGGGGATCGTGCTGTTGAGGTAGTCGCGGTACCAGCCGAGCCAGTACGGCAGCCCGCTGCTGTTCTGGTTGTAGCCGTGCGCCTCGCCGGCGTGCACCTCGACCTCGCCGGGCACGTGCAGCTGCTGGAAGTAGAACTGCTCCCCCAGCTGGTGCAGCATCTCGTGCACCCAGCCGGCCAGGGCGTCCTGGTTGTAGCCGAGGTCGTCGCGGGCGTTGATGCTCGTCCAGCCGGTGTTGTACGGGCCGGGCGAGCCGCTGGAGAAGTATGCGTGCGGGCGGAACGCGTTGTAGACGAACACGCCGTCCCATTCCTGTGGGTGGACGTACTGCGCGACGTCGTCGGGCACGTTGCCCGGCTCGACCATCAGCCCCTGGTAGCCGATCGACGTGAGCGGCCGGGGCGACACGACGACCTGCGTGTTCATGTCGACGGTGCCGCCGGTGAGGTCCTCGACCATCCGCGGGAACGTGCTGAGGAACGCGGTCCGGGCCGCGTCGATCTGCGCCTGGCTCAGCGTGGCGGTCAGGCCGGGCACCTGCGACACGGGCTTGACGATCATCAGGAAGCGGAGCGAGACGGCGGGAGCCGCGGCGGCCTCCGCGGCCGGCATCGCCACCGCACCGCCGTACGCCAGCAGCAGACTCAGGACCGCGACGAACATTCGCGTCGATCTGCGTCGGGCTCGATGCATGGACAACCTCCGATCGGGTGACAGCCAGCATCGGCTTCCGCGCGGCACGCTCCAAAGGGGTTTCGCAAAGGTTTCGATGCCGCGACCTGCGACGCGGCCACTCGTTGAGCCCGCGGAGCCGACGCGAAGGAGGCAGTCGATGGATCCGCAGCACGCCGACGTGTACCGCTACTGCGTGGTGCTCGCGTGCGGTGACGAGCCCCTGGCGCGGTCCGCGACCGAGGCGGCGCCGCCCGGCGCGACGGGCTTCACGGTCGCGCGCGACGCGGTCAGGGAGGGGCTGCGGCAGCGCCCGGCGCCGACCGCCGCGACGGGTGACGCCGCCGCTCTCGTACTGTATTCGGCGCGGCCCCTGATCGAGGAGCACCACTGGAATCTGCTCGCGCTGGTGGTCCCGGAGTACGCGGAGCGGCCCCGCCATCGCCAGGTCGACCTGGCGGGAGTCGCCGCGGTCCTGGGCAAGAAGGTCGACGTCACCCGGAGGGCGGTCGACCGGTTGGTGGAGCCCGGCGGTCTGCTGGAGCTCGCCCTGTTCACGGCCGCCGCCGCGGCGGACCCTGCGACCGGCTGCCCCGACCTGCCCGCCGTCATCGCCGCCGCCAGCACGAAGCGCCTGCGCCCCGCCGTCCGCAAGGCCGTGGCCGCGCACCTTCCCACGTGCGCGACGTGCACCTCGGCGCATCAGACCCGGCCCACCGCCCTCGCCGTGCTGAGCGAGTTCCCTCTCCCGGAGATGCCCGCCGAGCCCACCCTCCCGGAGGTGCCCGCCGAGCTCACCGAACCAGGCGACGCCCCGGATCCGGCCGGCCTCGCCGAGTCTGACGTGCCGGACCCGGCCGGGCTCGTGGAACCTGACGTGCCGGACCCGACGGAGCGCGTCGACCTTGCCGCGTCGGTCGCGGCGCCGGCATCGGAGCCCGACGCGGACGACATCACCGTCGAACTGCCGCCGCAAGTCCCGGCGGCACCGGAGCGCGAGCCTGAGCCGGCTGTCTACTACGTGACGCCGGCCGTCGCGGCAGCTCGGCTGCCGTTGCTGCGGCGGCCGCCCGTACTCCTGGCCGTCGTCCTCGTCCTGCTCGCCGGCGCCGCCGTCGCCGGCGTCTTCGGCCTGCGGAGCGGAACACCGAAGGGGCAGGCCTCGGCGAGCGACGCCACCACCCCGGCAGCACCACCGTCCGCCGTCGCGGCACCGGGTTTGATGGTGCCGGCCTCGCCCAGCGCCGGTCGTACACCTGCTGCATCGGGACATGCGAAACCTTCGACGGCCGCGTCGGCATCGCCGGTCGCCTCCGTGCCCGCCGCCGGTGGCGTGCCGCTCGTGCCCGCGGCGGACCGGCTCCGCGAGGTGCTGCCGCTGACGGTGAAGGCGCCCGGCTGCCCGGGGCAGACGTTCGGCGGGTCGTGCTACTCGATCCAGCCGTTCACGCTGCCGCTGGAGGTGGCCGTGCCGGCCGGCTTCGACGAGGCACGGCTGGCGGACGCCCTCCAGTGGACCGTTCGGACCGAAACGGTCCTCGGCCCGGTCGCGTTCCACGGCCGCGGCAACCACGCGCGGATCAGGGTCACCGACAACGGCCAGGCCACCCCGCCCACGGTGTGGGTCGTGCAGGCGGCCCTGACCGTCAACGGCGAGACCCACCTGAGCGACGAGGTCACCCTGCGGGTCTACGCGACCACCTGAACGGACCGGTGCGGCCCACCCGTGTCCAGGTGGGCCGCGCCGCGGGGTTCGTTACTGCGGCAGGATCCAGACCTGGGCAGTGGTGTTGGGGACGCAGTCGTAGATCTGCACAGCGCTGCCGTTGGTGGTGTTGCCGTTGATCAGGTCGAGGCAGCGGCCTGAGGCGGGGTTGACGAGGGTGTTGTTGGGGCCGCGGCGCCAGGTTTGGGCCGGGGTGCCGTTGCAGGTGTAGAGCTGGACCTTGGTGCCGTTGGCGGTGCCGCCGCCGGTGATGTCGAGGCACATCGAGGTGGTGCTGTGCAGCATGCCGTCGTCGAGGAGTGCCCAGGTCTGTGCGAGGGGCACGTTGGCGGTGCAGTCCCAGATCTGGATGGGGTTGCCGTCGGCCATGGTGCCGCTCCTGTTGTCCAGGCACTTGCCGGCGTAGCCGGAGCGGACGAACCCGATGCCGGTGGCGTCGAAGGTCCAGGACTGGTTGGGGCTGCCGTTGCAGGTGGCAATCCGCAGCTGGGTTTCTGCTGGGGTGGGTGCGTCGAGGCAGCGGCCGGTGCTGCGGTGGATGAGGCTGTTGTTGGGGCCGGGTCGCCACATCTGGGTTGCTGTCGGGCTGCAGTCGTAGAGCTTGACCTGGCTGGAGTTCGGGAGGGGGCCGCCGGCGTCGGCGCACTTGCCGAGGATGCGCAGGCTGCCGTCGGCGGACATGGTCCACATCTGGCCGCCGAGGCCGGTGTTGCAGCGGTAGGTGCGGATCGGGTTGGAGTTGGTGGCGTAGCCGTTGGCGTTGTCGAGGCAGAGGCCGCCGGGCAAGCCGGACCTGACCAGGCCGGTGGTGCCTGTGGTGGTGGTGACGGCGGGGGCGAAGGCGCCGGTGCCGGTGTTGAGGTTGGCGTTGATGGCGCCGAAGCGGATGTCGCTCCACAGGTCAGGTTTGCCGTCGAGGTTGATGTCGGCGCCGGTGATCACGTAGGCCGAGCTGCCCGGGAAGCCTGACGCGGAGTACGTGACGGTGGTGCTGCCGGCGGCGCCGGCGAACACGCCGCCGGCGGTGTTCCCGGTGACGAGGTCGACCATGCCTGTGCTGTTGGTGCGGACGAACAGTGCGGGCTCGGCGCCGGAGTGCGCGGCGGTGATGGTTTTGCCGGTCCAGCCGGTGCTGATCAGGATCGGGTTTTCGTAGGCACCGGGTGGGAAGCCGGGCGGGTAGACGTAGAGGGCGTCGCCGACGATGACGTACAGGTCGGGCAGCGGTGAGCCGGTGATGCTGGGCAGCGGCGAGGCGGCGATCTGGTCGACGACCTGGTTGCCGTCGGTGCCGTCGACCTGCGGCAGCAGCAGCTTGATCCGTTCGAGGGGGTCGAACGTGCCGCCGTCGCCGTAGGCCGGGATGACGAACACGTTGCCGTCGGCGTCGCTACGGGTGCTGGGCAGCGTGACGAGGAGGTCCTGGGCGCCGTCGCCGGTGAGTTCCAGGGCGCTGACGCTGGTGCCGGTCCAGTCCGTGACGGTGCCGGTGCTGTAGGCGCCGCTGGTGCCTTCACCGCCGACCTGCGTTGGTGCGGCGAGGTGGCCGGCGTTGTCGGTGCCGGCGTACAGCCAGGCGCCCAACAGCGAGTCGCCGGCGACGGAGACGACGTCGGGTTTGCCGTCGCCGGTGAAGTCACCGAACGCGGCGGGTTGGGCGGGCGCGTCGGTCGTGAAGCGGTAGGCCGTTACGGGGCTCGCGTTGCCCGCGCCGTTGATCGCGTACACGTAGAGCACATTGGGCCCGAAGCGCCGCGGGGTGAGGCTCACGCTCGTCGGTGTCGTCCCGCCGGCCGCGGGCAGCAGCGTGCCGCCGCGGAACGGCCCGTAGCCGCCGGGGATGACCGCCGGCGCCATCGGCGGCGCTATCACCCACGGCCTGGACGTCGCGGCCGGTAGGGCCGATGGCGGCGACGTGCTCGGCTGGGTCGGCGCCATCGGCAAAGGCGCGGTCATCGGCGCTGCCATGGGCGCCGGGGGCGCCCTAGCTGGGGCCGCGGCGTACGGCGGAGCCGTGGCCTGGACCTCGGGTCAGGGCGTCAAGGCCACCGGGCAGTGGGCGTTCGCGGCCGGCAGGGCGGCCCTCAGCAAGGGCGGCGGCGCGGCTGGAGCCGGCGGCAGCAGCGCCGCTCCCAAGGTGTCCGCAAGGCCACCGTGACCTGGAAGAACCAACACGCCGCGATCGAGATTCGGTACGGACCGTTCAAGATGAAGACGGAGCGCCTCGGCGGGATCGGTGACGACGTCACCGAACCGGTCTTCTCCGACAGTTACATGAACGGCGGACGCACATACGAGGTGGACGTTCCCAACGCCGAGGCAGCAATGCGGCGCCAGTTCTGGTCGACCCTTGAGACCCATGGCCCCTACCATCTGGAACGCAATAGTTGCGCAACATACTGCGGAGATATCTTGCGCGCTGGCGGTCTCGACGTCCCGGGAACATCATTCGCGCTCGGCCAGTGGCTGGTCAAGAACGCTAGAAGGTTGTCGTGACCAACGCCCGGAAGTTGTGGTGAACACTGTGAGCATTCGAGAGACACGGGACATGTCGCTGCCGGAGCTGTTGGCGGAGATCGCGGCCTCGCCCATGGCCGGGGCGTCCCTTGTCGCGGCTGCGGACGATCTAAGGGCCGAAGATCGACGTTTCAACCGATGGGTCTACGGAAGGAAGGGGTCGGCGCACACCGTTGAGATGTGGCACCTCGCCGCACTGGCGGACAGACTGCACGACGACGTCGAGACAGCCTGGAACACGTTCCGGGCCGCCACCACCGACGAGGTACGGGACGCTGAGCGAATCGCCCTTGAAGCTCTCCTGCGACGCCTGCACACGGAGCAGCGGGAGATCATCACGACCGGCGTCAACACCTACCGGGATCCCGACATGCCAGATGAGATCAACGACTGGGACTGAGCATGTGAACGTGCGGGCCGCGGCGGACAGACCGCCGCGGCCCACCTGGCTCACGCGATCTGGGTCAGCTTCCACCAGTTGAGGCTGAATCCACCGGTCGATGCATAAAGCCCGAACTGGTGCGTGCCGGCGGGCACCTCGACCTCCCGGGACACCGTGCGCCACTGGGTGGTGCCGCCGGTGTTGGGCAGGGTCACCTCGCCGAGTGGGGTGGCGCCGGCGTTGATGTCCAGCGAGAGCCGGGCGTTGCTGGCCGCGGTCGCGATCCGGTACTCCACCAGGTAGCGGGCCGGCTTGGGGACGTTCACGTTGCCGAAGGCGATCCAGTCGCCGGTGTCGAAGGCCGTCGCCTGGCCGCCGCCGGTGTCGCTGGTGGCGGCGGTCGTCACGCCGTTCATCAAGGTGTACGCCTCGGCCTGGAAGGTGCGGGTGTGGCAGCCGCCGGACAGCTCGCAGATATCCCCACGGGTGTTGGATACTTTCAGGTCGTCGTACCAGATCCAGGAGTCGTTGGCGGGGGCGAACGAGGCGGTGGCGCCGCCCGCGAACGAGGAGAAGTACGCCTTGTCGACCTGGTCGGCGTTGGTGACGAAGCGCAGCCCGCGGATCGAGGCGGCCTGGACGCCGTTGTACCAGATGTCGATCTCACCGTCGGCGTTGGCGGAGCCGGCGGTGACCGTGTTGACCCGCAGCCGCTGGACCAGGTTCACCCATTGGCCGCGCGGGTAGTAGATGAGCGAACCGTCGGGGCGGGTCAAGTCGACGAAGTCGCCGTACTGGCCGGCGTGGCCCATGTGGTAGTAGTAGATCGCGGCCTTCCCGCCGGAGCGCCAGATCATGCGCGAGCTGAAGCCGTTGGTGCCGTCGCACACCTGCCCGCCGGAGCACGACCCGCCGCCGGCGAGCCCGAGGCCGACCTTCCCGGCGAACTCGGTGGTCCCCCAGCTGAAGTCGCTGCTGAAGCGCACCCAGTAGGACAGGTAGTACTCGCGGCCGCGGGTCAGCTGCAGCGGTGCCTGCGCGCCGGAGTCGGCCGGGCCGATCTTGCCCTTCGGGTAGAACACCCGCAGGGACTTGCCGCCGGTGTGGCTGAAGTTGTAGCCGTCGATCCAGGTGCGGGTGCTCATGCCCTGCTCCCACGGGGCCGTCCACCCGTCCTGGGCCCAGGCGCCCAGCGTGTAGGCGGTGCCCCGCTCGGGGCGTTCGAAGGTGTTGTACCGGAGGCTGCTCGTCGCCGCCGACGCGGCGGGGGTGACGGCGGGCACCGCCGCGGCGGCGATCAGCAGCAACGCCACGAGAACCGTTCTTCGCATGGTCGCTCCTTTGACTCAAAGGTTGCGGACGAGGGTGCTTCCCCAGGCGTGGCGGTGCGCCTCGGTGAAGCCGAGCGCGGTGTAGAAGGCGACCGCTCGGGTGTTCGCCTCCGCCACGCCCAGGTGCACGCCCGCGACGCCACGCCCTTGGAGCGCCGCGAGCACCGTGTCCATGAGCCGCCGGCCGCAGCTCTGCCCCTGCAGCCGCCGCGCCACCTTGATGTGCAGGTGCGCGGGGTGCGTGTCGAACCACGGCCGGTGCGGTCCCGCCGGCGCGAACATGCCGGGTGGGTAGCGGCGGCGGAGCCGGGGCCACCAGTGCGCGTCCAGCCACTGGTTGAAGCGCACCGTGTCGGCGGTCGCGGACACGTAGCCGCCGACGCCCGCGTCGTCCTCGACGACGAACGTCAGGCCCGGGTCGGCGGCGAGGTACGGCCCGGCGTACACGTGGCCGGGCAGCTTGTCGTCGAACGGTCGCGGCGGTGTGCCGAGACCGGTCGCGTCGGTGGTCGCGCAGACGCGGTACACCGCGGCGAGGTCGGCGCGGCGGCCCGCGCGTACCCGGGCGGTCATGACCGGCACAGGGAAGCCGGCCGGCCGCTCGCGGCGGAGGCGTAGATGGCCAGGACGGTGGCGACGACCGAGCGGCCGTAGTCGCCGCCGACCTCGGGCGGGCGGTGGCCGCGGCAGGCGGCGACGAAGTCCGCGAGCTGCGCGGCGAACGCCTCCCCCGTCCCGCCGCCCGGCGCCATGACCTGGGTCTCGGGGGCGCCGTCGCGGCTCGCCCAGGTGCCGTCGGTCGACGACCAGCGCAGCGCGCCGCGGGAGCAGACGACGGTGGTCTCGTCGTGGAAGCGGCCGGCGGCGCTGGTGAGCAGGAAGCCGGCCGCGACGCCGCTGGACAGCGTCACGGAGCCCATCGCGTCGGTCTCGACGGCGTGGCCGTCGCGGTGCCACACGCGGGCGGTCGCCGACTCGGCGGTGCCGTCGCCGGCCCACTGGATGCGGTCGAGGCCGTGGATGCCGACGTTCATCACGATGCCGCCGCCGGCCATCACCGGATCGAAGAACCAGCCGGGGCGCGAGCCGCGCTGGTAGTGGGCGGTGCGGTGATGGTGGATCGCCAGGACGTCGCCGAGGTCGCCGGAGCGCAGGAGCCGGGCGACGCGGTGCGCGGCGGGGTCGAACCTGACCACGTGCCCGACGGCGAGGACGACGCCGGCGGCCGCGCACGCCTCGATCATCGCGGTGCAGTCGGCGACGGTCGTGGCCATCGGCTTCTCGACGAGGACGGGCACGCCGGCGGCGGCCGCGTCCAGGGTCATGCCGGCGTGCAGGGCGTGCGGCGCGGTGATGACGACGCCGTCGAGTGGTTCGCGGGTCAGCATCCGGCGGTGGTCGGTGTAGGCCGTAGCGCCAGTGCCCGCCGCCGCCTGTACCGCGGCCGCCTCGTGGATGTCGCAGACCGCTGTCACCCGGACTCCGGGCACGGCGCGCGCCGCTTCCAGATGGAGCGCCGCGACGATGCCGGTGCCGATGACCCCTAGCCGGAACTCGCTCATGCGCGCGCCCGAGCGGAAGGCCGACGGACGCGCGGCGGGGTGCAGGAGCCGCGGACGGTGAGGCGGGGCTGGAGCTCGATACGGTGCGCCGGGGTGGTGGGGTCGTCGACGAGGCGCAGCAGCAGGTCCGCGGCGAGCGCGCCGAGCTCCGCGCGGGGCGGGGCGACCGCGGTCAGCGGCGGGTCGACGAGCTCGGCCACGTCGTCGTCGTACGCGACGAGCGACAGCTCCGAGGGCACCCGCAGCCCGATCCGGCGGGCCGCCGCGAGCAGCGCCGCCGCGTCGCGGTCGCCGTGGCAGAAGACGGCGGTGACGCCGGCCGCGCGGCAGGTCGCGGCGTAGGCGTCGATCTGCGCGGGCGTCCACTCCTCGTGCAGCACGCGCGCCTCCGGCACGGCGACGGCACCGAGCGCGGCGGCGGCACGGTCGAAGCCCTCGGTGACGACCGCGGAGTTGCCGGTGCGGATGCGGCCGAGAAGTCCAACACGCGTGTGACCGAGGCTGACCAGGTGCCGGATCGCGGTGTGTACGCCGCCGAGGTGGTGCGTGGTCACGAACGACACCGGGTCGTCGGGGTCCGGCCGCGGCGGGCGGCGCTCGACCAGCACGTACGGGACCGGCAGCCGCCGCAGCGCGTCGACGTGTGCCTGCGGGTCGTCGGCGACGTGCAGGTTGGGCACGAGGATGAGCCCCTCCACGCCGCTGCCCAGCATCCGCCGGATCTGGGTGCGTTCCAGGTCGGGGCGGTTCTCCGAGCTGGCGAGCATGACGCCGGTGCGGGCGGCGGTCAGCGCCCGTTCGATGCCCTCGATGACCTTCGGGTAGTAGTACGACGTCGACGGCACCACGACCCCGACGGTCCGGCGGGATCCGGTGGGGACGCTCGCGACGTACGTGCCGGACCCCTGCCGCCGCACGACGACGCCCTCCGCGACCAGCAGGCCCACGGCTCGGCGGACGGTGTTGATGCCGACGCCGTGGCGGGTCGCGAGCTCGGCCTCGGTCGGCAGCCTGGCGCCGACGGGCTGGCCGCTGTCCGCGATCCAGCGCCGCAGCCGGTCGGCGACCATCTCGGTCTTGAGACCCTGGTGCGCAAACATTCCATCATGGAATGAATCGGCGTCCGCCTCTGTCATGCGGAAATGATGCGACCGCGGGCGAACGGACGTCAATCAAGCTGGCACTTCGTGGAATGTATTCAACCTATGGACACCACCCTGGCCCACGCCGGCGGCACGATGGGCTCGACGTCCGGGTCGTCCTCGTCCCAACCCGTCTCCCGGGGGAACAGGCCGACCACGGTCCGGCACGGCGGGCGCACCTCGGGCCACGGCGTCTGCCCGTCGGTGAGCGCCACCACCACGTCCGGACGGGGTGCAGTCCGCAGGGCCCGCTCAAACCCGGCCCGCAGGTCCGTCCCGCCGCCGCCGATCAGCGGGATCCCCTCGGCCCGGCACAGCGCGTGCGCGAGCCCGGCCGCCGCGTCGCAGGACAGCACCCGGACCAGGTCGCGGCGGCCGCCGACGGCCCGGCCGATCGCGGCGACCTCCAGCAGCGCGCTGCCGAGCTCGGCGTCGCTGACCGAGCCCGACGTGTCGATGATGATGCTGACCTGCGGCGGGCGGCGGCGCAGGCTCGGCAGCACCACGCCGGGCAGGCTCGCGGAGCGCCGTGCGGGCCGCCCGTACGTGTAGTCGTCGCCACCCGCCGCGCCGGCCACCGCGGCGCGGACCGCGGCGCCGAGCAGCTCCCGCCACGGCTGTGGCGGGTGGAACGCCACCTCCGCCCAGCGCTGCCAGCCCTTCGGCACGTCGCCGGGGCGGGCCCTGATCGCCTGCGCGACCCGGAACCGGACCGCGTCCAGCTCGTGGCCGCTGAGCCCGTGCGCGCCGTCCGGGCCGAGGTCCCACGGCCGTTCGAGGCCGTCGGCGCCGCTGCCGCAGTCCAGCCACGCGAGGCCGCCCGTACGCGGCCCGAGCCGGAACTGCCGCAGGTAGTCCTCCATCAGCTCGCCGTCGCGCAGCCCGAGGTCGGCGGCGGCGACGGCGCCGGTGGGGCGGGCGAGGCCGTCGCCGTACACGTCGTCGTTGATCTCGCAGTCGGCGGCGATGTTCATCCGCAGCCGGTCGCCGGCGCCGTGCAGGCCGCGCACCCGGGCTACCCGGTCGCCGCGGCCGTGGTGGTCCCGCAGCAGGTGCGCGACCTCGTGGACCCACACGCCGGCGAGCTCCTCGACCGGGGTCCGCGCCACGAACGCCGGCGACGCGTAGCAGCGCCACTGCCGGTCGACGGCCATCGTCGGTACCCGCCGCGACTCGACCACGTGCAGCGCGAACAGCGCCGTCGCGAGGTACGGCCGGACCCGCGCGGCGAGCAGCCGGGCCGCGTACAGCTTCCCGGTGTCCAGCGCCACCGGGCCGCCCACGACGGACGCCTCGGCGGAGTCGCGCGCCATCAGGCGGCCACCGCCCGCTGCGACAGCGACACCGCGCCGGCGAGGCGTTCGATCAGGTCGGGCACGTCCCAGTCGGCGCGGCGCTGCGCGGCGAGCGTCGACGCCGGCACCACCACGAGGTCCGGGGCGCCGGTGTCGACGGCGGCGGCCAGGATCGCCCACGCCGCGTCCCACCGGTCCTTCGACGGCTGCCGGCGGACCGCTTCGACGACGCCGTCGAGGGCCGCCTGCCGCAGGTCGCCGCGTTCCGGCAGGACCGCCGCGGCCGGGTCGGCGAGCAGCGTCTCCGGGTCCGGCAGGTCCATCCGGTCGAGGCTCGCGAGGAGCTCCAGGCCCGGGCCGTCGCCGACGGTGCCGCGGACCAGCATCGAGAGCACGTCGCGGGACGTGCCGGCGGCGACGGCGAACGCGGTCAGCCGCAGCGCCATGTCCCAGCTGCGCGGCGACGGCCACGGACCGCCGCGGCGCGCCTCGCTGCCGGGCAGCTGGTGCACCAGCCGGGGCCGGGCGGTGAGCAGCCCGCACACGGCCCGGCGGGCGAACGCCACCGCCTCGGTCAGCTTCCGCGGATCCAGCCGGGGCAGCGACGCGCGCGGCCAGGTGCCGCCGAGGCCGCGGACGACGACGTCGTGGTCGTGCACCCACTGCAGGTGCACGAAGCGGTTCGCGAGCGGCGCGGACAGCTCCCACCCGTCGGCGGCGGACGACCGCGGGTTGGCGGCCGCCACGATCCGCACACCCGGCGGCAGGCGAAGGGCGCCGACGCGGCGCTCCAGCACCAGACGCAGCAGTGCGGCCTGCACGGCCGGCGGCGCGGTGGACAGCTCGTCCAGGAAGAGCAGGCCGCGGCCGGCGTGCACCAGGCGCACCGCCCAGTCCGGCGGGGCCATCGGCACGCCCTGCACCGCCGGGTCGTCGCCGACGACGGGCAGCCCCGAGAAGTCCGACGGCTCGTGCACGCTGGCGATGACGGTGGTCAGTGGCAGGTCGAGCGCCTCGGCGAGCTGGGTGAGGGCGGCCGTCTTGCCGATGCCGGGCTCGCCCCACAGCAGGACCGGCAGGTCGGCGGCGACGGCGAGGGTCAGCGCCTCCAGCTGCGTGTCGGTGCGCGGCTCCGTCCCGGTGTCGTGCAGCAGCGCGAGCAGCTCGGCGGCGACGTCGAGCTGATCGGTGAACGAAGCGGTGACCGGAGAACTGAACGAGGACATGAGGCATCACCATTCGGGGAGAAGTCGTGATCCGGCCTCCGGATGAAGGCCGGCGGTGCACCGGAGCAGCCCGGCGCAGGGCTGGAGACGTGCGATGGGTCAGCGGCGCGCGGCGCGGCGTTCGGGTGCGGGGCGGGTGCGGGACAGGCCGGCGCGGAACAGCCCGTGCGCGACCTTGCGCAGCGCCGCGTCGTCGAGGGTTTCCCGCAGCGCGCCGTGCCGCAGCAGCGCATCGGGGCCGAGCAGCCCTTCCACGACGGCGAGCGCGCCTTCGGTGTCGCCGTGGTCGAGCCGCGCCCGCACGTCGGGGAGGCACTCCGGCCGGCGGTGCGCCTCGTCGATCGCTTGCAGGCACGCCAGCGGGGTCCCGCCGAGCGCGGCGAGCAGTTCTTCCCGGCGCACCTCGGCGGGGTCGTGGTCGAGCGCGACGAGCGTGCCGCCCACGAGCCCGATCCGGTGCCGCTCGCCCCTGCACTCGACGACCCGCGGCGTGCTCGGGTCGTCGTCGCGGCGGGTGTACGACGCCGGCCGGCCGGGCGCGAGCGCCGCCGCGACGAGCGGGTGCAGCCCGTCCGCGCCGATGAGCCCTTCGCGCAGCAGCTCCACGTCGGGCAGGACCCACGTCGCGGCGTCGGGCAGCACTGGTCCCCCGCCGCCGCGCCCGCGGGCCCGCGCGATGCGGGGCTCGGCGCCGTCCGCGACGGTCACGACGAACCGGTGCCGGGCCCCGAGCCGCACGGTCACCGCACCGCCGGCGCACGCGTCCGCCCGCAGCAGGATCCCGGCCTCGTCGGCCCACCGGTCGGCCGCCGCACTTCCCGCCGCCGCGAAAGGTGAAGCCGCCCACCGGTCGACCGAAGCCGCCGCCACAGCCGAAGCCGAAGCCGCCCACCGGTCGGCCGACGCCAAGGCCGAAGTCATGGCCTCGGCGGGCTCCGGGGGCGGCGCCGGACCGGTGGCGCCGTGGCCGGCCCTGGTCCGCAGCTCCCCCGCCCGGCGCGCGTCCCACAGGTGCCGGTGCAGGTCGAGCCGGAACCGCGGATCGGGATGCGGGTGCGGATGCGGCGCGCCGGTCCGCCGCGCCCCCTCCCACAGTGCGAGGCTGATCCGCTGCCCCGCGCCCGCCCACGCCGGCGGCGTCCGGACCACCAGGTGCACCGGGCCGTGCCGGGCGAGGGAGATGGTCAGCCCCGGCCGCAGCAGGCCGTCCGGCGCGATCCGCGGCATGTGCCAGCGCAGCAGGTCGGGGGCGAGATGGCGCAGGTCGGCCCGGATCGACGCGGCCAGCGCCGCACCACCTGCCCGAGCGACTGCCTTGAGGTCGAGATCGACGTCGACCCGCGCCGCGGCGCACGCCCCGGCCCAGTCGCCGGCGTGCCGGCGGGCGGTCGCTGACTCGATCATTGATTGCGGCACGGCGAACTCGCGCACGCGCTGCCAGAACGTTCGGCGGGTGTCCCCAGTCGCGTCAAGGATGTGCATCAGCACTCACCTTGCGCGGATGGGACCCCCAATCTACGACGTGAGGTAGTCATCGGCGCGAGCATACAACGATCCCGCACCCGTGTCAGTCCTCGACCCGTGGCTTCGCCGATGACGTCGGACCCGTTCGTCGACGAGCTTGAATCCCAATAAGCCGTTGCGTCTTCGGTGCGGTGGTGTTTGGGTCGACGCATGTCGATCACCGTGCAGCGTTCGACGCCGGACTCGTTGGGCGAGATCGTCGAGGCGGTGGCGGGCTGGCAGCACGCCGGCGGGCCGGTCCAGCTTCATCCAGGTGACCTCGGGTGGCACTGGAGGTTCGGCGCGCAGGAGTTGGCCGGGGCCGTCCGGGTGTGGACCCGTGACGGGCAGATCCTGGCCGTCGGCATGGTGGACGACACCGCGGGCCTGATCCGGATGGGCATCGCACCGAGCGTCGACGACGACGCCGCATTCGCGGCTCAGCTACTGACGGACCTGTCGGAACCAGGGCAGGGAGTACTGCCCGGTGGCGCCCAGGCCGTCGAGGCCCGCTTCGGCACCGCCTTTCGAGGTCTCCTCCATCGCAGCGGTTGGGTGGCCGATGAACCGTGGACCCCGTTGTTCCGTGACCTGGCTGTCCAGGTGGAGAACTGCGGGCTCCGGGTCGAAGTCATCGACACGCACGACACTCGGGATCGGATCGTTCAGGATCGGGTCGCGGTGCAGCGGGCAGCGTTCGCCGGCTCGACGTTCACCCTGGAGCGCTGGCGCGCGATGGCCGCTGCCCCGCCGTACCGCCGGGCTCGGTGCCTGGTCGGTTACGACCGCGACGGCGATGCGGTGGCCACGGTGACGGTGTGGTCGGCCGGGGCAGGGCGACCGGGTCTGCTTGAACCACTGGGCGTCCATCGGGATCACCGTGGCCGCGGACACGGCCACGCGATCACCGTGGCCGCGGTCGCCGCATTGCAGGAGATGGGGTCGTCCAGCGCGACAGTGTGCACCCCGAGCAGCAACGTCGGCGGCGTGGCGACGTACGTTTCGGCCGGCTTTCAGAAGCTCCCGGACGTCACCGACTTCCGCCGCACGATTTGACCGTGCCGTCCCAGTCGAAAGGTGAGGAAGCGCCTGATGGTGAGCCACCACACGAACGGAGCCGCGCAAGGCGCTGCCGTGCTGTTCGACGCCGACGGCGTGCTGGTCGACTCCTACGCCGCATACCGGCGGATCTGGACTCGCTGGGCCTTGCACCGAGGCTTGGACCCGGCGACCGTCTGGTCTCACACCCACGGCAGGCGGGCGGTCGACACCATCGCGGTCGCCGCACCCCGCCTCGACCCCGAAGCTGAGTACCGACTCGTCCGTGACTTCATGGCCGAGGAAGGCGACGCGTTCCCGGTCTACCCTGATGCCGCAGCGGTCCTGCAGGTGCTTCACGCTGACCGGTGGGGCGTGGTCACCTCTGGCCGTGCCCAGACCGTCCGGCAGCGGCTCCGCGCCGGCGGGCTGCCCGACCCTCCGGTCCTGGTGGACAACACCCACGTCACGCGCGGCAAACCCCACCCGGAGGGCTACCTCCGCGCAGCCGGACTGCTCCGGACACCAGCCGAGCGGTGCCTGGTCATCGAGGACGCTCCCGCCGGAGTCGAAGCGGCCCGGACCGCGGCGATGACCGTGATCGGGCTGACCACCACCCATTCCGCCGATCAGTTGACCCACGCCCATCACGTCGTCAGCAGCCTCACCGACGCGAAGCCGTTCATTCAAGATTGGCTTCGCAGTTGACGCTCGGCGGGCGGGTGACCGTCGCCGGCGGGCGCGGCGGATGTCACCGCGGCGCCGGGGCGGCGCGGCGGACCAGCGCGGCGGCGAGGGCGAGCAGAGCGACGGCGGCGGCGAACAGCAGCCGCAGCAGGCCGAGGGCCGTGGCCGCCGCGGCGAGCAGCGGGCCTGCCCACATGCCGGCCGTCATCGCGAAGGTCAGGGCGGCGTTGTAGCGGCCGCGGAGGGCGTCGGGGGCGAGGGCGTTGACCATCGCGGGCAGCGCGCCGGACAGCAACAGCTCGCCGGCGCCCATGAGCACGGCGGCGAGCGGGAGCACGGCCCAGGCCGGGGTGGTGACGGTGGCGCACAGCAGCCAGCCGGCCGACCAGACCGCGGCAGCGGCTGCGACGAGTCGCGGTGGCGTCAGTCGTACACCGGCGCGCAACGCCAACGGGAGTCCGGCGACGATCGTGAAGCAGTTGGCGACGCCCGCCCACGACATGAGGTCCGGCCGTCCACTGTGGAGCGCCAGGACGGGCAGGCCCGCGGTGTAGACGCCGTATCCGGCGGCGGAGGTCAGCACGGCGACGAACAGCACGCGCAGCAGCCGCCGGTCCGTGAGCAGCGCGCGGTAGCCCGGACCCGCCAGGGTGCTCGTTTCCCTTTGTCCGCCGGTGTACGACCAGCGCACAGCCGCGATCGCGACCAGGCACGTGCCGGCGGCGGCCCACCACAGCCAGGTGAGGTCGGCGACGAGGACGGCCACCGCGGAGCCCGCGCCCATGCCCGCGTTGAACAGGGCGAACTGCAGCGTGAACGTCCGGCCGTGCGCCTCCTCCGGGACGAGCCCGGCGATCAGCGTCGCGTACGCGGGCAGCGTCACCGCCCACCCGAACCCGACCGCCGCGACGGCGCACCCGAGCAGCAGCGGATGGCTGCCGGTGGCGACGAGGACCAGGCCGCAGACGGTCGTGGCGAGGCCGGCGGTCATGGCGAGGCGCCCGCCGTGCCGGTCGGTGAGGACGCCGCTGAGCCAGTTGCCGGGGAAGCTGGCGAGGGCGAGCAGCGCGGTCATCGCGGTGGCCGCCGCGAGCGGGATGCCCTTGCCGGTGTGCAGCAGGATCACCAGGTACGGCTGGGTGAGCCCGATCCCGGCGGCCGACACGACGTCGCCGAACAGCAGCCGCCGCAGCGCCGCCGGCATGGTGTCCGTCTTCGTGTCCTGCATGGTTCGCTCCCGTACGGTCGCGGCCGGTGTCGGCGGCAGTGTGTACGGGCGCGCTTGCCGTCCACTTGAGCGCCGGCGCTCCGGCGGGCGGCGCGGGCGCTCCAAGTGCGCCACAAGTACGGGCCAAGCGGTGGCGGCCACGCTCACGGGGCACACCTCACCACGAATCCGAAGGAGCACTCCCATGCAGCGTTCTGTCGTCGCCACGCCCGTGGTCCGCACGCAGGTCCGGGGCGGCGGTCTCGCCACCAACCACAGCGAGGCCGTCGCCACGCCCGCCGCCCCGGCGCTTCCGGCGCGGGGCCTGACGACCAACCACAGCCAGGCCGTCGCCCGGATCGCCTGAGCCACGGCAGCGGGTGGCGGAGCCGGCCATGACACCTGATCCCGTCGACGAGGCGGTCGCCCTGCACGACCTGGCGCTGTCCGCCTGGGACGAGCACCGCTACCCGCGGAGCATCGACCTGTGCCGGCGTGCCCTCGGCATCCTCGAGGCGCACGCCGGCGCCGGCAGCCCCGACACCGCCAACGTGCTCACCCTGCTCGGCAGCGCCCTCGACGAGCTCGGCAAGCACGCGGCCGCCGAGGCATACCACCGCCGCGCCACCGCCGTCATGGCCGCGCTGCCGTCCCGGCCGGAGGTCCTGCTGCGGCTGCGCGTCCAGGCGACCGTGGCCCTGGCCGGCAACCTGCGCCGCCAGGGCCGCTACGCCGCGGCGGAGCGGCTGCTGCGGGCCGCGTGCGACGACGCGGCGCCGCGCTTCACCGACCTGGAGCTGGTGCCGCTGCGCAACGAGCTCGGCGTGCTGTACAAGTTCGCGGGCCGCCACGACGACGCCCAGGCCCAGTACGCCGCGGTCCGCACGGTGCTGGAGGCGGCCCACGGCCCGGACCATCCCGCGCTCGCCGCCGTCTGGCACAACCTCGCCGGCCTCGCCCACAGCCGCGGCGACCTGGCGGCCGGCGAGGCGTACGCGCGGCGCTCCCTCGCCCTGCACCGCGCGTGCCTTCCGCCCGGCCACCCGGCCGTCGTCGCCGACGAGGCCCACCTCGCCGCGATCCTGCAGGCCCGTGGCGAGCCGGCGGAGGCGGAGCCGTTGCTGCGCCGGGCGATCGCGTACTTCACCGCCCGGCACGGCCCCGACCACCCCGACGTCCTCACCAACCGGCACAACCTCGCCGCCGTCCTCGCCGCCCGCGACCCGGCCGCCGCCGAGGCGCTGTACACGGTCGTGCTGGCCGGGAAGCGCCGCACGTACGGCGCGTCGCATCCGGAGGTCGCGCTGACGCTGACCAACCTGGCCGCGCTCGCCGCCGCCCGGGACGACCACGACGCGGCCCGGGCCCTGGCCGTGGAGGCGCACCGGATCCTCGCCCCGCAGGTCGCCGCCACCCACCCCGCCCTGGCGTCGGTGACGGCGTACCTCACGGTGCGCGGCGGCGACCAGCCGGCCAGGGCGGCGGCGTAGCGCCCGGCCGGGCCGGGGTCAGACCGGCCAGGTGGGGTCGGTGGCGATCGCCTGCAGCTGCTGACCGGTCAGGGGAGGCTCGGAGCGGGTCGCGGTGTTGGTCTTCTCCCCGACGGCGTTCCAGGTGCCGACCACGATGCGGACGCCGTCCGGCCGGAACACGTCGACCATGCGGAGGGTGATCCGGTCGTGTCCGGCGTCCTCCGACGGGCCGTCGGTCAGCACGAGCAGCGTGCCGTCGGGCAACGTCGAGTCGACGCAGTGGGTGCCGGGCGGCTCCTGCCGCTTCGCGCAGGAGAACTTGTCCATCGGGTCGTCGCCGGAGACGCGGCCGGGCGGGACGGCGCGGCGGTAGTTGGGTTGCACGTTGACCTGCACCTTGCCGCGCCCGGCCCGGTCGGTGAGGATCAGCTCCGCGAAGCCCGGCTGACTGTCCGGCTCCGACGTCGCCAGCCCGGCCGGGAGCAGCCGCCGGAGGGTGGCGAGCATGACGTCGGCCGGCACCTCGGGCCGCGAGGAGCCCGCGCCGGACGCGGCCGGCAGCGCCGCGGATGCGGCCGGGGCGGACGTCGCGACCGCCGGCGGCTGGGCGGTCGTCGCCGCCCCGCCCGACCGGTCCAGCGCGAACGCGGCGGTGCCGACCGCGACGCCCAGCACGGCGACCCCGCCGACCAGCATCGTGAGCCGTTGCCGGGTCCGGGCCCGGTCGGCACGGGCGAACACCGCGGCCGGTCCGGCGCCGGCCGGCGGCTCGTCGGCCTCCACGGCCGCCTGCAGCGCCGTGCGCAGTTCGTCGAGCGGCATCAGACCATCCCTCCATCGCTGAACATGAGCTCCCCCACGCTGCCGGCGAGCAGCTGGCGCAGCGTCGCCAGCGCCTTCGCCGACTGGCTCTTCACCGTTCCTTCGCTCACCCCGAGCACCGCCGCGGTGTCCTCGACGCTGCGGTCCTCCCAGTAGCGCAGCACGACCGTCGCGCGCTGCCTGGCGGGCAGGGCCCGCAGCGCCGCCAGCACGGTGAGTGCGGTGGCGCGGTCGCCGGTCGCCGCGGGCGGCTCGGCCGCGCCGGCGGGGTCCGCCCAGGTCCGCTCGCGGCGCCGCGAGCCGCGCTGGTTGTCGTCCAGGTACACCCGCAGCAGCACCTGGCGGGCGTACGCGTCGAGGTGCTCGACCCGCCCGCGCCGCGCCGCGGTCACCACCTTGGCCAGCGCTGTCTGCACGAGGTCCTCGGCGCGGTGCCACTCGCCGCACAGCAGAAACGCCGTGCGGCGCAGGTGCACGTACCGGGTTTCGACGTACTCGTGCAGGTCGGACTCGATGTCTCGGGTCACGGGTACCTCCCTTCACCACACCTGGACAGGTGCGGCGGGCGGGCGGGTTGCCCCGAGCTTCACAAACTTCCGGGCGCCGGTGGGTGCCAGGCCAGCTGGACGAGCCGCCGGCCGTGCCGCCGGGTCGCGTGCCAGGCCCGGCCCGGCGGCAGGGGCCGCGGCGTGATGCCGGCGAGCAGCGGCCCGTCCTCGCGGGCGCCGGACAGCACGACCGCCTGGGCGGACAGGTCCCGCAGGCGGAGCAGGACCGGCTCGTACATCGCCCGCGCCGCGCCGCTGGTCCGGCGGGCGACGACGACGTGCAGCCCGATGCCGGCGGCGTGCGGCAGGAGGTCCATGAGGGCGGCGAGGGGGTTGGTGGCGGTGGCGACCAGGTCGTAGTCGTCGACGAGCAGGTACAGCTCGGGGCCGCGCCACCGGCCGGGGTCGCGCAGCCGCTCGGTGAGCGCGGTGGCGACCTCGCGCAGCACGTGGTCGGCGGACCGGGGGCCGGTGCAGTGCCCGAGCAGGTGGGCGGGGCCGGTCGCGCCGGCGAGCTGGCGGCGGTAGTCGACGACGATGGTCCGGGCCTCCTCCGGCCGGTACGCGCGCTCGATCGAACGGGCCAGGCCGCGCAGGAACGCGGTCTTGCCGGACCCCTCGCCGCCCAGGACGATCAGGTGCGGGTCGGCGTCGAAGTCGGCGACGACCGGCCCGAGGCCGATCTGCTCGACGCCGATCGGGATCCGGCCGCGCCGCGGCTCGGGCAGCGACTCGGGTGGCAGCCGCTCGGGCAGCGGCTCGACGGGCGGCGCCGGCTCGGACGGCCACGCCGCGCGGATGTCCGCCACCGCGGCGTCCAGGTCGCCGTCCTCGGTCAGCCGCGGCCGGGCCACCAGTAGCTGCAGGCGGTCGGCGGTGATGCCGCGGCCG
Source organism: Dactylosporangium maewongense (assembly GCF_039531485.1). Classification (NCBI taxonomy): domain Bacteria; kingdom Bacillati; phylum Actinomycetota; class Actinomycetes; order Micromonosporales; family Micromonosporaceae; genus Dactylosporangium; species Dactylosporangium maewongense. The sequence continues at coordinate 153,877 of NZ_BAAAQD010000022.1, read as the reverse complement.
GGCACGTCGTACGGGATCCGGGCGGCGGCCCGCCGGTCGATCTCCGACTCGGCGGGGGCGCCCAGGCGCAGCTCGATCCTGGTGGTGAAGGTGTCGCGGAAGGCCGGGCGCAGCTGCGCCCAGCGCCGGGCTGTGACCGCGAGACGGATGCCGTGGGCCGGCCCCCGCTGGGCGAGGTCGTGGAGCATCCACTCGATGTCCTCGAACTCCTCGAAGTCGCTGCGGACGGCGCCCCAGTCGTCGACGAGCAGGAACCGGCGGCACGTGGGCTCGCGGTCGAGGCAGGCGTGCAGCTCGCCGAGGATCCGTGGCACCAGGTCGCGCCGGTGGCGGTCCGCGACGGCGGCGGTGTGCGGCAGCCCGGCCAGCGGGCCCAGGGCCCGGCCGCCGCCGGACTCCAGTGCGTACAGGTGCGCCTCGGCCGGGGTGTACGTCAGGGCCAGCCCGAGCGCGAGCGTCTGCAGCGCGGTCGACTTCCCGCTGCGCGGCCCGCCGACGATCACGATGTTGCCGCCGTCCGGTGGGACGTCGAGGACGTCGTAGCGCCGCTCGAACGGCCGGTCGACGCGGGCGACCGCCACCCCGCCGGGCCGCCGCGGCGCCGTCAGCCCGCGGCCGGGGGTCGTCGTGAGCGGGCCGAGCAGCTCCCCGAGCGCCGGCGACGCGGTGAGGGGCGGCAGCCACAGCTGGGTCGCGGGCGGGGCGGCGGCGCGCATCCGGTCGGTGAGCACCTCCGCCACGCTCGGCGGCGCCCACGGGTCGAGGCCGCGCAGGACGCTGTCCCAGCCCCCGCCGGGCGGCAGGTAGCGGTGGAACGTGACCGGCGCGAGGAACCGGACCGGCGTGCCGGACCCGGCCCGCAGGTAGCCGACGCCGGGCGTCATGGGTAGGTCGTAGGCGTCGGGCACGCCGATCACGGCGCGGCTCTCCCGCCCGCTGAACGTGCGCATCGCGACCCGCACCGGCAGGTAGTTGTCCAGGCCGCGCAGCCGGCCCTCCTCGAGCCGCTGCGCCGCCAGCAGCTGGTGCACGCCGAGCGACCGGCCGACCCGCCCGACCTGCACGAACAGGTCGATGAGGTCGGGCCGTTCGGTGAGCAGCTCGGTGAACTCGTCGATGACGACGAACAGGCTCGGCGCCGGGACGGTCCGGTCCCGCGCCCGCCGGTCGAGCTCGCCGGCGACGGTGTCGAAGAAGCGCTCGACGAGATCCGGTGACTCGCCGACGCCGGTGATCATCGCCGCGACGTGCGGCAGGTGCTCGAACGGGCGGAAGGTGCCGCCGCCGTACCGGTCGACGAAGACGAAGTTGAGGTCCGCCGGGGAGTGCGTGACGGCGAGGGCGAGGATGACCGAGCGCAGCAGCTCCGACTTGCCCGACCCGGGGGCGCCCACGATCATGCCGTGCCGGCCCGACGCGAAGTCGAGCTCGACCGGCGCGCCGTCCGTCCCCACGCCGATCGGCACGCGGAGCCGGTCGCCCTCCGGTCGCGCCCGCCAGGTGGCCGCGGGGTCGAAGGCGCCGGGGTCGCCGAGGCCGAACAGCTCCTCGAACCGCACCCGCCCGCTCCGGTCCTCGTCCGCGGCCGCGGCCGCCGGGGCGGGCACCAGCCGGGTGACGGCGTCCAGCACGGACCGCGCGGCGGCCACCACCTCGCCGGGCCCGAACTCGGCGGCGCCGGTCAGCGCCCGCGCGATGGTGCGCAGGTCGCTGCCGGGCAGCAGCGCGAGCTCCCCCAGCTCGTGGACCGCCGACAGCGCGTCCTCCACGGGGTACCGGAGGTCGAGCGCCTCCCACGCCGTGGCGAGCCGGTCCGCCGGCGCGGGCCCGGGCTCGATCAACGAAGCCCCCGCCAGCGCCGCCACCTGCCGGAGACGGTCGGGCCCGAACCGGGCGGCCAGCGCCGACTGCAGCGCCGCCCGCAGCCGTGGGTCGATCTCGTGGCGGCCGTCGCCGGTACCGGCGAAGAGCGCGGACCGCAGCAGCCGCTCCTCACCTCCGGGCGGCAGCGCCAGAGCGGGGAACGCGTCACGGATGCGGTGCAGCAGGCCGGCGTCCACGGCGACCGGGACGGCGGCGTGGCAGGCCAGCTCCAGAGACCCGGCCGGCAGCTCGAGCCGGGCGGCGGCGAGCAGCTCGGCCCCGGCCGGCGCACCCGCCCAGGCGGCGGTCACCGTGTCACCACGGCGGGAGGCGCAGGCACAGCGTCACCGTAGCCCGCGGATCCGCCGGGCACTGCCCCACCGGTGCGCGGGCTCAGAAGAGCAGCTCGCGGGCGTCCGGGTGGACGGCCGCCGCCAGCTCCGCGTAGTTGCGGGGCTCCGCCGGGCCGATCAGGTCCGCCACCTGGTCGCGGGCGGCCGCGATCTGTGCCGGTGGGCCCTCGAACTCCGCATACGTCCCCAGGCGGGGCAGCTCGTCGATCGCGACGACCAGCGCCGCACGGTGGAACTCGCGGCGGCGCTTCGCGAGGCGCCACACGAGGATCAGGCCCTGGTCGGCGAAGGCTGCCCGTACACCACCTGGATCCGGCGACGGGAACTCCACCTCGATGCGGTGGTTGGTGCCGTCACCGGCCTGCGTGCGGGGGCCCTTGAAGCCGGCCGTCGCGGTGGCGCCGGTGATCCGCAACCGGGCGACGAGGTCCTGGGCGCGTAGCCGGCCGTCGGGGGTGTCGTAGTACTCGTCGAGCTGCTCCTGCGGCGGTGCGGCCCGGAAGCCGAGCGCTTCGAGCCGGGCCGTGAGCGCCCCGGGGTCCGGCACGGGGTGTTTGCTCTCGACCTCGTCCACCCCGCCGGCCACGCGCTCCATGGTACCGGCGGCGCCGGTTTCAGCGTCCCGTCAGCCGGGTGCCCATGCCGGCTGTCCGATGGCGAACAGTGTGCAGCCGTCGGTGTCGCTTATCCTGCGCGCATGATCGTGGTGGAAGGGCAGTCCAACGAGCGGCTCGTCCTGGACGGCGAGTGGTTCGAGAAGCAGCGCGGCGGGCGGCCCGTCACCCGCAACCCGGCGTCGACGTTCCGCGGGGCGCAGTGGAACGACATCGAGCGGCGGGTCAGCCTGTTCGGGCGCGAGAAGGAGCACCTCGTCCAGGTCACGCTGGCGTTCGAGGGCAGCGGGTTCGTCGGGTTCATCACCGCCGCCGCCAACCGGCCGGCCCTCGCCGCGCTCGTCGAAGGCCTGGAGCACGCCGCCGGCTGAGCGTTGTCGGCCGGCGCCCGCGGTGCAGAGGGTTGCACGCCGGGCGGGCCGGGTAGCCCGCGCGGATGGTGACTGGCGCACAGCCGATCCTGCGGAGGCTCACCGCGCAGGGCCAGGCGCTGTTCGAGCCGGTGTACGACGCGGTCCGGCTGCGCCGGTACGACCGGTTGTGGCTGGGTCCGGCCGTCGCGGTGCTGGTGACGACGCTGGCGATCGCGGCGCGGACCAGGCCCGGGCATCCGGTGATCAGCCGGTATGCCGTCACGCATCCCGGCGATCCGCTACCGGCCGTCCTGCTGCGGCTGCCGCTGTCACTGTTCGCGCCGGCGGCGCTGCTGCCGTTCTGGTTCGCGGTGATGCAGGTGCTGCTCGTGTTCAGCCTGACCCAGGCGGTGCTGGGCACCGTGCGGGCCGTCCTTGTCGCGGTCGCCGGGCACAGCGCGGCAACGCTGTCCGCGGCGCTGTGGATCGCCGCCAGGCCGCCGGTGGGGCTCGGGATGCAGGACGCCCACCTCGCCGACGCAGGCCCGTCGGCCGCGGTGGTGGCGGTCTTGGCCTACGCCGCCGTCCGCCTGCGCATCGGGTGGCTGGCGGCGGTGCTCCCGGCGTACCACGCCACCGAGGTCGTCGTCGTGGGCGGACTGCCTTCCCGCGAACATCTCGTCGCCACACTGACCGGTGTCCTCCTGGCGCTGGTCCCGGACCGGCGGTTCGCCGGCATCCTCGCCGCGGCGGGCGACCCGCCGGGCCCCTCCGGGGCACGCCCCCCACCGCGGCGGCGGCGCTGGCGGTGACGGGCGATGCCCCGCGGCCCAGGCGCCGATGGCGGGCGGACCGCAACCGGGCGCGTGGTTGGCGGCCCGGCGGCCGGGTCCCGCCGCCGGGTCATGCTCCACCGGAGCTGGCGGCACACGAACCAGCCCGGCCTCGTGTCGGCTAGGTACCTGCCCGGCGGCGACCTCGCCGCGGAGCTCGCCGCGAGCGTGGGGCCGGCGGCGAAGGCGCGGGTGCTGCTGGTGGCGGCGGCGGGGTTACGGCTGGCGCCGCTGTACGTGGCGGCGGTGGTCGGGGTCAGCCTCGGCATCGACGCGTTCGCCGGACCGCAGGGCCGGGCGGGGATCGTCGCGGCGAACTCCACCAACGTGGCCAACCTGGAGCAGCATCGGGTGTGGACGCTGTTCACCAGCGCGTTCGTGCTGGGTGGTGGGGTCGAGCCGGTGCAGGTCGTGGCGCTGCTGCTGCTCACCGGGGCGGCGGAGCTGGTGTGGGGGCGGCGCCGGCTGGCCGAGGTGTTCCTGCTGACCCACGTGATCGCGAGCTGCCTGGTCTACGCGGTGCTGCGGGTCGGTCTGCAACACGGCTGGCTCGACCAGGAGGTGGCCCGGGCCGCCGACGTCGGGACCAGCTACGGCGCGCACGCCGTCGCCGCCGCCCTGGCCTGCAGCCTGCCGGTGCGGCGCACCCGCCGGGTGCTGGTGCCCGCGGTGCTGCTGCTCGTGGTGCTGCCGTTCGCCGACAGCAGGACCTTCACCAGCCTCGGGCATCTGCTGTCGACCCTGATCGGGCTGCTGGCGGGCTGGCAGCTGCGGCACCGCCCGCTCGCCGGACGGCTGCGCCGGCCGGGCGCGCAGCGCACCGACCGGCCCGCGCGCTACGTCTTCGGCACGGCGCAGCAGGCTCAGGACGCGCTGGTCTTCGTGCTGCATCTGCGGGAGCAGCAGCTGATCCGTCTCGACGACGCCGTGGTCGCCTGGTCCGACGTACCCGGCGCCGGTGGCGGCCGTCCTTACCGGATGCATGAGTTGCAGACCCGCGATCTGGGGGTCCTCGACGGCGCGCTCGCCGGGGCCGCGTGGGGCATCGTGATCGGCACGCTCGCCGGGTGGCCGACGGCGGGGATGGCCGTCGGTGCCGTGGCGGCGGCAGCGGTGGCCGGGGTGCACGACGCCGGGCTCTCCGACGCCGTGGTGGAGCAGGCGGCCCGCGGTGTCCCGGCGGGCGGGGCAGTCCTCGTGCTGCTCACCAGCCCGGCGGACCAGCCGCGCATCGCGGCCGTGCTCAGCCGCGCCGGTGGTGTACCGCGCGATCCGGCCGGGTAGGGAGCGGCCATGTGGTCGGGAATCGACTCTGCGGTGCCGGGCCGGATGGTCAGGCGGCCGCGCCGGCGAGGACCGGGGTCAGGGCGCGGGCGCACAGCTCGCGCGCCCACTGGATACGGCTGAGCGCGACCTCGGGACGGTCGCCGAACACCTCAGCGGCCCGTGCGTAGCACTCGTCCGGCCCGAGCTGGTCGAGCGTGCGGTGGACGGTCTCGCGGACGGTGGCGTCGTCCAGGTCGCGGGAGGCGGAGGCGTCGGAGACGAACAGTGCCATGCTCAGGACTGGGTCGACCGGGCAAGTCGTCATGGGGATCACCTGTTCAAGGGGGGGTGCGGAATGTCTACATCCCACGTTCCTCGTACCGCTGTGTGACAGCCTCGGCGCCAGCGGGACTATCCGACTGCCGGTTTCCGCACCCCCGTATACCTGCTAGCAGGTATGCCCGGCCCGCCCCATTCGTTGCCCGCCCGTCGCCCGCCCGTCGCCCGCCCGTCGCCCGCCCGGAGGTCGCGGAATGCGGGGCGGGCGCCGGCCCGGTGGCTCAGCCGGCGGTGGTCCTGACGTGCTGGGCCAGGGCGGCCGTGACGGCGTCGGCTGAGGTGCGCAGGCCGGCGAGCGGTGCGAGGTCGAACGATCCGTCCGCGCCGATGGCCGGCGCGAATTTCGAGTCGTGCCGCAGCGGGGAGTCCGCGACCAGTCTACCGACCACGAACGCCCCGGCGTTGTGGCGCTGCTGCACGCCGATCGAGGCGAGGTGGTGCCACGGGCAGGCCGTGCGGTGGTGCGCCCGGCGGTAGGCGATCCCGTCGGCGTCGATGCGCAGCGACCTGGCGGTGAGCTGCACGATGAAGCCTGCGATGCCGATCGGGACCAGCGCCATCCCGGGTACTCCGATGACGGCGCCCCCGGCCTCCGAGTCGGTGGTCACGGTGATGAGGACGCCGATGACGTAGAGCAGGATGCCGGCCGGGATCGCGGCGAGGCTCCAGGTGCGGGTGGCGAGCGGCAGCCGGCTGGTGGCGTTGCCGTAGACGACCGGCGCCACCGCCGGCGCGAACGATCGGAGCTCCGGCCGCGGCGCCATGAAGACCGGCGCGGGAGACGCGACCACCGGCGCGGGCGTCGTGGGGACCGGCGCGGGCGACGTGACCCGTGGAGCCGGTGGCGTGAAGACCGGCGCGGGGGACGTGACCGCCGGAGGCGGTGGCGTGACCGGTTCGGGCGGCAGTGTCAGGGTGCCGGCCGGTTCGGGGCGGGGCGCCGGGACCGTCGCCGGCTCGGGTGCGGAAGTGCCGGTGCCGACGCGCAGGCTGCCGCCGGCCACCACCAGCTCCGGCTGCTCGATCACCACCGGGGCCACGCCGAGGGCCTGGTGCAGCATGGTGGCGCACAGCGGCATCCGGCTCGAACCACCGACCAGGAACACACCGGTGAGGTCGGCGGGGCGCACGTCGGCCTCCCGCAGGGCGATGCGCGTCGCCGCGACGGTGCGGTCCAGCAGCGGGCGGGCCAGCGTTTCCAGCTGCTCCCGGCCGAGGGTCGTGTCGATCTCCAGCAGCGGTATGAAGATGGAGGTCTGCGCCGACCGCGACAGCATCTCCTTGCCGTTGCGGACCTCGTCCCACAACGTCCGGGCGGCACGCCGGTCGGCGTCGGCGGCCGGGCTGTTCAGCCGCGCCCACGCGTCGGCGTTGGCGGAGCCGTGGACTGCGCCCAGGTAGGCGAACACGGCCGCGTCGACGTCCAGGCCACCCGCGTCGAGGATGCCCTCGGCGGCGAGGACCTCGAACCCGCCGGCAGTCCTGCGGACCACGGAAGCGTCGAACGTCCCGGCGCCGAAGTCGTACACCGCAACGACGCCGCCGACCGGCACCTCGTTGCCGAGCACGGTGACGAAGTAGGTGGCCGCGGCCACCGGCTCCGGGACGAGCGACACGGAGGGGAGGCCGGCCGTGCGGGCCGCCGCCAGGAGCACGTCGCGGCGCCGGCCGCCCCACCCGGCCGGGTGCGTCAGGACCGTCTCGGTGACCGGGCGGCCCGCGGTGCGCAGGGCTTCGTCGTACGTGCGTCGCAGCACGGCGGCGATGAGCTCCGGCACGGCGACCTCGGCGTCGCCGAGCAGCACCTCGCCGTCGTCGACCCGCTTCTTCGGGTTCGGCTCGAACGACGCCGGCGACCCGCGCCCCACGTGCTGCGCGTCGCGCCCAACGACCAGCGCGCCGGCGGCGTCCCGGCAGGCCGCCGACGGAAGCATCGGCGTGCCGTCGAAGAGCAGCGGCCGGGTCTGCCCGTCGCCGGGGTCGAGGACGGCCACCGTGTTCGACGTGCCGAAGTCGATGCCCAGGCGCAACTCGATCACCACTCCTGATCCAGACGGGTCCGGTCGCGTCCACACGAGCCGGCGTCGGCAGCGGCCATCGTATGGATCACCATTGCCATGGACAATCGAGCGATCCGCCCCATCGGCCCGGCAATCGGCTCATGCCGGACCGGCCTTCGGCAGGATGCTCACAGTCTCTGAGCCCGGCGCCGGCGGGCGATGAGCAGCCCGGCGGTGCCGGCGACCGCGACGGCCACGACGGTGGTGAACACGCCCGGTGGCAGGAGGCCGACGGTGGCGTTCCAGACCGCGTGCACCGCCGGCAGGATGCCGCGCGTCGGCGAGCTGCTGATGTTATTGCGCCCCCAGTAGTCGCTCTCCTGCAGGCCGTGAACGGCGGCGAGCACCCCGCCGGCGGTGAACAGCACCGCGGCGATCCGGACCGGCGCGACCGGCGCGGGACCGCCCGGTTCGCCGCCGCGGCGCAGGAGCAGGCCACCGCCGAGGACCAGCAGGAACATGAGGGTCGCCCCGGCCCAGAACAGCAGCAGGTTGAGTGGCCCGGCCGGGAGACCCTCGCCGAGCACCGTACGGGCGAGCTGCACCGCCGGGTTGATCTCGCGGGCGGTCCAGGTCCAGCCGCCGCTGGCGATGAGGTGTGCGTCCCGGTCGTGGACGTAACTCTGCGCGGCGACCGCGACGACGCCGCCTGCGCACACCCAGAGCAGTGGGCCACGCGCTCCGGCCGGGCCCGCGAGGGGGTCGCCGATCCGGCCTCGGCCCAGCAGCGTCAGCCCGATGACGGCCAGGAGCACCCCACCGGCGACCGTGGCCAGCAGCAGCGTCTCGCCGTAGCCACGGATGCGGCGGAAGTCCAGGAACTCGGGCAGTTCGGCGCGGCTCCACAGCACGAGCGCGGGCATCAGGTACAGCAGTGTCGCCCCGACACCGGCGGAGGCCGCCCGCACGAGCAGCGGCCGCGCCGAACCGGGCAGCGGCAGGGGGCGCCCGGCGGTGAGCAGCACCAGCAGCCCGACCATCGGCAGGACCGCGGTCGGCCCGGCGAGCACCCGGGTGCCCGACACCAGCGAGTCCCGGCCGGCCGCGGCGGCCAGCGCGGCGACGGCCAGCACGGCGGCCAGCGCCCCGGCACCGAGCAACCAGGACCGCCTCCTGCCGTCCCCCGCAACTCCGGCGCCGGATACGGGCGTGGCATCTCCTGTGGGCGGGGCGTCGAATGCGGATCCGGCGCCGGATGCGGGCGCGGCGCCGGGTGCGGGTCCAGCGTCGGATGCGGGTCCAGCGTCGGATGCGGGTCCAGCGTCGGATGCGGGTCCAGCGTCGGATGCGGGTCCAGCGTCGGATGCGGCCGGGTCCGCGGCGGGCGGCGGTACAGCGGCCGCGGCGGGCTCGGTCGGCACCGCAGCCGGCGCGAGGGACACCGGTGCCGGCGACGCGGGCGCCGCAAGATCTGATGCGGACGGAAGCAACCCCGGCGCCGGGGCCGGCGACGCCGGGATCTCAGGCTGGGCGATCGGTGCCGCGGGGGCCGGGTCGAGCAGGCTGAGGGCGCCGCGGGCCACGACGAGCTCGGGCTGCTCCAACGCGACCGGCGCCACGCCGAGGGCGCGGTGCAGCAGGGTCGCCACCAGGGGCATCCGGCTCGCGCCGCCGACGAGGAAGACGCCGGCCAGGCCGTCGCGGGTCACGCCGCTGGCGAAGAGCGTCGCCGTGGTCAGCGCGACAGTGCGGTCGAGCAGGGGCCGCGCCAGGTCCTCGAGCTCACCTCGCGTCAGGTGTACGTCGACGTCGAGCAGCGGCACCGGCAGGCCCGTCTGGTTCGCCCGGCTCAGCTGCTCCTTGGCGATCCGGGCGTCCTCCTGCAGCTGCCGGCGCAGCCGGCGGTCGGCGGTCGTCTCCGGGGCGGCGAGCCGCTGCCAGCGCTGCGGGTCGGCGCCGCCGGCGGTGCGGCCGACCCACCCCACGACGGCCGCGTCCAGGTCGACCCCGCCGACGTCCTCGAACCCGTCGCTGGCCACCACGTCCCAACTGGTCGCGGTGCGGCGCACGACGCTGACGTCGAAGGTGCCGCCGCCGAGGTCGTACACGACGACGGCCGCGCCGGGGTCGACGCGGTGCGACAGCACGGCGGTGAAGCAGGTGGCGGCCGCGACCGGCTCGGGGACGAGGACGGGCTCGCCGAGCCCGGCGGCGCGGGCGGCGTCGGCCAGCAGGGTGCGGCGGATCGGCGCCCAGCTGGCCGGGTGGGTGAGCACGACCTCGCCGGCGGGGGCGCCCAGCGTGCGCTCCGCCTCCGACCGGACCCGGTCGAGGACCGCCGTCACCGCGTCGGCGACCGGCACCTCGTGCGCGCCGAGCAGCAGCGTCCCGTCGGCCAGCCGCCGCTTCGGGTTCGGCTCGTACGCGGTCGGGTCGAGGCGGGCGCTGCGCTCGGCGTCGCGGCCGGTCTGCAGCCGTCCGTCACCGTCGACGAACACGGCGGACGGCAGCAGCGGCGTCGCGTCGAACAGCAGCGATTCGTGCCGCCCGTCCGGCAGACGGAGCATCCCGACGGTGTGCGAGGTGCCGAAGTCGATGCTCAGCCCGGACTGATGTGCCGTCACGGCATCGAGGCTAATGAGCCGGGCCCCGGCGCGGCTCGTCCGATCGGCTCACGGAGATCGGCGGCGCGGACCATCGCACTGTCCTGCCGGTGATTGAGTTTCCACGGCCCGTATGTCGACGAGAGGGTACGAAGCCGTCACATGGTGTCAGACGGCACGGACACCGCCTCGAATAGGGGCGGACAGGTCTGAGCGCCGGCCGTATGATCTCGGCCGTGTCGATGATCGATTCGCTGAAACCGTTGCGCACCAGGGACTTTGCGCACTCGCCCGATCTGGGGTTGGTGCGCCGGGCGGTGCGGGCGGCGGACTGGGCGGCGGTCGTGGCGTACTTCGACGGGCTGCCGCCGCGGGCCGACCACGCGCTGGCGGTGGAGGTCGCCGCCGAGGTGCCGGGCAGCGAGCGGTTCCTGCAGCGGGCCGTCGACACCGAGCGGGACTCCTCGCTCGCGCGGACGTTGCTGGGGAGCAGGTGCGTGGTGCTGGGCTGGGAGGCCCGGACCACGTCGCGGGCCGCGAACGTGAGCCAGGCGCAGTGGCGGGTCTTCTACGACCACCTCGGCCGGGCCGAGCGGCTCCTCACCGACGCCGTCGCCATCGACCCCGGCAACGCCGCGGCGTGGACGGAGCGGATCGTCACCGCCCGGGCGCTGGGCTTCGAGCCGGCCGAGGCGCGCCGCCGGTACGACAAGGCGGCCGAGCACTGCGACGTCCCGTACCGCGCGCAGGGACGGCTCATCCAGAACCTGGCGCCGAAGTGGGGCGGGTCGACGAAGGCGATGCACGACTTCGCGCAGGAGTGCCTGAAGGCCGGGCCGCCCGGCACGCTCGCCGGTGCGGTGGTGGCCGACGCGCACATCGAGCACGCGTTCACCAGTGACCGGATCAGCCGGATCCGCGACTACCTCGGCCAGCGCAAGGTCCGCGACCAGCTCGGCGCCGCCGCGGCGCGGACGGTGCTGCACACCGACCACGAGCCCGGCCACGGGTGGGTGGCGGCGCACAGCGCGTTCGCCTTCGCGCTGTTCCAGGGTGGCGACCTTCCCCGGTCCGCGCGGCACTTCGCGGCGCTGGGCAACCTCGTGCGACCGTACGGATGGGACATGATGAGCGACAGCTGGAAGGCCGACTTCCGGGCCGCGCGGAGCAAGGCGGCCGCACGATGACCGACGTCGACGGGGTGCCGGTGCTGCTCGGCGCGGCGCCCGGGCCGCTGCGGGCGGGGCTGATGTTCCGCGTCGGTGTCGCCGACGAGACCGCGGCCACCGCCGGGATCACCCATCTCGTCGAGCATCTGGCGCTGCACCGCCTCGGCGTTGCGGACTACCACTACAACGGCATGACCGGCGCGACCACGACCCAGTTCGTCACGCAGGGCACGCCCGAGGCGGTGGTCGCTTTCCTCCACGGGGTGTGCGCCGGGCTGCGCTCGCTGCCGGTGGACCGGCTGCCGGTGGAGTGCAAGCTCATCGAGACCGAGGCGGCGGGGCGCTCCGACCCGGTCAACCTGCTGATGCCGCTGTGGCGGCACGGCGCCCGCGACTTCGGTCTCGTCGGCATCGCCGAGTACGGCATCCACACCGCCACCGCGGCGCGGGTCACCGAGTGGGCCGCCGCGCACTTCACCCGCGGCAACGCGGTCCTGTGGCTCACCGCCGACGAGCTGCCCGCCGGGCTGCGGCTCGACCTGCCCGACGGCCCGCGCCGCCCGCTGCCGGCCGCGTCGTCGGCGCTGCCGCTGCAGCCCGCGGCGTTCGCCGGCGGCTCGGCCGCGATGGTGCTGGACGCCGTGGCGCCGCGGACCGCCGCCGCGGGCGTCTACACGCAGGCGCTGGGCCGGGCCCTGTTCCGGGAGCTGCGGCAGGAGCGCGGACTGTCGTACACGACGGCCACCGACTACGGCGTCGACGGGCGCCCGACCGCCACCATCACCGCCGTCGCCGACTCCCGCGACGGCGAGGCCGCCGCCGTCGCCGAGCACTTCACCGCGCAGCTGCGCCGCCTGCGTGACGTCGACATCGACGCCGGCGAGCTGGACGCGATCCGCGCCCTCGCGCTGGAGGGCGCGGACGCCCCGGACGCGGAAGCGAAGCGCCTCCCCCGCCGGGCCCTCGACCTGCTCACCGGGTTCCCCTCCAACAGCATGGCCGAGATCGCCGACGAGCTGCGCCGGGTCACCGCCGCCGACGTCCGCGAGGTCGCCCGCGCCGTGCACGACTCGGCGCTGCTCATGCTGCCGCGCGGCGTCGAGCGCCCACCGGCCGGGTTCGAGGCGGCGCCGCAACTGTCGCGGTTCAGCGTCGTCGGCAAGCGCCTGCGGTCCAAAGTGGACCCGGAGGTCGCGCTGGTGCACGCCGCCGACGGGGTCAGCTTCACCACCCCGCCCGGCGCTTCCACGGTGTTGTACGACGAATGCGTCGTCCTCCTGCGCTGGCCCGACGGCGCCCGCCGCCTGCTCGGCGCCGACGGCATGAGCGTCCACATCGAACCGACGCTGTTCCCCCTGCCGCCGTCCGTCACCGCCGCGATCGAGTCGGCGGTCCCCGCGGAGCGCCACGTCGACCTGCCGGCCCGCGCCCCCGACGAGATCCCGCGCCTGTCCCGGACCACCGGCCTGCGACTGCGCTGGCGCCGCGCCCGGCTGCGTCTGCGCGCCCGGCTGGCGGGCTTCACCCTGCTGCCCAGCGGGGGCACCGGCCGGGTCGTGGTGACCGTCCTGCTGGGCCTCGCCGGCGTCGCCGCGATCATCCTGGCCGTCGCCCTGCAGTCCTGGCCGTTCCTGGCCGCCGCCGTCGTCGTCGGCGTCCGCATGTGGCGCCGCTACCGTCCCTGACGCTCACGACGCGGTCGGCGGCACGTCAGCCTCCGCGGGTGTCGATGAAGACGGCGAGGCCGTCGAGGAGGCGGTCCAGGCCGAAGACGAACAGGCGGTCCAGGTCCAGGTCGAAGTCGTCGATCTCGATGAGGCGCTCGAAGACGGGGACGCCGGAGGGGACGGCGGCGCCGCCGAAGCCGAGGTCCATCCACTCGTTGCCGGTCATGCCGGTCTCGCGTTCGGCCTCGGCCTCTGGTTCGAGGGTGGTGGCGAGGCCGCGGACGTAGCCGAACAGCAGCAGGTGGACGTGGAGCCGGTCGGTGAGCGACAGCGGGGTGCCGTCGAGGGAGGCGAGGACCCATTCGGTGAAGCGGAGCCCGTTCATCGCGGGCTGGGGGCGGGTCAGGGACATCGTCGGCGCCAGCCACACGTGCCGGCGGAAGAGCTGCCACAGCAGCCTGGCGGCCAGCTCCAGGCGCGGCCGCCAGCCCGGGGGCGGCACGGCGGGCAGCGGCACGGCGCCGAAGGCGGCGTCGATCATGTACAGGGTGAGCTCGTCCTTGCCGCGCACGTGCCGGTAGAGCGCCATCGTCGCCACGCCGAGCTCGGCGGCGACGCGGCGCATCGACACCTCCGCGATCCCCTCGGCCTCGGCGATGCCGATCGCGGTCGCCACGATCCTGGCCCGGGTCAGCTCGGGGACGCCACGGTCCGGTGCGGCGCGCCGGTGCGCGGTCCGGCCGGGGCGGGCGCCCGCGGTCCGGCCGGTGACGACCGTGCCGATGCCGGGCCTGACCATGGTGAGGCCCTCCTCCCGGAGCACGGCGAGGGCCTTGGTCGCGGTGGCGATCGCGACGCCCCAGTCGCGGGTGATCTGCCGGGCGGACGGCACGGGGTCGCCAGGCGAGAGCTCCCCGCTGCCGATGCGGCGGCGGATGTCGGCCGCGATGCGGCGATACGGCGGTTCCAGGTCGGCCACGGTACTAGTACACCAGACGCCGGGACCGCGCCGAGGAGCGCAGGTGTACTAGTAGCGATTGCCGCACGGCGAGCGGTCCGTTTAGCGTCGCTGCGTACGCAGTACACAAGCGGAAACGGAGCGAAGAATGCGTGTGCTCATCTCCGGGGCCGGGATCGCGGGGCCGGCGCTGGCGTTCTGGCTGCACCGGCACGGGATCGCCGCGACCGTCGTCGAGCGGGCCGCGGCGCCGCGCCCGGGCGGCCAGGCCGTCGACATCCGCGGCGCCGCGAAGGACGTCGTCGCGCGGATGGGCCTGATGGCCAGGGTGAGGGCCGAGCGGGTCGACGAGCGCGGCATCGCCACCGTCGACGCCGCCGGCCGGTGGACCTCGACGATGGCGGCGGACGCGTTCGGCGGCGAGGGCATGGTCGCGGAGATCGAGCTGCCGCGCGGCGACCTCGCCCGGGTGCTGCACGAGGCGACCCGCGACGACGTCGACTACCGCTTCGGCGACCGGATCACGTCGCTGCGCCAGGACGGGCCGCGGGTCGAGGTCGGCTTCGCGAGCGGCGGCGCCGAGGAGTTCGACCTGGTCGTCGGCGCCGACGGGGTGCGCTCCGGGGTGCGGGCGCTCGCGTTCGGCCCCGAGACCGACTTCGTGCGGCCGCTCGGCGGCTACACCGCGTTCTTCAGCATCCCCGACCCGGGCGACCTGCGGCACTGGTACCTCATGTACAACGCGCCCGGCGGCATCGCGGCCGGCATCCGCCCGGAGAACGGCGGGACGGCGAAGGCGTACCTGAGCTTCAGGTCCGCCGAGCGCGGCCTCGAACGGCTCCCGGTCGCCGACCAGCAGCGCCTGCTCAACGAGCGGCTGGCGCACGTCGGCTGGCGGGTGCCGGCGCTGCTCCAGGCGATGCCGCAGGCGCGGGACTTCGTCTTCGACGCGCTGTGCCAGGTGCGCGTGGAGCAGTGGTCGCGCGGCAGCGTGGTCCTGCTCGGCGACGCCGGCTACTGCGGCTCGCCCCTCGCCGGCCTGGGCACCAGCATGGCCCTCGTCGGCGCCTACGTCCTCGCCGGCGAGCTGGCGGCGTCCGGCGGCGACGCGCAGGCCGCGTGCCTCGCCTACCAGCGCCGGCTGCAGCGGTACGTGGACGCCGGCACCGAGCTGCCGCCCGGCGGGATCCGCGCGTACGCGCCGAACTCCGCCACGATGATCCGCCTGCGGGCCGTGTCGATGCGGATGATGACCCGCTGGCCGATGAAGCAGATGCTCGCCGCGCAGTTCGCGAAGGCCGGCGCGTTCGAGCTCCCCGCGTTCGGCTCGGCGGTGCCGGTCTAGACCGGCCGCCGGAACGCGACGACCCGCTGGTCGACGACGAACCCCACCTTCGCGTAGACGCCGGCGGCGCCGGTCGGGTTGTCGGCGTCGGTGTCGAGCCCGGCGGTCGTGTGCCCGGCCCGGCCCGCGTCGCCGAGCACGCCGGCGAGCAGCGCGCCCGCGACGCCCTTGCGGCGCCACGACACGGCGGTGCCGACCTGCCCGATGTAGATCCTGCCGGGTGTTTCGCTGCTGTACGCGAGGACGTAGCCCGCGATCTCGTCGCCCGCGAGCGCGAACCTGGACAGTTCCGGCAGGAACGCCTCGGACCGCACGGTCAGCGGCGCCCACGTGTCGAAGGTGCGCTCCTGGTAGCCCCACAGGTCGCGGAACGCCGCAGTGTGCACGGCGTGCAGCTCGTGGTCTCTCGCGGCGTCGTACGGCGCGAGCTCCACCCCCGGCGGCGGCGACACGGCCGGCGCCTCTGACGTCGGCGCCGACATCTCCAGGAAGTAGCGGGACGGGGTGAAGCCGAACCGTTCGTAGAGGCGGGTCGGGGACGGGTCGCCGTCGCCCGCGATGACCTGCGCCTGCCACGGCGCGTCCGGCGCGAGCTCGGCGTGCCGGGCCGCGGCCCGCTCCAGCTGCCAGGCGAGCAGCTCCCGGCCGAGGCCGGCGCCGCGCCGGTCCGGGTGCACCCCGCCGATCAACTCCAGCCGGTCGCCGCCCTCCGGCGGCAGCGGCACCAGCGCGACCGCGACGAGGCGCCCGGCGCCGTCGGTCACCACCCGGGTGTCCAGGGCGGCGTCCCTGACCTCGTTGTCGACGCAGTCCTCGATCTCGGCGGCGACGTGCCCGGCGTGCCCGCCACCGGCCTCCGACAGCAGGTTGATCAGCTCCGCGACCGCTGCCGCGTCGTCGGCCGCGTACGGGCGCACAGAGAAGTCGGTCACTGCCTCACCGTACGCACCCCCGCAACCGGATTGCCGCCGGCTCAGGGTCGGGGGCATGGCGACGCGACTGGTACAGATTGCGATGGACGCCGCGGTGGGCCGGTTCTGGGCGCAGGCCCTCGGGTGGGGCGTCTCCAGCGAGGCGCCCGGCGTGACCGACCTGGAACCCGAGGGCGTCGCCGACCCGGAGGGCGTCCTCACCCCGCGCTGGCGTGCTCAGCCGTTGCGGTGGTGCTTCTTCACGAAGGTGTACCCCGGCGGCAGCTCCGACTCGTCGAGCTCGTCCTGCTCGACGGTCTGCTGGTGCAGGGAGAGCTGCCGCTCTGAGGCGTGTGCGCCGGGTGGGAGGCGGCGGAGGAAGCCGTTGACCCAGTGCTCGCGGCGGTCGCTGGGCTCGCCGGGCTCGTCGGGGTGCGGGGCGGGCTCGACCAGCGGCGCGTACAGGAGCATCTCCGCCGGCTCGTCGCCGTCGAGGGCCGGGTAGGACGGGTGGCCGGTCGCGTCGACGCTGCCGTCGACCCTGGTGACGTAGCCTTCGCGGAGCAGCTGGTCGACGGCGTTGCGCAGCAGGAACGTGCCCCGCGACCCCTTGCCGAGGCCGCTGCGCCTGGGCAGGTCCGCCTCGGCGAACACGGCGCTGCCGTCGTCGAGGACGTGCCCGAGGTGCCGGATGGTGTGCAGGACCTTCGACCAGTTCGCGGCGCCGGGCTTGTAGTCGCGGGTGACGACCTTCGGGTCGTACTCGTGGTAGTAGACGGCGTTGTCGACCCGCATCGGCTCGGCGAGCGGCGCGGTGCGCAGGACGACCTCGTCCTTCGCCGCCCGCCAGATCAGGGTGACGAACACCCCGGGCCGCACGTCCTCGGGCCACTCGATCCCGCCGAACTGCCAGCCGATGTCCTGCTGGAGCGTCGCGCAGAACACCTGCCGGGCGGTCGTGATCCCCTTGGCCTTGTGCTCCAGCGCGACGGGGACGGTGACCATGTGCCGCAGCGCCTCGACGCACTCCTCCGGCACGTCGAAGACGCCGGCGTCCAGGTCCGCCCGCCGCACCGCCAGCCGCCGCGTCACCGTCTTCATGATCTGTGAAAGATACCCCCAGCTGCTGATCACGCCTTCTTGCGGATGCCGATGGCGAGCAGCGCGGCCGGCACTACGAGCAGCGAGTAGTACGCGGTGACCGCCGGGTCGAACCTGGGCCCGAAGTTCGTGGCGACACCCATCGCCGTCACCACGCAGCAGACGGCGCCGGCGACCGGGCCGATGAGCCGGGCCGCCCAGGTGAACGCCGCGACGGCCGCGAGCAGCAGCGGGACGGTGTACACCAGCATCATCGTCGGGGTGCGCAGCGTCGAGTACTGGTTGACGATCACCCAGCACACGATGATCGACGCGACGCTGGCGGCGACGCTGAGCGCACGCAGGGCGCCCGGGGCCGGCACGGTGCGGTCCCGGCCGGCGTCGCCCACGCCCGGTTCCGGCCGCTCCTGCCGCTCCTGCCGCTCCTGTCCGTCGTCGTCCACGGAGGCGGGCACCGCCGAGGGCGCCAGCACCGACAGCGGCACGGAGGACGACACGGACGCGGGGGCAGCAACCGGCCCAGACAGCGGCCCAGACAGCGGTGCCGAGACAGGAGCGGAGACCGGCTCAAACGGCGGCACAGAGACCGGCGCGGAGGCGGAAGCTGCGTCTGTACGCGGCGCCGAGACGAGGTCTGACGGTGCCGGCCCGGCAGCCGGTCCCGCGGCGGGGGCGGCGGCCGGCAGGGCGCCCTGGGCGACGACCAGCTCCGGCTGCTCGAGCAGCGTCGGCGCGATCCCGGTCGCCCGGTGCAGCAATGTCGCCACCAGCGGTGTCCGGCTCCCCCCGCCGACCAGGAACACCCCCGCGATCTGGTCCGGCTTGGCGCGGGACTCGCGGATCGTGGCCAGCGTCAGGTCGACCGTGCGCTGCAGCAGCGGCCCCGCCGCCCGCTCGAACTCGTCGCGGGTGACCAACACGTCACGGCGCAGAGCGGTGACGTGGAACCCGGCCGAAGGCTGGCGCGACAGCGCCTCCTTGGTCTCCCGCGCGTCGTCCCAGAGCGCCCGGTGCTGGCGGCGCCCGTCGGCGTCGCCCGGCTCGGTCGCCCCCCGCCACGCGGACGCCTCGCCGTCGGTCACGGTGCCGCCGGCGTGCGCGACCACCAGCGCGTCGAGGTCCAGCCCGCCGAGGTCGTCGAGGCCGCGGTACGCCAGCGCCTCGAACGCCGACCCGGTGCGCCGCACGACGCTGACGTCGAACGTGCCGGCGCCCAGGTCGTACACGACGACGGCCTGACCCGCCTCGACCCGCGTCCCCGCGGCGAAGTTGGTGGCTGCCGCGACCGGCTCCGCGACCAGGTCGACGTCGCCGAGCCCCGCCTCCGAGCACGCATCGGTCAGGATCGCCCGCCGGGCCGGCCCCCACGTCACCGGGTGCGTGACGGTGACCGACGCCGGGCGGCCACCGGCGGCCCGGGTGGCCTCACCCAGCACCCGGCGCAGGGTCGCCGCGACGAGCTCCGCCACCGGCACCTCACGGTCGCCGAGCAGCACCTCCGGCTCGTCGATGCGCCGCTTCGGGTTGGGCTCGAACCTGCTCGGGTCGAGCCGGGCCGCCCGCACGGCGTCCCGCCCGGTCAGCAGCCGCCCGTCCGTCTCCGCGTACACGGCGGAGGACAGCAGCGGCGACGAGTCGAACAGCAGCGGCTGGGTCCGCCCATCGGGCCACGCCAGCAGCGCGACGGTGCTCGATGTGCCGTAGTCGACGGAGAGGTGCACGCCCATCCGCGCAGCGTATTGATCACACAGCGCCCCGTCCTCCGACGAACGGCGGTTTCTGCACGACCGCGAGACGGTTACCGGCGCGGATCTCCGTCGGCCCTCAGCCGGCCCTCAGCCGGTGCGCGCCGTACGTTGCGCGAATGGACGGGACACCGCCGGAGCGGCTCTGCGCCCACCGCGGCGCCCCCACTGACCACGGCGGCGCTGGTCGGCCTCGCCCCGGCGCTCGGCATCCACCCGACCGGCCGGCAAGGCCGCCGCGCGGGCGGAGGTGGCTCAGACGGCGAGGCGGTTGTAGATGCAGGTCGGGTGGTGGTCGCCGTCCGACGGGCGCAGCGGGCAGCCGGCGCACGCCGGAGCGGTGCGGGACAGTTCGGTGTCGCCGGAGCGGCGCATGAGCACGCCGTCGTGCCAGTGGTATGCGGCCAGGGTCTCGTCCTCCAGGAGCATGCCGCACGCGAAGACGGCGCCGGAGGGCAGGAACTGCAGGTTGGTGCGGTCCTGGACGGCGCACGCGCCGGGGTCGGCGCCGGGGACGGGGAAGTCGAAGGCGATCTGGCAGTCGACGGTGAAGGACTGGCGGGCCGGTCGGTAGGCGGCGACGACGTCGAGGACCTCGCGGCGCCAGGCGGCGGCCGGGACGGACTGGTCGGCGGCGTGTGACGCGCCGCGGCCGACGGGTGAGAACCAGTGCATGTTGAGCCGGCCGGCGCCGGAGTCCTCGGCGTAGGCGAGCATCTCCGGCACGAGGTCCACGGTGTCGGCCAGGACGGTGCAGTTGAGGTCGAACGGCACCCCGGCGGCGCGCAGGTCGGCGACGGTGGCGACGGCGTCGGCGAAGGCGCCGCGGCCGCGCAGGCGGTCGACGACGGCGGCGGACGGCGCGTCGAGGCTGACCGCGACCCGGCTCAGCGACGAGCGGACCTCGGGCAGCGCGGCCCGGAACTGGCGGCTGCCGTTGGTGACGGTGCGGACCCGGATCGGGGTGGCGGCGGTGTCCCGGACGATCGAGGTGAACTGCGGGTGCAGGGCCGGCTCGCCGCCCAGGACGGTGATCTCGGTGGCGGCGCCGGCCGCCCAGGCGACGATCGCGGCGACGGCCGCCGGGGTCATGTGCTGGGTCCGGTCGAAGTACGCGTCGGGCAGGAAGCAGTAGGAGCAGCGCCGGTTGCACCGCGAGGTGATGTACAGGTCGATGCTGTCGAGCTTGAAGTCCGACGCCGACAGCCCGGGGTCCGCGGCGGAGGGCGCGAGGTCCGACGCCGCGAGCCCGAGGTCCGAAGCGTGCGCGGCCGGTGCGGAAGCCGCCGGAGGGGCGGCGGGCACCGGTGCGGAGAGCCGGGTCACGCGGCGAATCATGCCATCGTCCCGGGGCCGTCCGTGGCCGAACCGGTCAGCGCGGCTTGAGCGAGTCGCGCTCGGCGAGCTCGAGCACCGCTCGGCGCTCGTCGTCGTCGCCGGTGCGGATCACGCTCGCCGGGCTGCGGAAGCCCAGCGCCGGGTGCAGGTCGCGGGCCCACGCCCGGGCGACGCTGCCCAGGTCGAAGAGCCGCTGCACCTCCAGGACGCAGTGCAGCCGGCGGCGGGTCGCGGGGTCGTGGACGGCGGCCTCGGCGGACCAGCCGGGCAGCGGCGCGGCGAGGCCGGCGCCGAGCAGGTAGGCGAGCAGGTCGGGCCCCCAGACCTGCTCCGCGGTGTCGAGCAGGGCGAGGTCGTCGACGTCGGCGGGGGAAGCGCCCATGTCCTCGACGGTACCTTCGCCCGCGCCGTGACGCATGGGCCGATCAGACCGAGTCACGCGAGGCGCCATCCAACCGGGCGGTCAGACCGCCTCGTGCATGAGCAACGCCGCCACCTCGCGGGCGAGCAGCCTGACCGTGCCGGCCCGCAGGCGGGGGTCGAGCAGCGCGGCGCGGATGGTCTCCCACGAGTCCAGCAGCCGGCCGTCGTAGGACAGCGGTGGGCGGTTGCGCAGGTACCGGTGGAGCACGACCGCGTGCTGCACGATCCAGTGCAGGTAGTGGTCCTCCCGGTCCCAGCTCTCCAGCCGCATCGCCTTGCGCAGGTGGTCCTCGACCTCGCGGAAGCTGCGGGCGCCGAGCATCCGGGCGTCCTGGCGGACGTTGGCCATGACGGGGTGGAAGAGGTGCCCGACGGCGTCGGGGAACGTGTCGTGCCACTGGTCCCACATGACCGACTCGTCCTCCCCGCCGAGGGTCATGACCGCCTCGGGACGGGTGTCGCGCAGCAGGTACTGCAGGTACGCCCAGATCGCCGGGGTGCTCATGAGCCGCTCGGCGCGGGTGGTGCGGATCTGCGCGCCGGCCATCGCGTCGTCGATCTCCAGGTCGACGGCGCCGGGGAACGCCTTCGCGGCGCGGGCGACGTCGAGGATCATCCGGTCGCCGCGGTAGTACTCCAGCTGCACCGCCCACGGGTGGGTGGGGCGGCGCAGCAGCTCCGGGTCCTGGAGGCGCTCGGCGACCCGGCCGGGCGAGCAGAACGACATGAGCGAGTCGACCTCGGGCGACCGGGCTCCCTCGACGAGGGCGAACCAGCGCTCGACCTCGTCGGTGAAGCGGGCCCGCCAGCTGCGGGTGTGCTGGTCGCCGGCGAGGTCGTCGAAGCACAGCACGACCCGGACGCCGCGCGCGGACAGCGCCGCCGCGACGGTCGCCTGCACGGCGTAGATGAGGGTGGGCTGGCGCAGGCGTACCGGCCAGAAGACGAGGTCGAGCGGGGTGTCGGGGGTGTCGTCGAAGCGCCGCCAGCGGAACTCGTAGTCGAGCTGGCGCAGCAGCTCCACCGCCGACGGGCGGGTGCCGAGGACCGCTTCGAGCGTCGGCAGGTGGACCCGGTGCAGCGCGGTCCCGGCGGGTGCGACGCCTGGCGGGACGGGGGCGGCGGGCGCCGCGGACGGGGGTGGGGTGGGCGGCAGGGTGGCGAGGCCGCGGCGTACCGCCGGGAAGAGCCGGTCGACGTCGACGCCGGTGTAGATGAGGGCGGCGCGGGCCGGGGACGCGTCGTCGTCGTGCCGGGCCCACAGCACGTCGGCCTGCTCGTGCACGGCGCGGGTGAGGGCGTCGTTGCGGCCGGGCGGGTAGCCGGCGACGCAGATCGTGTCGCCGCGCAGCGCCTCGTGCAGCGCGCTCAGGATGACGGGGTCGTCGGCGCGCAGCGGCTCGGGGTCGTGCAGCAGGGCGCGTTCGTCGGACTCGGAGGTCGGCCGCCAGTACCCGTGCAGGTGCAGCACGTCGATGCCGTCGGCGGGGCCGAGCGGGCCGGCGAACGTGCCGTCGCGGTTGAGGGTCAGCGCGCGGGCGGTGCCGCCGGCGCGGCGCACGGCGATCTCGATCAGCGGGTCGAAGTTGGTGGTGATGACCCGGCGCTGGAAGCGGTCGGGCAGGCCGGCGAGGAGCTCGCCGACGGCGATCACCCCCGGTGGCAGCGACCACGCGTCGCGGTCGTCCTCGAGCTGCACGCCGCGGTGGTATCCGACGCGCTCCCAGCTCGCCGTGGTGGCGCGGTCCGGCCGGTACGCCTCCAGGGTGGCCCGCTGCACGACGATGTCGAACTCGACCGGCGACAGCCACTCGGCGAACGTCCTGCGGTAGGCGGCGTAGAGGGCGGCGTCGCGGCGGGTGGCGCGCAGTCCGGCGAGGGCGGCCTGCAGGTCGCTGTTCTGCAGCGCCTGCGCGACGAACTCGTCGGCGAGGTCGACCATCCGGTCCACCCCGGGCACCACCCGCGCGGTGAGGCCCGAGCCGAGGACGAGGGTGATGTCGCGGCCCTTACGGATGGTGGTGACGAGCCGGTTGACGAGGCTCTGCTCAGTTCCCGTCATCTGCTCACCGCGCGTGCTGCGGGTCGGCGAGCCAGGTGACGAGGTCGGTGTCGGTGTCGACCAGGTGGCCCGCGGCGAGCTCGGTCTCCAGCTGCTGGGGGCGCCAGCCGAGGTAGCCGACGAAGAGGTACGCGGCGGAGACCACGGCCTCGGCGAGCGCCGGGTACGCGTCGAGGGGCACGACGACGAGCTCTCGCCCGAGCACCCGCCAGCCGTCGGGCGCGGTGTAGCCGGGGCGCAGCAGCCCGAGCAGCAGGATCACGTCGCGGACGGGGCCGCCGTCGAGGACCGCGTGGACGTGCAGGGACCCGGCGAGCTCCTCGCCGAGCACGTGCGCCGGGGAGCGCGTCGCGGGCCGGTCCAGCCGCACGCCGATGGCGCCCTCGATCGGCGAGTGGGCCAGGATCGCGACGTCCCCCGCCAGCTCAGGGTCGGCGACACCAGGTGCGCCCGGCGCGCCGCGCAGGACCCGCCCGACGAGCGAGCTGTCGAGCCGGGGTGTCTCAGGTTCCGCGGGCTGCGGCGGTACAGCGGGAAGGCGCTGCGTGGCGGCGTTGTGGACGATCGGGATGCGGTCGCCGCCGTTGCGGGCGCGCAGCTCGGGGATGGGGCGGCCGCGGGCCCGCTGCACGCGCCGGATCTCGTCGTGCAGCGTGCCGAGGTCCAGCAGCGGCGGGCCGCCCGCGACGCCGTCGCGCAGCAGCTCGACGAGCGCGCCGGTGAACGCGGTCAGCGGCTCGTCCGGCGGCGCGAGGGCGATCCGGTTGCCGGACGCGGCGACGAGCACGCAGCTGCGGTCGATCTCGACCTGGGTGGCGAGCGCGGCGTCGTCGTCGGCGCCGAGGCCGGGGATGGCGCGGCCGGCGTAGCAGCAGTCGAGGATGACGACCCGGTGGGCGCTGCGGCTGCCCTGCACGAGCCGCCGCACCCAGTCGAACGGCACCGCGCTGGAGTACGCGGAGTCGGGCATGGTCTGCCCGACCGCGAGGTGCAGCACGCCGGTGTCGGGGTCGATGACGCCGTGGCCGGCGAAGTAGAGCAGCAGCAGGCCCGACACGTCGACCTCGGCGGCGGCGCGCCGCATCACGGCGTGGACGTCGCGGGTGGTCTCCGGGTTGTGCACGACGCGGCACGCGTCGGGGTCCAGGCCCCACCGGTGCGGGTCGACCAGCACGTCCCGCAGGGCGGTGAGGTTGTTGGTGACGGCGGGGATGGCCGGGAAGTTGTCGTAGGTGCTGGACCCGACGAGCACCACGCGCGAGCGCCGCGCGTCGGAGAGCTGCGTCAAGGCACCGACCCTTCATAGACCCTCGTCGTCGGCACCGAGAGTATATGATCCGCGCCACTGGGTGCGCGTCACCCGGCCAGGTCGGGCTCCTTGCCGTCGACGAAGTCCACGACGGCGGCGACGACCGCGGGCTCCCGCAGCAGCCGCCGGTGGCCGAGTCCGGTGGTGACGTGCAGCCGCGCCGACGGCCACGCCTCGGCGATCGCGATCCCGTCCGTGACGGGGATCGACCGGTCCGCACGGTCGTGCACGATCAGCGTCTGCGGCATCTGTACGGCGCTGCCGATGGCCGGCACGTCGAAGTGGTGCATCGGGGCCCCGACCCGCCGCTCGACGCGCCGGGACAGGCGGGTCAGGGTCCGGTCGCCGAAGCCGAGGACCCGGGCGAAGTAGCGGGCGTAGGACGCGGGGCTCGCCATCGGGGCGATCATCGCGACCCGCCCCGCGCGCAGCCCGTCGCACAGGGCGACCGCGGCGGCGACCGAGCCGAGCGAGTGGGCGACGATCGCCTCGGCGGGGCCGTGCTCGGCGACGACGGCGTTCAGGGCGTCGGCGAACTCCGGGATGGATGAGGACCGCGGCCCGAACCTGCCGGGTGCCGACGCGCCGTGGCTGGGCGCGTCGAAGGCGATCACCCGGAAGCCGCGCTCGACGAGCCCCGGCACGAAGGGCTCCAGCTGGCCGCGGTGCCCGGCCCAGCCGTGCAACAGGTACACGTTGGGGCCCGCGCCCCAGGTGGCGCCCTCGACGGCGACGCCGCCGACGTGGACGGTGAACGGGCTGCCGGCGGTCGACAGCCGCGCGGTCTGCCTGGGCAGGCGGAACCAGATCCGCTCCGCCCACCGCGCGCCGACCGACGGCGCGGCCCACTCCAGGAAACCGAACGCGAGCCGCAACGGGCGCGGCGCTCGAAAAAACCGATCGTTCGTGCTTTTTTGCGCAGCCAGGACAGCGGTCATGACGACTCCTCGGGAAGGTCAGCTACGGGCGCGGTCGAGCAGGGTGTCGAGGGCGAGCCGGGCGCGCGGCTCGGCATGCTCGTCCTCGAGCAGATGGAACGCCTGGTGGAAGACGAGCAGGATGCCGTTGAACTCGTACGCGGCCTGGCCGGGGTCCAGGTCCGCGCGGAACGCGCCGTCGGCGATCCCGGCCCGGAACATGGTGGAGATCATGTCGATCATGTCGCGCTCGCCGCGCACGACCTCCTCGCGCACGACGCCGGGCTGGTGGTGGAACTCGGCGGCGGCGGTGACGAACAGGCAGCCGCCGGGCGCCGCCTCCCACCGCAGCCAGCCGTCGAACAGCACGCGCAGGCGCGGCTCGCCGCGGGGCGCGCCCAGCGCGGGGCGCACCACGTGGTCGACGAACCGGGTCCGCGCGTGCTGCAGCACCTGGACCTGCAGCGACTCCTTGGACTTGAAGTGCCCGAAGAGCCCGCTCTTGGACAGGGCCGTGCGCTCGGCGAGGGTGCCGATGGTCAGCCCGCCGAGGCCGACGGCCCGCGCGACGCTCGCGGCCTCGTCCAGCACGGCGAGCCGGGTCTCCTCACCCTTCCCCATGCGCTAAGAAAAGCACGACCGTGCGGATCACGCAAGCGGCCGGCTCAGGCGGCCGCGGCCAGCCACAGGTCGGCGGGGCTGCCGAGGCGGGTCGACTCCACGGACACCTGCCGATACGCGGTGGCCGTCGTCGAATGGGCGAGCATGCCCCGCACGCCGTGGAGCTGGAGCGCCGTGCGGCTGGCCAGCTGCGCGTGTTCGGCCAGCGCCGCCAGTACCGACGCCGCCGACGCGTCCTCGTCGCGGTCGAACTGCCAGGCGGCCCGGTGCAGCACGAGCCGCCACCCGTCGCCCTCCCCCACCAGCGTCGCCAGCCGGTGCGCCACCGTCTGCCGCTCGACCAGCGGCCGGCCGGACTGGACGCGGGTGTTGACGTGCGCGCGGGCCACCTCGAGGATGCGGTCGGCGACGCCGAGCAGCAGCGCCGCCTGCCGGAGCCGGGCCGCGTCGAGGGCCCGCCGCCACCGCTCCTCGGTGATCGGCAGCGGCTCGGCAGGTGCGCCGTCGAAGCGGATCCGGGTGGCGGGCGTGCCGAAGTGCTCGAACGCGTCCACGAGGCAGGTGGCGGGGTCCGGCAGGACGAGGTGCCACCCTTCGTCGGTGCGCACCACGCACAGCCCGGCGGTGCCGCGCGGCAGCGGCTCCGACTCGCCCCACAGCGTGCCGTCGCCCTTCACCCGCACGCCGGACGGGCCGCGGGCGCCGATCACGACGCCGTGGCTGGTGCCGTCGAGCAGCCCGCTGAGGATGTCGGCGGGGATGTCGGCCGGCACGTCGGCGCCGTCGAGCAGGTCGAGGGCGAACGCGGTGTCGCGGTAGCAGGCGAGGGGCTGCAGCGCGTGGCCGAGCCGGTCGTTGATGACGATGTCGGCGCCGAGGCCGAGCGCGGCGCCGCCGAGGCTCGCGGGCGCGCTGAGGGCCGGCACGCCGATCGTCCCGAGCTGCTCGGACAGGTCGCCGGTGCGGGTGAGCACCGCGTCGACCGCCTCCCGCAGCCGCTCCTGCACGGGGTCGAGCGCCGGTCCGGGCGCGGGTGCGGCGGCACCGCCCGCGTCGTACACCCGCGCGCTGCTCAAGATGTCGATCATGACCTCGGACGCCCCGCCGGAGATGGTGACGCCGGGCGACTCGCGCAGCGCCGCCTCGAGGATGCGGTCACCGGCGCCGGGGCCGGGCACGAGCACGTCGGGGCCGAGCGCGTCCAGGGCCCACCAGGCGATCCGCTGGCCGGTCTCGCTGCAGTGCCACTTCGCGAACGAGGACTCGGCGATGTCGGCGTTGCCGTCCTGCAGGTTCTGCATCACCTGGCAGCTGAGCAGCTTGCTGGCCGCGAGGCGGGTGCGGTGCTTGGCGAGGCCGACCCGGGTGACGTCGCCGGGGCGGCGGCCGTCGGCGTCGAGCCGCTCGGCGATCATGTTGAGCCAGTGCCGGCCGCGCGCGTAGTAGTCCAGGCCGGTGCGCTCCGCGGCGAACATCTGCGTGATCAGCGACCAGCCGGCGCCCGGCTTGCCGAACACCGCGTCGTCGCCGACGCGCACGTCGGTGAACCAGATGTCGTGGAACTGCTCGTTGGCGAGGCTGGGGATCGGGCGGATCACCACACCCGGCGCGTCGAGCGGGACGAGGAACAGGGTGATGCCCTCGTACTGGCTGCTCTGCGGGTCGGTGCGCA
Source organism: Dactylosporangium maewongense (assembly GCF_039531485.1). NCBI lineage: Bacteria > Bacillati > Actinomycetota > Actinomycetes > Micromonosporales > Micromonosporaceae > Dactylosporangium > Dactylosporangium maewongense. Next base: position 126,415 of record NZ_BAAAQD010000022.1, on the reverse strand, counting down.
CCGCGATCAGCGCGAAGTCCGCGTAGGCGCTCTTGAGGTTGTACGTCTTGCGCCCGTTGATGACCCAGCCGTCACCGTCACGGACCGCGGTCGTCTGCAGCGCGGCGAGGTCGGAGCCGTTGGTCGGCTCGGTGAAGAGGATGCAGGCGGTCGTCTCGGCGCTCGCCATCGCCGGCAGCAGGGTCTTGCGCTGCCGCTCGTCGCCGGACGCGAGGATCAGCGAGCCGACGTTCTGCACCGAGATGCAGTACAGGTTCTGCGGGATGCCGTGCGCGACGAGCTGCTCCAGCAGCGTCACGGTCGCGGTGTAGTCGAGGCCGCGGCCGCCGTACTCGACAGGCCACGAGGGCGCGAGGATGCCGGCGGCGCCGAGGTGCCGGTAGAGCGGGCGGACGTCGCCGTCCATCCCGTCGGCGCGGGCATGGACGTCGTGCAGCAGCCGCGCCGTCTCCGGCGACCTCAGCACCCGCTCGACCTCGGCGGCGAAGTCGGCGGTCTCCTGGGGAACATCGAAATCCATGCTCAGGCTCCTTAAGCAACGTCAGAACGCGTCAGACGCCACGGAGTGCGGCGTGGGCCTCCCGCACGATCCGGGCGTGGTGCTCGGTGAGGAAGAAGTGCCCGCCGGGCAGGACCGAGAGCGCGAACGCCCCCGACGTCTGCTCGCCCCACGGGGCCATCGCCGACGGCGGCACGCCCGGGTCGCTGTCGCCGCACCAGGCGGTGACCGGGCACGACAGCTGCGGTCCGGGCGCCATCCGGTAGCGCTCGATCATCGAGAAGTCCGCCCGGAGCATCGGCATCAGCAGGTCCAGCAGGTCGTCGTGCTCGAAGACCGCGTTGTCGGCGGCGCCGTAGTCGCGCAGCATCTCGATGAACTCGGCCCGCGGCAGGTCGCTGACCGGCTCCCGCGGGCGCACGATCGGCGGCGCGGGCCGGCCCGTCACGAACAGGTGCCGCACGGGACGCCCGGCGGTCTTGAGCCGGCGGGCGACCTCGAAGGCGAGGATGGCGCCCATGCTGTGCCCGAAGAGCACGGTCTCGGTCGGCTCGCCGGCGATCACCTCGGCGAGGTCGTCGGCAAGGCCGGCCAGGTCGCTGACGGGCTGCTCGGCCATCCGGGCGCCGCGCCCCGGCAGCTGCACCGGCACCAGCTCGATCCGCCCGGTGAAGTACTTCTCCCAGGCGGCGTAGTAGGTGGCGGAGCCGCCCGCGAACGGGAAGCAGTAGAGGCTGTGGGTCGCGGTGACCGACCGGAACCGCTGGTCGAACCACGGCGCGGTGGTCTGCGGGATGCTCACAGCGCGGCCGCCACCTTCCGCGGCGTGAAGCGCACCGGCAGGCTCTTGTACCCGGGCACGAAGTGCGACGCGACGTGCTGGACCTCGCCGGCGATCTCGACGGTGTCGACCAGGTCGAGCATCTCCTCGATGAAGATCTGCAGCGTCACCTTCGCCATCCCGGCACCGATGCAGTAGTGCGGGCCGACGCCGAACGCGAGGTGCCGGTTGGGCCGGCGGGTCAGGTCGAAGGTGTACGGGTCCTTGAAGACCCGCTCGTCGCGGTTGGCGGAGCCGAGCCACGCGCTGACCGGGTCGCCGGCCTTGATGGTCTGCCCCTGCAGCTCCACGTCCTGGATGGCGTAGCGCATGAGCGCGGTGACCGGCGACGCCCAGCGCAGCACCTCGGCGAGGGCGATCTGGATGTCGTCGCGGTTGTCGCGCAGCCGCTCGAACTGCTCCGGGTGCTCGGCCCACTGGTTGAACAGGGTGCACAGCGTGTGCGGCGTCGTCACGTTGGCGCCGATGAGCAGCACGTACCCGTTGACCATCGCCTGCTGCTCCGACATCGGACCCTCGGTCAGGTCCATGTTGCGCATCCTGCCGATCGCGTCGGGGTTCTCGGCGCCGCGCTCGCGCTTCGCGAACTGCTCGCGGAACGCCTCGAACATCTGGTGCCGGGCCTGCCGGACGGTCGACATCGCGTTGCCGGAGGCGTAGGTCGGGTCCTCGTACGCGATCGTCATCATCACCACGTGCATGAGGTGCTCCCAGTCCTGCGGGGGCAGCCCCATCAGCGTGCCGGTGATCGACATCGCGAACATCATCGTGTCGTGGGCGATGTCGTGGACGTCCTTGTCGATCGCCCGCCGGATCGCGTCGCGGGCCAGCCCGCGGATCAGCTCGTCGTGCGTCTCGACCAGCTCCGGCGCGAACGCCGGGTTGAGCGGCTTGCGCAGCTCGCCGTGGCGCGGCGGGTCGGTGTCGGCGAGCATGTCGTCGGTGGCGATGTCGGGCGTGTTCAGGTCCAGGACGCTGAGGATCGTGCCGCGCCGGGAGGAGAACTCGGTCGGGGTGCGCAGCACGCGGGTGACGTCGTCGTGCCGGGTCACCACCCAGAACGGCTCCCGGCCGCCGCCGGGGTCCGCCTTGTAGACCGGCGCCACCTCACGCAGGTGCGCCCACAGCGCATGCATGTCCGTCACGGCGTGGAATGCGGAGTCGAGCAGATCGGGGTCGTCGAACTGCACCGGACAGAACGGCGGCGTTGAGATGATCATCAACCATGCCTTTCGCTGGCGGAGTGTCGTATGTGTCGACTGTCGCCCAAGGCAACAGTAACTGCGCAGTATGTGTGCGGCAACTCAGGGAACCCGGATCCGTCGATGAAACAGCTGCTCGTAGAACGGCAGGTGGTGCTCGTAGTAGCGGCGCAGCAAGGGATCCGTCTCGACCGTCCGCTCGTAGGCGCGCTCGGTGCGCCGGACGGTGGAGCTCTCGCTGACGTCGGTGTGCCAACGCGCCGACTGCCGCCACTCGGGTCGCTCCCCCGGCTGCCATTGCAGGACGTCCTCGCTGAACGGCAGGCCCACGGCGTCGCAGTACGCCCGCACCGTCGCCCCCGGACGGTCGACGAGGTCGTCGGAGTCGATGACGATCGGCTCGCCGCCCGCGTCGAGCACCGTCTGATGGATGCGGTGCAGGTACTCGACGCCGACCTCGTGCAGCGCCATCTCGGGGCGGATCGCCGCGTAGGACGGGATGATCTCGCGCGGGTCCCGCAGCAGGAACGCGTGCCGCGCGCCCTTGAGGAAGTCCTCGCGGGCGAAGACCTCGTCGTAGCGGCAGTCGGTGGTGTCCTTGAAGAAGACCATCGCGCCCGCCGACAGGTCCAGCAGCACGTCCATCAGCTCGTCGGGGGTCCGCGCGACGCGGTCACCGGCCTCGGTGCGGCCGTCGTTGGCGATGTTGCAGAAGGGCTCGTGCACGGCGAGAAGGTCGTCGCGCTCCAGCATCATCCGGAAGAACACGGTGGACCGCGAGCGCGGCGCGCTCCACAGTGCCAGCAACGACTGGGTCATACCGACTCGACCTCCTCGATGGTGCCGAGCGCCCAGTCGACGATGCAGCCCGCGACGTCCACGTCGGTGGCGTCGATGGCGCCGTGGAACTCCGGCGTGTGGTTCACCTCGTTGGCGAACAGGCGGCCTTCCTGGTCGATGAGGATGTCGACGCCGAGGAAGCCGCCGCCGACCGCGTGCGCGGCGGCCACGGCGAGCTCGTTGAGCTCGTCGGTGATCGGGCACGGCGTCGGCGCGCCGCCGATCGCGGTGTTGGTGCGCCAGTCGTCGACGGCGTTCTTGTAGATCGCGCAGACCACCTCGTCGCCGGCCACGTAGGACTTGATGTCCTTGCCCGGCTTGTCGATGTGCTCCTGCAGGTAGTACACGTGCTGCTGCGGGTTGGGCAGCGCGGCGCGGTGCTCCAGGATCGCCTGGCCCTGCTCCTCGTCGTGGACCCGCGCCGTCAGGTTACCCCACGAGCCGGTCACCGGCTTCGCCACGAGGGGGTAGCCGAGCTTCGGCATGACCTCCAGTGCGGCGCCGGTGCCCCAGGCCACGGCGGCCTGCGGGATCGGCAGGCCGGCGTTGTGGAACGCCAGGGTGGTGCGCAGCTTGTCACCGCACGTCTCCAGCACCGGCGGGCGGTTGAGCGTGGGGACGCCGAGCGCGTCCAGGGTCGAGGCGACCGACGCGGCGCGGCTGTGGCTGACCTCGCGCATGAGCGCCGCACGGAACGGCGGGCGCCCGTCGGCGAGCATGACCGTCAGCTTCCGGGGGTCCACGTGCTCGTGGTTGACCCCGCGCGCCTGCAGGGTCTGCAGGATCAGCCGCTCCTCCCGGCGGACCCGGGAGGCGACGACGGCGATCGGCATGTCTGTGGTGTCCACGATGGCCTCTCTGATCGGCCCGGCGGCGTTCAGGCCCTCCGGGACAGGGCGTCCGCGGTGCGGTCCAGCTGCTCGATGGCGACCTCGAGGCGGCGGAGCAGCTCGGTGCTGTGGGCGCGCAGCTCGGCGGGGCGGTGCCGGTCCCAGACCCGCGAGTGGGCGCCGGTCATCCGCACGCCGGTCCAGCCGTGCGCGACGGCGTTCACCCGCGCGGCGGCCTCCGTGAGGTCGAGGCTCTGCAGGGCGAGGCCCTGCCGGCGCAGGAACTCCGCGTGCAGGCCCGCCTGCGCCTGGATGTTCCAGCTGATCACGTACAGCTCGCTGAGCGCGACCTCGGCCGCGCCGGACCCGGGCGGCAGCGCGCACAGCTCGTCGAGGTAGTCGCGCAGGCCGTCCACCCCGGACAGGGTGTCGCCTTCCGACGGCCGCCGGAAGCGGGCGACGTTCTCCCGGATGACGTCCGCGGTCCATGCGCGGTCCGGCTCCGGCACGGGTCCCCGCATGCTCGCGTGCAGCCACCGGCGGTCGCTGGGGCTGGCGCTGAAGAACACGTCGCCGTCGTCGGCGGGGTTCGCCGAGCCCCAGCTCGCCATGAAGTCCGCGATCGGGATCGGGCCCTGGAACGCCGGCGGCTGGGCGTCGGACACGAACACCTCGGTGTCCGTGATCCGCCACACCACCAGCAGGTGCGCGGCGTGCACGTCGTGGAAGGCGGGCCGGAACGGCAGGTGGAAGTTGTCCACCGCGGCGATCGGCAGCACCCCGGCCGCGAGCGCGTCGCGCAGCTCGTCCAGGCCGTCTCCATCCTGCGAGGTGCTCCGGTGCCAGCTCGACTCGAAGGGGTGGAAGAGCGCGAGCCGCTTGGCGAGGGAGTCCGGCTCGGCGTGGTAGTAGTACTCCTCGGTGGTCCAGGCGCCGGCCTTGCGGCGGAACTCCCACGGCGCGCCCAGCACGGTGACCGGGTCGTGCCCGTCGTGCAGGAGCACGGTCGCGAGCGTGCCGTGCAGGCAGCTGCCGAGGTCGCGGGTCCACAGCCGGACCTCGTCGAGGGTGCGGGTCGACATCATGCGGCGACACCGCCCGCGAGCCGGACGTCGACGCCGGTCACCAGCGTGACCGCGAAGACGTGCAGGGCGACCAGGCGCGGCAGGCGCAGCGCGGTGGCGACGCCGTGGCGCGGCATCCCGATCCGCGACAGCCACATCGTCGTCGGCAGCCCCTGCTGTACGTGGTGCGGGTAGTGCATCTTCCCGGTCTTGAACGCGGGCTCCTCGCCGAACGCGGGCGTGCCGTCCAGGAAGTCCGAGACACCCACCCGCAGCGGGTCGGCGTATCCGTCTTCGTAGTGCGCCCAGAGGATGTCCTCGCTGCGCCGCTCGGAGGCGGCCAGCAGGTAGATCCAGTCGTAGCGGCCCGGCGGGACCTCGATGACCTGCCCCTCGGCGCGGACGTTGTCGCCGCCGGCGTGGACGTCGGGCCACACGAACGGGATGCCGGCAACCTCGATCACCGTGCGCGGCGCGGGCAGCTCCCCGGCGGGGAACGAGTTGCCCCACGCGTTGAGCCGGCCGAGCCCGAGGTCCTCGACGCTCGTCGTCGCCCGGTTGTTGAGCAGGTCGTCGATGCCGATCAGGCAGAACTCGGGGCGCGCCGTCGAGGCCGGCAGCCGCCGCACGACACGGCCGGGAGCGCTGGAAACCTGGCTGCTCATCGAACCCTCCAATCAGAACAGCGACAGTGCCTGCAGGGAGCTGTGCGTGCGCCCGTTCACCTCGGTGAGGTCCTGCACGGTGTTGAAGTCGACGATCATCGTGTCGCGCCAGCCGGGCACGGACCGGTCCTCGGTGCGGATCTCGCTGACGGCGTGCTCCATCGTCGTGTCGGACAGCACCAGCGCCTCGAGCGGCTCGGTCATGGTGACGCTGTGCTCGACCCGCTCCTCGCCGCGGCGGAAGACCTGGCTCTCGCCGCCGACGCAGTGGTGCCGGCCGATCAGGTGGATCGCCACGTACTCGTGCCCGTCGGAGTGCCGGCCCTCCGGCGCGGGCTCCGAACCCTCGTCGGGCTCGGCGATCACCCGGATGAAGTGGACACCGAGCTCCCAGTCGCGGTCGCCGGCCGCCTCGTTCACCAGGCCGACCGACTCCTGCAGGATCTCGCTGAAGCGGCAGCTGGTGAGGGCCTTGTCGGTCAGCGGCTCGAAGACGCGCAGCTGGTCGCCGAACGCCCGGTTGATCTGCTTGCTCTGGAAGAACTCGGTGCCCAGCAGCGGTTCCAGCGTGCCGTCGCGGTGGGCGAGCACGCGGCCGTAGCGGCGGTTGCGGCGGCACCGCGCGGGGCCGAGGTAGGCGTCCGGGACCAGGTCGTCCCAGGCGGCCGTGAAGCGGTGCCAGTCGTCTCCTTCGGTGGGCAGCGGCAGCCGGCCGTGTGCCCAACCGTGACGCGCGACGTCACCGGCGCGGAGGTCCTCGGAACTGTCCATCAGTGGCTCCCCTCGATGGGTCGACGTGGGCGTATACGCACACTCGGGGGCTCTACAGTCAATGCCTAGAGAATACTATGAACTCTACATCGTGTCTTGTTGACTGTCGGAGCATCTTCGCTGATACGACGGGCCCGGGACTGGTGGGTCGCACCGTCCCGGGCCCGGTGGGACCGGGACGGCGAGGTCATCACCGTCCCGGTCCCGTCTCATGCGGCGGCTACCGGGGTCTCCGCCCGGACCGGGGGCACCTGCCTGGTCAGGCTCGGCGTCCCGTCGGTCCCGGGCCCCTCGGAAGGAGGCGTCTCCGAGGCGCCCCCGGCAGCCGCGTCCTGGGCCTCCCCCTTTGCCTGTTCCTGTGCCGACTCCTGAGCCGGCTCTTCCGCCGCGCCGCCGACCTCGCCCGCGAGGAACTCGGCGAGGGCGCGGACCGTCGGGTTGCTCCACAGGATCGTCGGCGGCAGATCCACCGCGAACGTGCGGTGCAGCCGCACCCGCAGCGCCACGGTGAGCACCGAGTCGACCCCGAGCTCCAGCAGCGGCCGGTCGATCGCGATGTCCTCCGGCGCCAGGTTCAGCTCGGCGGCGACCTGCTCGTGCGTCTCCGCCGTCACCTTCTCCACCAGCTCGTCCGCGGGGACCGTCGCCCAGTCGACCGCGCCGCCGCCGGTGTTCTCCGCCGCGGCGTCGGTCACCGACAGCTGCGAGAACACGGGCAGGGTGTGGCCGGGCATGACCCGCATGACGGTGACGTACGGCAGCGCGTAGCGGTCCGCGTAGCTCCAGCTGCGCAGCGCCTCGCTGACGGTGATGCCGCCCAGGCCGCGCGACTCGGCCTCGAGGATCGTGGCCTTGCCGGTGGTCTCGCCCATGCCGCGGCCGATCCACTGCGCCCACGCGAAGCTCGTCGAGCCGATCTCGCCCTGCGAGCGCCGCAGCGCGGCGAGCGCGTCCAGGAACGAGTTCGCCGAGGCGTAGCTGACCTGGCCGGTGAGCCGGGCGAACTGCCCGCACGAGGAGAACATCGTGAAGAAGTCCAGCGTGCCGGCCGGGTACAGCCGGTGCAGGACCATCGCGCCGTCGGCCTTCGGTCCCATGGTGGTGTCGAGGTTCTCCGCCCTGGTCTTCTCCACCAGGGCGTCGGAGACCACGCCGGCGCAGTGCACGATGCCGCGCACGGCCGGCATGTCCAGCGAGCCCGGGTCGAGGGCCTTGGCGGTCGCCTCCGGGTCGGAGATGTCCAGCCGCAGCACCCGTACCGTGGCACCCGCCGCCTCCAGGGCGACGACCTCGGCGATCTGTGCGGCCACGGCCGGGTCGGTCACGCCGTCCCACTCCGAGCGCGGCGGCAGCCCGCGGCGGCCGACCAGCACCAGGCGGCGGGCGCCCTGCTCGACCAGGTGCCGCGCGGCCTCCAGACCGAGCGCGCCGAGACCACCGGTGACCAGGTAGGTGCCGTCGGGACGGCAGTCCACCGGCTCCCGCTCGGCGGGCCGCTCCAGCCGGCGCAGCCGGGCCGCGGACAGCCCGTCCGCCGTGCTGGACAGCACGTCCTCGTTGGGCGGCAGCGCACCGATGACGCCGGCGACCGACGCCAGATCGACGCTGCCGTCCACGTCGACGGTGCCGCCCCACAGGTCGGGCCGCTCACCGGCGACGATCCGGCCCGCGCCCCACAGCGGGGCGTGCGCCAGCGCGCCTTCCGTGCCGCCCTGCCGGACCCCACGGGTCAGCGCCCAGATGGTGGGCCGCTTCTGCTCGTCCTCGATCGCGGCGACCCGCTGGACGGCGTCGACGAGCGCCTGCGCGCAGCGGCGGGCCGCCTGCTCGGGCGCCTCGTCCGGCAGCAGCGCCGGCGGGGCCACGATCACCACGTCGCCGCCGGCCAGCAGGCCGTCACCGATCGCGGCCGGGTCCGTCGTCGCGCGGGTCTCGACACCGCGGGCGTTGAGCGCGTCGACGAGCGCGGAACCGCCTTCAGGCTGCCCGAGGAGCAGCGCCTGCCGCGGCTGCGGCGCGTCGGCGCGCACCTCGACCGGCTCCCAGGTCAGCTCCTGCACCAGGTCGCGCGGGCCGACCGCACCCGAGCCGATGTCCTGCACCTTGACGTAGCGCAGCCCGCGGGCCTCGCACACGACGGTGCCGGTCTCGTCGGCCACCTGCATGTTGATGGTGTCCGGCGTGCGCGGGTCCCGCGTGGTGTGCACGAAGATCCGCGGCGGCGGCGCGCCCTTGAACTGCAGCGACTCCAGGTGCGAGCAGGTCCGCAGCACGGTCGAGTCCTCGGTCATCACCAGCACGCCGCTGGCGGTGAGGGCGGCGTCGACAACCGCGGTCCAGCTCGACGGGTGCAGCTTCGGCGTGTGGTCGACGGTGACCGTCGCGATCTGCTCGTCGTCGCCGCGCAGCAGCTCCTCGACGACCCACGGGAACGTGTAGCCGTCGACACCCATCGCGCGGAAGATGCCGTCGACCTTCGCCCACGTCCACGACACCGGGCAGCGGGCACGGATCGTGTCCACGTCCTCCAACGGCGTGGTGCCGACCTCGGGCTCCGGCACGACGGTCGCGGTCGTGTGGGTCAGCCACTCGTCGTCCCGGACGCCGCCACCGGCACCGCCGGCGCCGTCCTCGCGCTTGATGCGGCTGGCGAGCCGGACCTTGTCCTGCTCCATGACGACCTGCACGATGCGGGTCGGGTGCGCGGCGAGGGGGATGCGGAACACGATGTCGCGCAGCCCGTAGGGCACGTCGCCGTCACCGGCGGCGGCACCGATGAACGAGTTGAGCACCACCGAGGCCGGCACCGTCTCCACGCCGACGACCTTGTGCGACTGCGCGTAGGGCCGGTTGTCCATGTTCAGCTCGGTCTGCCAGACCCGCTGCACGGGGGCGCTGGCGACGGTGGTGTGCCCGCCGATCAGCGTGTGCTTCTCCGGGTCGTGGCCGACGCCCGCGTGCTCGGACGGCGTGTCCGGGAAGATCCAGAACGGCTTGTGCTGCCACCGTACGGCCGGCACGTCGACGAGCTCGCCCGCGTACGACCAGCGCACCGGGCTGCCCAGGCAGTGCAGGCGGGCCAGGTTGGTCAGGACGGTGCGCTGCTCCGGCTGCTCCCGGCGCAGCGTGATGGCGACCTGCGCGTCGGAGACGCCGGCGTCGATCGCGGTCTCGCTGATCGAGTGCGCCACGACCGGGTGCGAGGACACCTCCAGGAACACCCGGGCGCCGTCGTCGAGCGCGGCCCGCACGGCCTGGTGGAAGCGCACCGGGTCGGCCAGGTTCGTGGCCCAGTAGTCGCCCTCGCGGGCGGCGCCGGAGCGCGGGTCCGCCATCGCCGTGCTGTACAGCGTCACCTGCGGCGGGCGGGCGTGCAGCTGTGCCGCGGCCCGGCCGACCTCCGCCAGGACCTCGCCCCGCACGTGCGGTGAGTGGAAGGCGACGTCGGTGTTGACCTTGCGGGCCTGGATGCCCTCGCCCGACAGCTCCGCCACGAACGCCTCGACCGCGTCGATGTCGCCGGAGACCACTGTGGACAGTGGGCTGGCGGCGATGCCGGCGACGACCCCGTCGCGGCCCGCCAGCCGCTGCTCGACGTCGGCGAACGCCATCGGCACCATCGCCATCGCGCCCTGCCCGGCGACCTGCTCGAGGGCCTTGGCCCGGCGGCAGGCGAAGCGTGCCGCGTCGATCCGGTCGAGGCTGCCGGCGGCGACCGCGGCGGCGATCTCGCCGACGGAGTGCCCGATGATCGCGCCGGGGACCAGGCCCAGCTCCGACCACACCTCGGCGAGCGCGACCTGCATCGCGTAGGTCATCGCCTGGGTGCGGGTCACCGTCCACGGGCCGCCGGCGTCGATCGCCTCGCGCGGGGTCCAGCCCAGCTCCTCGGCGAAGACCGGGCCCAGCTCGTCGATCACGCGGGCGAACGCCGGCTCGGTGGTGAGCAGCTCCTGACCCATCCCGGCCCACTGCGCGCCGTGCCCGGAGAACACCCAGACGGGTCCGTCGGCGCCGCTGTCACCGAACGCGCGCGCGGCGCCGGTGACGGCGTCGGGCGAGTGCTCGCCGTCGGCGAGCGCGTCGAGGGCCTCGATGAGCTCGTCGGCGCCGGCGGCCACCACCGCGGCCCGGCGGGCCAGGTGCGAGCGGCGCTCGGTCAGCGTGTGGGCGAGCGAGTCGAGGTCGGCGCCGCGGTTGGTGCGGACCCAGTCGGCGACCGCGCCGGCCAGCCCGCGCACGCCCTGCTCCGAGGCGGCCGAGATCGGGAAGACCCACGGGCGGGCGGTCCTGTCGCCGCCGTGGCCGTTGGCGGACGGGCGGGTCGCCGGGGCCTGCTGCAGGATGGCGTGCGCGATCGAGCCGCCCACGCCGTAGCTGGAGACACCGGCGCGGCGGCCGTGCGCACCGGCGCGCCACGGGGTCGGCTCGCCGACCAGGCGCATCCGGTTGTCGTCCAGGCCCAGCTCGGGGTTGACCTCCTCGTGCGGGCTGGGCGGCAGCTCACCGTGCTGCATGCCGAGCAGCACCTTGATGACGCCGGCGATGCCGGAGGCGGCCTCGACGTGCCCGACGTTGGGCTTGAGGGTGCCGATCAGCAGCGGGTCGTCGCTGTCCCGGCTGGGGCCGAAGACGCTGCCGATGGCCTTCGCCTCGGCCGTGTCGCCCAGCTGGGTGCCGGTGCCGTGCGCCTCGACGTACTGCACCGTGTTGGGGTCGATGCCGGCCCGCTCGTAGGTCTCCTGCAGCATCCGCTGCTGGGCCTCGCTGTTGGGGGCCATCATGCCGTCGGAGCGGCCGTCCTGGAACACACCGCTGCCCATGACGAGCCCGTAGATCGGGTCGTCGTCGCGGACGGCGTCGGACAGGCGCTTGAGGACGACGACGCCGCCGCCCTCACCGCGGCCGTAGCCGTCGGCGGCCTTGTCGAACGCCTTGCTGCGCCCGTCCGGCGACGTCGCGGACGCCGCGTCGAGCGCCACCACGAGCGCCGGCGACGACATGATGTTGATGCCGCCGACGATCGCGACGCTGGTCTCGCCGGTGCGCAGGGCCTGGCACGCGACGTGCAGCGCGGTCAGCGACCCGGCGCACGCGGTGTCGACCGCCATGCTCGGACCGTGCGCGTCGAGGAAGTACGAGATCCGGTTGGCGATGCCGTAGAAGGTGGTGCCGTTCACGGCCCAGGCGCCGGTGCGGTCCAGGTCCTCCAGGAGCCGGCGGCCGTAGTCGTTGGTGTTCGCGGCCACGTAGACACCGGCGTCGGTGCCGGCGAGCGAGGTCGGCGGCAGCCCGGCGTCGCACAGCGCCTCCCAGGCCATCTCCAGCATGATCCGCTGCTGCGGGTCGATGTACTCCGCCTCGCGCGGGGTGATCTGGAAGAACTCCGCGTCGAAGCCCTCGATGTCCTGCATGAACGAGCCCTTGCGGGTCGTCTGGCGCAGGATCGCGCGGCTCTTCGGGTCGGCCTCGTAGGGGTCCCACCGCCGGGCGGGCATCTCGCCGACGGCGCTGCGCCCGGCCCGCAGGAACTCCCACAGCTGTCCGGGTGTGTCGAGGTCGGGGGCGAAGCGGCAGCTCATGCCGATCACCGCGAGCGGCTCTTCGGTGTTTTCGGGGTTCGTGGTCTCCGGCGTGTGCACCATCTCAGCCAACGTGAACACCTCCTTCGGCGACGACCGCGCGGCGCAGGCTCAGCGGGCGCAGGTCGGTCCATACCTCGGCGATGTGCGCGAGGCAGTCGTCCTTCGGGCCGTCGAAGCCCTCGGTGGCCCAGCCGTCCGGGACGTCCTGCCCGGCGGGCCAGATCGAGTACTGGTCCTCGTGGTTGCGCACCACGAGATACGTGCGCTCGTCCGTGCTCACTGTCACTCCCATCGTTTCGGTCTCGTCCGTTTCGGCCGTGCAGGGGCTGGGCATCCTCCCGGTCCGTTCCTGCGTGTTCCGGTTCCGGGACACAGGTCCCGGCCGGCAGTTCAGGACGCGTCAAGCGTCCGGATGTACCCGGCCAGGTGCGCCGGGGTGTGCAGCGCCCGGGTCCGCAGCAGCTCGCTCAGCTCGCCCGCACCGGAAGGGGCGGTGCAGCGGCGCAGCGTCCGGGGTGCGGCGGCGGACGGGTCCGCCGCCAGCTGGGCGGCGACCGGGCCGGCGATGCCGGCCACCCAGACCCGCTCGGGGTCCAGGCCCGCCACCCGCTCGTACCATTCGCGGTCCGGGCAGGACCGCAGCTCGTGTCCGGCGGCGCGGATCGCGTCCACCAGGTCTCGGGTGCTGCCGACGGTCGCGGGGACGGCGTCGACATAGCGGGCGCCCGCCGTGACGTGGCCGTCGCCGGCCAGCAGCACCGCCTCCGCGGCGGCGTCGGCGGGCAGCGCCTGGAAGAGCTCGTTGCCCTCCAGGGCGAAGCTCTCCGGGTGCTGACCGGTCTCGATCATCGCCCGCGACCAGCTCCACACGGCGTCGGCCGCGTTGATCTGGAAGCGCTCCTGGTCGCCGAAGACGCTCGGGATCCGCACCACCGCGGCGGGCACGTCCAGCTCGGCGGCGTGCTCGAGGTACAGCTCGGCGACCGCCTTGGACCGCACGTAGCCGTTCGCTGTCGACGGCAGCGTGTGCAGCGGGCCGGGCGGCACGGTCCCGCCGGCCGGATAGCCGGCGGAGTCGAACACCGAGCTGGTCGACACCACGGTCAGCGCGGCGCGGCGGCCGGCGGCGGCCAGCTCGAGCAGGCCGGCCAAGCTGTGCGTGTTGGCGGCGGCCAGCTGCTCGTACGGGTAGACGTGGTTGACCCACGCGGCGGTGTGCACGATGCGCCCCGCCTCGCCGGCGAGCCGGTCGTGGTCGGCGCGGGACAGCCCGAGCCGCGACGCGGCGATGTCGCCGTCGACGAGCTCCACCCGGGCGGCGTGCTCCGGGCGCCACAGCCCGAGGGCGGTCATCCCGTCGACCAGGTCGTCGCGGCGGCGTTCCCCGCCGCGCACCAGGCAGACGACCCGCGCGCAGTCGCCGCCGTCGAGCAGCCGGGCGAGGACGAACCGGCCGACGAACCCGGTCGCGCCGGTGAGCAGCACGACACTGCGGTCGGCGGCGGGGCGCTCCCCCGGCCGCGGGATCCCGGCGACCCGCCCGGCGATCTCGGCGCGCATCGTCGCGATGTCGTCGCCGAAACCGGCGGCGGGGGCCACGGTGGTGCCGGCGCGGACCTCGTCGACTGCCTCGGCGAGCGGCTGCAGCTGCGGCGTGCGGAACAGGGTCTCCATCGGCATGTCCACGCCGAGCGACGTGCGGATCCGGGCGACCATGTGCATCACCATCAGCGAGTGGCCGCCGAGCTCGAAGAAATTGTCCTCGGTGCCCACCGCGGGCACGCCGAGCAGGTCCTGCCAGATCGCGGCGAGCTCCTTCGCGGTCCCGTCCGCCGGCGTCTCGCCGCGCGGGCCGGTGCTCGTGCCCTGGTCGCGGCGGCCGGCGAGCGCCTGCCGGTCGAGCTTGCCGTTGCGGGTCAGCGGCAGCTCGTCCAGCACGGTGACCGTCGCCGGCACCATCCACTCCGGCAGAGTCCGCAGCAGCGCGCGGCGGATCGCGGAGCCGCTCGGGCTCGCCTCGCCGGCGGGCACGACGTACCCGGCGAGGGTGGCGGCGCCGACCCGGTCGCGTTCGAGGACGACTGCGGCCCGGGCGACGTCGTCGAGGGCGGCCAGGGCGGCCTGCACCTCGCCGAGCTCGATCCGGTGGCCGCGCACCTTCACCTGGTCGTCGCCGCGGCCGAGGTACAGCAGCTCGCCGTCGTCGCGGTGCACGGCGAGGTCGCCGCTGCGGTACATCCGGGCGCCGGACCGCCCGCTGAACGGGTCGGGCAGCATGCGCTGCGCGGTCAGCGCCGGGTTGGCGACGTAGCCGTGGGTGACGCCGTCGCCGCCGACGAAGATCTCGCCGGGGACGCCGGGGCCGACCGGGCGCAGCGAGCCGTCCAGGAGGTACAGCGACAGGTCCGGCAGCGGCGGGCCGATCAGCGACGCGGTCTCGGCCAGGTCCGCCTCCCGCACCCGACGGTAGGTGACGTGCACGGTGGTCTCGGTGATGCCGTACATGTTGATGAGCTCGGGCTGGGCGTCGCCGTGCGCGGCGACCCAGGGGCGCAGCGCGGCGTGGTTGAGCGCCTCGCCGCCGAACACGACGTACCGCAGGGCGGTTTCACCGCCGCGCTCCAGCAACGCGGCGCTCACTTGACCGAACGCGGACGGCGTCTGGCTCAGCACGGTGACGCGTTCGGTCTGCACCAGCTCGGCGAACACGTCCGGCGCGCGGGTCGCCCACTGCGGCACGACGAGCAGCCGGCCGCCGTGCAGCAGCGCACCCCACAGCTCCCAGACGGAGAAGTCGAACGCGTAGGAGTGGAACAGCGTCCACACGTCGTCCGGTCCGAAGCGCATGTGCTCGTCGCAGGCGGACAGCAGCCGCAGCACGTGCTCGTGCGCGACGAGGACGCCCTTGGGCTTGCCGGTGGAGCCGGACGTGTAGATCACGTACGCGGGCGCGCTCGCGGGCACGTCGACGGTGACCGGTTCGGGCGCCTCGGGCAGCTCGGCCCAGTCCAGCACGAGCGGCCGCGCCCCCTCGATGGCCTTCTCGGTCGCGGGTGTCACGATCACCGTGCTCACCCGGCATTCGGCGAACTGGTCGGCGGTGCGCTCGGCCGGGTTCTCCGGGTCGATCGGCAGGTAGGCGGCGCCTGCCTGCAGCACGCCGAGGACGGCGGCGGGCAGGTCCACGGTGCGCTCCAGGACGAGGCCGACGATGCTGCCCGGCCCCTCACCCCGCTCGCGCAGGGCGGTCGCGATCCGGTTGGCCCGGGCGGCAAGCTCCGCGTAGGTGAGCTTTTCCCCGTCGTCGGAGACCGCGACCGCCTCGGGCCGCTGGACGGCCTGCGCGGCGAACGCTCCGTGCAGCGTGGCCGCCGCCGGAGCGGCGGTGAGCCCCTTCGCCGGGATGACCGCCGGCTCGCCGTCGGCGAGGATCTCCAGGTCGGCGACCGGGACGTCCGGGTTCGCCAGGCCGGCCCGCAGCAGCGTCTCCAGCCAGCGGGCCCAGCGCGCGACCGTGGACGCGTCGAGCAGCTCGTCGTCGAAGGGCAGGTAGCCGACGACCTCGTCGCCCTCGCACCACAGCTCGGCCATCAGGTCGTAGTGCGTCGCGCCGCCGTCGAGCTCGGCGAAGGACACCTCGACGCCGGGCATCCTCGGCGGGGTCGGCGCGCCGTCGCGTAGCGAGAACGAGGTCTGGAAGATCGGGGTCACGCCGGGGCGGCGCGACGTCTGCAGCTCCCGGACGAGCATGTCGAACGGGATCTCCTGGTGGCCGAGGGCCTCGCCGAGCGCCGCGCCGGTGCGGCGGACCAGGGTGTTCAGGTCCGGCCGGTCCCCGACCCGGACGTGGATCGGCAGCCAGTTCAGGAAGTAGCCGATCATCCGCTGCGTCTCCGCGCGGGGGCGGCCGGCCACCGGTACCCCCACCACCAGCGACTCCGAGCGCACCAGCCGGGACAGGAAGGCGATGTAGCCGGCGAGGAACGCGCCGAGCAGCGTGGTGTCGTGCCGCTTGGCGAGGTCGCGCAGCCCCTGGACGAGGTCGGCGCCGAACCGGACGTGCTGGAACTGTCCCTGGCTGCCGCGGATCGCGGGACGGGGCCGGTCGGTGGGCAGGTCGAGGGCGTCGGGGGCGCCGTCGAGCCGCTCGCGCCAGTGCTCCAGCAGCCGTTGCATCGACGCGCCGTCCACCGTGGCCCGCTGCCACTCGGCGAAGTCCGGGTAGTGCACGTCGAGCGGGGCCAGCTCCACCGGCACGCCGCGCTCCCGGGCGTAGAGCCGGCCGAGGTCGTCCAGCAGGATCCCCAGCGACCAGTTGTCGGACACGATGTGGTGCTGGACCAGCGCGAGCAGGTGCGTGGTGTCGTCGATGCGGAACAGGGTGCAGCGCACCAGCGGCCCCTCGGCGAGGTCGAAGTCCTCGACGACCAGGCCGGAGGCGAGCCGCCGCGCGGTGCCGGCCGGGTCCTCCTCGGCGCCGCAGTCGACCTCGTCGAGCGGCAGCGTCATCCGGTCCAGGACCAGCTGGTAGGGCTTGCCGTCGCGCTGCCGGAAGACCGTGCGCAGCGACTCGTGCCGCAGCGCGAGCTGCTGCAGCGCTCGGCGCAGCGACTCGGCGTGCAGGTCGCCGTCGATGCGCAGCGCGACCGGGACGTGGAAGATCTCGCGGCGGGTGAGCAGCTCGTACATGAACCACAGCCGCTCCTGCTCGAAGGAGCACGGCGCCTCGTCGCTGCCGGCGGCGCGGCGGGTGATCCCGAGGTCCGCACCCTGACGGGCCAGCATCCGCTCCACCAGCCGGCGCTGCTGCGCGGGCAGCGCGGCCAGCCTGGACCGCAGCGCGGCGAGGTCGGACGGGGCGGCGCCGTCGGCGGGCGCGGCGTCCAGGCCGGCGTCGGGCCGGGTCTGCAGGTCGGTGGACTGGTCCATGGCAGACAACTCCTATCCGTCTGGGTGGGGGTCCGGTCCTCGGTCAGCGGGCGGTGAAGCCGCTCCGTCTGGGTCCGGGGTCGGGTTTCTCGGTCAGCGGGCGGTGAAGCCGCCGTCCACCACCAGCTCGGTGCCGGTGACGCCGCCGGAGTTGGGGCTGGCCAGCCACAGGCAGGCCGCCGACACCTCCGCCGCGCTCACGAGGCGGCCGATCGCGTGCAGCGACGCGGACTGGCGCTCGTAGTCGTCCAGGCCGGAGCCCATCGACTCGGCGACCGCGCGGGTGCTGCGGGTGCCGAGCTCCGCGTCGTCGGCGACGGTGCTGGGGCTGACCGCGTTCGCGCGGATGTTGTGCCGGCCGTACTCGAGCGCGATCGACTTGGTCAGCCCGACCACGCCGTGCTTGGAGGCGACGTAGTTGGAGTACATCTCGAACGCGACCCGCCCGCCGGTGGACGCGGTGTTCACGATCCGGCCGCCGCCGTGCTCGACCATGTGCGGCAGCACCGCCCGGCAGCAGCGCCACGTGCCGCTGAGGTTCACGTCCAGGGCCAGCTGCCACTGCTCCTCGGTCAGCTCGTGCGCCCGTACGCCGCCGGGGCCGAGCACGCCGGCGTTGTTGAGCAGCACGTCGATCTGGCCGAACTCCTCCATGCCCTCGTCGACGACCTTGTCGACGCCGGCCTGGTCGCGCACGTCGGCGACGCCGGTCAGCACCCGGCTGCCGAAGCGCCGGCACTTGTCGGCGGTCTCCTCCAGGTCGCGCCGGCCCGACATCGGGTAGGGCCCGGCCTGCGGGTCGCAGTGGTCGACGAGGATCAGGTCGGCGCCCTCACGGGCGAAGGTCAGCGCGTGGGAGCGGCCCAGCGCACGGGCCGCGCCGGTGATCATGGCGACGTTCCCGTCCAGCAACATCATGCCTCCAGAAGTTGGGAACCGGCGAGGGCGCGTGCGGTGTCCGGCGGGGCCGCGGCCAGGTGGCGCCCGAGCCGGGGCAGAGCGACGGTCAGGACGTCGATCGCGCGGTACAGCTCGCTGATCGGGATGTGTTCGTCGGTGGTGTGGTCCAGGTGGGCGTCGCCGGGGCCGTAGGCCGCCATCGGCACGCCCCACGGGTCGAGGGTGTTCATGTCGGAGGTGCCGGCCTTGCGCTTGAACGTCGGCCGGGCGCCCTGCGCGGCGATCGCGGCGCGCAGCTGGCTCACCACCGGGTCGGACCGGGTGCGGGTCACCCCGGGCACCCGCTCGTCGACCCAGATCCGGCTGTGCGTGCGGCCGCGGGCGAAGCGCTCCAGGGCGGCGAAGTCGAAGCCCGGCGGCACGCGGCAGGTCAGGAACGCCTCGGCGTCGGCGAGGTCACCGCACAGGCGGATGAGCGTGCCGGCGGCGACGCCGAACGCGACCGGGTCCGGATCGGGGTCCGGCGACAGCCCGCGCAGGTAGTCCTGCACGTCGCCGGCCCAGCGGGCGGCGCGCTCCACCGCGGTCGGCTCCGGGCTGCTGGTGTGCAGCGGCGGCTGGTGCATCTCGTACCCGAGGCCGATGCGCCCCTTGTAGCCCAGGCAGACCCCGTCCCAGCCGCTCGGCTCGCCGATGACCACGGCGTCCGGGCGCGGGACGGTCTCCATCACGTGCCGCGCCCCCCGCGAGCCGGCGACCTCCTCGCCGACCGCGCCGACGGCGTGCACCCGCACGTCCCGGCTGCGCGCGGCGGCGCAGATCATCGTGACGAAGGCGCCCTTGGCGTCCACCGAGCCGCGCCCGTACAGCAGGTCGCCGACCTGACAGACCGGGACCTGCCCGGGGACGGTGTCGATGTGCCCGAGCAGCATCACGGTCGGGGCGTCGGCGGGGCCGATGACGCCGTGGACGTTGCCGACCTCGTCGACGTGCGCGTCGAAGCCGAGCGTGTCCATCTGCTCCGCCAGGAAGCCCGCGAGCGGCAGCTCCTGCCCGGACACCGACGGGATGCTCAGCGCGGCGCGCAGCAGCCACGCCGGGTAGTCCTCGCGCAGGACTCCGGGGCGGGTGCGGCGCACGGCCCAGCCGGCGGTCATGCGGCGCTGCCTTCGCGCAGGACGTTGCCGCTGCCGGCTTCGCGCAGGGAGCTGCCGCCGCCGGCTTCGCGCAGGGAGCTGCCGCCGCCGGCTTCGCGCAGGGAGCTGCCGCCGCCGGCTTCGCGCAGGGAGCTGCCGCCGCCGGCGAGGGCCTGGCGGATCGGCCGGTGCTGCCCGGCGGCGCCGATGACGACGCGCGCGACGGTCAGGCTGGCGCGCAGCCCGGCCCGCACCTTGTGCCGCATCCGCCCGCAGACGGTGTCGCCGTCGAGGTGCTGCGGGCCGACCTCGGCGATCCTGCTGCCCGGGTCTTCCGGGTCGGCGTACACCCCGGAGACGTCGGTGAGCAGGACCAGCGCATCGGCGTCGAGCGCCACCGCGAGCCGGGCCGCCATCTCGTCGGCGTCGACGTTGAGCAGATTGCCGTCGGCGTCGCTGGCCGGCGGGGACACCACGGGGACGTCGCCGCGCTCCAGCACCGCGCGCACGGGTGCGGGGTCGACGTGCTCGATCCGCCCCGACTGGTCGTCGCGGATCAGCACGGTCTTTCCGGCCTTGATCGACCGGATGGCCGGCTTGCGGGACGCGGTCGCCAGCCCGCCGTCCGCCCCGCTCAGGCCCACCGCCCGCGCGCCGCGTGCCCGCAGCCCGCTGACCAGCTCGGGCTTGACCCGCCCGAGCAGCGCCATGGTGATGATCGAGAGCATGGTGCGGTCGGTGCGCCGGCTCTGGGTGCCGTCGGGTGACCTGATGACCTCGCGTTCGATGCCGAGCTCGTCGGCGAGCTGGTCGGCGACGGCGCCGCCGCCGTGCACCAGCACGGTGGGCGTGCCGGCCGCGGCCAGCTCCGCGACCTCGTCGAGCAACGGTCCCGGGTCGGAGCCGCCGCCGATCTTGACCACGATGACCCCGCCGGGGGTGTGTCCGGCATCCTGTGCCATGCCCCGCTCACCTCCTCTGTGCTTGCCCTGCGCTTCGTGTGCCGTGCCGGATCAGGCCGGGTGCAGGCCCGGGAACTCCAGGCCGGCGTCCTCCGGCAGGCCGCGCGCCACGTTCAGGCTCTGCACGCCGCCGCCGGCGGCGCCCTTGACCAGGTTGTCCAGGGCGGCGACCACGACGATCCGGCCGCCGTCCTCGTCGACCGCGCAGCCGACGTCGACGAAGTTGGTGCCGGACAGGAACTGCGGGTCCGGCAGCCGGTGCACCCCGCGGCTGCGGGCCACCACCCGGACGAACGGGCGGTCGCGGTACTCCCGCTGCAGCACCCGCAGCACGTCCCGGCGCTCGACCGGCTCCGGCGGCGTGACGTGGCAGACGACCTGGGCGCCGCGGACCGACGGCACGGCCGTCACGGTCATGCGGGCCCGAACCTTGGCGTGCGCCGCGATCTCCTTCTCGTGCCGGTGCCCGGCGGGTTTGTAGACTCTGAACGCGTTGCCGCGCTCCGCGTGATGCGACGACGGGCCCGGTTCGGCGCCGGAGCCGGACGAGCCGGTCCGCGCGTCGACCACCACGTCACCGGCGACCAGTCCCGCCTTGCTCAGCGGGGCCAGGGCGAGGATCGCGGCGGTCGCCATGCAGCCGGGCACGCTGATCCGCTCGGCGCCGGGCAGCTCGTCGGCGTACAGCTCGGGCAGCCCGGTCCGGTAGACGTCGCCGGACGCGGAGCTGGCGCCGGCCCGGAAGTCCGGGCTCAGGTCGACGATCGTGCCGGCCAGCTCGGCGACGCCGGCCTCCAGCTCCGCCGAGGCTCCCGAGGGCAGCGCCAGGAAGGCGGTGTCGACCGGGGCCAGCTCCTGCGGCGGGTGGAACGTCAGGCCGAGATGGTGCAGGTTGGGGTGCACCTCCGCGACCGGCCGGCCGGCGTGCCGGCGGGAGACGGCCTGCACCAGGTCCAGTTCCGGGTGCGCGTGCACCAGCCGGAGCAGCTCCCCACCCGTGTAGCCGGCCGCGCCGACGACGCTCACCTTCACCCTGCCGCCCCTTTCCGTCTGCAGTCTTTGTCGCGTGTACGGTGCCCGCCGTGGGGTGGGACCCGCCTCAGGCACCCACCACTCCGGCGAGCGGGCGGCTACTCGCCCCAGTCCTCTTCCACCTCGGGCGCGAGCGCCAGCACGACCGGGTCGGTCGTGACCACCTCGAGCTCGCTGGAGCAGTGCTGGCAGATCACGATCTCGGCAACCATGAGTTCGTCGGAGACGTCCACCGCGCCACCGCACTGCGGGCACTGCACGGTCGTTGCAACAGTCATTAGTTGCCTCCTGCAGATTGTATGACTACTGTTTGGCCAACACTGCAGAAGCTAACACATGCTTCACGGTCGCACATCCCGAGAGACGACTTGGAAGCAACATCGAGGCGACATCCCGCAGGTCACGGCAAATCGCTCGAGTATCCACGCCGACGACTCTTTGACCCTTTCCCACATCGGGTTTTGCCAAACAGGACTTCGGACAGGCGCCGATGATCGAGTTGCGGATCGCGGCGTGCAGGGTGATGCTGGCCCTCGACACTGTTGCAGACTCTGCATGATGAGACGACGAATAGTCTGCAACAAAGGCTGCTCCGTGCGTGTCCTCCCGAGCGGCGACCCGACGAGCACACCGTCCGGAGGTGCCTGTTCATGGCCGAGACCACCCACACCGCCACCCGCACCTTGCGAACCGCGGAGCTGGCCCTGCTCGGCGGGGACCGCACCGTGCCGAAGGACAGCGACGGCGGCACCTGGCCGGTCGTCACCGCGGACGACGAGCGGGCCGTCCTGCGGGTGCTGCGCGACGGTCCGCTGAACGCCGCGTCGCCCGGCGAGCCCGAGATCGGCCGGCTCGAGGCGGCGTGGGCCGAGGCCACCGGCACGCGGCACTGCGTCGCCGTCGCCTCCGGCACCGTCGCGCTGCACCTCGCGCTGCGCGGCTGCGGGATCGGCCCCGGCGACGAGGTGGTCGTGCCGGCCCTGACGATGAACGCGACCGCCCACGCCGTGCACGCGGCCGGCGGCACCGCCGTGTTCGGCGACATCGAGCCCGGCACCTACAACCTGGACCCCCGCTCGGCCGCCGCGGCCACCGGTCCCCGCACCGCGGCGCTGCTGCCCGTCCACCTGCACGGGCTGCCCGCGGACATGCCGGCGCTGCGCCGCCTCGCCGAGCGGCTGGACGTGCCGGTCGTCGAGGACGCCGCGCAGGCCCACGGCGCGCGGCTGGAGGGCCGCCGGGCCGGCGCGCTCGGCACGGCCGGCTGCTTCAGCCTGCACCCGCACAAGAACCTGCCGACGTGCGGCGAGGGCGGGCTCATCACCACCGACGACGACGAGCTGCACGAGCGGCTCGTCAGCCTGCGCAACTTCGGCGAGCGGGCGCCGGTCGGGGCTCGCACGTACATCAGCCACCACGCCGCCTTCAATGCCCGGATGGCACCCGTGGCGGCGGCATTCACCCACTCGCAACTGGCCCGCTTCGACGACTACGCCCGCCGGCGCGAGCCGGGCATCCGCGCGTTCCTGGACCGGCTGGCCCAGCTTCCGGGGCTGGGCGTGCCGCGGATTCCCGCCGGCCGCACGCACGCCTGGCACATCCTGCGCCTGATGCCGCAGCCGGAGGCGCTCGGCCTCGGGCCGGAGCACCGCACCGGGCTGCGCGCCGCCCTGCACCGGGCGCTGCGCGCCGAGGGCGTGCCGGTCTCCCAGTACCAGGTCGCGCCGCTGCCCGCGCACCCCGCGTTCCGGCCCGCCGACATGACCGAGGCCGACGCCCTCGACTGGGTGGCCGAGCGCTTCCCCGTGACCACCGCGGTCGTGGACGGATCCCTGTGCCTGCAACGCCGCCACCTCGATCCGGCGGCCGGGCCGCTGCTGGCCGGCTACGCCGACGCCTTCGAGAAGGTGTGGCGGCACCTCGACCTGATCCGCCAGATGGCCCGCTCGCGCCCCGCGCCCGGCTGGCGCGACGCGCTCCGCAAAGGCTGACCCACACACATTCACACCCACCGAAGGGAGCCAGACATGGCCGCGCCGACCACGACCGGCCCGCCGCACTCCCCCGCCGTTCAGGACGGCGCTTCTGACGGCGCTTCTGACGGCGCTGTTGACGGGGCTTTTGACTGCGCCCTTGACGGGGCTTTTGACGAGGCGCCCGTCGCGGCGATGGCACACCAGATCCGGCAGGACGTCATCCGGATGGCGGGCGGGCCCGAGGGCGCGCACGCCGGCGGCAGCCTGTCCTGCGCCGACCTGATGGCCGTGCTGCACGCGCGGCTGCTGCGCCCCGGCGACGCGTTCGTGCTCAGCAAGGGCCACGCCGCGCCGGCGCTCTACAGCGCACTGGTCCAGCTCGGCCGGCTCCCCGCCGACGAGCTCGACAGCTACGCCCAGCCCGGCAGCAGGCTCTTCGGCCACCCCGCGCACGACCTGCCCGGCGTCGAGTTCGCCACCGGCTCGCTCGGCCACGGGCTCGGCCTGTCGATCGGCCTCGCGCTCGCCGAGCTGCTGCGCGGCGGCGACCGGCGGGTCTACACCGTCCTCGGCGACGGCGAGCTGCAGGAGGGCAGCGTCTGGGAGGCCGCGCTGCTGGCCGGCCACCGCAAGCTGCCCAACCTGGTCGCGGCCGTGGACCGCAACGGGCTGCAGATCACCGGCGGCACCGAGGGCTGCGTCGCGCTCGAGCCGCTCGACGCGAAGTTCGCCGCGTTCGGCTGGCAGGTGCGCACCGTCGACGGGCACGACCTGGCGGCGCTGCACGAGGCGCTGCAACCGTCGCCGGACGGCCCGGTCATGGTGATCGCCACGACCGTGAAGGGCCGCGGCGTGCCGTTCCTGGAGCGCAAGGTCGCCGGGCACTACGCCAAGCTCAAGCCCGCCCTGGTGCAGCGCGCCCTCGCGGCCCTCGCCCGGGCGGCGAAGGGGGAGCCGTCGTGACGCAGACGATCGCCGAGGTGGAGCTCGGCCCGGATCCCCGCGCGGCGTACCGCGACACGCTGATCGACCTCGCCGCCGAGGACCCGCGGGTCATCTGCCTGGACTCCGACACCGGCGGCCTGGAGGACACCTTCGCGGAGCGGTTCCCCGACCGCTACATCAACGTCGGGATCGCCGAGGCGAACCTGATGACCGTCGCCGCCGGGCTCGCCCGCCGCGGCTTCATCCCCTACGTGCACACGATGGCCACGTTCGCCACCATGCGGGCCGCCGAGTTCCTCAAGGTCGACGTGGTCGGCAACCGGCTGCCCGTGCGGGTGATCGCCACGCACGGCGGGCTGTCCGCCGCGCACTTCGGCACCACCCACTTCGCCTTGGAGGACCTCGCGGTCGCCCGGGCGCTCGCGGACCTCGCCGTCGTCGTCCCCGGCGACGGCCGGCAGATCGGCGCCGCCACCCGGCAGCTGCACGAGCTGCCCGGCCCCGCGTACCTGCGGCTCGGGCGTTCGGCGACACCGGCGCCGCCGATGCCACAGGGCAGTGCGCCCGACTTCCGGCTCGGCCGGGCCCGGACGCTGCGCGAGGGCACCGACGTGACGATCGTGGCGACCGGGGCGATGCCGTTGCTGTTCGCGCTGGAGGCGGCCTCGCGCCTCGCCGGCGACGGGATCGATGCGGAGGTGCTCGAGCTGCACACCCTGCACCCGCTGGACCGCGACGGGCTGCTCGCCGGCTGCCGAGGCCGGGCGGGGGTGGTGACCGTCGAGGAGCACCGGCCGCAGGGCGGCGCGGGCGACGCGGTCGCCGAGGTGGTGTCCGCCGAGCTCGCCGTGCCCATCCGCCGGGTCGCCGTGCGCGGCCGGCCCGGCGCGCGGGTCGCCGGCCAGCGCGACGCCCTCGAAGCGCACGGAGTGAGCGCCGACGCGGTCGTGGAGGCCGCCGGCCGGCTGCTCGACCACACCCAGAACACCGACCGGAAGACGAGGTGATGACGATGGCCGGGACGGCCCTGATCCACGACGAGGACCGGATCCGCTACGTGCAGAGCGTGTTCCAGCGCGTGCTGAAGGTCGACAAGGGGGTGACGCCCGACGACGAGTTCTTCGCCCTCGGCGGCACCTCGCTGACGGCAATGGAAGTGATCGACCTGATCGAGGCCGAACAGGGCCGCCGCCTGCCGGTGCGCAACTTCTACCAGGCGACCGTGGTCCGCGAACTCGCCGGCGAGCTGACGCCCGCCACCGACTCAGACGGAGGTGCCCGATGATTCGACCGAGAGCGGGACTCGCCACCGAGGCGAGCACCGAGGTGGACCTCGCCGGAGGTGGCGGGCCACGGTCCGTGTCCCCCGCCGCCGACCGGCCCGCGCCCGGCCGGTCGAGCGCGAAACTGCACTCGCTGACGGGCCTGCGGTTCATCGCCGCGTTCCTGGTCGTGCTGTGCCACGTCGGCATCAACCTGCTGCCGTTCGTCGCCAAGGACCAGGTCTTCGTGATCCACGTGTTCTACGGCTTCGGCTCCGTCGGGGTGTCGTTCTTCTTCATCCTCAGCGGGTTCGTGCTGACGTGGGTCGCCCGCGACATCGACACCGTGCCGCAGTTCTGGCGCCGCCGGTTCTTCAAGATCTACCCGAACCACCTGGTGACGCTGGTCGCGGCGGTCCTGCTCGCGGCCACCGCCGCGCACGCGCTGTCGACCCGCGACACCCTGGCCACGCTGTTCCTGGTGCACGCCTGGATCCCCGACCAGCAGCTGCTGTTCAACCTGTGGTCCAACACGCCGACCTGGTCGCTGTCCTGCGAGCTGCTGTTCTACCTCGCCTTCCCGTTCGTGCTGAGCCTGCTGCGCAAGGTCCGCCCCGAGCGGCTGTGGCGCGGCTTCTGGATCACGTTCGCCGCGATCTGCGCCGTGCCGTTCGTGGCGCTGCTGCTGCCCGCCGGCGGGACCCACCGCGGCACCGGGCTGCCCTGGCTGCACATGTGGTTCATGACGTTCTTCCCGCCGGTGCGGATGCTGGAGTTCGTGCTGGGCATCTTCACCGCGCTGATCGTCATCAACGGCCGCTGGCTCAAGCGCTGGCCGCTGCCGGTCGCCGTCATCGTGGCGACGATCGGGCTCATCGCCGCCGGTGGGGCCACGCCGCCGATCCTGGGCTTCGTCGCCGTCTCCGCGCTGCCGCTCGCGTTCCTCGTCGGCGCCGTCGCCACCCGCGACATCGACGGCCGCGGCAGCTCGTTCGGCAGCCGCGCCATGGTGTTCCTGGGGGAGATCTCCTTCGCCCTGTACCTGGTGCACTGGCTGGTGGTCGTCTACGGCTGGATCGGCAGGCACTCCCCCACGTGGGGCGCGAACCCGGCCGACGCACCCACCACGTGGGGCACCGTGCTGACCTACTCGGGGCTGACGATCGTCACGAGCCTCGTGCTCGCGTGGCTGCTCTACACACTCGTCGAACGCCCGATCATGCGGCGCTGGAGCCGGCCGAAGGCGAAACGCGACACCCTGGAGGCCGCACAGGCGGACCGGGGCTGAGATTCCTCGGACAAGGCTCCCACCGGGCGGGTGGGAGCCTTGTCGCCTTTCGTGCAGTGTCTTTCTGCCCGGGGTAGGGTGATTTCTGACTGCAGAGGGGGCACCGTGAACGTCACCTGGAAACAGGTCGCGACCTGGCGGATGAAGCGGCAGTTCGTGCACCCGCGCACGAAGGCCAGCGCGAGCGAGATCGTCGGCAGGCTGTGTGGTGTGCAGGCGCAGGTGTGGAGCGCCGCCGAGCTGGCCGTCGCCTTGCGGCAGACGACACCCGACGGCGACGCCGTCGACCGGGACGTCGCCGACCTGACGCTGCTGAAGACCTGGGCGATGCGCGGCACGCTGCACCTGCTGCGCCCGCAGGACGCCGGCGCCTTCCTGTCGCTCATGGCCGCCGCGGGCAGCTGGCTCAAGCCGTCCTGGACGAAGGCGTCCGGCGTCAGCCCCAAGCAGGTGGACGAGCTGACCGACGAGGTGTCGCAGATCCTCGAGGGCGGCGCGGAGCTCACCCGCGACCAGCTGGTCACGAAGCTCATCGCCGACAAGCGCTTCGCGAGCATGGAGGAGCGGCTGCGCTCCGGGTGGGGCTCGGTGCTCAAGCCCCTCGCCTGGCGCGGCGCCCTCTGCCACGGCCCCAACCAGGGCAACAAGATCACGTTCACGTCGCCGGCGAAGAAGTTCGGCAAGGACTGGAAGGGCGTCCCCGAGCCCGACGAGGCGGCCCCGATCGCGATCGAGGCGTATCTCGGCGCGTACGGCCCGGCCAGCCCCGACACGTTCGACCGATGGCTGACGCTCAACAGCACCAGCAAGCCGAAGCTGCGCAAGTGGTTCGCCGACATGGGCGACAAGCTCACCGAGGTCGACGTCGAGGGCCGCAAGGCGATGATCCTGACCGAGCACGCCGACGACCTCGCCGGCTCGGCCGACTGCCAGGGCGTCAAGCTGCTCGGCCACTTCGACCAGTACATCCTCGGCCCCGGCACCAAGGACGACGTGCTGCTGGACGCCAAGCACCGCAGCAAGGTGAGCCGCACCGCCGGCTGGATCTCCCCCATCGTCGTCGTCGACGGCCGGATCGAGGCAGTCTGGGAGATCGAGGGCAAGGACCTCGTGGTGACCCCGTTCGACGGCGCCGTCCTGCCCGAGAAGGACCTCCAGAAGGAGGCCACCCACGTGGGCAAGGCCAACGGCGTCAGCGGCCTGACAGTCCGCGTCGTCTGACCCCCGGACCGCCACCGCCGCCCGCACTCGGCGCTCGGCGCTCCGCGCTCCGCGCTCCGCGCTCCGCCGAGGGTGATCGGCCGCGGGTGATCGAAGGACGGATCTGGTTGTCCGGGCGGCCCGGAACGTCCTTCGATCACGAGCAGTCGAGCACCACAGCAGTCACAGCGACCCGAACCCCGCCCCTGCGCGCCCACGGAACAGCGACCCGCTCCCCAGGCACCAGCCACCGCCCGGCATCGGCACCCGGCACCGGCCACCGCCCGGCGTCACCGCCCGACACCGGCACCGGACCGGCACCCGGCAACGCCTATCCGAGCCCGCCGCCCCACCACCCGTGATCCAAGGACAGAACTGGCCATCCGAACGGCCCGGAACGTCCTTCGATCACGGACAGTCGAGCACCGCAGCAGTCGCAGCGGTCCGAAGCCCGGGCTCCGCGCCACCCACGAAACAGCGGTCACTCCCCAGGCACCGGCCGCCGACCGGCACCGCCACCAGGCATCTCCTGTCCGCGCCCGGCGCTCGGCGCTCCGCCGCGTGTGATCCAAGGACGGAGCTGGCCGTCCGGGCGGCCCGGAGCGTACTTCGATCACACGGGAGTGGAGGGGTCGCAGCGGGCCGGCGGCTCTCATGTGCACGGGCGGTGGCGCACGTGGAGAATCCGGGGCACGGTCCGGTCGTCAGGTGGCGGTGAGGACTGCTGGTCGCCGTGCCGGGGTGGTGGTCGGAGGACGGGTCAGGCGAAGTGGGTGCGGTAGAGGTCGCGCAGCAGTGCGATCTCCGCGCCGTGGTGCATGACCTCGCGGTTGACGTGCAGCATCAGCGTCGCCATCGGGCGGTCGGCCCACGGGCCCTCTGCCGCGCCGATCGGGCGCTCCAGGGCCGCCTCGTCCAGCGCGCTCACCGCGTCGCGCCAGTCACGGTAGTGCCCCTCCAGTGCGGCGACGGCAGCGTCCGCGGTCACCGGCAGCTCCGCGGTCGCCATCGTCAGCGAGCCGTCGCCGAAGTGCGCGCTGGTGCGGAGCCCCAGTACATGCAGCGAGACGTGCGTCATCCGCCAGGCGATCGTCGTCACCGGCGGCGGGTCCGGGGTCTCGTGCCCGCCGTCGAGCGTGGCTCGGCCGTCGGCCGCGGTCCGGACGGACCAGCAGTCCTTGACCGGCTCCCAGAAGTACTCGTCGTCGGTGAGGCCGGTCAGCGCGGGCGTCAGGTTGTGCTCCCAGTAGAGGTCGAGCTGGTCGAGCACCTCTGCGCGCCAGTCCATGCGGCGGACTCCCGTCGGTCGTTGCGGTGATGCCTGCACCGTAGGACCGCCGCTACGACCGCCGGACCGGGTTCCGCGCGGGTTCCCTCATTCGGGAGAAGCCCGCCGAAAGGCCTGCCGATCAGCGCAGATTCTGCAGCCTGACCTGCCCCCGGGCGACGAGCCCGCCGGCCGCGTCGACCGTCTCCACCGCCCAGACCTGCTGCGTGGCGCCGCGGTGGATGGGCACCGCCGTCGAGGTGAGCCGGCCGTTGGCCGCGGTGACCGGCGCGAAGAAGTCGGTGGTGTTGCTGACCCCGACCACGGTGCCCTTGTCGCCGAGCCACCGGTCGGCGGCCACGCTCGCGACGGACTCGACCACCGCGCAGTGCACCCCGCCGTGCAGGATGCCGTGCGGCTGCAGCAGGTCGCCGCGGGCCGACCAGGCGGCGACCACCTGGTCGGGGCCGACCTCCTCGAACTGCAGGCCGAGGTGCTCGACATAGGGTCCGAGTCGCTGCGAAAGCGAAAGCTTGTCCACGGTCATGACTCGAGTATCCCAGTGTCCGCCGGAGTCTGCAGAGTCGACAGTCAGCTGTCGAAGAACTCGAGCTGCCCGTTGCGCCGCAGCCGGTCCACCCAGGCCTGGGCCGTGTAGCGGGGGACGTCGAAGTGCCGGGCGAGCTGCCCCACGCTGCCGGTGCGGCGCAGCTCCGCGGCGACCAGCTCGGCGTCGGGCATGCGCCGGTACGGCCGGTCGGGCTTGGCGCGGCGGGCCTGCCGCTCCTCCGGCTCGGGCGGCGTCGCGCCGTTGAGCACGGTCGCGGCGACGGCACTGCTGAGCGAGCGGGCGAGCATGTCGAAGTCGATCGAACGGGCGGCGTTGACCGGCAGTGCCCCACCTTCGGGCGCCATCACCGACAGCTCGACGACCTGCGCCTCGAGATTCTGGTTGATCCGGACCCGCGCCGTGATGGTGGCGGGCTGCTTGTCGCCGTCCGGGCTCTCGGCCACGATCTTGACTGTGTAGTGCGTTTCAACGTACTCCTGATCGGATTCCATGGTGGTCCGCCTTATTCTTTGCAATACCTCGGGGCGAGCCGAGGGAATGGTGCATGTCGAGTGGCACAGCGATCCTGTCGATACTATACTGCGGTCGAATCTTGAGAGCCCGCCAAAGGCGACACCCTCCGGGGGCTCAAACCCTCGCCTGACCTGGTAAAGCCTTCGACAGGTCGGCGGCTCGCAGTCGCCACAGCCTGTTGACTCTCTGCAACGGACATACACCATAGGGTGACGCCATCACCGGCGCACCCCACCGAGCTCCCCGATCGGAGCCGCGGGTGACTCGGCGACGGCGGCCAGCAGCTCCAGCACCTGGTCGATGCGCTGATAGCCGGACGCGTGGTCCCACAGGTCCGTGTTGAGCTCGAGCATCGCCGACAGCCCGGCTGGGCGCAGCAGCCCGTGGAAGGCCATGTCGTAGCGGGCCGTGCCGTGGGAGATGAACCGGTATTCGCAGCCCAGCCCGGCAAGGTCGGCCGGCATCCACGACTCCAGCTGCAGCTCGCACGTGACCTGGTAGATCGGATGCACGCCGGTGACCCGCCGGGGCTGCACGGTCTGCACGATGTCGGCGAACGGCGCCTGCTGGTGCTCGTAGGCTCGCAGCACCGCCGCGCCGACCCGCCGCACCAGCTCGTCGAAGCGCGGGTTGCCCGACAGGTCGAGCCGGACCGGGACCACGTTGAGGAAGCAGCCGACGAGCTGGTCGGCGCCACGCTGGATCCGGTTCGCCGTGGGGATGCCGATGACGATGTCGTCCTGGCCGCTGAGCCGGTGCAGCAGCACGCCGACGGCCGCACAGAACACCGTGAACGGCGTGGTGCGCGCGGCGGCGGCCACGTCCCGCAGCGTCCGCGCCGCGTCGGCGGAGACGGGCCGCTCCAGGAACTCGCCCCGGAACCTCGCCTTGTCGCCGCGCGGGCGGTCGGTGTCCAGCCGCAGCGGCGGGGCGCCGGCGAGCTCGCGGGCCCAGAACCGGCGCAGCCGCTCGCCCTCGGGGCCGTCGAGCAGCTCCTGCTCGGCCCGGGCGAGGGCGGCGAAGCCGACCTCGTGGCGCGGCAGGGCCGGCGCGCGACCGGCGGCCCGCGCCTCGTACGCGATGCCGAGGTCCCGCATGATCAGCGTCATCGACACCTCGTCGGTGACCAGGTGGTGGAACAGCAGCTGCACCTGGTGCCGCTCGGGTTCGAGGCGGATGATCCGCGCGCGCAGCAGCGGCCCGCGGGTGATGTCGAAGCCGGTGTAGGCGATGTCGTGCTCGAGCTGTCCGCGCTCGGCCTCCCGCGCGGCGTCGTCGAGGCCGGTCAGGTCGTGGACCGGCACGTCGATCCCGGTGTGCGGCTGGATCCGCTGTACGGGCTGGCCGCCGACCTCGACGAACATGCCCCGCAGCCCCGGCTGGTACGCGACCACGTCGTTGACCGCGGCCGCGAACGCCTCGGGGCGCATCGGTCCGGTGAGGTCGAGCACGAGGGGGATCGTGTGGGTGAGCGAGCCCGGGTCGGCCTGCTCGGCCAGCCACAGCTGCCGCTGCCCGGACAGCAACGGCACGTCGACGGCCACGTCATCCTCCAAGGAGGAGTCCGATGAGTCGGGAGCCTCGTCCAGGTCCGCGGGCAGGTCGGCGACCAGCTCCAGCATGCCGTCCAGCTCAGGGTTCGCGGCGCGCAGCGCGCCGGTCAGCTCCACCGGGGTGGGGTTCTCGAACAGGGTGCGCACCCGCACCCGCACGCCGAGCGCCTCCTGGATGTCGGCGACGAGCCGGGTGGCGAGCAGCGAGTGCCCGCCGCTCTCGAAGAAGTCCGCGTCCGTCGCGAGGCCCGGCTTCTCCAGGGCCTGCGCCCAGATCTCGACGATCAGGTCGAGCAGCCGGTCCGGGCCGTCGGGGCGGGCCGGACCGGATTCGCCTGAAGCAGCCGCGGGCAGGCCGTCGACGATCTCGAGGCGGCCGACGACGTCCCGGCGGGCCGTGAGCCCGGTGGGCGCTCCGCCGAGCAGCAGCGCCGCGGGCTGGTGCGGCGACAGCCCGTCGGCCAGCCGCAGCTCCTGGCCGGCGTCGACGCCGGTCAGGACCGGCCAGTCCTGTGCGCCGCGGGAGCGGTCGAGGGTCAGCGTCACCGGCGTGCCGTCCGGCAGATCCAGGCGCACCCGCTCGTCGCCGTCCCCGTCGCCGTAACCATCCAGGGGCGCCGGCTCCGGCGCGTGCAGGTCGAGGTCCGGCAGCCGCAGCTCCGGCCGCGCGAGCCACTGCCGCAGCACCCGGGCGTAGTCGTCGACGAGCGCCCGGACGCCTTCGGAGGTGTAGAGGTCGCCGTCGTACTCCAGCCACAGCCGGACCCGCTCGTCGGAGAACTCGATCTCCACGACCGTGTCGAACCGGCCCCGGCCGCGCTCGACGTCCAGGACCCGCACCGGCAGCCCGCCGAAGCGCAGGTCGCCGACCGCGTCCACGCGCGGCAGGAACAGGTGCTGGATCAGCGGCGTCCGGTCGGTCGGCCGCGGCGCGGCGGCGGCCCGCACGATCCGGTTGAACGGCAGCCGCACGTGCTCGATCGCCGCCGCGACCCGCTTCGTGCAGCGGGCCACCGTCTCGGGCAGGTCGGGGGCGCCGCCGAGGTCCAGGCGCAGCGGGACGGTGTTGGACAGCTGCCCGACCAGCGTCTCCAGCTGCGGCGCGCCGCGGTTGGCCGCGAGCACGCCGAGGATCAGGTCGTCGCGGCCGGTGGAGCGGGCGATCGTGGCGGCCCAGCCGGCGAGGCACAGCGCGTAGGGCGAGCTGTGCAGGTCCCGGGCGGCGGCGCGCAGCGCGGGGCCGCCGACGCCCGGCAGGACCAGCTCGACGCGGCTGCCGACGCCGCGGCGGATCCGCCGGCGCGGCCGGTCGGGGCGCACGTCGAGGCTGGTGGGCGCGTCGCGGAGGGTCTCGCTCCACCACGCGGTGTCGGCGTCCTGGGTGGCCGGCAGCAGCGCCTCGCGCTCCCAGAGGACGAAGTCGCCGTACTGCAGCTCGGGCTCCGGCACCGTCGAGGGGCGCCCGGCGAGCGCGGCGGTGTAGTCCGCGGCGAGCTCCGCCAGCAGCAACCGGACGGCCGTGGCGTCGGCGACGATGTGGTGCACCGCGAGCGCGAGCACGTCCTCCCCGTCGGGACCGCCGCCGGGCAGCAGCAGGAACGCGATCCCGCAGCCGGACGAGGGGTCGATCCCGGTGGCGGCGAACCGGACGAGCGCGTCGTCGCCCGAGGTGTGGTCGTCGAGCACGGTGACGGGCAGCGGGTCCGGCACCGGGAGCACGACCTGGCCCGGCTCGCCGTCGTGCAGCCGCAGCGCGGTGCGCAGGACCTCGTGCCGCGCCAGCAGCGCGCCGACCGCGACGCGCAACGCGTCCGGGTCCAGGCGGCCGGGCACGGCGAGCGCCACGCACTCGGTCAGCGGGGCCTGCTCCGCCGCCGACGCGTCGGAGGACCAGAAGTGCTCCTGGATGACCGCGAGGGGCATGAAGTCTTCACAGTCTCTCATGAAGATACGATAACTCACTGCGTGAGAATCGCGCGCGAAGTGACCGGTTCGGGTGGCTTCTGGCCCCGCAAGATGCGCTGTCTGCAGAGTCGAGTTACGGTGAGGGCCGTCGGCAGTTGTGGTGTGTGGGTGAAGACTCGTGCCGACAGCCGCGCAGACCCGCGCACCGGAATACGAGCGTCTCGCACGAATTCCCGCAGAGGAGTCATGGGGCATGACCTCAACCAACGCGCAAAACAGGACACCCGCACCGACGGAGCGGGCCGGAGCACGCCCGGAAGGCGCCCCCAGGACGCCGCAAGGTCCGGCCGGCGCCGCGCCGCCCGCCGCCCCCGGTGGCGGGAAGCCGCCCGCCCCCGGCGGTCGCCGCCCCTCGGTGTTGCGCAACCGCGACTTCGCCCTCGTTTGGGGCGGTGAGTCGATCAGCCTGCTGGGCAGCGAGATCAGCGTCATCGCGCTGCCGTCCCTCGCCGTGCTGGTGTTCGGTGAGGGCGCGCTCGGCGTCGGTCTGCTGATCGCGCTGCAGTGGATCCCGTTCGTGCTGCTCGCCCCGGCGATGGGGGTGCTCACCGACCGCCTGAACCGGCGGATGATGATGCAGATCTCCAACCTGGCCCGGTTCCTCATCCTCGGCTCGCTGCCGTTGCTGTGGGCCCTCGACGGGTTGACCATCACCCACCTGTACGTGGCGGCGGTGCTCAAGGGCATCTTCGACGTGGTCTTCCAGCTCGCCTACCAGGCGTACCTGCCGCAGCTGCTGCCGCGGGAGGACCTGGTCGACGGCAACGCCAAGACCCAGCTGAGCCGGTCCGTCGCGCTCATCTTCGGCCGCAGCGCCGGTGGTGCGCTGGTCGGCGCGCTCGGCGCGGCGCGGGCGATCACCGCCGACGCCATCACCTATCTGTTCGCCGGGCTCTCGCTGATGCTCGTGAAGTTCAAGGAGCCTGCCCCGCAGCCCCGCCCCGGCGGCGTGCAGGCGACCCTGAAAGACCTGCGCGGCGGCGTGTCGATGACCTTCGGCAACCGGCTGCTGCGCTACCTGACGCTGATGGCCACCTTCGGCAACACGGCCGTGTCCATGGTCCTCGCGATGATCATCGTGTTCGGCTACCAGGACCTGCACCTCAGCGCCGCGCAGATCGGTCTCGTGCTCGGTGTCGGCGGCACGCCGGTCATCCTCGGCGCGATCCTGTCCCGCCGGATCAACGAGCGTCTCGGCATGGGCCGCACGCTGCTGCTGACCCACTCGATGCTGGTGGCCGCGTTCCTGCTGCTGCCGTTCGCCCAGTTCGGCAACACCGCGACGGCCGTGACGATCCTGATCATCTCGCAGGGCATCTCGTCGTTCACCACGCCGGTCGGCAACGTCGGTGTGATGACGCTGATCCAGAAGGCCACGCCGCCGCAGGCGATGGGCCGCGTCGGTGGCGTCGCCCTGCCGTTCGTCTGGGGCGCCAACGCCGCCGGTCCGCTGCTGGGCAGCGCGATCGCCGTCGCGTTCACCAACGTGACGGCCTTCTACCTGGCCGCCGCGCTGGCCGTGGTCGCCGTGTTCTGGGTCCTCGCGGGCCGGGTGAACAGGCTCGTCGACGACGTCCCGGAGCAGGACCGAGTGGTCGTCCCGGCCGCCTGACAAGCAGGGGCCGCCTGACAAGCAGGGGAGGAAGCGCAGACATGATCACCCAGCAGGAAGCCCCGGTCGTCGGAGCGAGCACGACGACCCTGGTCTCCCGGATCGAGGGGTTCGCCCGCAGCGCCCCGGACTCGCCGGCCGTCCGGCACGGCGACCGGGAGCTGACCTACGGCGAGCTCAACCAGCAGGCCAACCAGCTCGCCCACGAGCTGTCGGTCCTGGGTGTGCGGCGCGGTGACATGGTCGCCATGTACCTGGGCCGCTCGATCGAGTGGGTGGTCGGCATGCTCGGCTGCCTGAAGGCCGGCGGCGTCTGCATGCCGCTGGACCCTTCGGTGCCGGTCGAGCGCTTCAACCGGGCCATCGCGGCGGGGCGCCCCGCCGCCGTGGTGGCGGCCGCGCACTGCCCCGACGCGGCCGAGGTGCCGCCCGTCCCGGTCGGGGTGCCCGTGGTGCCCTGCCCGGGCGGCGGCAACCCCACGCCGCCGGTCCCGGGCGGGCTGCCCGTGGTCACCATCGACGCCGGCGTGCCGGCCCGCGAGCACCTGCCGGACCCCGGCCCGGCGGCGCGGCGGGACGAGCTCGCCTACGCCATGTTCACCTCGGGCTCCACCGGAGCCGCGAAGATCGTCCTCGCGCAGCACTCGTGGCTGGCGCTCAGCGCCGCCCGCAGCGCCACCATCAACGGCACCACCGCCGCCGACCGCGGCTCGTGGCTGGGCGCGGCCGGGGCCGGCATCGCGATCCACGAGGTCGGCGGCCTGCTCTGGCAGGGCGCGCAGATCGTCATCGGCGAGCACGACGTGATCGCGTCGCCGCCCGCGCTGCGCGACTGGCTCCTGCAGGAGGAGATCACGCTCAGCTTCGTCATCACGCCGGTCGGCGAGGTGCTGCAGAACCTGCCGTGGCCGCACCAGACCCCGCTGCGGCTGCTCACGCTCGGCGGCGACCGGCTCAACAAGTGGGGTCCGCCGGACCTGCCGTTCGAGGTCGCCGTCTCGTACGGCAGCCTCGAGGCCTTCCAGGTCGCCAACTCCGTCCACCCGTGGCCGCTGCGGTGCACGCCGTCCACGGCGACGGCCGCCGACCGCCGGTCCGCGCCGCCGGTCGGCCGCCCGATCGAGGGCGTCACCGTGCACCTGCTGGAGGAGGACGGCCTGACCCCGGTCGGTGACGGCATCGGCGAGGTGTGGATCGACTCCGACTGCCTGAGCCTCGGCTACCTCGGAGACCCGGCGCAGACCGCGGACCGCTTCCGCCCCAACCCGTTCGGCGCGCCGGGCACCAGGATCTACCGCTCCGGCGACGCGGGCCGGTTCCGCCCCGACGGCATCCTGGAGCACCACGGCCGCATCGACGACATCGTGAAGATCCGCGGGCACCGCGTCGAGCTCGGTGACGTCGAATGGGTCCTCGGCCGGCACCCCGCCGTCCGCCAGGTCGCCGTCGTCGCGACGATGGACGGCGACCAGCGCCGGCTCGTCGCGTGCTTCACGGCCGAAGCCGGCGAGACCGACGTCGCGCCCCTCGAGCTGCGCGACTACGCCCTGGAGCGGCTGCCTGACTTCATGATCCCGGTCGCCTTCGTCCAGCTCGACGAGCTGCCCTTGAACACGTCGAACAAGATCGACCGCCGCCGGCTCCCCCCGGCGGACTGGGCCCGCGGCCGACCCGCGCGCTCCTGGCGGGCGCCCGCCCCCGGCACGGAGACCGAGCTGGCGCGGCTGTTCGCCGACCTGCTGCACGTCGAGAAGGTCGGTGCCGACGATCACTTCCTGGAGCTCGGCGGCGACTCGCTGCTGCTGGCCCGCCTGCAGGGCCTCATCGAGCAGGACCTCGGCACCCGCGTCGAGATGAACGACCTGGTGACCGACCCGACCGTCAGCGGCCTGGCGCGGCTGATCGGCGCCGCACCCGAGGCCGCGGCGACCCCCGCGCTTCCCCCGATCACCCCGCGCCGCCGATAGACGCCGATCGACCCAGTAGCGCGCCCAGCGCGGCGCTGCCCAGTACACGAGACCCCAAGAACGTCAAAGGGCCCATGGGAACCCCCATGGGCCCACCGACCCGGCTTGGAGGCAGGCATGGATGCCGGCACGACCATGGAAGCGGATGTCGCCACCGACAGGCTGGTGACCGCGTTCGACCATCACGACCCCGGATACACCCCGTACACCGCGCAGCGCGTCAACAGCGAGATCCGCGACCGCGGTGTCACCTACTCCCCCGCCTACGGCGGCGTGTGGATCCTGTCCCGCTACGCGGACGTCCGCGCCGCCCTCACCGATTGGCAGACCTACAGCTCGGCCCGCGGGGTGCACTTCCCGCGCGCCGAGGGCATGCCGATGTTCTCCCCCATCGACTTCGACCCGCCGCAGCAGCGGGAGATCCGCGACCGGATGGCCGCCCCGGTGACCCGCGAGACGATCGCCGACCTGGAGCCGCGGCTGCGCGAGATGGCGCACCGGCTCCTGGCGCCGGTGGCCGGGCGCGGGCACGGCGACCTGATGGCCGAGCTCGCCGAGCCGTTCGCGATCGAGGTGCTGAGCGTGGCGTTCGGGCTGTCCGACGCCTGCCGCAGCCGCGTACGGGCGGCGACGAAGACGATGTGGACCTACATCTCCACCGACAAGGACGCGAGCAAGTTCTGGCCCGCCTTCCACGACATCCTCGCCGAGGAGATCGAGCGGGTGCGGCGCGAGCCCGACGGCGGCTACATCGCGAAGCTGGCCGCGATGGAGCGCGACGGGAAGCCGCTGCCGGACGAGGAGCTGTACTCCATCATCGTCAGCTTCTGCGTCGCCGGGCACGACAACACGATGAACTCGATCACCCGCCTGGTGCACACCCTCGGCCAGGACCCGGGGCTGCAGCTGCGGCTGCGCCGCGAGCCGGAGCTGCGCGCGGCCGTCGCCGAGGAGGCGCTGCGGCGCTGGTGCCCCACCGACCGGTTCACCCGGGTCACGACCCGCGAGGTCACGGTCGCCGACACCGTCATCCCGGCCGGCGCCCGCGTGGTGCTGCTCTTCGACGCGGCCAACCGGGACCCGGAGAAGTTCCCGGACCCCGACGCGTTCGACCCCGACCGCGGCAACTCCCACCACCATCTGAGCTTCGGCCACGGCATCCATCACTGCATGGGTGTGCATCTCGCCAGGGCGGAGTTCGCCGCTGTACTGGACGAGCTCGCCGAGCTACCCGTCTTCGACCTCGCCGGCCCGAGCGAGCTGCACTTCGAGAACGGCCGGCACATCATGTACGACCGGCTGCCGGTGCGGTTCCGTGCCGAGGAGGAGCGCTGACATGACCGACGTGACCACCGCACCGCCGCCGACCCTGCTGATCGACCTGGCGACCGGCCTGTGGCGGTCCCAGACGCTGACGGCGGCGATCGAGATCGGCACGTTCGAGATCCTCGCCGGCGGCGGCGCCACCGCGGCCGAGTTCGCGAGCCGCGCCGGCATCGCCGGCCGCCCGGCGGAGATCCTGCTGACCGCGTGCACCGCGCTGGGGCTGCTGGAGCAGCGCGACGGCCGCTACCACAACAGCGCCGTCGCGGACACGTACCTGGTGCCGGGCCGCCCCGACTACTTCGCCGACTACGTGCAGATGGTCGCCAAGTACACCGCGCCCGGCTGGCTCAAGGCGACCGAGGCGGTGCGCACCGACGCGCCGACCAAGCCGGTGCCGGACCCCGACCGCAACATGTTCGAGGAGGGCAACCGGCCGGACTCCTTCTGGGACGGGCTCTTCGCCTTCTCCACCCTCACCGCGCGGCACCTCGCCCGGGCCGTGGACCTGTCCGGGGTGCGGCGCCTGCTGGACGTCGGCGGCGGGGCCGGGGCCACCCTGCTGGAGCTGTGCCGCCAGTACCAGCACCTGCACGGCACCGTGCTGGACCTGGCGCACGTGTGCGGCCTCGCTCAGCGGCGCATCGACGCGGCCGGCATGTCGCGGCGGGTCGGCACCGCGGCGGCGGACTTCTTCAACGACGCGCTGCCGGGCGGGCACGACGCGGTGCTGCTGTCGATGATCCTGCACGACTGGGACGAGGCGCAGAACCGGAAGATCATCGCCGCGTGC
Source organism: Dactylosporangium maewongense (assembly GCF_039531485.1). NCBI lineage: Bacteria > Bacillati > Actinomycetota > Actinomycetes > Micromonosporales > Micromonosporaceae > Dactylosporangium > Dactylosporangium maewongense. The sequence continues at coordinate 86,924 of NZ_BAAAQD010000022.1, read as the reverse complement.
CTGGACGCGCTGCCGTCCGGCGGCACGCTGCTCATCAGCGAGCTGCTCGTCGACGACGACAAGACCGGCCCCGCCGACGCGGCCCTCATGAGCATGAACATGCTGGTCGGCTGCTGGGGCCGCAACTACACCGCCGCCGAGTACAGCGGCTGGCTGCGCGACGCGGGGTGCGCCGACGTGCGGACCGTCCGCTTCGACTCGCCCGGCGCGAACGGCGTGGTGATCGGGGAGAAGGTGTGATGGACGCGCAACAGCGACGCTGGTTCCTGCGGGAGCCCTCCCCCGACGCGAAGATGCTCCTGCTCGCCATGCCGTACTCCGGCTGCGGCGCCTCGATGTACAAGGCGTGGCCCCTGACCGTCGGCGACGCCGAGGTGGTGCCGATCCAGCACCCCTTCCGGGAGAACCGGATGCGGGAGCCGCACTTCGGCACCTACCAGGACGTCACGAAGGCGATGCTCGACGACATCGGTGACCTCGTCACCGCGCGCCCGTGGGCCGTGTTCGGGCACTGCGGCGGCGCGCTGCCGGCGTTCGAGACGGTCGTCCAGGCCGGCGAGCGCGGCCTGCCGCCGCCGCACCAGTGCTTCATGTCGAGCCAGGTCGCGCCGCAGGACGGCCCGTGGGGCCGGTTCCTCGGCCTCGACGAGGACGGGCTGCGCGCCGAGATCGCCGGGCTGCTGGCCGCGATGGGCGCCGGCGCCGCGCAGGCCGAGGAGCTCGTCGACCTGTTCATCGACACCATGGAGGCCGACGTCGCGGCGAACCGGGTGTACTGGCGCCCGGCCGGCACCGTGCAGTGCCCGATCACGGGCATCGGCTGGGACGCCGACGTCGAGGTGCCGCACGGCCTGATGACCGGGTGGCCGCAGTGGGCGCCGTACGAGAAGGTGCTGCTGTCCGGGACGCACTACAGCTTCCTGGAGGCTCCGCCGTCGCTTCTCCAGGTGCTGGCGGACCGGCTCACGGCCGGCTGAGCAGATTCCCGCAGGACGGGACCCCGGCACGCCCCCCGGTGCCGGGGTCCCGTCGTCTGCCGACTATGCAGCCTGAATGGCAGAGTCGGCGAAGTCTGTATAGTCTGTAATGAATCGACTGGGAGGACCGTGGCATGCCTCAACAGAGCGAACTGCTTCGTCGACTGCGCCAGCTCCCCGGGGACCGCCGGGACGAGCTGCTGGCCCGCCTGGAGGGCGTCTCCTCGGGGATCCGATCGGCCCCGCTGTCGTTCCGGCAGGAGCAGCTGTGGCTGTTCGACCGGTTCGCCCCCAGCAGCCGGGCCTACGGTCTCGGCTTCGCCTTCCCGATCGAGGGCCCGCTGAAGCCCGAGGCGCTGCGCGCGGCCCTGGCGGACCTGCAGCAGCGGCACACGGTGCTGCGCTCGACGTTCCCCGACGACGACAAGCAGGGCACCCAGCACGTGCAGCCGGCGTCGCAGGACGTCCGGCTCGACGTCGAAGACGTTGACGTCGTCACTGACGGCGCCGGCGACCCGCTGCGCGCCCGCGCCGACGAGGTCGTGAAGGACGAGCTGCGCCGCGGCCTGGACCTCAACTCCGGCCCGATGGTCCGGTTCAAGCTGCTGCGCGCCGGCGACGAGCGGCACCTGCTGGTGCTCACCAGCCACTACATCGTGCTCGACCCCCGCTCCGCCCGCGTGCTGCAGCGCGACCTCGGCGTCGCCTACGAGGCCCGGGTCGCCGGCGCCGCACCGCAGTGGAAGGAGCCGGCGGCCGACTTCGGCGCCTACGCGAGCTGGCAGCGCGACTGGTGCCGGCAGGACGGCGTCCGCGACGCGAGCGACCACTGGCGCGGCGCCCTCGCCGGCTGGGAAGGCACCGAGCTGCCCACCGACCACCCCCGCCCGCGCCTGCTGGACCTCTCCAGCGACGTGGTCCGGGCGCCGATCCCCGCGCCGCTCGGCGACGCCGGCCGGGACGCGTTGCTCGCCGCGTTCCTCATCGTGGTCGCCCGGCACACCGCTCGCGGCGACCTCACCATCGGCGTGCCCACCGACGTCCCCGGCCCGTTCGACCCCGACCTGCTCGTCGGCGACTGCGGCAACCTGGTGCCGCTGCGGGTCGAGCTCGACGAGGCCGACAACTTCGCCGCCGTCGTCGCCGAGGTCCGCGCCGCCCGCGAGGCCGGCGCCGAGCACGCGGCGCTGCCCTTCAAGCTGGTCCTCGACGCGCTCGGCGTCGAGCCCGACGCCGGGCGCCTGCCCCTCGTCCAGATCGGCTTCGCCGACGCCGGCGAGCCCGCCGTCCCGGTCGAGGCCGACGGGGTGCGCATCGGCTGCGAGCAGGTCGACGCCGGCGCCGGCACGTTCGAGCTCGCCCTGGAGGTCGCCGGCGGCGAGCGGCCCACCGCGGCCGTCCGTTACGCGACCTCCCTGTACAGCCGCGACACCGCCACCCGTCTCCTGGACCGCTTCCTGCAGACCCTGGACGTGCTGTCCGCCCAGCCGGACCGCCCCCTCGGCGACGCCCGGCTCGGCACCGCCGAGGAGCGCGCGGACGTCCTGGACCGTTGGAACGCCCCGATCGGCGAGCCCGCCGACACGACGCTGCACGAGCTCTTCGCCGACGTCGTCGCGGCCGGCCCCGCGCGGACCGCGCTGCGGTGGAAGGACGGCAGCGTCACGTACCGCACGCTCGACAGCTGGTCGTGCCGGATCGCCGACCAGCTCGTCGCCGCCGGCGTCGGCCTCGGCGACCTGGTGCCCGTCGTCATGGAGCGCGGCCCGGCGCTGATCGCCGCCGTCCTCGGCATCATGCGCGCCGGCGCCGCCTACGTCCCGATCGACACCAGCCAGCCCGACGAGCGTCTCGCCATGATCCTGGAGGACACCGGCGCGGCCACCGTCGTCGTCTCCGCCGGCACCGCCGGCCGGGTCCCGGAGCCGCTGCGGATCGTCGTCGGCACCGACCCGGCGAGCGTGCCGGATGACGAGGAGGCGTGCCACCGGTGCGCACCGGCGGTCGTGCCGCCCGCGTCCGCCGCGTACGTCATCTACACGTCCGGCTCCACCGGCCGCCCCAAGGGCGTCATCGTCGAGCACCGCAACGCCGCGAACTTCGTGCGGACCGTGCGGGGCATGTTCGACCTCACCCCCGAAGACCGGGTGCTGCACTTCGCCTCGCCCGGCTTCGACGTGTCCGTGTTCGAGATCTTCGGCTCGCTGCTCAACGGCGCCGAGCTGTACGTCATGGACGAGGACCAGCGCCGCGACGTCTCCTCGCTGGACCAGGTGCTGCGGTCCGAAAAGATCACTGTGGTCGACCTGCCGCCCGCCATCATGGAGCTGCTCGCCCCCGAGAACTACCCGGACCTGCGGATCGCGTTCGTCGGCGGCGAGGCGTTCACCGGCGAGCTGACCACCCGGTGGGCCCGCGGCCGCGGCTTCTGGAACGGCTACGGCCCGACCGAGACCACCGTGACCGTCGTCGCCAAGCAGTGCGAGGGCGAGTGGACGTCGTCGCCGCCGATCGGCCGGGCGATGGCCAACCACCGCGCCTACGTGGTCGACGCCGCCGGCGCCGGTGTCCTGCCGGCCGGCGCGATCGGCGAGCTGGCCGTCGCCGGCCTCGGCGTCGCCCGCGGCTACCTCGGCCGGCCCGACCTGACCGCCGACCGGTTCCGCCCCGACCCCGACGGCCCGCCCGGCTCCCGCCGCTACCTCACCGGCGACCTCGCCGTGTGGAACGACGACGGCGAGCTGGAGTTCGTCGGCCGCGCCGACCGGCAGGTGAAGGTCCGCGGCGTGCGGATCGAGCTCGGCGAGGTCGAGGCCGCGCTGCAGGCCGTCGACGGCGTCGCCCAGGCGGTCGCCGAGGTCGCCAACGACCCTCGCACCGGTGCGCTGCTCATGGCGTACGTGGTGCCGGAGCGGGCTGGGGAGCTGCAACTGGACACCGTCCGCTCCGCCGTGGCCGGCCGGCTGCCGTCGGCGATGGTGCCCTCCGTGCTGGTGCCCCTGGAGGCGGTGCCGCTCACCCCGAGCGGCAAGATCGACCGGCGCCGGCTGCCCGCGGTCGAGTTCGCCGCGGTCGAGGAGCTCACCGAGGCCGACGAGGAGAACAGCACGCCCACCGAGCGCACCATGCGCGAGGACGTCTTCGCCCCGCTGCTGGGCGCCCGCATCGGCAACGACGTGAACTTCTTCGCCGCCGGCGGCACCAGCCTCCAGGCGATCCAGCTGTCGTCGCGGGTCAGCTCGGTGTTCGGGGTTGCGGTGCCGATCGCAGAGTTCTTCGCCAACCCGACCGTGTCCGGCCTGTCCGCGCTCGTCGACGCCGCCGGTGCCACGCAGGGCTCGCAGCGCGACGCCCTCGCCGAGGCCCTGGCGGCGGTCGAGGGGCGCAGCGACGAGGAGCTCGCCGAGCTGGCCGCCGAACTGGACGCCCGATGAGCGGGCCGGAGCGAAGCGGAGGAGCCGCGAATCAGCATCGCAGGGACGGGTCAGGCCGACGCCGGAGCGCAGCGGAGGTGGCGGCATGACCACGGCGACCGTGACCTTCACGGCGGACTCGCAGTGGGTGCGCCGGGTGCCCCGGGAGGGCGCCCGGCTCCGGCTGGTCTGCCTGCCGTTCGCCGGCGGCGGCGCGTCGGTCTACCAGGGCATGGCGGCACTGCTGCCGTCCTGGATCGAGGTCCTGGCGGTGCAGCCGCCCGGGCACGAGGACCGGTCCCGCGAGCCGCTGCCGGCCAGCATCCCGGGGCTCGTCACGGCGTGCGCGATCGCGCTGCGGCCGTACACGACGATGCCCTACGCCCTGTACGGCCACTGCGCCGGCGCCCTCCTGGCCCACGAGGTCGCGCACGAGATGGGCCGGCGCTTCGGAACCTGGCCGCAGCGGCTGATCGCCGCCGAGCAGCCGGCACCGCAGGCCCCGCCGCCCCCGGCGCCGCTGCACCTGCGGTCCGACGAGGACCTCCTGGCGTCCATCCGCGACCGTGGCGGGCTGCCCGAGGCCGTCGCCGGCAACGCGCAGCTGCTGGAGTTCCTGCTTCCCGTGCTGCGTCACGACTTCGCGCTCTGGGAGAACTACCGGCACCGCCCCCGCCCGCCGCTGCCGGTCCCGATCACCACGGTCCGCGGCACGACCGGCTCGGTCGACGAGACCGCCCTGGCCGGCTGGGCCGAGCAGACCACCGCCGGGCGCACCGGCGTGACCGTCGAGGGCGGCCACTACTTCATCGTCGGACTGACCGCGGCGGCCGCCGGGGGGATCGCCGCCGCCCTGGACGGAAGGACACCCCCGTGAGCACCACCGACACCATCGCCCGGATCGCCGCCGGAGCCGCCGGTGTGCGGGACGCCGCCGCCGTGCACGACCGCAAGCTCCGCGCCGCCGCGTCCCGCGTCTCCGGAGGGCAGGCCACCACTGGCCTCCCCTCCGGTGCGGAGATCCCCGCCGACCGCCCCGCCCTCGTGCACGGCCCCACGCCGGTGCTGCCGCCCGACGCGGTGGCGACGCTGCCCGAGGCCCTCGAACGCGCCGCCCGCGTCGCGCCCGGCCGCGGCACCACGTACGTGCTCCCCGACGGCAGCACCGACCGGCAGACCTACGCCGAGCTCTTCGACGAGGCCCGCCGCGTCCTGAGCGGCCTGCGCCGGCACGACCTGACACCCGGCGACGCCGTGCTGCTGCAGTGCGCCGACAGCCGCACCTTCGTCACCGCCTGGTGGGCGTGCGTGCTGGGCGGGTTCATGCCGACCGCGGTCGCGCCGGCTCCGGAGTACAACACCGACAACGCCGCCGTGCGCAAGCTCGCCTCCGCGTGGGAGCTGCTCGGCAAGCCGCCGGTCATCGCCGACGCCGCGCTGCTGTCCGGCGTGCGATCCCTCGCCGACCGGCTGCCCGCGCTGCGCGTCCTCGCCGCGGACACGCTGCCTTCGGAGGAGCCGGCTTCCTGGGACGTGCCGGACCCCGAGGCGCTCATCGTCAACCTGCTCACCTCCGGCAGCACCGGCACCCCGAAGTGCGTGCAGCACCGCCACCGCACGATCGTCGCCCGCACGTACGCGACCATCGCCGCGAACGGCTTCACGCAGGACGAGGTCTCGCTGAACTGGATGCCGCTCGACCACGTCGGCGGCATGATCATGTTCAACCTGCGGGACGTGTTCCTCACCTGCGAGCACGTCAACGTCCGCACCGAGTCCGTCATCCGCCGTCCGCTGCTGTGGCTCGACTGCGTCGACCGCTTCGGCGCCACCTGCACGTGGGCGCCCAACTTCGCGTTCTCGCTCGTCACGCAGCGCGCCGACGAGATCGCCGCCGGCTCCTGGAAGCTCGGCACGCTCACCAACATCTGCAACGCGGGCGAGGCCGTCGTCGCCCGCACCGCCCGCCGGTTCGTGGAGCTGCTCGCCCCGCACGGCCTGCCCGCCGACGCCATGGTGCCCTGCTGGGGCATGTCGGAGACGTCGTCCGGCGTCACGTACTCGCGCATGCACCGCGACGACCCGGCCGCCGGCACGATCGCGCTGGTGCCCGCGTCCCTGGACGGCGCGCTGCGCGAGCTGCCCGCCGGCACCCCCGGCGCGGTCGTCGTCACCGAGGTCGGCGCGCCGATCCCCGGCGTGGCGCTGCGGATCGTCGGCCCGGACGGTGCGGTGCTCCCCGAGGGGCGCGTCGGCCGCCTGCACATCTCCGGCACGACCGTCCAGAACGGCTACGCCCACAACGACAAGGCCAACGCGGAGAGCTTCACCGCCGACGGCTGGTTCGACACCGGCGACCTCGGCTTCCTGCGCGACGGCCGGCTGTTCCTCACCGGACGCCAGAAGAACATGGTCATCGTCAACGGGGCCAACTTCCCCGCGCACGAGATCGAGGCCGTCGTGGAGCAGGTCGCCGGTGTACGACCCGCGTGCTCGGCCGTCGCGGGCGTGCCCGACGAGGACACCGGCACCGACGCCCTGGTCGTCTTCTTCGTCCCGGACACCGACGACGTGCCGGCGCTCGTCGACGACATCCGTACCGCCCTGTCGCGGGACCTGGCGCTGCGCCCCACGTACCTGGTGCCGGTGACGGAGCAGGAGTTCCCCCGGCAGAACGGCGGGAAGGTGCAGCGGGAGCGGCTCCTGTCCGGCTGGCGCGCCGGAGACTTCGACGACCGCTGCTACGCGGAATCCAGTCCGCTGTTGGATTCTTCCGAGGCAACCGGCACCACGGCGCTGTCCGTCGTCTGGGAGCCCGCCGGAACGCCGCTGGAGCCCGGTGCCACCGCCCGCGTGCTCTTCGACGCCACCTCCGGCGGCGACACCGTGCTCGCCGACTTCCTCGAGGTCGCCCGGGGTCTCGGGCCTGACGACGAGCTCACCGTCCTCACCCGCGGCGCCGTCCACGCCGTCGAGGGCGACCTGGTCCAGCCGGACCGTGCCGGGTTGACGGCGCTGGTCCGTACCGCCGCCTCGGAGCGCCTCGCCGCGAGGATCACGCTCATCGACGCGCCCGCCGACGCCAGCGACGACGACCTCGCCGCCCTGGCGGGCATGCGGCACGACGAGACCGTGGTCGCCGTGCGCGACGGCCGGCCGCTCGTGCAGCGGCTGCGCACCACGACGCTGCCCAAGGCGTTCGACGTCCCCGCCGACGTCCTGCCGCGCGGCGGCACCTGCCTCATCACCGGCGGCCTCGGCGGGCTGGGCCGCACCGTCGCCGAGCACCTCGTCGCCGGGCACGGGGCGCGGCTGCTCATCGTCGGCCGGACCCCCGCGGCGCGGCTCGACGACGGCTCCCGCGAGGCCCTGGAGATCCTCACGTCGATCGGCGAGGTCATGTACCGTGCCGCCGACGTCGCCGACGCCACCGCCCTGTCGGCCGCGGTCGCCGACGCCGAGACGTCCTGGGGTCGCGGCCTGGACCTGGTGCTGCACCTCGCCGGCGCCCCGGTCGCGCCGCAGTGGGAGCAGCTGTCGCGGCACGAGCTGCGGGCCGAGTCCCCCGGCTGGCTCGCCGGCATGCTGCGCCCAAAGGCCGGCGGCTGCGCCGCGATCGACCGGCTCCTGGCGACCCGCCCCGGCACCGCCGTCGTGCTCTTCTCGTCCGTCAACGGCCTCTTCGGCGGCACCGGCTTCGGCGCGTACGCCGCCGCCAACGCCGTCCTGGACGGCTGGGCGCACCGCTGGGCGGCGACCGGCCGCCGGGCGCAGAGCATCGGCTGGAGCATGTGGGACGGCCCCGGCATGAACGACGGCAGCCCCCTGGTCGCCGCCGCCCGGCACCGCGGCCTGTCCCTGATCGACCCCGCCCACGGCACCGTGGCACTTCTCGGCGCCCTGCACACCGGCGCCGTGCACCTGCTTATCGGCGCCGACCCGGAGAACGAGCAGATCAAGCCGTTCCTGGCCGCGGACCAGCTGCGCGGCGGCACGATCGCGGTCGCCGTGGTGCCCTCCCCCGGCGAGGACCCGGAGCGCGTCCGCTCCGCCGTCGCCACCCGCCTCGCGCGCGAGGGCATCTTCGCCCGCGTCGGCGTGACGACCCGTATCGAACGCGACCGCAGCGGCGCCCCCGACCCGGCCGCGATCCTCGCCGCGATCGGCACCGGCGGCGCCGGCTACACGGCCCCCGAGGGCCGGCTGGAGCAGCTCGTCGCGGACGCCGCCGCCGACGTCCTGGCCGTCCCCCGCATCGGCCGGGAGGACTCGTTCTTCAGCCTGGGCTGCGACTCGGTCCGCGCGCTGCAGCTCGCCCAGGCCCTCAGCGACCGCCTCGGCGCGCCGGTGACGGTCGGCTCGCTCTACGAGTCGCCGACGGTGCGTGCCCTGGCGGCAACCATCGCCGCCTGACCGCACCACCCGGGACCCGGCGCACCCCGCGCCGGGTCCTCTCGCGCCGCACTCATCGCTGCCTGGCACAGCAGGGAGGAGCGCCGGCCGGGCAGCCCGAACGCCGAGGCAGGCCAGTCGGGCGGCACCCACCACAGACGTTGATCAATGCCCCGGTATGCGGCGTTTGCGCCATAGATGTTGCGCGATCCACCCCCATGTCGATCAGTGATTTAGTAGGTGGATCGCGCAACGTCGATCCAGAAAAGGGGCATCTCGGGGCATTGACGAACGTCTGAATGGCGGAAGGTTTCGTCTCACACCGTGCCGGCCCGAAGAAGAGGCTTCTCGTTGGGCGGGCCGGGCGGGCTAGGGTGGGCGGATGGCGCGGCTGGACGGGTTGGGCGCGGGTGAGGCGCGGCGGTTCCGTACCGGGCGCATGGCGCTCGATCTGGTGCACACGGCCGGCGACCGCGAGCACGGGCGGGTGGAGCTGCTGAGCGGGCCGGACGAGCTGGCCCGCTGGCTCGGGGTGGTGACCGGGCTCGACCCGATCATGGCGACCGGGGTCGACATCGATCCCGTGCACGCGCTGCGGCATGCGGTGCGTCGCGCCGCCGCTCGTACCATGGCGAAAACGGCGACAAGTGTCGTGGACCGGCTCGCGCTCAACGCGGCCGCGGCGATAACCCCTCCCGTGCCGGAGCTGCGAGCCGACGGCGCCGCCGCCGTGCGGGGCGTGGTGCGGGTGCCGGAGGTGTTGTCGCTGCTCGCCCGGGACGCGATCGAGCTGTTCGGCGGGCCGCTCGCGGCACACGTCCGGATGTGTGGTGGCTGCGGGCTGCTGTACGTCGAGCCGACGCCGGGCGGGTGCTCGCCACGGCGCTGCGCGGCCCGGGTCAGGGTGTCGCGGTCACGGTCGGCGTAGCGCGGCCGGGGTCAGGGTTCGCGGCGGCGGTCGGCGTGGCGCGTCGGTTGCGGTGGCTGCGGGCCTTGTTGCGGTTGCCGCACCGCTCCATCGAGCACCAGCGGCGGTTCCCGGGGCGGGACGTGTCGAGGAAGATCAGCTGGCACGGGTCGCCGGCGCACTCGCGGAGCCGGTCGCGCAGCGCGGGGGTGCCGATCACGGTGAGCGCGTCGCGGGCGAACGCGGCGAGCACCTGCCGCCCGGTGACCGGGGTGACCCACCGCCGGACCAGGTCGGCGGCGTCGACGCGGAAGCGGGGCGGGGCGTCCGCGTAGCCGTTGAGGACCTCCACGGCCGCCGCGTCGACCGGACGGCCGTGGGCGATGGCGGGCGCGATCAACCAGAACGTGTCCCGCAGGTGCCGGACCCGCTCCAGGTCCGCCACCCCGATCCGGAGGTCACTCACAGTGAGCGGCGCGGGCGCGGCGAGCCGGGTGCGGGTCAGCCAGTCCGCGAGGTCGGCGGGCCGGTGCAGGATCTCCCAGCGGCGACCCGCGCCGGGCCCGCCCGTGGCGAGCAACTCGACGCCGAGACTGCCGGGATCGAACGAGAACTGTTGCCCATACGCACTGGTCAGCACGTGGATGCCAGGGTGCATGTAACCAGTTTAACCGGTGCGGACCCCGGGTATCCAACGTGCGGAAGGGGGGTCGACATGACCATCGCAACGGAGCTGAAGGACCTCGAGAAGGAAATGTGGCGGGCCAACCGCGAGGGCGACGGCGACTTCTACGAACGGGTCGTACGCGAGGACGCTCTCACCGTCAGTAAACATGGCGTCGCCGGTAAGGCGGACATCGTCCCGAACGTCACCAAGAACGAGAACCCGTTCCTCAAGACCGACCTAAGCCACCTGAAGGTCGTGCAGATCAGCGAGGACAGCGCCCTGGTGACGTACAAGGCGACGGTGACCGCGCTGATCGACGACGAGCAGCAGAAGTTCCAGGTCCTCGCGACCAGCGTGTACGCCCGCGAGGACGACGAATGGCGCTCGGTGTTCCACCAGCAGACCGAGGTCTGAGCAGGGTCGGCCCCGGTCCATTGACCGGGGCCTTACAGTCGGCGGGTGGTCACGTTCGGAGTCGATGACGTCACGCCCGCCGCCGCGCCGCTGCCGACCCGCCCGCTGGGCGGGCTGTTCCCGGACACGCTGGCCGTCGGCGGCGACCTCGGGCTGACGGTGCTCGAACCCGACGGGGTGCATCCGCTGCTGAGCGCCGTCGCGCGGGCGTTCGCCGACCACCGGCCGCTCGTCCTGTCGCCCGACGCGGTGTGGCTCACCATCGCGCAGGGCGTCGCCCAGCACATCCGCCTGCACGCCGAGGAGCTGCGGCCGCTGCTGGTCCGGCACGCCGGCCGCAAGAAGCTCGCCGTCTCCATCGACGGTCCCGTGCCGCAGGACGCCGCTTCATGGGCGACGCTGACCGACGAGTTCGCCGGCCTGCTCGCGAAGGAGATCGAGGACGCCGAGCTGTTCGAGTGCGACTTCTCCACCAGTACGCCGGTCGAGCGGACCGCCGGGCGGGTGGTGCTGCTGGACGCGTACTCGCCGTACTTCGCGCTGTGGCTGGTCGCGGTCTGCGGCATCCCATCGGTGACCCTGACCGGCACCGTCGAGGACTGGCGGCGCATCCGCGGACGGGTCGACGCGCTCCCGCGCTTCGGGTTGGACTCCTGGTGCCGGTCGCTCGCGCCGATCCTCGACGAGTTCGTCGGTGCCGCTTCGGGCGCGCCGGACGTCGCCTTCTGGCAGCGGATCTACAGCCCCGTCGACGCGTACGGCGGCGAGGTCATCACCGGCTGGGTCACCCGCTTCTACCCCTACCTGGCCGGCTCGGCCGTCGACCGCCCGAACCCGATGCTGGACCTGCCCGTCGGCGAACCGCGGGACGTCCCCAGGAACCAGGGGCCCGGCATCCGCAGCTCATCGGTGCCGGCAACACTGTCGCGGGTGGTCGTGCACGTCAACGACCAGATCGGCGGCGACAACGGGGTGGTGGCACTGCACGCCGGGCTCGTCGCGGTCGCCCAGGACCCGGACGGCGCCCTGCGACCGGTCGCCGGCTGGCACCTGGCAACCGCGGCGCTCGAGATCGACGACGTGATCGACCGGCTGGTGCGCGAGCACGACACCACCCCCGCGGACGAAGGGGCGGACGACGCGCCGGAGGAGGTCGTGGCGCTCTACCACCGGGTCGGCACCGCGACCCTGTTCGACGGCGCCTGGCGGCTGCCACCGGCGCGCGAGCGGCGCTCGTTCCTGACCAGCTACGAGCGCCTGTGGGCCAGCACGCTCTTCGAACTCGCGGACGGACGCAGCATCGCCATGGTCGTGCAGGCCGAGACGCTGACGGCGTCCTGGGTGCTGTGCCGGATCGAGCAGCCACAGGATCCCGACCTCTTGCCGTGGCTCGCCGACGACCCCACGGACGTGCCGGTGCTCGGCACGTCCCTCGCGATCCTGCTCTCCGCCGCCCTGGACTCCGGCGGCGACGTCGCGCACCTGGAGACCGGCCGCCTCTCACAGCTGGGTCAGGCGTAGCCAGCGGCAGCTCCAGTCGTCGTCGTTGCCCTCGACCGGCGGGCCGTGCTGCTCCTCGGCCGGCGCGTACCGCCCTCGCCGGCCCTCCAGCCAGCCGCAGCTCGCCCGGTACCGGCCGGGCGCCAGCGGGACGACGGCGCCGACGCCGAGCATGTGCTCCAGGTTGAGCCGGTTGTCGGTGCGCGTCGCCTCGCCGGCATCGACCGGCGCCCACACCACCGCGGCCTGCCCGCCGCTCAGCTCCAGCTCGGCGACCGGCCGCTCCCGCTCGCGCGCGGCGGGCCCGGCGGCGTACCGGCGCGGGGCGTCACTGTTGCGCACCCATGACCGCACGACGAGCAGGCCGTCACCGCCGACAGCGACGTCCGCCCCGCCCGGCCCGTCCATCTCCCACACCAGCCCCACCTGGTCCGCGCCGAACCGGACCAGGCCCGCCTCGAACTCGTCGTCGTCCGACGGGTACAGGACGGCGTGGGCACGGGCGTAGTCGCACGCCGGGTCCAGCTCGTAGTCGTCGTCCAGGACCGCACCGCCCCACGCGGCGAACGACGCCTCGGCGCAGACCAGCAGCGGCCCGCCCTCGCCGCCGACCCGGGCCACCCACTCGTACGCGCTCACCGGGCGGTGACCAGACCGGTCTGGTACGCGATGACGACGAGCTGCGCACGGTCCCGCGCGCCGAGCTTCACCATCGCGTGGCTGACGTGCGTACGCGCCGTCGCCGGACTGAGGAACAGCGCCGCGCCGATCTCGTCGTTGCTCATACCCTGCCCCACGAGCGTGAGGACCTCCCTCTCCCGCTGGGTCAGCACGGCGAGCCTGTCCTCGGCCACCCGCACGGCTGCTCGCCCCGCGGTGAACTGCGCGATGAGCCGCCGGGTGATCCTCGGGGCGAGCAACGCCTCACCAGCGGCGATCACCCGCACGGCGTGCAGCAGCTCCGCCGGCCCCGCGTCCTTGAGCAGGAAGCCGCTCGCCCCCGCCTGGAGCGCCTCGAAGACGTAGGCGTCGGTGTCGTACGTGGTCAGGATCAGCACCCGCACGTGCTCAAGCCCGCGCATGCCCGTGATCCGCCCGGTCGCCTGGATACCGTCGAGCTCGGGCATGCGGATGTCCATCAGAACGACGTCCGGCCGGGTGGCCCGGGCCCGCTCCACCGCCTCCGCACCATCGGCCGCCTCCCCGACCACGACGATGTCGTCCTCAGCGTCGAGCAGCATCTTGAAACCAGACCGCACCAACGCCTGATCGTCGGCAAGCAGCACCTTCACCGGACCATCGCTCACACCATCACCTCCACCGCGCCCCGACGCCGCCCTGAGCCGAGCCGCGCACCTATGCTTCGCGTCCCTCCGCTGTGCCCGGATGCGCGCTCGCACCGTCGCGCCCGCTGTGCTCCGGTACCGCGGCGTGAGTTCCAGCCTATGTTTCGTGGGCCTCCGCCGTGCCCGGGGCCGCTCATGCCGTCACCTTCGCTGCGTTCCAGCGCCGGCCGGAGCTCACCCGTGTACCCCATGCGGTTCGCGGCCCTCCGCCCCTTCGGGGTGCTCATGTTAGGCGACCGCCCGCCGTGCTCCGGCGTCGGCGTGAATTCCAGCCCATGCTTCGCGGCCTTCCGCTGTGCTCGGGGCGCTCCCGCCGTCACGCCCGCCGCGCTCCGGCACCCGCCTGAGTTCCAGCCCATGTTCGCGGGCATCCGCTGTGTTCGGGCGTTCATGTCCGTCACATCCGCTGCGTTTCTGACGTCGGCGTGAGCTGAACCCCGTGCTCACGGTTCGAGTCCCCTTCGCAGCCTTCAGGGCGCTCATGCCGTCACGCCCGCAGCGCTCCGACGCTGGCCTGGGCTCAACCGTGTGCCCATGGTTCGCGGGCCTCCGTTGCGTTCGGAGACGCTCATGCCGTCACGTCGGCTTCGGTTCCGGTGCCAGCGCGCGTTCCAGCCCATGGTTCGCGGCCCTCCGCTGCACGACGGGGCGCTCATGCCGTCACCTTCGCTGCGCTCCGGCGTGAGCTGAACGGTGCACCCAAATCTGCGGGCCTTCGCCGCGCTCGGGGACGCTCATGTCATCACGCCCGCTGCGCTCCGGCACCCGCCTGAGTTCCAGCCCATGTTCGCGGGCATCCGCTGTGTTCGGGCGTTCATGTCCGTCACGTCCACTGCGTTCTGACGTCGGCGTGAACTGAACCCTGTGCCCATGGTTCGCGTCCTTCGCTGCGATCGGGGCGGTCATGCGGTCACGCCCGCAGCGCTCCGACGGTGGCCTGGGCTCAACCGTGTGCCCATGGTTCGCGGGCGGCCGCTGCGCGACAAGGCGCTCATGCCGTCACCTTCGCTGCGCTTCGGCGTGAGCTGGGCGGTGCGCCCAATTCTGCGGCCTTTACCGCGCTCGGGGACGCTCATGTCATCACGCCCGCTGCGCTCCGGCACCCGCCTGAGTCGCAGCCCGTATTTCGCGGGCGCCCGCTGTATTCGGGTGCACACATGTCCGTCACGTCCACTGCGCTTCTTTGACGTCCGCGTGAGCTGAACCCTGTGCCCCTGGTCCGCGGGCCTCTGCTGCGCGGCAGGGTGCCCATGCCGTCACCTCCGTCGCAATCCGGCGCAGATCTGATAGCCCGCGGGCCTCCACTACGCAGCAGGGCGCCCATGCCCTCACCTCCGTCGCAATCCGGCGCCCGTCTGAGCACCAGCCCACAGCCCGCGGGCCTCCACTGCGCGGCAGGGTGCTCATGCCTTCACCTTCGCTGCGCTTCGGCGCCTGTCTGAGTTGCAGTGCATGGTCGGCAGGACTTCGTTGCGCGACAGGGGTGGTCATGCGGGCACCGCTGCGTTGGTGACGAGCGGGAGTCTGGCGCGGACCTCGAAGCCGCCGGCGGGTAACGGGGCGGCGGTGAGGTCGCCGCCGAGGAGTTCGCAGCGCTCGATCATGCCCGTGATGCCGCGGCCTGGCCGTGTGGCGGCGGCGGCCTTCGGGCCTGTGTTCGTGACCAGGACCTCCAGGACGTCGGCGCGCCGGCTGAGCGCGACCGTCACCCGGGTGGGGCCGACGTGGCGGATCACGTTGGTGAGCGCCTCTTGCACGATCCGGTACGCGGTGGTGCCGACGGAGCTCGGCACCTCGCCCGCCGTGTCCGCGTCGAGGGTCAGGTCGAGGCCCGCGTCGCGGGCGACCACGGCGAGCTCGTGCACCTGCCCCAGCCCCGGGTGCGGCACCCGGCCGTCGTCGTCGTTGCGGAGCACGCCGAGGACGGTCCGCATCTCCTGCAGCGCCTGGGCGCTCGTCTGCTCGATCGTCACCAGCGCCTCGCGGGCCCGGTCTGGGCGCTGGTCCAGCATGTACGCCGTGACGCCCGCCTGCACGTTGATGATGGCGATCGCGTGCGCGACCGTGTCGTGCACCTCCCGGGCGATCCGGAGCCGCTCCGCGTCCACGCGCGACCGGGCCTCCTCCTCCCGGGTCCGCTCGGCCTGCGCCGCCCGCTCCAGGGCCTCCGCCACCGCGACCCGCCGCGACCGGACCGACTCGCCCAGGGCCGCCGCCATGACGGACGCCGCGATCCGGAAGAACACCCACCCGATCGCCGCGCGCGGCTCCACGTCGGCGCCCACGATCAGCCAGCCGGTGGCCAGCACGGCGATGCCGACGCCCGCGATCAGCAGCGAGCGGCGGCCGTCGCCATAGGCGGTCAGCGTGTACAGCGCGACGAACAGCCCGATCCACCCCGGCCCGTCGGAGAACCCGGCGACGAAATACGCCAGGCTGATCAGCGCCGACGCGACGAACACCGCGACCGGCCAGCGCCGCCGCACGGCCAGGATCAGCCCGCTCGCGACCAGCAGGGCGATGCCGAGGTGGCCCAGGTCGGTCAGCGGGCGCGACCCCACGTCCTGCGGCTTCGCGAGGGTCCCCTGCACCTGCATGACCGCCACGAAGCAGCCGAGCAGGAGATCCTGCACCAGCGCCCCTGGTCGTCTCATACCCGCAGCTTAGTTGCCCGGTACGACAGAAAACCTACGACGAGAGGCGCGACCGGCACCGCACCGCCTACGCAGATCTGCGTACCGGTGGCCGCCGCCCGCCCGAGGACGCCGGGCGGGCGGCACAGCGACGATCGTCGGCGTGCACCCCGTTCCTCGTCGCCGCCGTCGGACTGTCGGGGGCCTTCGGCGGCGACGCGGTGATGAGCCTGCCCGCGGTCATGCGCCTGCTCAGCCGGGCGAACTGGTCGCCGCGGAGGCCGGGCGCTCCTCGAACGTCTCCCGGATCGCCGCGTCGAGAGGCCTTCCGGACGCCGGCTCGATGAACAGGTCGGCGAGCAGCACGTCCGCGAGGTGGGACGGGTTGACGCCGGACTCCTTGCGCCCCAGGGCCTGCAGCCCGCCCCCGAGCTTCAGGGCGGTGCGGACCACGGCGGCGGGCAGCCGGCGGGCCTTGCGGGGGCGCCCGGCCGCCGTCGCGATGCGCTCCAGCATCTCGCCCCAGCGGAGGTTCTCGTCGGCGACGGGAATGTCCTCGCCGCTGCCCTGTTCGAGGGCGTCGGCGGCGACCTCGGCCACGGCGCGCGCCGAGGTCACGGCCGTCCCGCCGGTGGGGGCGAGCAGCGGCGACCGGGAGCGGGCCCACCCGTCCAGCGCCGGCGCCCAGTTCGGCAGCCGGTCCCCGGCCCGCCCGAACACGAACGGCAGCTCCAGCACGGCGACCGGCAGCCCCGGCCCGGCGGCCTCGCGTGCCTCCAGAGCCTGTTCGACCCTGCAGCGGATGTACGTGTGCCGCTCGGTCAGCCGCAGCTCAGGGTGCAGCCGGTCCCAGTACGTGTAGTACGACCCCATGACGACGCCGCGGGTCAGGCCTTCCTCCCGGGCCGCCGCGAACAGCCGCACCACCGGCTCGACGATGTCGCGGCGGAACTGCGGATGGATCGGCTTGCGTAGTGCGCGTTGTTCGTCGGTACGGGCCGCGTACACCACCCCGTCGTGCCCGATGAGCATCTTGCGCAGCTCGTCGGCCGACGCGACCTCCATGTCGAGCAGGTGGTCGACCCCCGGCTGCGCGCTGCGCGCCACGGTCGTCACCTCGTGCCCCCGCTCGCGGAGCACGTCCACGACGTGCGCCCCGATCAGCCCGCTGCCACCCACCACAAGAATCCGCACGCCGGATCATGCACGCGGTGCCCACCCCCGTGTCAAGGGATCGTTTCGAATACATCGATCACGGATGTCGCGGCCGCAGCGGGCGGGTCGACTCCCGCACGTGCAGGGTGCCCGGCGGCAGGGTGATGTGGCTGACGTCGCCGGTGTGCAGCGTCCGCAGCAGGGCCCGGGCGGTCAGCTCCGCCTGGTGCGCGGGGGTCTGCTCGACGGCGGTGATCGCCGGGACCGTGATCTGGCACAGGTCGGAGTCGTCCCAGGCGATCACCGACACGTCCCCCGGCACGGAGCGGCCCAGGTCGTGCACGACCTTGAGGGCGGCGGCGGCCATGACGTCGTTGTCGAAGACGACCGCGGTCGGCGGGTCGGCGCCGCTCATCAGGTCCAGCATCGCCCGCATGCCGTCCACCGCGCTGTAGTTGGTGTGCAGCACGCGATGCCGGTCCAGGCCGGCCCGGTCCACGGCGGCGGCGAACGCCGCGTCGCGCTGCCGGGTGTGCAGCAGCTCCGCGACCCCGGCGACGCGGGCGAACGAGCGGTGCCCCAGCGCCCGCAGGTAGTCGGCGACGCGCGCGGCCGTGCCGGCGGCGTCGGCGTCGACGCTGCTGATGGTGTCCGGTCCGGTGTGCCCGCCGATGACGGCGGCGGGCAGGCCCAGCTCGACGAGCGCGTCGATGCGCGGATCCTGCGGGCGGACGTCGGTCACGATGACGCCGTCGACGTGCCGGCCGGCGAACCACCGGCGGTACACGTCCACGGTGTCGTCGACCTCGTCGACCAGGTGCAGCAGCAGGCTCATGCCGTTGCGGTTGAGCTCCGCCTCGACGCCGCTGAGCATCTGCGTCAGGTAGGAGTCGACGATCAGCACCCGCGGCGGGCGCACCAGCACGAGGCCGATCGCGTTGGCGCGGGACAGCCCGAGGGAGCGTGCCGCGAGGTTGGGCGCCCAGCCGAGCTCGCGGGCGGCGGCCAGGACCTTCGCCCGGGTCATCTCGGAGACGCCCGACCGCCCGTTGAGCGCATACGACACCGCCGCCTCGGAGACGCCCGCGCGGGTGGCGACCTGACGGATCGTGACCCGGCGACTGAAGCGCATAAGGCAGACCGTAAGACGATCAATGCGCCATGTCAACGTCATCATTGACACGCCAGCGGCGCCAACTCTAGTCTCCGGACTGATTCGGTTAAGTCTACGGAAGGCAGCCGATGATCAGACCCCTTCTCGCCGCATGCGCCGGACTCGCCCTCGTGCTGGCCGCAGGCCCAGCAAGCGCGACCACGCACGGCGACACCGGCTTCGTCACCCGCCATGGCGACGACCTCACCCTCAACGGCAAGGAGTTCCGGTTCGCCGGCTCCAACAACTACTACCTGATGTACCGCTCACCGGCGATGGTCGACGACGTCTTCGCCGACGCGAAGGCCGCCGGCTTCACCGTGCTGCGCACCTGGGGCTTCCTGGACATCGGCGCCCAGGACGACACGGGATCCGTGCACCACAAGGAGAACGGCGTCTACTTCCAGTACTGGGACGGCACGCGACCCGCCTACAACGACGGCCCCGACGGCCTCCAGCACCTCGACCAGGTGGTGAAGTCGGCCCGGGACAAGGGCATCCGGCTGGTCATCCCGCTGACCAACAACTGGAGCGCCTTCGGCGGCATGGACCAGTACGTGCGCTGGCGCGGCGGCACCCACCACGACGACTTCTACACCGACGCGGTCATCCGCGGCTGGTACAAGGACTGGATCAGCCACGTGCTGAACCGCACCAACAGCCTCACCGGCGTCAAGTACAAGGACGATCCCACCATCATGGCGTGGGAGCTCGCCAACGAGCCCCGCTGCGTCGGCTCCGGCGTCTACCCGCGCTCGGCGGCGTGCACCGACGCGACGGTCACCGCATGGGCCGCCGACATCAGCGCCCACCTCGACAGCGTCGACCGCAAGCACCTCATCAGCTCCGGTGACGAGGGTTTCCTGTGTACCGACAGGGCCAGCGCCGACTTCACCGTCAACTGCGCCGACGGCGTCGACTCGGTGGCCCTCGCGGCGCTGCCGGCGGTCGACTTCATGTCCTTCCACCTGTACCCGGACCACTGGAAGAAGGACCCGTCGTGGGGCAGCGGCTGGATCACCACCCACGCCCGCCTCGCCGACCGGCTGCGCAAGCCGGTGATGCTCGGTGAGTTCGGCCTGCTGGACAAGGCGTCCCGCAACGTCGTCTACAAGCAGTGGACCGACGCCGCGGTCAGCGCCCGCCTCGACGGTTTCCTGTACTGGATCCTCTCCGGCGTGCAGGACGACGGCACCGACTACCCCGACTACGACGGCTTCACCGTCTACTGCCCCAGCCCCGTGTGCACCACCGTCGCCAACGCCGGCGACGAGCTGCGGCACGGCCGGCGCTCCCGCCCGCCGGTCGCCGACCACGACACCGCGCAGACACTGCGCGACGACCCGGTGACGCTCACCCCGGCCGCGAACGACATCGCCTACCGCACCAGGGTCAAGGCCGCCACCATCGACCTGGACCCGGCCGCCGCCGGCCAGCAGACCACGGTGACCCTGCCCGGCGGCTCGTTCGGCCTGAACGCGAAGACCGGCGTCGTCACGTTCACGCCCGCCGCCGGTTTCGTGGGGCGGGTCGCCGCGCCGTACACCATCCGCGACGAGGCGGGCCGCACCTCCAACGTCGCGGAGCTGCGCGTCACGGTGAAGAACCGGCCCGGCGACGCCCTGATCCTGGCGTCCTTCGAGGCGGGCACCGAGGGATGGGCCGCGGCGAGCTGGCAGTCCAACGCCGGCACGGTGGCGCAGACGACCGAGTTCCATCCCGAGGGCGCCGCCGGCCTGCGGGTCACCACCGCCGATGGCGGCTGGTTCGGCGTCGGCGGCCTGACGGGTGTCGACCTGTCCGGCAAGTCCGCCCTGCGGTACGAGCTGCACACCACCACCGGCACCTCCTACAGCATCGCCGTGCAGACCGGCGACGCCTACACCTGGTGCCAGTCGACCTGGGGCTACGCGAGCGCGGGCAGCACCACGACCGTCGAGGTGGACCTGGCCACCGCCATGTCCTGCGACGCCGCGGCGCTGGCGGACGTGCGGGCCGTCTACGTCTGGTTCGACGGCAACGGCACGCACGACATCGACCACCTCCGCGCCCAGTAGGCGGCGCCCGACAACCAGGGGGCAGGCCACCGTCAGTTGTAGACGGTGGCCTGCCTCGAGGTCTGCTTCCAGCCGTTGGTGCCCCAGATGATGCGGTCGCCCCACCAGGAGCGGTTGTTGACGTTGAAGCCGTACACCATGTCCAGGTACTCCACGCCGCCGCCGTTGCGCAGCTTCTGCACCGCGGCGCGCGTCGCGCCCGCCCACTGGGAGGCGCTGTTGTTGCCGAGCGGCTCGTTGCCGATGTTGATGATCGCGTACGCCTCCTGGCCCTGCAGCGCGCTCTTCACGGCGAGCCAGTAGTCGGCGGCGGCGTCGAGGGTGACGGCACCGCCCTGGTCGCCGTAGCCCGTCGTGTCGTGGTTCTCCAGGACGCAGACGAGCTTGTAGGCCTTGCAGCGGGAGATGACGGCGGAGACGTCCGCGGGGCTGCTGTAGCCGTAGCGGCCGCCGGTGAGCACGACCCGGATGGTGTTGGCGCCGGAGTTCTTCATGTCCGCCCACACCTGGGTCTGGCTGGTGTACCAGGCGTGGCCGTGGTTGGCGCCGCGCATGATGAACTGGTTGCCCCGCGCGCGTCGAGCAGCCTGGTGCCGGAGACCCGGAACCCGGTCGCCGCGGCGGCCGGCGCCGCCGGTCCCGCGACGACGAGTCCGGCGGCGGCGAGCATCCCCGCGGCGACTGCGGCCAGTGTCCGTCGTGCCATGACAGCTCCAATCTGTCCTGAACCGATGAAGCAACGGCAGGCAGCACTGAGCCAGTCGGGACGGAGAATGGCAGCGCTGGCGGGTGTTGCCATCCCAGTGGAGCACTTAACGGATTAAGTTTCAACCATTCGCTCGGCGAGACCGAGCGCGCCGAGCACGCCGGAGAGGCCACCCAGGCCCGGCGGGACGATGTAGGTGGACAGGTCGGCGGTGGCGGGGACGGCGTCGAGGGCCTTGCCGAGCCGCTCGGCCGTGGCGGCGCGGACGGCGTCCAGGAGCCCGGGGATGTTCAGGACGCCGCCGCCGACGACGATGCGGTGCGGCATCAACAGGTACAGGATGGACGTCATGAGCTGCGAGAGGTAGTGCGCCTCGAGCGCCACCGTCCGGGACAGCAGCGGGCCGAGGTCGTGGGCGGGGCGGCCGGCCCGGCGGGCGATGGCGGGGCCGCTGGCGAGGCCTTCGACGCAGTCGCCGTGAAACGGGCAGGTGCCGGCGAAGTCGTCGCCGGGGTGGCGCTGGACGTGCAGGTGACCCATCTCGGGGTGCAGCAGGCCGTGCAGCGGGCGGCCGTCGACGACGGCGCCACCGCCGATGCCCGTGCCGACGGTCACGTAGACGACCGTGCCCTGGCCGCGGCCCGCGCCCCAGCGGTGTTCGCCGTAGGCGGCGCCGTTGACGTCGGTGTCCAGCGCCACCGGGACGCCGAGCCCGCGCCGCAGCGCGCCCACGAGGTCGGTGCCGCCCCAGCCGGGCTTCGGGGTGGTGGTGATCCGACCCGAGGCGAGGTCGAGCGGGCCGAACGAGGCGACGCCCAGCGCGGCGATGTCGCGGCCGGCGGCGCGCTGGGCGCGGAAGTAGGCGATGACCCGGTCGAGGGTCTCCCCCGGCGAGGTCGTCGGGATGGTGGTGCGGTCCACGACCGCGTCGGGGCCGACCCCCACCGCGCACACCACCTTCGTGCCGCCGGCCTCGACACCACCGAACAGCACGCTCACTTGCCGGCCCCCGCGGTGAAGCCGTTGTAGATGAAGCGCTGCAGGGCGAGAAATGCAACGAGCGTTGGAATGATGACGAGGATGACGCCGGCGGAGATGACCTCCCACTGCGCCCCGAACGGCCCCTTGAAGCGGTACAGCGACGTGGAGATGACCCCGAGCTCCTGCGACGGCATGTACAGGAACGGGATGTAGAACTCGTTGTACATGGCGATGCCCTTGATGATGACGACCGTGGCGATCGCGGGTTTCAGCAGCGGCAGGATGATCTTCCAGTAGATGCCGAACGCGGAGGCGCCCTCCATCGCGGCGGCCTCGTCGAGCTCGCGCGGCACGCCGCGCAGGAACTGCTGGAAGATGTAGATGGAGATGATGTCGGTGCCGAGGAAGAGCACGATCGCCGACCAGCGGCTGTCGTAGAGGTCGAGGGCGTCGACGACCTTGAACGTGGCGACCTGGGTGGTCACGCCGGGCACGAGGGTCGCGAGCAGGAAGAGCGCGACGACCACCCCGCGGAGGCGGAACCGGAAGCGGTCGATGGCGTAGGCCGCCATCGACCCGATGAGGACCGTGCCGGCCAGCGAGACCGCCATGATGATGGACGTGTTCACGAAGCCGCGGAGCATGTGCCCCTTGGTGAAGGCCGTGACGTAGTTGTCGAGGTTGAACCAGTCGCCGGGCGGGTCGAAGGGGCCGCTGTTGAGATATTCGGTGTTGGTTTTCAGCGACGCCATCACCAGCACGACGGGCGGCAGCAGCACCACCAGGCACGCGCCGGTCAGCGACAGGTACTTCAGCACACGGGCGATCACGAGAGGTCCACCTTCTCGTCGGGTGCGATGCGGCGCTGCAACCACGTCACCAGCAGGATGATCAGCAGCAGGACGACCGCCATCGCCGAGGCGAGGCCGAGCTTGTAGTACTTGAAGGCCATGTTCACGGTCTGGATGACGAAGGTCTCGCTGTCGTTGGCGCCGCCGGTCATGATGAACGGGATCTCGAACACCGACAGCGAGCCGGAGATCGCGAGGATGAACGACAGCCCGACGATCGGCCGGATGCCCGGCAGGATGATGTGCAGGAACTGGTCCCAGCGGTTCGCGCCGTCCAGCTCGGCGGCCTCGTACAGGTGCGCGGGGATCGACTGGATGGCGCCGAGGAACAGCACGAAGTTGAGGCCCAGGTAGCGCCAGATCGAGGTGCCGGCGAGCGAGTAGTTGACCACCTCGGGGTCGCCGAGCCACTGCTGGGTCGCGCCGCCGAGGCCGACCGCCGACATCGCCGAGTCGAGGGTGCCGCCGGGCTGGAAGAAGAACAGGAAGATCATGCCGATGGCGACGCCGTTGATGAGGTACGGGAAGAACAGCACGCCCTTGAACAGGTTCCGGAAGCGCGTGTTGAAGCTCAGGATCGTGGCGAAATACAACGCGAGCAGGATTTGCACCACGGACGCGCCGATGTAGTACAGGCTGACCTTGAGCACGCCGAAGAGCTCCGGCCGGGTGGCGATCTCGACGTAGTTGTCGATCCCGACGAACTCCCGGCTCGGGCTCAGCCCGTCCCAGGACGTGACGCTGTAGCCGAACATGTTCACCACCGGGATGTAGGTGAACACGATCAGGAACGTCAGCGGCGCAACGAGAAACACGTAGGGTGTCAGCTTCCGGCCCACGTCTCACCTTTCGAAGACAGAGGCGTGCGGCCCGGCGAAGGGCCGCACGCCAAGCAGCACACCTACTTGAGCTTCGCCCGGGTGTCGGCCCACTTCTTGTTCAGGTCGGCGAAGATCTGTTCCTTCGTCTCCTTCTTCGCGCCGCGGGCCGCGTCGACGATCCGCTGGCGGTACTTGCCGTCGAACAGCGCGATCTCGGCGGTGTTGCCGATCTTGTCGGCGAGCCCCTCCTCGCCCTTCGGCGCCGGGTTCAGCTCGATGAACTCCGTCTTGGCCGTCTGCAGGTCGGCGAGGGACGCCGGCAGCTGCGCGCTCGTCACCACCGAGACGCCGCCCTGGTCGGTGGCGTAGTTCGACTCGTTGGCGAACCAGTCGACCCATGCCCGCGCGGTCGCCTTGTTCTTCGAGTTGACGTTGATGCCGTTCTTGTAGTCGCCGCCGACGACGGTGTGGAACTTGCCGTTGACCTGGTTGGGGAACGGCCAGTAGCCGATGTCGTCCTTGCTGGCGGCGGCCGCCTGCATCTGCACCACGGACCAGGAGCCGAGCATCATCGTGGCGATCTTGCCGGTGCCGAGCATGCCCTTGGACTGCTCCCAGTTGGTCGTCGTCGGGTCCGGCTCGGTGTAGCCGCCCTTGACCGCGTCGAAGAGCAGCGAGTCGATGATGTACTGCTCCTTGCCGGGGCTCCACGGCGCGTCGTCTTTGGCGAGCTTGGTGGCCGCCTCCGGGTCGCCGCTGACGGCGCCGCGCACGCCCTCCCACTGGCCGAGCGGCCAGCCGTCCTTGTAGTTGGTGTACAGCGGGATCACGCCGGTCTTGTCCTTGATGGCCTTCAGCGCCGCCAGGAACTCCTCGGGCGTCTTCGGCGGCTCGGTGACGCCGGCCTGCGCCCACACCTTCTTGTTGAACACGTAGCCCTGGGCGTTGCCGGTGATGGCGAGGCCGTAGACCTTGCCGCCGAACGTCTGCTCGGAGCGCACGAACCGGTACTTGTCCTTCAGCGCGTCCACGGTGCCCAGCGGCTCGAAGAACAGCGGCAGCTGGTCGGCGGTGACGGAGTTCGGGATCGGCAGCACGTCGCCGTAGTTCTTCGTGTTCATCCGGACGCGCACCTCACCCTCGTAGTCGGTGATCGCCTCGAACTTGACGTTCGTGCCGGGATACTTCGCCTCGAACTTCTTCTTGTACTCCGGCAGCACGGTGTCGACGAGGTCGGTCCGCTGCGTCAGTACCGTGATGTCGCCGGCGATCTTGCCGTCCGAGCCGCTGCCCGCGTCGTCCCCGCAGGCGGTGAGGACGAGGGAGGTCGCTGCGAGCAAGGCGACGAGGTGCTTCTTCATATGCACGGGTACCACCTTCCGATCAGAGGGGGTGTTATCGGTTGTGCCGCACAGGTGCCAGGGTCAGAACGAGCGCATGAGGTCGAGCAGGCGGACGTCGACGTCGAAGCCGTCGCGCCGCTCGAACCGGGCGCCGGGCCGGTGGTGCCCGACGATGCCGAACGGGCCTTCGAACTCCCACAGGGCGTAGCCCCAGCCGAACTGGCCGAAGACGTCGAACAGGTCGGCGAACCAGGCCCGCGCGACCTCGTCGGGGGTGTGCTCGTAGCAGCCGAACTCCCCCACGTGCACGGGGACGCCCGCCGCTTCGAGCTCGCGCCACGGCGCGTAGAAGTCGCGCAGCCCGGCGCCGTCCCACCAGCGCCCGTCGTAGTCGCACGGGTAGGCGGGCGCCGGAAGCCCGTGATGCCCGGGCCACCAGGGCGCCCGGTAGTGCGAGACGCTCATCGGCTGGTATCCGCGGACGCTCTGCGTGGCGCCGAGGTCGGCCAGCTCGGGCATGGCGAGGTTGCCGCCGTCGAGGCCGTCGATGACCAGCGGCCGGTCCGGCGAGATCGCCCGCACCGCGGCGGCCGCGTGCCGGATGACGGCCTCATGGGCGTCGCGGGTGAAGCCGCGCAGCCCCAACGCAGGGGGTTCGTTGACGAGATCGAAGCTGAGCTCTTCCGCCGGGATGCCGCTGTACCGCTGGGCGAACCGCTCCCACGTGGCGACGAACGCGTCGCGGGCCGGGCGGTCCGTCCACAGGTTGTACGGCTCGGTCTCCCACCCGGTGATGATGTAGCCGGGCGCGCGGTGCAGGTTCAGTGAAAGATGCAAGCCGCGCTGCCGGCACGCGTCGAGGATCTTGTCGACGCGTGCGAGCACCGACTCGTCGGCCTGGTGCGGGTCGCCGCCGACGCTCCAGAGCCGGTAGTCCGTCGGCAGCCGGATGAAGTTGAATCCCCACGCCGCGACGGCGTCCAGGACCCGCTCGTCGGGCCCTGCCGCGCCGGCGTGCGCGTTGAACATCCACTGGACGTTGAACCCGTGGTGGGGCATCGCGGATCGACCCTTCAGGCGGTGCCGGCCCCGGCCGCGCGCCTGGGGTGGGGGCGCGCGCTCACTGAACCGGATAAGTTCCATCAACCTAGGCCCGCACATTGAAGCTGTCAATCCCACTCCGCCGCAGCACGCCAAGACTGAAGCGCATAACCCCGCGAGCCAGCACCGACACCGCGCCACACCCCGCCGCCACCTCCCCCGTCGATCCCCTTCAACCCAGCACGCGCCGCGACGTTCACACCCCGAAGCCGTTCCGGATCGGCCAATGCATCGCGAGTCGCGTATCGCGGCAATGCCGGGGTGTCGATCGCTTCGGGGTGGTCGGTGCATCGCGAGGAGGCCGGCAGCTCCGTCAACGCACCGCCACACCCGGTCCCCTGCCCAACCCGGACCCCGCACGGATGGAGCACACCTGCCGTGCGGACCGACCAGGCCCTCCATCCAGACGTTGGTCAATGCCCTGAAACGCCCCTTTTCGGGATAGACATTGCGCGATCCACCCACAAATCAGAGATCAACTTGCGGGTTGATCGCGCAACCTCGATGGAACAAAGGGTGCAAACGCGGGCATTGATCACCGTCGGTCAGGGGGGACGGGTTGCCTGTCAAGCGGCGATGCCGGGCATCGAACGTCCATTCCCTGGACTGCTTCTGGCCGTGGGATCAGTCGAGCGTGCGTCGCCAGCGGCGACGGACGCCGCCCGCGGGATGGGAGCCGCAGGAGTGAGGGCCTCATCGGCCGCCGGGGCATGGCGCGCCGCCCGCCTCGATACCGGGCGGGCGGCGCATCGTCAGCAGCCGACAACCACCCCCGGCGAGCCCGGCCAGCGCCGGCCGCGCGGGCGGCGTCAGCGGCCGTCGGGTGCCACGGCGAGCCCGGCCAACTACGCATCCAGCAAAGCCCGCGGCGGCGCGGCGGATGGAGGCGGGTCAGGTCGCGGTGCCGGGTGTGTCTCGGGTAGGGCGCCGCCGCTGCGGCTCCCAGGCGATGGAAGGCGCAGCGGCGGGGCGGGCCGAGGTGCTGGCCGGCGTCAGGGGGTCGGGTCAGACGCGGACCTGGTCGTCGGTGTCGGCGAACTGGGTGGAGTAGAGCTCGGCGTAACGGCCGCCGGCGGCGAGCAGGGATGTGTGGGTGCCGCGTTCGACGATCTGGCCGGCCTCGACGACGAGGATGAGGTCGGCGGCGCGGACGGTGGACAGGCGGTGCGCGATGACGACCGCCGTCCGGCCGCTGAGGGCCTCGGCGAGCGCGGCCTGTACCGCGGCCTCCGACGTCGAGTCGAGGTGCGCGGTCGCCTCGTCGAGGACGACGACCTGCTGGCCGGCCAGGAGCAGGCGGGCGATGGTGAGGCGCTGCCGCTCGCCGCCGGAGAGGCGGTAGCCGCGCTCGCCGACGACGGTGTCGAGGCCGTCGGGCAGGGAGGCGACCAGGTCGTCGAGGCGGGCCCGGCGCAGGACCGTCCAGAGCTCGTCCTCGGTCGCCGACGGCCGGGCCAGCAGCAGGTTGGCCCGCACCGACTCGTGGAAGAGGTGCCCGTCCTGGGTGACCATGCCGAGGGTGGCGCGGATCGCGTCGAAGGACAGGTCCCGGACGTCGATTCCGCCGAGGCGGACGGTGCCGCTGTCCACGTCGTACAGGCGCGGCAGGAGCTGCGCGATGGTCGACTTCCCGGCGCCGGACGAGCCGACCAGGGCGATCATCTGGCCCGGCTCGGCCTTGAACGAGACGTCGTGCAGGACCTCCACGCCGCCGCGGGTGTCCAGGGAGGCGACCTCCTCCAGGGAGGCGAGGGACACCTTGTCGGCGGCGGGGTAGCCGAAGCGGACTGAGGAGAACTCGACGGACACCGGGCCGGGCGGGACCTCGCGGGCGTCGGGCTTCTCCGCGACGAGCGGGCGCAGGTCGAGGATCTCGAAGACCCGTTCGAAGCTGACCAGGGCGCTCATCACCTCGACCCGGGCGCTCGCGAGGGCGGTCAGCGGCGCGTACAGCCGGGTCAGCAGCAGCGCGAGCGCCACGACCGCGCCCGCGTCGAGCTGGCCGGCGAGGGCCGCGACGCCGCCGATGCCGTAGACGAGGGCCAAGGCGAGCGAGGACACGACGGTCAGCGCGGTGATGAACACGGTCTGGTTCATGGCGGTGCGGACGCCGATGTCGCGGACCCGGCCGGCCCGGGCGGCGAACTCCACCGACTCGTCGGAGGGCCGGCCGAAGAGCTTGATGAGGGTGGCGCCGGGTGCGGAGAAGCGCTCCGTCATCTGGGTGCTCATCGCCGAGTTGTGCGTGGCGGCCTCGCGCTGCAGGCGGGCGAGCCGGGTGCCCATCCGGCGGGCCGGCAGCACGAACACCGGCAGGAGCAGCAGCGCGAGCAGCGTGATCTTCCACGACAGGCTCACCATCACCGCGAACGTCAGCGACAGCGTGACGACGTTGCTGACGACGCCGGACAGGGTGCCGCTGAACGCGCGCTGCGCGCCGATGACGTCGTTGTTGAGCCGGCTGACGAGCGCGCCGGTGCGGGTGCGGGTGAAGAACGCGACCGGCATGCGCTGCACGTGGTCGAAGACGGTGGTGCGCAGGTCGAGGATCAGCCCCTCGCCGATCTGCGCCGACAGCAGCCGGGCGAGCAGCCCGACGCCGGCCTCGACGAGCGCGATGGCCGCGATCAGCACCGCGAGGGTGACGACGGTGTCGCGGGAGCCGCCGCCGACGATCGCGTCGACGACCCGGCCGGCGAGCACCGGCGTGGCGACCGCGAGAAGAGCCGTCACGACGCTCAGCGACAGGAAACCGGCGAGCCGGGCCTTGTGCGGGCGCGCGAACGCGGCGATCCGGCGCAGCGTGGCGACCGAGAACGGCCGCCGGTCCTGGGTCGCGTGGATGGCTTGGTACATCTGGTTCCAGGCGGTGACTTCCATGCTCACGTCCGCCACCGTACGACCTGGAGTGGGGTTCAGGTCCAATCGGTTTACAACAGGCCGAGGTCGCGGGCGCGGCGGACCGCCTCCGCACGGCTGGACGCGTCGACCTTGCGCAGCACCTCCCGGATGTGGGTGCGCACGGTCTTCACCGACACGTCCATGAGCTCGGCGATCTCCTCGGTCGGGGTCAGCGCCGCGAGGTGCCGCAGCACCTCCGCCTGCCGGAGGCTGAAACCGGGCACGGGATCCGCCGCCGTCGCGTGCCGGCGCAGCAGCTGGTGCAGGGCGCCGTCGGCCTCGTGGACGGCGCGGGTGCCGCCGTCGTCGACGGTGAACCCGACGGCGGTCCGCAGCGCCTCGACGGCGCGCTCGTGGTCGCCCTGCCGGGCGGTGCCGGCCGCGAGCAGCAGCCACGCCTCGACGAGCACGCCGACCGGCAGGCCCAGCAGGCACAGCACCTGGTGGGCGCACTCGACGGCGCGCTGCGGGTCGCCGGCCGCGAGCAGCGCCGAGCCGCGGGCCAGGGTCGCCTCCGGCCGCTCCTGGTCGAGGCGGGCCAGGGCGGTGCGGGCCTCCTCGTGGCGGCCCATCGCGACCAGGACCCGCGACTCGGCGAGATCCAGCTCGTGCCGCACCCAGAGGCGGGCCGAGGTCTCCGGCGGCGCGCCGCGCAGGACCGACAGCGCCGCGGGCAGCTCGCCGCGGGCGCGCAGGAGCCTGGACCGCACGATGGTCAGGGTGGCCGCGTAGGCGCTCTCCCGCGGCATGATGTCGGTGGCCAGCCCCTCCTCGGCGGTACGCAGGTGACGCCAGGCGGCGGTGGTGTCGTAGCGTTCGGCGGCCACCCATGCGAGCGCGAGGTCGGCGATGTGCCGCGGGCCCCGGTTCAGCGCCTCGGTGCGCGCGACCACGTCGGATGCGCGATGGGCCGTGTCGTACGCCGACCGCAGCCTCCCCAGCAGCGCCTCGGTGAAGGCGAGATGC
This sequence comes from Dactylosporangium maewongense, assembly GCF_039531485.1. Classification (NCBI taxonomy): domain Bacteria; kingdom Bacillati; phylum Actinomycetota; class Actinomycetes; order Micromonosporales; family Micromonosporaceae; genus Dactylosporangium; species Dactylosporangium maewongense. The sequence continues at coordinate 56,640 of NZ_BAAAQD010000022.1, read as the reverse complement.
TGCGTGCAGTACGCGAGAAGGCCGCCGCACCGTTCGCTGCGGGCCGCCCGGATCGCCGCGGCGAAACTCCCGGCGGCCTCGTCGAGCCTGCCGGCCCGCAGGTGCGCCGTCGCGACGCCGGACAGGACGAACACCCACAGCTCCGGCCGCACGGCGATCCTGCCCGGGTCGACCTGCGGCAGCAGCCGCGCCGCGGCGCCGGTGACCGCGTCGAGCCGCTCCGCGTCGCCGGTCTCGTAGGCGACGGACTGCTGAACCATGCACGCGGCGAGCCGGACCGGCAGCGGCGCGTCGGGGCCGGGGAGCCAGGCGTTGCCGGTGAGAAGCCGCTCGGCCCGCGGGTGGTCGCTGTGGGAGAGCGCGTGGGCGGCGGCGACGATCACGCCCTCCGGCGACGCGGGCTCGGCCGGCATCCCGGCGAGCAGCCCCGTGAGCCGACCCGCCGGCCCGTCCACGATGACCTCGCCGACCGCCAGGTCGTCGACGACGAACCGGGCCGCGTCCTCCCACGCGCCGACGGCCGCCGCGTGTCCGACGGCGCCGGCGAGGTCACCGTGCCGGGCGGACCAGCGGGCCGCGACGAGCCCGGCGGTCCTGGCCGCGGCGGGTGGCAGCGGGAGCCGGTCGCGCAGCACGGCACCGAACAGCGGGTGGAGGCGGTAGGTGCCCTGCGCCTCGCTCACCGTCTCCAGGAACGCGCCGGCCTCCTCCAGGTCGGCGATGACGTCGCCCTCCTCGACGCCACCCACGATCGCGGCGAGCTCGGCCGTGAACGTGTCCAGGCGGGCCACCCCGGCCAGCAGGCGCCGCCGTCGCGGGGTGCACCGGTCCAGGATCTCCCCGGTGAAGTAGTCGACGACGTAGTCGTGCCCGGCCAGCGCCGGCACCCCGGAGCCGTCCGCCATCGCCAGCGCGCACAGGCGCACCCCGGCGAGCCAGCCCCCGGTCTGTTCCATCACGTCGGCGAGCGCGGCCGGGGTCAGGTCGACGCCGTGCAGCGCGAACAGCGCCCGCACCTCGCCGGCATCCAGCGCCAGCTCGGACCAGCGCAGCTCGCTGAGCTGGTCGGTCAGCCGGTAGCGGTGCAGCGGGAACCGTGGCCGGTGCCGGCCGACGAGCACCAGCCGGAGGTGGCTCTGCGCGTGCCGCAGCAGGAACTCGATCTCGCCCAGCTGCTCCGCGTCGAGCCAGCAGGCGTCGTCGAGGACGAGCACGATCGAGTGCTGCTGGTGGGAGAGGACGGCCGCCAGCTCGGTGACCGCCGCGTGGTCGGGCGCGGTGGTCAGGTCCAGCAGCGCCGCGGGCAGCAGCACCCCGGCGCCGCGCAGGGCCGCCAGCAGGTGCTGCCACAGGCGCGCCGGCCGGGCCCGGTCGTCCTGGTCGACGGTGAGCCACGCGATCGAGTCCCAGCCCGGGCTGTCGTCGGCCCACGCGGCGACCAGGCGGCTCTTGCCGGATCCGGCCGGCCCCGTGACCACGGTGACCGGCAGGTCGGTCAGGCTCCACAACAAGTCGATGAGCTGCTCACGCGGCAGCGCCCGGTCCACCGGCTCGGGCCTGGTGAGCTTCGCGGACAGCAGTGGCGCTCCCTCCATGGAGGCCTCCATCTGTATCGATACCCGACAGCATATGCGGAGAAGCTTGACCTTCCACCTACTGGAACAGGTTCACTCAATGGCATGACACGGGGCATGACACCGGGCGTCACCATCGGCGAGTTCTCGCGGCTGTGCCATCTCAGCGCGAAGACGCTGCGGTACTACCACGATATCGAGCTGCTGGTGCCGGACGGCATCGACGAGGACACCGGCTACCGGCGGTACGCGCCCGGGCAGGTCGACGACGCGCACCTCATCCGGCGGCTGCGGGACCTCGACATGCCGATCGCGCAGATCCGCGGGGTGCTCGCCGAGCCCGACCCGTCCGCGCGGCAGGAGGCCCTGGCCCGGCACCTGGACCGGATGGAGGCCGAGCTCAGCCGTACCCGCGACGTGGTCCTGTCGCTGCGCCGCCTGCTGGGGCCCGAGCCCGAGCTGCCGGTCCGGCACCGGCTGTCGGCGGGTTCGCCCGTGCTCCGGGTGTCGGCGCGGATCACCCGCACCGAGGTGACGGACTGGTGCGGGCGGGTCTTCCCCGAGCTGTACGCGACGCTCGCCGCGCTCGGCACCGATCCGGCCGGCCCGGCCGGCGCGACCTACTCCGCGGAGTTCTTCGAGGGCGAGATCGGGGAGGTCGTCGCCTTCGTGCCTGTTTCGGCGGACGTGGTGCGGGCGGGCGACGACCGGTTCGCGACCCTGCCGCCCGCCCGCTACGCCGTCGCCGTGCACAGCGGCCCGTTCGCCGACTGCGACATCACGTATGGCCGGCTCGGCCTGCACGTCGCGTCCCACGACACCGCCCTGCCCGACCCGATCGTCGAGGTCTACCTGGTCGGACCCGACGAGACCACCGACCCGGCTGAGTTCCGCACCGAGATCTGCTGGCCGATTTCCGCCTGACCTTCGTTTCCTCAGGAGAGAGAGCACATGACCGACCTCGCCATCGCCCACGTCACCATCGACTGCGCCGACGCGGCCGCCCTCGCCGGCTTCTACGCCGCGCTGCTGGACCGCGCCGTCGACCCGGAGGCGACCCCGTTCTTCGCGACCGTGGGCCGCTCGACCGGCGCCCAGCCCGTCCTCATGTTCATCCAGGTCCCCGACAAGACCCCGGGCAAGAACAGCATCCACCTCGACCTGCACACCGCCGACCTGCCCGGCGCCGTCGCCCGCGCCGTCGGTCTCGGCGCGAAGCAGGTCGGCGACTTCAACGAGTACGGCGCCGTCTGGACGACGTTGTCGGACCCCGAGGGTAACCTCTTCGACATCGGCGCCAGCTGATCGTCTTCAGGGGGTTCGCGATGGACGGGGACCGGCGGCAGCAGTTCGTGGACCTGCACCGGGAGGGCTGCTTCCTGCTGCCCAACGCGTGGGACGCGGGCAGCGCCCGGGTCCTCGAGTCCGCCGGCTTCCCCGCCATCGCGACCACCAGCGCCGGGATCGCGTTCTCCCTCGGTCGCCCCGACCACGACTTCTTCGCCGACCACGGTCCGCAGGCCCGCCTCGACCGCACCACGATGCTCGACCGGGTCCGCGAGATCGTCGCCGCGGTCGACGTGCCGGTGAGCGCCGACCTCGAGGAAGGCTTCGGCACCTCCCCGGAGGACGTCGCGGCCACCATCTCGATGGCAGTCGCCGCCGGCGCCGCGGGCGGCAACATCGAGGACTTCACCGGCTCGCGGGCCCGGCCCCTGCACGACCAGGCGCTCGCCGTGGAGCGGATCCGGGCCGCCCGTGCCGCGGTCTCCTCCTCCGGCGAGCCGTTCGTCCTCGTCGGCCGCACCGACGCGCTCATCGTCGGCGGCACCCTCACCGACGCCGTCGACCGGGCCAATGCCTACCTGGCGGCCGGCGCGGACTGCGCGTTCGTGCCGGGCGCCGCCGACCCGGCCACGATCGGCACGCTGGTCCGCGAGCTCACCGGCCCGCTCAACGTCGTCATGGGCCTGACCGGCGGCACCCTGTCCCTGGCCGCCCTGCGCGACCTCGGCGTCCGCCGCGTCACCGTCGGCGGCAGCATCGCCCGCGCCATGTATCACCACCTGCGCCGGGCCGCCCGCGAGCTGGCCGAGCACGGCACCTTCACGTATGCCGACACCCAGCTCTCCCAGTCCGATCTGAACGACCTCTTCCGCCGTCCGTAGGCCACCGCGGGCGTGCCGCCGCGACGCGCCCGCGGCAGCGCCGCAGGCACGGGCCGCGGCAACGCGCCGCATTCAGATCAGGGCGGTCAGGCGGGTTTGCCGAACCAGCGGGCGAGGTGGTCGTCCAGGTCCTGCTGGTCGTCGCCGACCCAGGCGACGTGGCCGTCGGGTCGGAGCAGGACGCCCGGGGCGTCCAGCGCCGCGGTGGGGTCCCCGACGTGGTCGACCCGGTCCGACCAGCCGCCGGCGGTCAGGCGTCCGGTGCGGTCCAGCAGCAGGCCGCGGCCGCGGTGCAGCAGGTCGTACAGGCGGCCCTGTTGCACGTCGAGGTCGGGCAGGCGGCGGCCGAGCAGGTCGGGGCCCGGGCCGAAGTCGTAGCGGACGCCGATCGCGGTGATCTTCTCGATCAGGTGGCGGTTCACCTCGTCGAAGTCCATCAGCTCGGTGAGCAGCCTGCGCAGTGCCTGGGGGCCCGGCTCGGTGGAGAACAGCTCCATCTGGGCGCGGGTGTTGTCCAGCACGTCCGCGGCGACCGGATGCCGCTCGGTCTCGTAGGTGTCCAGCAGCGTGTCGGGCGCCCAGCCGCGGATCTGCGCGGCCAGCTTCCAGCCGAGGTTGAAGGCGTCCTGAACGCCCAGGTTGAGGCCCTGCCCGCCGATGGGTGGATGGATGTGTGCCGCGTCGCCGGACAGCAGCACCCGCCCGACCCGGTACCGTTCGGCGAGTCGGGTGGCGTCGCCGAAGCGGGACAACCAGCGCGGGGAGTGCACGCCGAAGTCGGTGCCGGCGATGGCGTGCAGCTGGCGCTGGAAGTCCTCGATGGTGGGCGGCTCCGCGCGGTCGCTGACTCCCGCGCCGGGGATCACGACGCGATAGACCTCGCCGAAGGGTCCGAAGGTGAACCGCTGATCGGTCTTGCGGACCTCGGCCACCTTGGCGGCGATCTCCTCCGGCGGCGCGGCCGCCTCCATCTCGCCCATCAGCGTGTCGGTCCGCGAGGGTTCGCCGGGGAAGCCGACGCCGAGCAGCCTGCGCACGGTGCTGCGGGCGCCGTCGCAGCCGACGAGATAGCGCGACCGCAGCCGTTCCCCGCCGGCCAGCTCGACGGTCACGCCCTCGCCGTCCTGTTCGAGGCCGGTCACCGCGCAGCCGCGCCGGACCTGCGCGCCCAGATCGACCGCGTGTGCTTCGAGCAGGTGCACGATGACCGGCTGCGGGATGCCCAGCAGGTAGGCGTGCGCGGTGTCCAGGTCCACGGGCGCGGGCTTGTCGATGGCGGCGAAGAAGCCGGCCGCCGGCCGCCGCCGTGCGCGTTCGGCGATGCGCTCCAGCAGCCCGCGCATCGCCATCAGCTCGATGCTGCGGACATGCAGGCCGACGATGCGGACGAACGACGTGGGCTCGGTCTCCTTCTCCAGGACGAGCACCCGCACGTCGTGCAGCCGCAGCTCGGCGGCGAGCATCGCGCCGGCCGGGCCGCACCCGGCGATGATCACGTCGAACGTGAGCGGCGGGCGGCCGGGGGTGGAGTCGGGGAACTGTGCAGCGTTCATAGGTGTTGCCTTTCGGGAGTGCCTGGTTGGCGGGGCGCTCCCGGCGACACCTACGTCAATCGCCCGGCCGTGACGGCAAGAGGGAGCACCCACTTCGATACAGCGTTCATGGGTCTCACCTCCTCGGGCGGTGTCACGGACAGCAGCAAGGTACAAGCCCGATCCTCATCCCGTCCAGTCCATTCCGGCCGCGACACCCGGACCGACCGCGGGCCGTCCGCGTGTCGCGCGGCGTGTCGATCTGGTGTTCGAAGTCGGGTCGTGTCGGTGCTGTCGTCTGGGCGGGCGGTGTCCTACGGTTCGGGGCGTCGCCGGTCGTCGGGGGCCGGCACGGAATCCGGACGGGGTGGAGCCATGGCAGGTGTGGTGCCGGGGCCGCGGGAGCGGCGGGCGGACGGGTGCACGGTGGAGTTCACGATCGGCGGGGTGCCCGGGGCGATGACGACCGGGCACGGGATGGACGGCACGCTGCGGCGGGTGGACCTGCGGGCGGGGGTGCACGGGTCCGAGCTGGCCGGGCTGGCCGACGCGCTCGCCACGGCGATCACGCTCGGGCTGCAGCACGGAGCGCCGCCGGCCGCGTACATCGACGTGCTGCGGCGGCTCGAGCTGGACGCGCCGATCGAGGACGGCAACCCGCTCGTCGAGGCGCTGGGGTCCGCACCCGAGTAGACGGCACGTCAGATGGCGTCGCGAGGGGTACCGACGCGGAACCCCTCGCGACGCGACCCGCGCTGGCCGAGCCGGTGGTGACGATGCCCCGGTCGTGGCGCAGGAGCGTGCCGGCCGCCCGGCCGGTCAGGCGGCGGGCTGGAACAGCTCGATCGCGTTGCCGGACGGGTCCTGCAGGAGGATCTGGTGGCCGCCGGGGCCGCTCACGATGTCGTTGCGGAAGGTGAGGCCGGCGGCGCGCAGGCGGGCGACCTCGGCGGGGAGGTCGTCGACGAGGAGATGGATCCGGTTCCAGCCGCCGGGTCCGGGCACCGCGCCGTCGGGCATGGGGCGGCCGGCGGAGCTGGCGGGGCCGCTCAGCAGGAGGCGGAGCCGGCCACGGACCACGTCGGCGAAGGCCGGCGCGGCGTCGGTCCTGACCGTGAAGCCCAGGTGGGTGGTGTAGAACGCGACGGCGGCCGGGACGTCGCCGACCATGTACCGGACGTGGACCAGATCCTTCAGTTCGAGGCTCATCACTGCGACCTTTCGAGGGTGCTGTCGATGGCGTGCAGCAGGAACGTGATGCGGGTCGTCAGGTCTTCGGCGGTGCGGGCGAACGGCGACGGCTCGGTCGAGGTCGCCGGGTCGGGCAGGCTCCAGTGGGCGAGGGCGGGCGCGCCGGCGAACGCGGGGCGCAGCTCGCGGACGCGGTCGCACAGGCTGATCACGTGGTCGAAGGGCTCGTCGGCGAAGACGCTCAGGTGCTTCGGGTGGCGGCCGGCGATGTCGATGCCGGCGGCGCGCATGACGCGGACCGCCTCGGGGTGCACGGGCTTGGGGTCGCTGCCGGCGCTGGCGGCCCGGACCCTGCCGCCGCCCAGCCGCTCCAGCAGCGCCTCGGCCATCTGGGAGCGGGAGCTGTTGCCCGTGCACAGGAACAACACGCGGACGGGGGTGCGGGGGAAGGACGGCGGCGGCTCCGCGGGGGCGAGGCGCACGCCGGGGTGCAACGCGAGACCGGCCGAGGCGAGCTGCGCGCGGTACTCGACCAGGTCGAGGCTGTAATACGTGTCGCGCTTGTCGGCGGAGCTGCGCCGGGTCCGGACCAGGCCACCGGAGCGCAGCTGGGCGAGGTGGTAGGAGGTCAGGCTCTGCCGCTGGCCGACCAGCGCCGCCAGCTCGCCGACCTGCCGGTCGCTGCGCGACAGCTCCCGCAGCAGCTGCCACCGCACGGGATGCCCGGCCAGGCGCAGCACGCCCGGTGGTGAATCCTCCATGAACTCAGAATACATCAAATCAAACTGATGGTTACGCCGATCGCAGCGGCGATGAGGAGGGTGGGAACCACGCCCCGGCGCAGCGGCAGCAGCAGGACCGCGGCGCCGGCGAGGACGGCGAACTGCCACGGCTCGCGCAGCGCGGCGGTGAGCAGGATCGCGGAGCCGAGGATCGCACCGATGGCGGCGGGGCCGGCGCCGTCGAGGAACGCCCGGACCCGCGCGTCGCCCCGCAGGCGGTCGAAGCGGTGCGCGCCGAGCAGGATGAACGCGAACGACGGGCTGAACGCCACGACCGAGGCGAGCACGCCGCCGCCGATGCCCGCCGCGGCGTAGCCGACCACCGCGACGGTGTGCACGACGGGGCCCGGCGTGATCTGCCCGAGCGCGACCGCGTTGAGGAACTGCGCGTCGGTCATCCAGTGGAAGCGATCGACGGCGTCGGCCCGCATCAGCGGGATGATGACGAAGCCGCCACCGTACGACAGCGCGCCGACCTTCAGCGCCACCCAGGCGATCGACAGCAGCACTCCCCCGCCCGCGCCGGCCGCGGCGAGCAGCGGCAGGCCGGGAGCGCGCCGGGTGCCGGCGACGGTGAGCGCGGCCTCCAGCACGCCGCAGGCGAGCAGGACGAGGACGAGCCACGGGCCGAGGGTCGCCGCGGCCACGATCCCGACGGCGACGTACAGCACCCAGCGCACCTTGCTGCCCGACTGCCAGGCCCGCTGCCGGCTCGCCGGGAGGAGGCTCCAGCCGGCCTGGACCGCGACCGCCGCGACGGCCGCGCCGGCGCCGGCCCCGGCACCGCGCACCCATGCGGGCGGCGACCCGGCCAGGAACAGCACGGACAGGGCGAGGATCAGGACGAGGCCCGGCACGATGAACGCGGCCCCGCCGACGAGCGCGCCGACCCGCCCGCGGACCCGCCACGCACAGAAGATGGCGAGCTGGGTCGAGGCCGGGCCGGGCAGCAGGTTGCAGGCCGCGACCGCGTCCTCGAACTCGGTCGCGTCCAGCCACCGGCGGCGGTCCACGCACAGCTGCCGCAGCAGCGCGATGTGCGAGGGCGGGCCGCCGAAGCCGACGCAGCCGATCCGCCCCCACTCCTTGAGCACGGTGAGCAGTCCGACCTGAGGGTCCACGACGAGCACCTTACACCAGTCCAGTTTGATGCACTTGTGCCCCGACGGCCGCCGGCCGCGGTCGGCCGGCCACCCACGGCGGCGAGGTCGTCAGGCCCCGAAAGAACGGGCTGACCAGGGCGTTGAGGTTCCCGCAGGGTTTCGGCAGGGTCCTCGCGGCAACATCGCCGGTGACCACTGGTCCCAGTGGGTCATCGGGGGAACGCGCGCCGGTCCCGGCCGGCGCGCGTTACGACCACGGGGATGCCGATGTCGTTCTCGTTCCAGATTCTCGGGCAGCTCACGGTGCGTTCCGGTGCGGTCCCGGTCGAGCTGCCCGCCGGCAAGCCGCAGGCACTGCTCGCCGCGCTGCTGCTCAACGCCAACCGCCTCGTCCCGGTCGACCGGCTCGTCGACGCGCTGTGGGACGAGGCGCCGCCCCGCTCGGCGGTGGCGAACGTCCGCACGTACGCGGTCCGCGTCCGGAAGCTGCTCGCCGACCCGGACACCGTCGCCGGCTCGCGGCTGCTCGGCCAGGAGCGGGCCTACCGGATCGCCGTCCAGCCCGGCGAGCTCGACCTGACCGAGTTCACGGAGCTCGCCGCGCAGGGCCGCGCGGCGCTGCGGGCCGGCGACCCGTCGCGGGCGGTCGAGCGGCTCATCGCCGCCCTCGCGTGCTGGCGCGACGACCACGCGGGCGTCGGCCTGCCCCGCCCCGGCGGGCTCGGGCAGCGCCTCGCCGCGGTCGACGACGAGCGGCTGCGCACCGTCGAGGACCTCGTCGACGCGCGGCTCACCCTGCAACACCACGAGGTCCTCATCGGCGAGCTGCGGCGCACCGTCGTGGAGCACCCGCTGCGCGAACGCACCTGGGGGCAGCTGATGCGCGCCCTGTACCGCGCCGGCGACGTCTCCGGCGCGCTGCGCTGCTTCCTGGAGGCGCGCGCCGCGCTGCGCGAGCGGATGGGCGTCGACCCGGGCCCGGAGCTGCGGCGCCTGCACGCGGCGATGCTGGCCCGCGACCCGGCGCTCGACGAGACCGCGCCGTGCCAGCCGTTCGCGGCGCATCCCGGGGCGCCCGCCTTCGCGGCGCTCCCGGTCCCCGCGCACCGGCCGCGGCCGGAACCGCCGCGGCAGCTGCCGCCCGGCCCCGCGGTGCTGGTCGGGCGCGAGCCGGCGGTGGACGCCGTCCTCTCGGCGGTCGCCACCGGCGCCCGGGCCGTCTGCGTCTCCGGGCCGCCGGGCGTCGGCGCGTCCGCGTTCGCCGTGCACGCCGCGCACCTGCTCGCCGACAGGTACCCGGACGGGCAGCTCTTCGTGCGGCTGGGCACCGCCGACCCGGCCGCGGCGGCAGCGCACCTGCTGCACTCGCTCGGCGTCGCCGACGAGACGGTCCCGCGCGGGCTCGCCGCCCGCACCGCCCGCCTGCGGACCGCGCTCGCGAGCCGCCGGGTGCTGCTGCTCGTCGACGGCGTCGACGACGTCGCGCAGGTCCGGCCGCTGCTGCCGGCCGCCCCGGGGTGCCTCGCGGTGATCGCCGCCAGCCGGCCGCTGCCGACGATCGACGGTGTCGCGCTGGTGCCGCTGGACCCCCTGTCCCGGTCCGACGCCGTCGCGCTGCTGCTCGGCTCGCTCGGCCCCGCGCAGGATCCGGTGGCGCTCGACGAGGTCGCCGCCCACTGCGAGGGCCTGCCGGCGGCGCTGCGCATCGTCGTGGCGCGGTTGCTGGGCCGCCCGGACCGGTCCGCGGCCGCGTGCGCCCGGCGGCTGCGGGCGCCGGAGCGCCGCCTCGACGAGTTGCGCGCGCACGACCTGTCGATCCGGGAGAGCCTCGCCGCCCGCTGCGCCACGGTCAGCGCCGCCGCGATGGACGCGCTGCGGACCCTCGCCGGCCTGCCGCAGCCGGTGACGACGCACGACCTCGCCGCCGCGTCCACGCTGAGCCCCGACCGGGCCGGCGACGCGCTCGACGAGCTGGTCGACGCGCGGCTCGTCACCGCCGACGGCACCGGCGGCCACCGTGCCGGAGACCTCGTCCGCCTGTTCGCCGCGCAGATGGCCCCGGCCGATGTATAGCGGTGCCGGGGACGTTGTATCCGCCCTGGACCCGCTCCGTCCGTAAGCCCCCGCCGGAACCGGCCGCCGGACATCCAGCCCTGGCCGGTCAGGCGGTGGGTGTCGTGGCCGCCCGAGACGCACAGTGCCGTCGTCCCGCCCGGCGAGGCGGTGCTTCGCCTGCGAGCCCGGGCGGCCGCTCGCCGATCCTGCCGGCGGCCGCACGCACAGCCGTCCACCTCCCCCGATGCCGCGCCGGAGGTCTCCGCGCCGATGGCAGCTGCCGTAGGATGCGTCGATACGCCGGACCGGCATCGTCGATACAACGGGGGACGGGGAGGTCCATGGAGTTCCGGCTGCTCGGACCGATCGAGGCGTGGACCGCCACCCGGCGGCTGGACGCCGGGCCGCCGCGCCAGCGCCTGGTGCTCGCGGCGGTGGCCGCCGACGCCGGCCGGCTCGTGCCGATCGAGACCATCATCGACCGGGTCTGGGCCGGCGACGCGCCCGACCGGGCCAGGCACGCGCTGTACGTGTACGTCGCCCGGCTCCGCGGCGCCCTGCAGGACGGCGGCGCGTCGCCGCTGGTCCGCCGCTCCGGCGGCTACGTCCTCGACGTCGACCCGGAGGCCGTGGACCTGCACCGGTTCCGGGCCCTCACCGAGCAAGCCCGCGACCCGCGAACCTCCGACACCGCCCGGGTCGCGGCGCTGCGGCAGGCCCTGGACCTGTGGCGGGGCGCACCGCTCGCCGACGTGGCCGGCCCGTGGGCCGAGCGCATGCGCGAGAGCTGGCGCCAGCAGCGCCTCGACGCCGCGGTCGCCTGGGCGCAGGCGGCGCTGCGACTCGGCCAAGGCGGAGGTGACGGCGCAGGTGGAGGCGGGGGCGCGGGCGCGGGCGCGGTGGAGCCGCTCATCGGCCCGCTGACCGAGCTGGCCGCGGAGCACCCCTACGCCGAGTCCCTGGCCGCGGCCCTCATCGAGGCGCTGCACGAGAGCGGGCACCAGGCGGAGGCGCTCGACCGGTACACCAGAATCCGCCGCAAACTCGTCGACGACCTCGGCACCGAGCCGGGCGCGGAGCTGCGCGACCTGCACGCCCGGCTGCTGCGGCAGGCCGGCGCCCCGGAAACCCCGGCGCCGCAGCCCGCCGCACCGGTCCCGGCCGCCGCGCAGCTCCCCCTCGACCTGCACAGTTTCACGGGCCGCACGGCCGAGCTCGACCGTCTCGACGCGATCCTCGAGGAGGCCGTCGTCCTCGCCACGGTCACCGGCACCGCGGGCGTCGGCAAGACCAGCCTCACCGTCCACTGGGCGCACCGCGTCGCCGGCCGCTTCCCCGACGGGCAGCTCTACGCCGACCTCAACGGCTTCGGCGGCGCCGACACCGTCGTCACGCCCGCCCAGGCGGTCCGCGGGTTCCTCGACGCGCTGGGCGTGCCGCCGCGGCGCGTCCCGGCCGACCTGGCCGCGCAGACCGCGCTGTTCCGCAGCCTGACCTCGGGCCGGCGCATCCTCATCGTGCTCGACAACGCCCGCGACGCCGACCACGCCCGGCCGCTGCTGCCCGGCGGCCCCGGCTGCCTCGTCGTCGTCACCAGCCGGACCAACCTCGCGGGGCTCATCGCCGCCGAGGGCGCCCAACCGGTCCCCCTCGACCTGCTGACCCACGGGGAGGCGACCCGCCTGCTCGCCCGGCGGCTCGGCCGCGCCCGCCTCGACGCCGAGCCGTCCGCCGTCGACGAGATCGTGGCCGCCTGCGCCGGCCTGCCGCTCGCCCTGGCGATCGTCGCCGCGCGCGCCGCGCTGCGCCCGCACCAGCCGCTCGCCGACCTCGCCGCCGAGCTGCGCGACGACCTCGACCAGTTCGACGTCGGCGACACCCGCGGCGACGTGCGGGCCGTGTTCTCCTCGTCGTACCGCACCCTGAGCGACGCGGCGGCCCGCCTGTTCCGGCTGATCGGCCTGCACCCCGGCCCGGACATCAGTGCGCCGGCCGCGGCGAGCCTGCTCGGCGTGCCGGTGAAGGAGGCGAGGACGCTGCTCGCCGACCTCGTCCGGGCGCACCTGCTCACCGAGCCGGCCGCCGGCCGGTTCGCCGCGCACGACCTGCTGCGCCGGTACGCGGCCGAGCTGGCGGCCAAGGACCCGGCCGGCGAGCGCACCGCGGCGACGCGGCGGCTGCTGGAGTACTACCTGCACACCGCGTTCGCCGCGACCACGCTCCAGCACCCGTTCCAGGTGCGCGTCCCCGACCCGGCGCCGCCGTCCGCCGGTGTCGTGCCGCCCGCGCTCGCCGACCAGGCGGCCGCGAGCCGGTGGTTCGCCGCCGAGTATCCGGTGCTCACCGCCGCCGTCCACGCGGCCGCCACGACCGGGTTCGACTCGCTCGCCTGGCAGATCGCCTGGACGCTCACGAACTTCTTCCAGCGGCAGGGCCGCCACCACGACTGGATCGCCACCCAGCGGGTCGCGCTCGCGGCGGCGCACCGCTGCGGCGACCGGCACGGCGAGGCGCACCTGCAACGGGTTCTGGGCCGCGGCCACCTCGCCCTGGCCAACTACGACGACGCGCACGCCGCCCTCACCGCGTCGCTGGAGCTGTTCCGCGGTCTCGACGACCCCGTCGGCCGGGCCGCGACCCACCTGAACCTCGGCGAGGTGCACGAGGCGCAGGGCGACAACGCGGCGGCGCTCGACCACGCCGAGCAGGCCCTCGCGCTGTACCGCACGACCGACCGGCCCTCCAGCCTCGCCTACGCGTTGAACGCGTCCGCCTGGTACCACATCGAGCTCGGCGACCCGGGCCAGGCGGTCGGGCACTGCCGGCAGGCGCTCGCCCTGCAGCAGAAGATCGACGACCGGCACGGGCAGGCCGCGACCCTGGACACGCTCGCCTACGCCCACCACCGCATGGGCGTGTTCGCGGACGCGATCGCCTGCTACCGCCGCGCCGTCGCCCTCACCCACGCCCTCGCCGACAGCCCCAACGAGGCGGGCATCGGCGACCGGCTCGGCGACGCCCTCTTCGACTCGGGCGACCTGCCGGCCGCGCAGGCCGAGTGGCGCAAGGCGATGAAGATCTACGACGAGCTGACCCACCCGGCGGCCGACAAGATCCGCGCCAAGCTGGCCGCGCGGCTGCCCCAGGGGGTGACCGGATGACGACGCACCACCGCGCGCCGCGGCGGCTCACCCTGGTCGCGGCCGTCTCGACGCTGCTGGCCGCGCTGCCGGTCGGCACGCTCTTCAACAACGCCACCTGGGCGCTGCACGCCGCCCTCGTCGTGGCCGCGATGTGCGCCACCGGCCTGCTCGTGCGCAGCGTCCGCGCGCCGTCCTGGGCGCCGACCCCGGCCATGGCGCTCGCCGGCCTGCTCGTCCTGACCTGGTCGTTCCGCAGCGGCCACGAGTACGCGGGGATCCTCCCCTCACCGGGCACCTTCGCCCACTTCCGCGACCTGCTGCGGACCGCCGCCGCCGACCTGGCCAGGTTCGCGCCGCCGGTCACCGACCGCGAAGGCCTCATGTTCCTGGCGGTCCTCGGCGTCGCCGCCGTCGCGCTCCTCGTCGACCAGCTCGCGGTCGTGCAGCGCCAACCCGCCCTCGCCGGGCTGCCGATGCTGGCCGTCTACGCCGTGCCGGTCACCGCGAGCAGCGCGAGCACCAGCTGGCTGCCGTTCGTCCTCGGCGCCGCGGGCTTCCTGTGGCTGCTCGGCACCGACAGCGTCGACCGGATCCACCGGTTCGGCCGCCGGCTCGGCGGCGCCGGCCCGCGGACGCCGTCGCCGCTGGCCGCGGCCGGGCGGCGGCTCGGTGCCGCCGGGGTGGGCCTCGCCGTCCTCGTGCCGCTGGTCCCCTTCGCGCTGCCCGGCATCGGCCTCGACCGTCTCGGTGGCGCCGGTGACCCCGGAGGCGACGAGGTCAGCATGGTCGCCGCGTTCGCCGCGCGGCTGCGGCAGGGCCCCACATCCGACATGGTGCGGGTGACCGGCGCGACCGACCCCGACCCGTACTACCTGCGCCTCGGCGTCCTGGAGCAGCTGACCCGTCAGGGCTTCACCGCCCGCCCGCCCGGCGACACCGGCCGGCTCACCGGACCCGACTGGGGCGCGTCGGTCCGCAGCACCGCCTACCGGGCCGACATCGAGATCGTCAGCGGTCTCGGCGATGGTCTGCTGCCGGTGTACGCCTGGCCGACGAGCATCACCGGCGCGGGCGCCGGCTGGCGCTTCGACGGGCGGACCGGCGTCGTGCACGCCGAGCGGCGGGCCGCCCCCGGGCTGCGGTACACGGTCGGCTACGTGCGGCCCGACGTCACGCCCGGCGACCTGCGCGGGGCCGCCCCGGTCGACCCCGGCGACCCGGCGTTCAACGACACCCTCGCCGTGCCCGACGACCCGGCCGTCCGGTCCATCGTGGAGCGGCTGGTCCAGGGCCGGGCGACGCCGTACGACCGGCTCGACGCGATCCACGCGTTCTTCGCGCCGTTCACCTACGACACGCAGGTGGACGCGGACCTCGACCTGGCCGGGTTCCTGCGGACCAGGCGCGGGTTCTGCGTCCAGTACGCCGCCGCGTTCGGCTGGCTGCTGCGCGCCGCGGGGATCCCGTCGCGGGTCGTGATCGGCTTCGCCCGCGGCACCCGCAGCGGCGGCACGACCACGATGACCAACCGCGACCTGCACGCCTGGACCGAGGCGTACTTCCCCGGCTTCGGCTGGCTGCCGTTCGACGCGACCCCGGCGGGGGCGATCGCCGGCTCGGCGTCCACCGCGTACCTGCCCGGCCCGGACGCCACCGCCGCCCCCACCGCCGCTGCCACCGACGGGCGGCCGGGCGGCGCCGTGGCACGCCCGTCCGCGTCCGCGGCGCCCGCTCCGACCGCCGCTGCGGAGCCGCCGGCGCCCGCCCCGAAGGCTTCCGGCCCGGCGACGGCGGTCGTCCTGTGGGTGCTCGGCGGCGCGATCGCCGTGCTGCTCCTGCTCGTCCCGGCGGCGCTGCGCGGGCGGGTCCGGCGGGCGCGGCTGGCCCGCGCGTCGGCCGCGACGCCGGGCGAGGAGGCCGCGAGGGCGCGCGCCCACCACGCCTGGGACGAGCTGATCGACACGATGCTCGACTACCGGGTGCCCGTCCACGACGGCGAGTCCCCGCGCGCCACCGTCGCCCGCCTCGTCGTCGACGGCCGGCTCCGCGTCGAGACCCGCGACGGTGTGCGGCTGCTCAACGAGGTCGAGGAGCACGCCCGGTACGCCCGCCGCCCCCTGCCCACCCCCGAGCTGCGGGCCGCGCTGGGTGCGGTCCGCGCCGACCTGGCCGGGCACGCCACCGCCGCGATCCGGGTGCGGGCGGTCCTGTTGCCACCGTCCCTGCTCCGCCGCCGCCCGACCAGCGCCGCAACCGCACGGTCGTCGCCCCGGACGCCAGCACACGCAACCTCGCACCGTCGTCCGCCGCCACGCTGACCGCCGCACCCGGTCGATCACGCGTCTCGGCCCGCGACAGCAACGGCACCAACCGCTGATGCGGTCGCTGCCCAGGGAGCTGTGGCTGCTTCAACCGCGCGGTCTCGAAGCGCCACGCGGAACGCAGGCTGCCGGCCCTCACCGGCGACGGACACCCGACGACGCCCCGCGACCGATGACCACCCCGGCAGCGACGCCGGCCGACGGAGCCGTCGCGGCAGCGGGTGTGAGGCGCGGTGGCGGCACGAGCAGCGGCAGCGGCGCCAGCAGGCGCTCGGGCGGGGTCAGCCGGCCGCCGCCGTGGGCCGCGCACGCGTCGCACGGCGGCAGGTGGCGGGCGATCCGCTTGCGCCACAACGGATCCGGGCGGCCGTCCCAGGACGCCGTCAGGTCGGTCAGCGCCGGGCACCCCGGCCGGGCGCGCAGCGCAGCCACGACCCGCCGGGCGGTGTCGAGCTGTTCGCGCATGCGCTGCACCCGCACCGCCACGTGCGCGACCGGCAGGGCCACCGCCGCCGCCACGTCGGCCCGGCTCAGGTGCCCGCCGACCTCGAGCCACCACAGCGACAGCAGGTCCCGGTAGGACGGGTCCAGCCAGCGCGTCGCGTCGGCGACGTCCCGCTGCTCGTGGGTCAGCGCCTGCCGCAGCATGACGAGGCCGATGAAGTCCGACGCCGGGTCGGGCCGTTCGGCGAGGCCCCCGAACCGGCTCTCGCGGGCCAGCCGGCGCCGGCGCGCGGCGGCGCGGGCGTCGGTCAGGTGCCGCAGCGCGACCGTGACCACCCAGGCGCGCAGCCGGGCCGGCTCGCGCGCCACCACCGGCCCCGCCGCCAGGCCGGTCATCGCGTCCCGGACGATGTCGTCGACGTCCAGGTCCCGGTCCGCGGCCCGGCCCACCACGCTGTACACCAGCGGAAGAAACCGCGCGGCCAGCTCCCGCATCGCCGCCCGGTCCCCGTCACGGGCCGCCGCCGCGAGTTCGTCGTCCAGTCGCTCCAATGTGTCCACTGCCTGCTCCGGTCTGTCGCATGATGCCGCGGGCGCCCGCGGACGCCCCTTCGCGCACAACAGACCGGAACCGGTCCCGCCGGATAACAGCTTCTTCCACCACGACGACGGCACCGGGGGTACGTGCGGCAGGATCTCTCCGTGGGCGAGCAGGCATGGGACGGCACAACCAAAGCAGGCACCAACAAAGCTGACATGGCGCGGCGGCAGCGGCTCGCCGACTGCGCGAAGCGCTACGACTGGGCCGGTGTCTTCGCGGTACTGGCGGAAGAGCCCGGACTGGTGAACTCGGCCCGCCCCGGCGGCGCGTCCTGGTTCGCGCCGCTGCACCAGGCGGCGCACGGCGGCGCGCCCGTCGAGGTCGTGGAGCGGCTCGTCGCGCTCGGCGCCTGGCGCGGGCTGCGGACCGCCGCCGGGGACCGCCCCGCCGACCTCGCCCGGCGCGCGAACCACGCGCACCTCGCCGCGGCGCTCGAGCCGCCGCGGCGCTTCGACGTGCCCGCCGGGACGCTGCGCCGGATCCAGGTGTTCGTCCACGCGGTGATCCGGGCCCGCTTGCAGCACCTCGTCGACCAGCACGCCCTGCGGCTGCCGGAGCTGGAGGTGCTGCTGGAGCTGGCCGAGCCGCGGATGTCGTTCCAGGTGCCGGGCATGCACGGGCGGTTCGAGCTCCGCCTCGACCCGGCCGGGCCGGACACCAGGTTGATCGTCGACGTGTTCGCCGAGCGGCACGAGGTCACCGCGCGGGAGGTGCGCGTGCGGGAGCGGCCCGACCCGCCGCTCGTCGCGGTGCCCGGGGAGGGTGCCGGGTTCGCGGAGCTGGTGACGTTCGCCCACACGTACAACGGCTATGACCTGCACGGTGGCTCCGAAGGCCTGGCCGAGGTCGTCGCCCCGGCGCGCCGCGAATGGGAGCGCACCGGTGGCCTGCCCGGCGACCTCGACGTGCTGCGCGCGTGCCTGTTCTTCCAGCAGCGGTCGCACTACTGGGACGGCGGCTCGTGGGACTTCGGGACCGACCGGTTCGTCGTCGCGCTCCTCGCCCGCATCCGTGAGCTGTCCGGCGGCACGGTGCCGCACCGTTCCATGAAGGACCCGGGCTGAGCGTCGCCCTTACGCGGCCTGCCGCTTGCGGAGCGCGGCGACGGCCTTGTCGGCGTGCACGTCCATCCGGATCTCGCTCTTGATGACCTCGAGGATCGTGCGGTCGGTGTCGATGACGAAGGTGATGCGCTTCGTCGCGGTGAGGCCGAGGGGGCCGCGCCCGACGCCGAACAGGGCCCGCACGACGCCGTCGCGGTCCGACAGCAGCGGATAGCCGAGGCTGTGCTTCTTCGCGAACTCCGCCTGCCGCTCGACCTCGTCGCCGCTGATCCCGACCGGATGCCCGCCGACGGCCTTGAGCTCGGTGTACACGTCGCGGAAGTGGCACGCCTCGGCGGTGCAGCCGGCGGTCAGCGCCGCCGGGTAGAAGAACAGGACCACCGGCCCGTCCGCGAGCAGGCCGGTGAGTGACCGGGTCACCCCCTGCTCGTCCGCGAGCTCGAAGTCCTCGACGACGTCCCCGACGTTCATGCGACCATCCCCTCATTCAAGATCCGCGCTCATCCTGTTCGCCGCGCGGGGCGGGCGCAACCGGCGGCTCCCGGAAAGGTGCCACACCCGCGGCGGCGGGCCGGCGGGCGGGCGCCGCGCGGCTACGGTCCGGACGTGACCCGATCCCAGTGGACGCAGCGGATACGGCAGGCCGACCCGCGCCACGGCGCGCTGTTCGTCCTGTCCGTCGCCGCGGTGACCGCGTTCGCTGTGCTCATCACGTTACTGGTGCCGCCGGCGCCCACTGCGTACGGTGCCGGAATCGCCCTCACCGGGCCGGTCGTCCGGCCCGACGAGAACCCGCTGTTCGCGATCCAGGAGGTCCTGGCCCAGCAGTCGGCGGCGCTGCTGCGCGGCGACCGCGACGGCTACCTGCAGGCGATCGCCGCCGACGACGCGCCGCTGCGGGAGCAGGCCGGCCGGCGGTTCGACTCGCTCACGGCGCTGCGCGTGCGGCGCTGGACGATGGAGACCGCCGACCTGCCGTCCCGCAACGACGACACGTGGCGGGTGCCGGTCGACGTCGGCTACTGCTTCGCCGACGACGACTGCACGCCCGTGCGGCTGCGCGTCGCCACGACGTGGTCGGTGGTGCACGGCCGGCTGCGGCTCTCCGGGTATGAGCAGACCCACCGCCCCTGGGACGCGACAACCCTCGCAGTCAAGGAGGGCAGCCGGGTCACCGTGGCCGGACCGGCCGGCGACGCCGCGGGTTACCCGGTGGTGCTGGACCGGGTGCTGCGCGCGGCGGAGGCGGCCACCGTCACCGACGACCGCTTCGCCGCCTCGTTCGACGGCCCGCCGAAGCGGTACTTCGTCTACGTCGCGGGCGAGGAGCAGTGGAAGGACTGGTACGCGGGCGGCGCCGCCAACGCCGGTGCCTACACGATCCCGCTGCAGCCCGGCGCGGCCGACGTCGTCGTCGACCACAAGACGATGACCGACTCGTGGCTGCCCACCCTGATCACCCACGAGTTCGCCCACGTCGTGACCCTCGGCGGGATCGCCCCGCCCGGCCCCGCATGGTGGCTGACCGAGGGCGTCGCCGCGTACATCGCCAACGGCGAGGGCGGTGAGCTGCGCAACGACCTGCCGTCGGTCCGCGGGCACCTGGCGGCCGGCAAGTGGGACGGCTCGCTGGTCCTCACCCGCCCGCCGGCGGACGCCACGTTCGACGAGACCGCCGCCCGTTACGGCATCGCCCTGCTCGCCGTCACCTACCTCGCCCAGCGCTACGGCGAGGCGAAGATGCTGGCCTTCTTCACGGAGGTCGTCCGCAAGCGCCGCACCGTCGACACCGCCGCCCAGTCGGTGTTCGGCACCCCCTGGCAGACCGTGTCCACCGACGCCACCGCATCCGTCCGTGCCGCAGCGAACTGAAGGGACATCGCCATGCGATCCGTCGCACCCGCGCTCCTGCTCACCGTGACCGCGCTCGCCGCCTGCTCAGGCACCGCCACCCCCGCACCGGCCCCACCGCGGACGACCGCCGCCGCCACCTCCAGCGCGACGGCAGCGGCGGCGGCGTCACCGGTCGCCGGCTGCGAGTTCTATCAGGCGGCCGACGCGAAGGCCGTGCTCGGCGCCGAGCTCAAGCCCGCGCCGAAGCTCACCGACAACGAGCCCGGCAAGACCGACACGAAGTTCACGTCGTGCGTGTACTGGACCGCCGACGACCAGCGTTACGCCAACGTCGGCTACCGTCGCGCCCTGACGCCGGCCGGCGCCGCCGACAACCGCTCGCAGTTCACCCGGCAGCGCACCGCCGACGCCGTCGCCGTCGCGGGCGTCGGCAGCGACGCGTACTGGGACACCCCCAACGGCCAGGTCCTCGTCCTGGCTGCCGGCGACGCCCTGCTCGTCATCTCCACCGGCATCAAGGACGCGCCGAAGGCCGGCAGAAGCCGGCCCGACACGGAGAAGCTCGCCCGGCTCGTCGTCGCCCACCTGCCCGGGTAGTCGGTCAGGGGCCTGTCAGGGGCGCAGGGCGAGCTTGCCGGTCGTGGTGCGGGACTGGAGGGCGGCGAGGACCTCCGGCCCGTCGGCCAGCGGGTGCACGGCCGGGGTGCCGGGGGTCAGGACGCCGGCCGCGCGGAGTGCGGAGAGCTCGGTGAGCAGCGCCGCGTAAAGGTCGGGTGCGGTGTCGATGAGGATGCCGAGGTGCAGGCCGATGACGTGGACGGGGTGGGTGAAGTTCAGCTCGCGGTTGCTGACCGTGGCGTCGCCGCCGGCCACGCCGTAGACGACGACCCGGCCGGTGACCCGGCGGGCCGCGGCGAGGGCGGCGCGGAATGACGCGCCGCCGGCCGACTCCAGCACCAGGTCGGCGCCGCGGCCGGCGGTGAGGCGCAGCGTGCCGGCGGCGACGTCGGCGGTCCGGGCGTCGAGGACGTGCGCCGCGCCCAGCTCTCGCACCAGGTCGTGCTTGCCGGCGGAGGCGGCGGCGATGACCGTCGCGCCGTAGTGGACGGCGAGGCGCGTCGCGGCCTGGCCGACGGCGCCTGCGGCGGCCGTGATCAGCACGGTCTCGCCCGCGGTGACGCGGCCGAGGGGGCGCAGCGCGGCGAGGGCGGTGGCCCAGTTGAGCAGGAGCCCGAGGGCCTGTTCGTCGGTCCAGCCGGCCGGCACGGGCGTCAGCGCGGCCGCGTTCAGCAGCATGTACTCGGCGAAGGCGCCGGCGCCCGTACCGGCGACGTGATCGCCGACATGGACGGCGGTGACGTGCGGTCCGGCCGCGACGACCTCACCCGCCGCCTCGAGCCCGGCGACGAACGGTGCCGCCGGGCCGCCCTCGTAGGTGCCGTGGGACCGCATGACGTCGGCGTAGTTGACGCCCGCCGCGCCGACGCGGATCAGGACCTCGCCGGGGCCCGGGACGGGCACGGGGGCGTCGGTGACGAGCCGGAGGCCGGCGGGGCCGTGCAGGGAGGTCTGGAGAAGCGCTCGCATGGCGCGACCGTAGAACCTTCACGGTTGCGTGAGGGTCAAGCGCGCGGCCCGCAGGTAGGCGTCGAGGGCGTCGCGGTTGCGGGTCAGGCACGCGATGCGGCGCTGCAGCTGCTCCACCTGCCGGGCGACCTCCTCCAGGAAGTACGCGCAGGGTGTGGCGGGCAGCACCTGCGAGGGGCCGTCGAGGAACGGCAGGACGTCGCGGATGATCCTGGTCGGCAGGCCGCTGTCGATCAGCGCCCGGATCTGCCCCACCGCGTCCACGGCGTCCTCACCGAAGTCCCGGTAGCCGTTGCTGCACCGGCCGGGGTGCAGCAGCCCCTCGTCCTCGTAGTGCCGCAACGCCCGGACACTGACGCCCGTCCGCCGCGACAGCTCGCCGATCTTCATGCCTCGAACATAACGCTCCGCAGGTAGGCGAGGCCGTCCAGCGCGAGGCGGTCCTGGGTCTCGGCGAGCGGGCGCCAGATCGACGCGGCGGTGGCGATGGTCTCGTTCTCCGCCGTGAAGGACTCGATGCACAGCGCGCCCGTGTAGCCGGCCTTGTCCAGCGCCGCGAGGAACCGGGGCCAGTCCAGGTGGTCGTTGCCCGGTGCGCCGCGGTCGGTCCCGCTGACCTGCACGTGCTTCACGAAAGGTCCGGCAACCGCCACGGCCGCATAGGGATCACGTTCTTCGATGTTCATGTGGTACGTGTCGAGCATGATCCCCACGTTGGCGGGCAGGCCTTCGATCAGCTCGACGGTCTGCTCCATCGTGTTGACGACGCTCGTCTCGTAGCGGTTCAGGGCCTCGACGCCGATGGTGACGCCGAGCTCCCCGGCGTGCTCGGCGACGGGCGCGAGTCCTTCCCGGAAGTCCCGGTAGCAGGCCTGCCGCTCCGGCGGGGTCATCCGCCAGGTGCGGCCGACGGCGGCGTAGACCGGCCCGCCGACGCAGGGCGCGCCGACGGCCGCCGCCGCGTCGACGCAGGCCCGTAGATAGGCCCGGGTCGACGCGACGGTGGCGTCGTCGGTGCAGACCAGGTCGCGGCCCGGCGGCGTGACCGCGCAGACCCCGGCGGCGCGGAGGCCGTGCGCGACGAGAAGGTCGCTCGTGCGCGCCGGGTCCCAGTCACCGACCTGCTCGATCGGCAGCTCGACCGCGTCGAAGCCCCATTCGGCGAGGCGTGGCACGAGCGCAGCGAGGGCGGCGTCGTCGACGGGCGAGGACCAGATCCAGGGGTTGGCACCGATGGCGCGCACGAGCGGCTCCTTCTACTTCCAGCGTTGGGGGTAGCCGGGCAGGTCGGTGCAGCCGCACATGGCGTAGTGCAGCGGCGGCATGTTGGCGTCGACGTACTTGTCGAGGTTGTCCTGGGTGATCGTCGGCTGGGGCAGCTTCCACGGGCTGGACACCTGCTCGCCGTTGAGAATGCGAAGGGCGGCGATGATCGGGGTGCGCCACTGGTAGGTCGGGTAGGTGGGCGCGATCGCGGTGAGCTTCTTGTCCTTCCACAGCTTCAGGAAGTCCAGCTGGTCCTCGCCGTTGATCGGCGGGACCGGCTTGCCCGCGTCCTGGAACGCCTCGACCGCGGCGACAGCGGTGGCACCGGCGTCCATCCAGATGCCGTCGATCGTGCCGTACCGCTGGATGTAGTCGTTGACGATCTTCTTCGTCTTCGCCGGGTCACCATCGGTGAACTCGACACCGACGACGTTGACCTTCGCCTTGTCGAACTGAACCTTCGCCGCCGACCAGCGGGTCTCCAGGACGTCGACGCCGGGCAGGATCCGCAGCGCGAGGACCTTACCGCCGGACTTGACCTTCTCCGACAAGAACGACGCACCGACGTGCCCGAACCCGTAACCGCCGATCGGGTTGATGAACGTGACCGGACACTTCGTGTCCACGCCACGGTCGAACACGATGACCGGCAAACCCTTGGCGCAGGCCGCCTCCACAGCGGGCGTCAACGTCGCGGTCGTGTTCGGGGAGACGATGAGCGCGTCACAGCCCTTGCCCAGCAGGTCGTTGATATCAGCGATCTGCTTGCTGTCCTTGCCCTCCGCGTCAACGTGCACAAACTCCTTGATCTTCGACTTCTGCGCCTCGACCTCGGCCTGCATCACCTTGAACCCGACCTGCCGCCACGGATTGTTCAACGCGGCATTGGAGAAACACACCTTGTACGGGCCGGCCTTCTTGAACTTCGCCGTATCCACCAGCTTCGGGTTGAGCACCTGCTCCCACGGCTTGTCAGCCGGGCCAGTCGCCGTCGCCTGCAACAACGACAGCTCATTGTCGTAATCGGCCTGCACGAAGAACTTCGACTGCTCGCCAGTCCCCGACCCCGCCGCCGCGGTCGACGACGCGGCACCGGAGGCGGTCGTGGTCGGCTCATCGGTGGCACAACCGGTCAGAATCAGCAACGCAGCACTCATCGCCGCGACAACGGACGTGGATCGTCTCACGTGTTCTCCTATGGATGGGGTGTGGGGTGTGTGCCTCAGCGGCGGCGCAGTGATCCGACTGCGACGGCGATGAGGATGATCAGGCCCTGGACGGTTGACCTGAGGGCGCCGGAGACGCCGTAGAAGTTGAGGAGGGCGAAGAGCGTCTCGAGGGTCAGGGCGCCGAGCATTGCGCCCGCGACGGCCCCGCGGCCGCCGCCGAGGACGACCCCGCCGAGGACGACGGCGGTGATCGCGCCGAACTCGAGGCCGGCGCCTGCCTGGAACGACACGCCGCTGTAGCCGCCGAGCAGGATCGCGGCGACGGTGGCGAAGACGCCGCTGAGCACGAACGCGATGGTCTTGGTGCGCCACACGCGGACGCCGGTGAGCTCGGCGGTGCGCGGGTTGCCGCCGACGGCGACGAGCGTGCGGCCGAAGTCGGAGCGGGTGACGGCGACCGCGACGGCGGCCACGCCGAGGAGGATGAGCAGCGCGTAGGGCACCCGGCCGAGCAGCGGCACGTCCTCGAACGCGCGCCGGCCGAAGCGGCGGAACTCCTCGGACAGGCCGCCCTTGGGTGCGCCGTCGGACCACAGGTAGACGGCGCCGACGAGGATCAGGTACATGCCGAGGGTCGTGATGAACGACGGGACCTTCAGCAGCGTGGTGACGAGACCGTTGACGAGCCCGACCACGACGCCGAAGGCGAGCACGACGAGCACCACCGGCCAGGTCCGGGACGGGTCGCTGTCGATGAGCCGAGCCGCGACGACGACCTGGGCGGTGACGAGCGAGCCGACGGACAGGTCGAACTCGCCGGAGACGATGACGAAGTACTGCCCGGCGGCGAGCAGGATGATGGGCGCGGACCGGCCGACGAACGACAGCAGCGACGCCGGGGCGAAGAAGTCGGGCTGCCGGATGGCGACGAGCACCAGCAGGATCGTGAGGATCCCGATGATCGGCGTGATCCCGCCGGGGCGCAGCAGGTTGGCCTTCTGCTTCTCCAACACGGTGGCCGTCATGCTGCCGCCTTCCGGGACGTGGTGCGGCGGCGGTGCATCCGCCGGGCGTAGACGGCCACCGCCGCGATGATGATCACGCCGCGGATGACCTGCTTGAAGAACGCGTCGACCTCGAGCTGGTTGAAGATGCTGTCGATGCTGGCGAGCAGCAGCACGCCGCCGACGGTGCCGAGGACCCCGCCGCGGCCGCCGGCGAGGGCGGTGCCGCCGAGCACGACGGCGGCGATCGACTCCAGGTCGTAGAGGCCCTCGACGCCGACGCGGGGCGCGCCGGAGCCGAGCCGGCTGGCGAGGTAGATCCCGGCGAGGCCGGAGCACAGCGCGCACAGCACGTGGGCGACGATGAGGATGCGGTCGTTGCGGACGCCGGAGAGCCGGGCCACGTCGGGGTCGCCGCCGACGGCGATGAGGTGGTGGCCGAAGCGGGTGTTGCGCACCGCGAACCAGGCCGCGGCGGCGACGGCGAGCAGCAGCAGGAACGCGACCGGCACGGGCCCGATCCGCTGGTAGCCGAGGCTCTGCACGAACGCGGGCGCGGTCTTGCCCGCCGGGCCGTCGTAGCCGTTGTCGAGGTACCCCTTGAGCAGCAGCCCGACGCCGACGGTGGCGATGAACGCGTTGATCCGCAGCTTCGTCACCAGCAGCCCGTTGAGCAGGCCGATGGCGGCGGCGACGAGCAGCACGAGGCCGAGCGCCGGCAGGATGTTGCCGTCGCTTCCCGCCATCGTCTCGGCCGCGACGAGGGTGCTGATGCTGATCACGTACGCGACGGACAGGTCGAGCGAGCCGGCCAGGATGACGATGGTCTGGCCGACGGCGACGAGCCCGAGGCCGGTCGCGACGTGCAGCAGACTGACCACTGTGGACTGGTTGAACAGCGACCCGCCGTCGATCGCGACGACGATCCAGCCGATCACGAGCGTCAGCGCGAGGGCGATGTAGACGCCGCGGGCGGGCCCGGCGGCGGACACCTTGAGTTTGATCGTGGGGGCTTTCGCCGGTACCGGCGGAGCGACGGTCACGCAGTCACCTCTTCAACGGTCAACGCGCCGGTGGCGAGCCCGACGACGTCCTCTTCACTGGCGCCGGCGGGCAGCTGTCCGGCGATGGCCCCGTCGCGCATGACGACGATCCGGTCGCTCATGCCGAGCAGCTCGGGCAGCTCGGAGGAGATCATCAGCACGGCGGCGCCGTCGCGGGCGAGCTGGCGGACGAGGTCGTGGATGGCGGACTTGGCGCCGACGTCGATGCCCCGGGTCGGCTCGTCGAAGAGCAGGATCTTCGGGCCGAGCGCGAGCCAGCGGGCGAGGACGACCTTCTGCTGGTTGCCGCCGGACAGGAAGCGGATCTCCTGATCCTCGCCGGCGGCGTGGACCTCGACGGCGGCGAGCAGGTCGCGCACCTTGACGGTGCGGTCGGTCCGGCCGCGCCAACTGGGGAAGACGGCGCGGCCGGCGAGCAGGGCGTTGTCGAGCACCGACTGGCCGGCGACGATGCCTTCGCCCTTGCGGTCCTCGGTCACGTACGCGATGCCGGCCCGGATCGCCGCGCGGGGCGAGCGCAGCTGGATCCGCGTGCCGTCGAGCTCGACCGTGCCGGCGGTGAACGGGTCGGCGCCGAAGATCGCGCGGGCGAGCGCGGACCGGCCGGAGCCCTGCAGCCCGCCGATGCCGAGGATCTCCCCCGCGCGCAGCTCGACGTCGACGCCGCGCAGCTTGTGGTTCGCTCCACTGTGGACGGCGAGGCGGACCGCGCCGATGTCGCCGGGCTCGGCCCGCGGCGGGTAGTAGCTGGCCAGGTCCCGGCCGACCATGTGCTTGACGAGCTGGTCGCCGGTCGTGTCGCGGGTGGCGAGGGTGGTGACCCGGCGGCCGTCCTTGAGCACGGTGATCCGGTCGGACAGGTCGAAGACCTCGGTGAGGCGGTGCGACACGTAGAGCAGCCCGATGCCGCGCTCCTGCAGCCGGCGGACGAGGGCGTAGAGCAGCTCGACCTCGTGGTCGGCGAGCGCGGCGGTCGGCTCGTCCATGATGAGCAGGCGCGCGTCGAGGGCGAGCGCCTTGACGATCTCGACGACCTGCTGCTGGGCGACGCCGAGCCGGCCGACCTTCACGCCCGGGTCGAAGGACGTCTCGCCGGCGGCGGCGAGCAGCTCCGCGGTCCGCGCGTGCATGGCCTTGCGGTCGACCAGGCCGCGCCGGACGGGCTCGTGGCCGAGGAACACGTTTTCGGCGACGGTGCGCTCGGGCAGGAGGTTGAACTCCTGGTGGATGATCCCGATGCCGGCGGCCTGCGCGTCGCGCGGCCCCTTGAAACCCACGGCGCGGCCGTCGAGCTCGATCGTGCCGCCGTCGGGGGTGTACACCCCGGAGATGATCTTCATGAGGGTCGACTTGCCGGCGCCGTTCTCGCCGACGACGGCGTGCACCTCGCCCGCGCGCACGTCGATGTCCACATCGGACAGCACGCGCACGCCGAGGAAGGCCTTGCCGATCCCGCCCAGGCGGAGGAGCGGGGGAGTTTCGGGCATTGCAAACCCCTAACTGACCGTAACCATCGAAGACGGCCATGATTGCGGTCGAGCATCGGTGGAGCACGTAGCGTGGGGACTTTCGCCGTTGAAGTCCGGAACTTTTGCTAGTTTCGACTAAAGGTCGCGAAGAGCAGAGTAAATGTTTCAATGTTCGGCCGCAACGGCGCAACGTCACCGAAACAAAGCCGTTGCCCAACCTCCACTGATCGACCGAGTTCGACCGGCCGAACGGACGAGGCCAGTGAGAGCGCTCTACCAGCCGAGCTGGCCGGAAAGCGCCGCCTACCTGCTCATATATTGACTTCTGGAGATGGTTCTAGCACGCTTGGCGTCGCAGACACGGCCCGGGAAACCTGAGTGTGACTGTCCGTCGCGGCGAGCGACAGTCGATCGGGCCGGAATCTCATGCTTCGCGCAACCCTGCGCAGCCGCAGGGTCGATGTGTCGTGCGCCCGTGACTGCATCCCGTTGGCCCGCCGAGAGGAACGTTCGAGACGTCGCCGAATCGCTCCCGGAAAAATTGTTATGTCCATTCGCGCAATGGACCGCCATTCGGTGGGATCTTGACACCATCGTCTTCCGTCGCCACTGTGGTGGGCCGATGCACGACCTGCGCATTCATGACAGCGATTGTGGGACCTGATATGCACAGACAGCGAGACGGTGGGTGCGCCGCGTTGCAACCGACTGCTGGCCCACTCCTCGCGCCGTGAACCAGGGCGGACCGGCACCCCGGCTGCGGAAGCCGCCATCTGTTCCGCCCCTGACCTTCCGGGGTGACTATGCGCCGCTGGTCATCGCCGCGCAGGCCGGCAGCAGGGACGCGCGTGACGAGTTGATCTCGGCGTGCCTGCCCCTGCTGTACAACATCGTCGGCCGGGCCGTGAGCAGCCCCGCCGACGTGGACGATGTCGTGCAGGAGACCTTGTTGCTGGTGCTGCGAGACCTGCCGGGCCTGCGCAGTCCTGAGAGCTTCCGGCCGTGGCTGGCCGCCGTGGCGATGCATCAGATCGGCCGACACAGGGACCGCTGGCAGTCCGCGGCAGCGCGGACCACTGCGATCGAGGAGGCGGCCGACGTCGCGGACAGCGCGGCGGACATCGAGCGCACGACAGTGCTGCACATGCAGCTCGCCGAGCAGCGACGCCGGTTGGCCGAGGCGAGCCGATGGCTGGATCCGGACGACCGGACACTGCTGTCGTTGTGGTGGCAGGAAACGGCGGAACTCATGAGCCGCGCCGAGGTGGCCGAAGCCATGGGGGTGAACGTCGCGCACGCCGGTGTCCGTCTGCAGCGGATGCGCGAGCAGCTGGAGCGGTGCCGGGGAATCGTCAGCGCTCTGTCCGCCGAGCCTCGCTGCGCCCGCCTGGACACCGTCGTGTCCGAATGGGACGGGCAGCCGTCGACCGTCTGGCGCAAACGGATCGCCCGGCACATCCGCGACTGCGCCGTCTGCACCGCGACCACGGCAGACCTGATCAGGATCGACAAGATCATCACAGCCCTCGCCGTGCTCCCCGTCCCGGCCACGCTCATCGCCGCCCTCATGGCCAAAGGCCTGCTTCCGGCGGCCGCCACGGGCGCGGCGAGCTCGTTCGCGCACGCCGCCTCCGGCGCCGCGGCGACCGGCACCGTGCACTTCTCGCTGACCAGCAAGCTCGCGGCTGCCGTAGCGGCACATCCCATCGTCTCCCTCGTCGCGGGCACGGTCATCGTGGCCGGTGTCGTCGTCACGCCGATCGCGGTGTCCACGCCACCGGCGGAACCCGCGCCCACCCGCGTCGCGGCGCCACCGCCGACGCCGCCGCGACCACCGGTCACCGCCGGATCCACAACCAACGGACCGGCACCGGTCACACGCGGGCCAACGGCATCTTCGACACCGGGACCAAGCCCTTCGGGCACCACGCCGATCACCGGGCGGACGTGGACGCTGACCGCGGAGCACAGCGGCAAGCTCATGGACGTCGAGGCGCAGTCCGGCACCGATCGAGCCCCGGTCGTCCAATGGCCCGGGACCGGCGCCGACAACCAGCGGTGGCAGGTCATCGACGCCGGCGGTGGCACCGTCAATCTCAAAGCCGTCCACTCCGGCAAGTGCCTGGACGTCGACGCCCGCTCCACCACCGCAGGGGCGTACCTGCAGCAGTACCGGTGCAACAACGACGACAACCAGAGGTTCACCATCACACCGGTACCTGTCGCAACGCCGGCACCGACCCCGACGGCGACCGCGGGTGTCTACATCATCAGGAACGTCCTGAGTGGACTGTGCGTCGACGTCTTCGGCAACGCGGCGACCGACGGCACACGGCTGGTCCAATGGACCTGCCAGGGCACCACCAACCAGCAGTGGCGATTCACGCAGGTCTGACCGGTATTCCGACCCGACCCTATTTCCAGCGTTGGGGGTAGCCGGGCAGGTCGGTGCAGCCGCACATGGCGTAGTGCAGCGGCGGCATGTTGGCGTCGACGTACTTGTCGAGGTTGTCCTGGGTGATCGTCGGCTGGGGCAGCTTCCACGGGCTGGACACCTGCTCGCCGTTGAGAATGCGAAGGGCGGCGATGATCGGGGTGCGCCACTGGTAGGTCGGGTAGGTGGGCGCGATCGCGGTGAGCTTCTTGTCCTTCCACAGCTTCAGGAAGTCCAGCTGGTCCTCGCCGTTGATCGGCGGGACCGGCTTGCCCGCGTCCTGGAACGCCTCGACCGCGGCGACAGCGGTGGCACCGGCGTCCATCCAGATGCCGTCGATCGTGCCGTACCGCTGGATGTAGTCGTTGACGATCTTCTTCGTCTTCGCCGGGTCACCATCGGTGAACTCGACACCGACGACGTTGACCTTCGCCTTGTCGAACTGAACCTTCGCCGCCGACCAGCGGGTCTCCAGGACGTCGACGCCGGGCAGGATCCGCAGCGCGAGGACCTTACCGCCGGACTTGACCTTCTCCGACAAGAACGACGCACCGACGTGCCCGAACCCGTAACCGCCGATCGGGTTGATGAACGTGACCGGACACTTCGTGTCCACGCCACGGTCGAACACGATGACCGGCAAACCCTTGGCGCAGGCCGCCTCCACAGCGGGCGTCAACGTCGCGGTCGTGTTCGGGGAGACGATGAGCGCGTCACAGCCCTTGCCCAGCAGGTCGTTGATATCAGCGATCTGCTTGCTGTCCTTGCCCTCCGCGTCAACGTGCACAAACTCCTTGATCTTCGACTTCTGCGCCTCGACCTCGGCCTGCATCACCTTGAACCCGACCTGCCGCCACGGATTGTTCAACGCGGCATTGGAGAAACACACCTTGTACGGGCCGGCCTTCTTGAACTTCGCCGTATCCACCAGCTTCGGGTTGAGCACCTGCTCCCACGGCTTGTCAGCCGGGCCGGTCGCGGTGGCCTGCAACAACGACAACTCGTTGTCGTAATCGGCCTGCACGAAGAACTTCGACTGCTCACCAGTCCCCGACCCCGCCGCCGCGGTCGACGACGCGGCACCGGAAGCGGTCGTGGTCGGCTCATCGGTGGCACAACCGGTCAGGATCAGCAACGCGGCCGTCATGGCCGCGGCGACGGACGTGGATCGTCTCACGTGTTCTCCTATGGATGGGGTGTCAGGAGCTCTTGCCATGGATGACCTTGGAAAACACTTCGGAGCGTGAGCAACGAATGCGATGCCACGGCGGTTTCCCCTAACGCCGTGTCACCTCCGGCGCGACCGCGTCGACGTTCACAGCCCGATGCAGCACTCAACGTAAGCAGCAAACTTCACGTTGCTAGATCTTCCGGTCACCGGTGCAGTACTTCTGCTGGATAAGACAAAAGATCGTGTCCATTACGTTAAAGGTCTGAGCGTCGACTGGCAATGACGTAACCCGATCAAGACGAAACAGCTACGAAACCGTGCTCTCCGAGGCGCAGAACTGAGCTGCAAAAAAACGTTATGAGCTGCCTGTTTGTTGTCCGTATTGACTTCAAAAGGTTCGCCAGAGCAGGCTTGGCGCCGCGAGCCATGACAGAAGAGCCCATCGATGTGACTCTTCGTCACGGCAGCTGGCGCGTCTCCATCCAGTCGATGTCACTGTCCGTCGCGGCGGACGGCAGTCGAATCGACCGGATCACTCACGCGCCACTCAACCCTGTCCACGGGGGTGCTGTCGTGCGCCCATGGCTCGCATCGCGTTGTCCCGCCGAGAGGAAACGGCATGCGAAGAAGCACGTTGATCCTGGGCACCATCGTCGGCATGTTGCTGTCGATGGCGCTCGTCCAGCCCGCGCAGGCGGCGCCCGCCTTCCGCGCGCTGGTGTTCACCAAGACCGTCGGGTATCGGCACGACTCGATCCCGGCCGGCATCCAGATGATCCAGCAGCAGGCCGCCGCCAACAACTTCGAGGCGGTGTTCAGCGAGGACTCGGCCGTCTTCACGCCGGCCAACCTCGCCACCTACGATGTCCTCGTCATGCTGCAGACGTCGGGCATGGTGTTCACGACCGCCGCCCAGCGCTCGGCCGTCGAGGGCTACCTGGCCAGCGGCAAGGGCATCGTCGCCATCCACAACGCCACCGACATGGGCATCGACACCGAGTACCCGTGGTGGGACCAGACGGTCAACGCGGGCGCGCACATGCCCGAGCACTCCCCCGGCGTCCTGGCCGGCCAGGCCATCGTCGCCGACAAGTTCCACCCGTCCACGGTGGGCCTGCCGGACCGGTGGAACCGCAGCGAGGAGTGGTACAACTTCGACAAGAACCCGCGCGGCGACGTGCACGTGCTCGTGACCGCCGACGAGCGCACGTACAACCCCGGCTCCCGCGCGATGGGCAGCGACCACCCGATCTCCTGGTGCCGTAACACCTCCGGCGGCCGGGTGTGGACCACCGCCATGGGCCACGCCATCGAGTCCTACAGCGAGACGTTCTTCCGCAACCACGTCCTGGGCGGGATCCGGTGGGCGGCGGGCAACCTCGCGGGCGACTGCGGCGGCACCGTCTGGGGCAACTTCGAGAAGCGCACCCTCGACGACAACACCGCCGACCCGATGGCCCTCGCCGTCGCGCCTGACGGCCGCGTCCTGTACGTGCAGCGCGCCGGGCAGGTGAAGATCTTCAAGCCGAGCACCAACTCCACCGTCACCGCCGGGACGCTGAGCGTCTACACCGGTGGCGAGGACGGCCTCACCGGCCTTGCGCTGGACCCGAACTTCGCCAGCAACGGCTACGTGTACCTGTACCACTCACCGGCCAGCAGCACGACGGACATCAACCGGGTCTCGCGGTACACGCTGAGCGGCGACACGCTGAACATGTCCAGCGGCGTCACGATCATCGACATCCCGGCCTACCGCGACCGCACGTTCCCCGAGCCCGGCCATACCGGTGGCTACATCGCCTTCGGCCCGGACGGCAACCTGTACATCGGTACCGGCGACGACACCCCACCGAACCTGGACCCCAACTGGCAGGGCTACGCCCCCCTCGACTGGCGGTCCGGCAAGGCCAACCTGGACGCCGCCCGCACCGCCGGCAACACCAACGACCTGCGCGGCAAGCTGCTGCGCATCCGGCCCGCAGCCTCCGGCGGCTACACGATCCCGTCGGGCAACCTGTACCCGCAGGGCACCGCCCAGACGCGGGCCGAGGTCTACGCGATGGGCTTCCGTAACCCGTTCCGCTTCTCGATCGACCCGGCCAACGGCTGGGTGTACCTGGCCGACTACGGCCCGGACCGCAACCCGCCGACCACCAACCGCGGCCCGGAAGGCCTGGTCGAGCTCAACGTCATCAAGACGGCGGGCAACTACGGCTGGCCCTTCTGCCACGGCGACAACCAGCCCTACGCGCCGTACAACCCCGACACCGGCGTCGTCGGCGCGAAGTTCAACTGCGCCGCGCCGGTCAACAACTCCCCCAACAACACCGGCCTGGTCAACCTGAAGCCGATCGTCGCGCCGAACATGTGGTACGGCTACCCGGCCTCGACGAACTTCCCGGAGCTCGGCGCCGGAGGCTCCGCGCCGATGGGCGGGCCGGTCTACCGGTACAACGCGGCGAACCCGTCCTCGACGAAGTTCCCGCAGTACTACGACGGCGTCCACTTCTTCTACGAGTGGGCCCGCAACTTCGTCAAGGAGGTCCACTTCGACGGCAACACCGCCGTCACCCGGACCAACACGTTCCTGCCCGGCGGCAACTTCAACAAGCCGATGGACATGGAGTTCGGCCCCGACGGCTCGCTGTACCTGCTCGAATGGGGCTCCAACTTCGGCGGCGGCAACAACGACTCCGGCCTCTACCGCATCGACTACCTCCAAGGTGGACGGTCGCCGATCGCCAAGGCCTCGGCCAACGTGACCAACGGCAACGCCCCGCTGAGCGTGCAGTTCTCCAGCGCTGGATCGATGGACCCGGACCCGGGCGACACGATCAGCTACCTGTGGACGTTCGGCGACGGCACCACGTCGACGGCGGCGAACCCCGCCAAGACGTACAGCAGCAACGGCAACTTCACCGCACAGCTGAAGGTCACCGACAACACCGGCAAGACCGGCTTCGCCAACGTGCAGATCACCGTCGGCAACACCGCGCCGACCGTCACGGTCAGCACCCCGGTGAACGGCGGCATGCTCAACTTCGGTGACCAGGTCGCCTACACCGTCACGGTCACCGACCCCGGCGGCGCCGCGATCGACTGCTCCAAGGTGTACGTCAACCCGGCGCTGGGCCACGACGACCACCTGCACGAGACCACGGAGTACCCCGGCTGCTCCGGGACCATCTCCACCGACCTGCTCGGCGGGCACCCCGACGGCGCGAACCTCTTCTACGCCCTCATCGCCAAGTACACCGACAACGGCGGCGCGGGCGGCGCGGCCCCGCTGACCGGCTACGGCCAGGCCATCCTGCAGCCGAAGCACAAGCAGGCGGAGTACTTCACCGCACAGTCCGGCATCCGGGTCATCGACCAGGCCGGCGCGGAGAGCACGAAGCGCATCGGCGACATTTCCAACAACGACTGGATCTCGTTCAACCCGATGAGCCTGCAGGGCATCACCAACGTCACCTACCGGGTCTCCTCGCCGACCGGCGGCGGCTCCATCGAGCTGCGCGCCGACTCGCCGACCGGCACCCTCCTGGCGACGACGGCGATCCCGAACACCACCGGGTGGGACAACTACCAGAACACCGCGACGGTCAACACCGCCGCGCTGTCCGGCACCCACACGCTCTACATGGTGTTCAAGAACAGCGCCAACAACGGCTTCGACCTCGACTCGTTCACCTTCGGCGGGGCCGGCGTGGGCACGCCCGGCACCGGCGGCGTGGCCGGGAAGACGTGGACGATGACGGCCCAGCACAGCGGCAAGAACGTCGACGTCAACGGCGTCTCCACCGCCGACGAGGCCCAGATCATCCAGTGGGCCCCGACCGGCGGCAACAACCAGAAGTGGCAGGCGGTCGACGCCGGTGGCGGCGCCGTCTACCTCAAGGCGGTGCACAGCGGCAAGTGCCTCGACGTGGTCGGGGGCTCCACCACCGCGGGCGCCTTCCTGCAGCAGTTCACCTGCAACAACGGCAACAACCAGAAGTTCATCGTGACCCCGACCGGCACCTCCGGCGTGTACACGGTGAAGAACGTCCAAAGTGGACTCTGTGTTGACGTGAACGGCAGCTCCGTCGACGACGGCGCCCGCCTGCTCCAGTGGACCTGCCACGGCGCCACCAACCAGCAGTGGAGGTTCACCCTGGCCTGATCCCGCTGATCCCGGCGCCGGCCCCCGTAACGACGCGGGGGCCGGCGTCGTGCCTTAACGGGGCATGAAAGAACCATGCAATTTATTGCGGTCGATGCCGTTGATGCGTACCGTGCGGGATCGGTAACCCACGGAAGGAGCTCAACTGTGTCGATGCGATGGTGTGCGGGCCGCCGGGCGCTGCTCGCCGGGGCGGGTGCCACGGCCCTGCTCGCGGCCTGCGGCTCCGAGCCTGCTTCGTCCGGGGCGGCGGCCGCCCCGGCGACGTCCGCCCCTCCCGCCGAGAGCACGGCGCCCGCGCCCGCGGCCAGCCTGGCGAGCACCGCCGAGATCCCGGTCGGCGGCGGGGAGGTCGTCGGCGACGTCCTGATCGTCCAGCCGGTCGCCGGCACGTTCAAGGCGTACAACGCGGCCTGCCCCCACAAGGGCGTGAAGGTCACGGCGCCGAAGGACGGCGTCGCCACCTGCCCCGCGCACAACTCGACGTTCGCGATCGCCGACGGAGCCCGGATGAGCGGGCCGGCGACCACGGGGTTGAAGGAGATCGCCATCAAGGTCGACGCCGGCCGGATCACCCAGGCCTGACCGGCGGGACCCCAGTGATGTCGTTCTGGTCGTCGTCGGCGCCGGCCAGCACGGCAGTTACAGGTCCCGCTTCATGCCCTCGTGGCTGGCGACGAAGCCGAGCCGCTCGTAGAACCGGCGCGCGTCGGCGCGGCGCTTGTCGGTGGTCAGCTGCACCAGCGCGCAGCCACGCTCGCCGGCCCGCGTCACGACCCACGTCATGAGCTCCGCACCGAGCCCCTGCCCCCGCCGGTCGGCGCGGACCCGGACCGACTCGACGAGCGCCCGCTCAGCACCGTGCCTGCCCAGCCCCGGGATGTACGTCACCTGCAGCGCCGCCACGATCTCGCCGCCATCGTCGGCGACGACCAGCTCGTTGCGCGGGTCCTCGGCCACGGCCGC
Source organism: Dactylosporangium maewongense (assembly GCF_039531485.1). Taxonomy (NCBI): domain Bacteria; kingdom Bacillati; phylum Actinomycetota; class Actinomycetes; order Micromonosporales; family Micromonosporaceae; genus Dactylosporangium; species Dactylosporangium maewongense. The sequence continues at coordinate 20,513 of NZ_BAAAQD010000022.1, read as the reverse complement.
GAACGCCCGCTCGTACACCTCGTCGACCACCGCCGCCTCCCGGTCCTTGCCCAACACGTCGTCGCCCAGCAGCGCGACGATGGCGGGCAGGTCGTCGTGGACGGCTTCGCGGAAATCCATCAGTCGATGGTATTCAGCGCGCCGCCGGTAATGCGGCAGAATCGGCGCGTGCAAGCCGGTGTCCTCGTGCGGGCGCGGGTCGCGACCGCGCTGCTGTTCCTGCTCTTCGGCGTCACGCTCGGCGTGTGGACCGCCCGCATCCCGGCGATCAAGCGGGATCTGTCGCTGGACGACGGTGCCCTCGCCGTTGCGTTGCTGGCGTTCGCCGCCGGGGCGATCACCGGCATGCAGGCCACCGGGCGCCTGGTCGACCGGTTCGGCAGCCGGCGGGTGATGCTGCCGGTCGCGTTCGCCGAAGGCCTGGTGCTCATCCCGCCCGCGTACGCGCCGGGGCTGGTGACGCTCGCCGCCGCACTGTTCGTGTTCGGGGCCGTGCACGGCACCCTGAACATCGCCATGAACGCCAACGCGATCGACGTGCAACGGGCCTGGGGCGCACCCATCATGTCCTCGTTCCACGCCGTGTACAGCATCGGCGGCTTCATCGGCGCGAGCGCCGGCGGGCTCTTCGCGCACGCCGGCGTCGGGCCGCGGACGACGTTCACCGCCGTCGCGGGCGTGACGGTGGCCCTCGCCGCCTGGTCCGCGTGGTGGGCGCTGCCCGACGCCGGCCGCCCCTCGCTCGGCACGGCGCCGGCGGAGGCTCGCGGGCCGGTCCGGGGCGTGCTGTTCCTCGGCGTCCTCGTCTGCTGCGCGCTCGTCGGTGAGGGCGCCGCCGCCGACTGGAGCGCCGTCTACCTGCGCGACGAGCTGGACAGCTCGGCCGGGTTCGCCGCGGCGGCGTTCGCCGCGTTCTCGGTCGCCATGACGATCACCCGGCTCGTCGGCGACCGGCTCACCACCCGGTTCGGGCCGGTCGTCGTGGTCCGCGCCAGCGGGCTGCTCGCCGCCGGCGGGCTCGGTGCCGCCCTGCTCGTCGGCGCGCCGGTCGCGGGCGTCGCCGGCTTCGCCTGCCTGGGCGCCGGGATGGCGCTCATCGCGCCACAGGTGTACTCCGCCGCAGGCGACCGCAATCCGGACGCGGCGGGGCGGGCCCTCGCCCGGGTGGTCGGGCTCGGCTACCTGGGCTTCCTGCTGGGGCCGGTGCTGATCGGCGCTGCCAGCACCGTCGTCGGCCTACCCGGCGCCCTCGCCATCCCGGTGCTGCTGGCGCTGTTCGTCGCCGCCACCGCGCCCGCGCTGCGGCCCGCCGCCGCCACCGTCGCGGCGCTGCGCCCGCCGGCGTAGGCATTGCTCCCGGGCGTCGCGGTGTCTGGAAGGGTGAGGCACCGCCACGACGGAGAGGAACCTGGATGAGCCCGGAGGACGAGCGGGAATTCCGCGAGTTCGTGGCCACCCGGTCGGCCGCGCTGCTGCGCACGGCGTACCTGCTGACCGGCGACACCCATCTCGCGCAAGACCTGCTGCAGACGGCCCTGCTGGGCACCGTCCGGCGGTGGGCCGCGATCCGCCGGCGGGAGCATCCCGAGGCGTACGTGCGCACGGCGATGTACCGCCATCAGATCAACCGCTGGCGGCTGCGCTCCCGGCGGCCCGAGACGCTGGTGCCGGCCACGCCGGACCGCGCCGCGGGCGACGACCACGCCGCCGAGACCGTGGTCCGGCACGGCGTCTTCGACGCGCTGCGCACGCTGCCGGCGCGGCAACGGGCGGTCGTGGTGCTGCGGTACTACGAGGACCGCTCCGAGGCCGAGGTCGCCCAGCTGCTCGACATCTCCCTCGGCACCGTGCGCAGCCAGGCGTCCAAGGCCCTGGCGAAGCTGCGGGCCGCGTACCCCGACCTCGCGACCACCCCGATGGTGAGGACCGCGCCATGATGCACCTGCGAGACGTTCCGTTCCCCGCCGACCTCGTGCCGCCGCCGGGCCTGGCGGACACCGTCCTCCACACGGCCCGCCGGCGCCGACGCACCCGCACCGTGGCGATCGCGGCCGCCGTCGCGGTCACCGCCGCCCTGGCGGTCCCCGCGCTGCTGCTGCGCGGGCCGGGCACGCCGATGGACCCCGGCGCACCCGCGCCCGCCGCGCCCGGCGGCGGCCCTCAGGTGGCGCACGTCTACACCCGCGAGGAGCACTCCAGCATCCTCGACCCGGCCCTCGGCAAGTACCGCGAGCTGCCGTTCACCGTGGTCCTGTCCCCCGACCTGACCCGCGCGGCGGTGAACGACAACGGCCGGCTGGGCCTCGCCGACCGGGCCGCGTTGCTGGACCGCGGCCGCGATGCCGTCGAATGGGTCGACGTCCCCGCCGGCAACGGCCCTTCGTGGTCGCCGGACGGCACCGCGGTGCTGTGGACCTCGATCGAGAAGGACCCCACGGTGCACTTCACCGCCCACCGCGTCGACGTGGCCGACCGGCACGTCACGAACACCCCGGTCCCGCTGGACCTCCTCGGCGCGACGGTCGGCTGGGCCGCCGACTCGCGCCGCTACCTGGTCCTCGTGCGCGGCACGCAGACCGACAACACGGTCGAGCCGGGCCCGCTGCAGTACCTGTCGCCCGACGGCACCCCCGGCGCGCGCCTCGACGGCACAGGCGGGTCGGTCGAGGGCGCCACGTGTTATTCGCCGTCTCGCCGGTACGTGCTGACGGACGCCTCGACCATCATGTCGGCGCAGCCCCACGCGTCGCCGGTGTACGACGCGACGTCCGGGAAGGTCGTCGCGACCGTGCCGCCCCGCTCGACACCCGTCGGCTGGTACGACGAGACCACCGTCGCCGTGCTCGGCCACGGGGCGGACCGCAACGCCGTCATCGAACTGCTGGACATCACCACCGGCACGGTCAGCCGCAGCGTGCGCCTGCCCGGCTCCGCCGACGTGACCGCCGTGCAGCTCGGCCCGTCGGCCGGCCTCACCGGCGCGGCGGCCGAACTCAGTTTCTGACGCCGGAAGGGCCGGCCCGCGCTGCGGGCCGGCCCGTTGCGGACGGGGCGGACGTCAATGGACCCGGTAGCCGCCCGTGGTGGCGGCCTACTCATTGAAGCCGGCGAACTCCTCGACCCAGTCGCGCAACTGCGTCGGCTGCTCGGAGTAGAAGAGGGCGGTTCCGGCCCGGATGCAAGACGGGGCGGTTCTTCGCGGAGTGAGCGTCAGCGGACGACTCGCTGCCGAAGTTCTGCCCCGTTCGGCTCGCTACCGGATCGAAGCGACGATACTCCCGCACGTGGAGGCCCCGCCGACGCGCGACAGTTGCACGGCGGCAGGGCCTCCGGCGTTGAGCGATGCTCATCGCCTCAATGAAACCGCGGCTCTAGCACCCCGAACTAGCACCCCGAACGCTTCGACGTGTCTGCGGACTTGCCTCGGCTGTCGGCGGCCGTGACGATCACGCGCTGGTAACGCGTGAGCGGCGTTGCACCTGAATCGGTGACCGCCAAGATCACGTGCACGGTTTGTCCTGGCTGCGCGTCTTCGGGCATTTCGAACGATGGCGTTCGCGTCGACGCGCCCTCGAGTGCGATTCGGCCTGGGTATGTTCCAGCCTCGGCGTACTGGTACCACGCGAAGGTGAGCTTGTCGCGGTCCGGATCGGACGCCTTGCCGACGAGCTGAACGGGCCGGCCCGGCTTCACGACCAGGTCGCACGACGCCACCGTGGGGACGGGCGGGTGGTTGGCGTCCGCGAAGCCCTTGAATGTCCAATCGATCCGCGCGGCCATGTCGTTCTGGACCGCATCGGTCCAGCGCGCCTGAGGCCAGCCCGGGCTGTTGAAGTCCGCAACCGCTGCCCCTTGGACGTGGTCACGGGTCAGCGGCCGGTCCAGGGTCAGGCCACCGCCAAGCGTGGAGGCGGTCGTCCCTGCGGTCTGTGCTGCCTTGAGCGCCGGCGTGAACGTGATGCCCGAGCCCGGGTCCGCCACGGCCGTGCCCGCTGAGACCGCAGCGGGAAGCGGCTGCTGGAGCGTCACGCCGCTGCCGGTGGCGAACGGGGTTCCGACGGCCTTGATGGTGACCGTGAACTGGCTGGTGCCGGTTCCGATCCGGAGCTGGTCGCCGGGCCGCATGACCGGGTCCGTGAAGCAGGCGGCGGCGTTGGCGTTGCAGGACGCGCCCGTCGAGGCGACCTTCAGGACGGTGTCGCCCGGTGCGGCCGCGGCGGCTGCCGTCGTGGCGACGCGCTGGGTTCCGACGTCGGTGACGGTGACCGTCTGCGCCGTGTCGCCCGTTCCGATCGTCAGCGGATCGCCTGTGAAGTAGTTGGTAACTGTCGTGACCTTGATGTTCGTCGCACCCGCTGGCGCGGCGTCGAAGAGCGTCGTCGGGCCGGCGCCGCCGCCGCCGGCCAGCGTCACGGTACGCGTCTCCGCGTCTGAGCCGGTGCCGATGGTGACGGTGTCCCCGGCGAGGAAGTCGTTCGTCTGGTTGTGGATGCCACCGCCTGGCTGCCTCACCCGCGCGACCTTCACATTGGTCGACCCGGCCGGCGCGGCGGCGGCCAGCGTTGTGTTCAGGACGGGGTATGGACTCAGATCCGTAGCCTTCGGGCGGGTGCCGCCCAGGTACGCCGGGTCATCCGCCCACACACGATCCTTGACGTGGACGAAACGCCCGCCCCAACCGCCGTAGGTCGGGTCGTCGAGCTGACCCAAACCGGTCGGAATCGTGTGCAGGAACGATGGCGAATCGCCCTCGGAGAACCAATCGCCCGGCGCGCAGCCGCCACGGCAGATGCTGTTGCCTTCAACGCCGCCGTTCACGGGGTACGTCGCCGCGTACGGGCCCTTCTGAATGTTCGCCGCGATCCAGTCCTTCTGGAAGTAGCTGAGCTGCGGCTGGGGCGTGTACTGCCAGGAGCCGTAGGCGAACGCCTCGAACTGCTCGCGGTTCATCAGGATGCTGACCTGGGGCCACGCCTTGGCGATGTAGTCCTTGTAGGTGAGGTCCTGGTCCTGGATGACGTAGATGAAGGCCTTGTCGGAGACCTTCCGGTAGATCTCGTCCCAGTGACGGGTTCCTTGGTACTCGTCGCGGATCGAGCGAAGCGCGGCCGCGATGGTGTTGGTTCCGCCCCACGCTTGCAGGTAGACCGGGCCCGGCTCGTTGTCCAGGAGGACCTTCTTGATCAGGTCCGACCCCGGCGTGTCCTTGGCCATCTCGCCACCGGCTGTGATGTTGCCGTCCTTGACGACGCTCAGCAGGTGCTCCGGGGTGGGATAGCGCGGGTCGTGCTTGACGAGATTGGGGTGGGCCTGGCGGTACAGACCGTCGATCATGGCGGGGATCCAGCTCGTGCCATGCCACCGGTTGGCCGTGATCGGCGGGGTCGCGGTGGGGTCGCCGGCCCAGTGCCAGCGAGACGCCGAGGTGACGATGCCCTCGACGTCGAAGTCGTTCGCGTAGAGCAGGAAGCGATGCATCGAGGCGATGTCGTCGCCTTCTCCGTCCGTCGTGATGATCACGCGCGGCTTGTCGATCGGGCGCGGTTTTGCGTTTGCATTGGCACTCACGGCGCCGAAAGCATCGGCACTCACGGCACCGAAAGGCACTGCCAGCGCGAGTAACAGCGCCAGCCCCGTCCTCAACGGCCTTCTGGGCACTCCGACCTCTCTTCTTCCTCGTGGCGACAGGCAGGTGTCGGCGTGACCACCTCGAACACGCCGATGGTTGTCGATGCGACGGATGTCGAACGCTTGAAACCGCCACCTCGACAGCCCGGGGGGTCCGGGCGGTTGTCTGGGACGCTCATCGGCCTTCCGCACCACGCACGGTTGAATATCTATTCAGGCCTGACTTGATATATAGCGTTAATCAGCACGACACAAAAGTCAAGACTGTCGACCTGACGGCCGTCCCGCTTGTCGGTCGACCGGGTCGACGCTGCCGACGAACGACACAGCCTCGCCGTCAACTCCAACCGGCGCCCAGCCGGCTTCGACAAAGCCCATGTCCGCATCTCGCCGCTGCCGCTGCCAACCGGCTCCTGCCACGTGTCGACCCGGCGCCCGAGGGCGGCGTCCGTCGCGCGACACCAAGGTCTAGCCGGAGGTCGACGACCTCGACGCGCTGCTTGTCACAATTCCACAGTGGACGGTGCTCCATGACCGCCACAGCAGGGCCGGACCCGACGCGACGGCGAGACCACCCCACTCGGCCGGTGGCCGACCAATCGCTGTCGCCCGGCTAATCGATTGGAAGTCGGTGCGGCTGTCGGTTCTGCTGGCGGGTCAGGAGGTGGGCCGAGGTTGCCAGGACGAAGGCGGCCAGGGTCAGGAAGCTCACGAACCGGACGGTCCACAGTGGACCATGTGCGCTCCCGGTGAGCGGGGAGGCGGCGCCGGTGGTCAGGAGGGCGGCGGCGAGCCAGCCGAGGGCGGTGGTGGCCAGCGGGGCGCGGGCGTGGCGGAGGAGGGTCGCGGCGGCGGCGGCGAACACCGCGGCGGCGAGGCCGATGAGGGCGATGCCGGCGCTGTTGGCGTACAGGAGGGCGGTGACCGTCGAGTCGTCGAGGCGGGTGTCGCCGTGGGCCATCGCGACCGCGTCCAGGAACGAGGTGGCCGTGCCGCCGACCGTCACGAGGGCGGCGACGGCGCCGGTGGTGACGTATGAGCACAGTGGACGGTCGGGCAGGTGCAGGGCGCGGGGCAGGAGGGCGCCGAAGGGCAGGAGGAGCAGCATGAAGGCGCAGCCCGCGACGTAGTCGCCAGCCAGGTAGCGGGTGCCGTGGGCGTGGAAGAAGTCACGGACCTCGGCGACCGGGGCGCCGGCCGGGGGTGGCTCGCCCTGCAGGACAGCGGCGCCGAGCAGGAACAGGACGAACCAGCCGATGCCGAGCAGGCCGACCCAGCGGCCGTTGTTGAGACGATGCATGCGACCCATGCTCGAGGCCGGGACCGTCGGGCGCGTCGTGTCGTGGTCCACACCGGACGGTCGTGCGCTGGTCGTACACCTGCCGCCGCCGACTCAATCGCACGGTGGACGCGGCTGGTTGCGGCTGCGACCGTGGTGGCAGCGGGTGGACGGTCCCCAGGCCTGACGACCCCGCGGGGGCGTGCGGGCCACGATGCGGGGCATGACGAATGCCATCAGGACACGCGGGCTGACGAAACGGTACGGCGGCCGGGCCGTCGTGGACGGGCTCGATCTGGACGTCCCGGCGGGCGTGGTCGCGGGGCTCATCGGGCCCAACGGCGCCGGCAAGACCACGACGCTGCGGATGCTGCTGGGGCTGGTACGACCGGACGCCGGCGACGGCAGCGTGAACGGCGCGCCGCTCGGCCGGCCGGCCGCGTACCTGCCGTGGGTCGGCGCGATGATCGAGGGCCCGGCGTTCTACCCGGGGCTGTCGGGCGCGCGGAACCTCGCCGTCCAGGCGGCCCTCGGCGGTCTCGACCCGGCCGGGATCCCGGCGCTGCTCGCGCGGGTGGGGCTGACCGGTGACAAGCCGTTCCAGCGCTACTCGCTCGGCATGAAGCAGCGGCTCGGGATCGCGGCGGCGCTGCTCGGCGACCCGGCGCTGGTCATCCTCGACGAGCCGGCCAACGGCCTCGACCCGGCCGGGATCCGGGACATGCGCGGGATCGTGCGGTCCATCAACGACGACGGGCGCACGGTGCTGGTCTCCTCGCACCTGCTGTCCGAGGTCCAGCAGGTCTGCGACTGGCTGATCGTCATCGGCGACGGCCGGCGGCTGTTCCAGGGCCCGACGAGCGAGCTGCTCGCCGGCGGCGGCGACCTCGAGGAGCACTACCTGTCCATGTTCACTGCCACGTTCACTGCCACGGAAGGGCGGTCGTCATGATGCGCGCGTTCAGGTCGGAGCTGCTGAAGCTGCGTCGGCCGCGGGTGTTGTACGGGGCGCTCGGCGGCCTGTTCGGCTTCACGATCCTCGTGACGGTGCTGACCTTCGCGACCGCGCCGGTGCCGCCGGCCAGGCTGACGGCGGGGTTCACGAACGCGTCGCGGCTCGTCGGCGTGGTGGTACTCGTCGTGTTCCTCACCAGCGTCACCACCGAGCACGGCCTCGGCACCCTGCGGACGCTGCTGCTGCGCCAGCCGTCGCGGGACCGGCTCCTCGCCGGCAAGCTGCTCGCCCTCGCCGCCTGCACGGCCGGTGCGCTGCTCGTCGCGCTGGTGGTGAGCCTCGCGGCGGCCGCGGTCGTCACCGGTATCCGCGGCACGCCCACCGAGCCGTGGCCGGCGGACGCCGTGACCGGCTACCTGAACACGGTGCTCGCCGCCATCCTGTACGGCACCGTCGGGCTGGCGCTCGGGGTGCTGCTGCGCTCGACGCCGATCGCGGTCGGGGTGGCGCTGTTCTGGTTCATCATGGTGGAGAACATCGCGCGCAACACGGTCCCCGCCGCCGGCCACTGGCTGCCCGGCCTCCTCGCGGGCGCGGTCACCGGCGCACCGGGCAGCGTCCCCTACAGCCACGGTCTCGCCGGGGTGCTGGTGTACGGCGCGCTCGCGCTGACCGCGGCCTTCATCACCTTCGCCCGGCGGGACGTCACCGCCTGAACCGGTCACGTCATCCAGCCGGGTCGGATCAGGCCTGTCTCGTACGCCATGATGACCAGCTGCGCGCGATCCCTGACGTGCAGCTTGGTCATCGCCCGGCTGATGTGCGTCTTCGCCGTCGCCAGGCTGACGAACAACCGCGCGGCGATCTCGTCGTTGGTGAGGCCCTGCGCGGCCAGCACCATCACCTGCCGCTCGCGTTCGGTGAGCCCGGCGAGCCGCTCGGCGGGCCTGGCCTCCTTGGCCCGCGACGCGAACTCCCGCACCAGCCGCCGGGTGACGCTCGGCGCGAGCATCGAGTCGCCGGCGGCCACGACCTGGATCGCCCGGATCAGGTCGTCGGGCTCGTTGTCCTTGAGCACGAAGCCGCTGGCCCCGGCCCGCAGCGCGTCGAACACGTACTCGTCCAGCTCGAACGTCGTCAGGATGAGCACCTTGACCTCGTCGAGTCCGGGGTCGGCGGCGATGCGGCGGGTCGCCTCGATGCCGTCCATCACCGGCATGCGCACGTCCATGAGCACGACGTGCGGCACCAGCTCGGTGGCCTTCTCGACCGCGACCCGGCCATCACCGGCCTCCGCCACGACGTCGACGCCCCCGCCGTCCTGCAGCAGCGCCCGGAGCCCGGCCCGCATCAACGCCTGGTCGTCGGCGAGCACCAGTCTGATCACGCGGTCCCCCGAACAGACGGGCCTCTCAAGGCGGGACGGGAGCCGTGCCCATGTACAGCGCTTCGCCGTCCGGCCCGGGTCATGACGGTGTCCGGTAGGGCAGCTCGGCGTACACGCGGAATCCACCGCCAGGCGTCGGGCCGGACTCAAACGTGCCGGCGAGGCCCACGGCGCGCTCGCGCATCCCGGTGATGCCGTCGCCGTCGGGGTTGGGCAGGGTGGCGGCGGGGCCGTGGTCGTGGACGGTGACCATCACGGCGTCGTCGGTGAACGCGATCCGCAGCGTCGCGGCGCCGGCGGCGCTGTGCCGGCGGACGTTGGTCACGGCCTCCTGAACGATGCGGAACGCCGCCAGGTCCACCGCCGTCGCCAGCTGCCGCGGCTCGCCCTCGACGGTCTTCGTGACACGCAGGCCCGCCTCGCCGGAGCGGGCCAGCAGCTCGTCGACCTGGGAGAGGCCGGCGCTCGGCCGCCGCGGCGCGTCGGTGTCGCGGCGCAGGACGGCGAGGGCGGCCCGCAGGTCGTCGAGGGTCTCCCGGCTGACCTCCTTGATCGCCGCGACCGACGCCCGCGCCTGTTCGGGGTCGCGGTCGAAGAGCCGCAGCGCCACGTTGGCCTGCATGTTGACCAGCGACACGTGGTGGGCGAGGACGTCGTGCAGGTCCCGCGCCACCCGCAGCCGCTCGTCGCTGACCCGCCGCCGCTGCTCGGCGACCCTGGCCCGCTCGGCGTCGGCGCGGCGCTCCCCCGCGACCCGGACTGCCTCGCCCACGGCGAGCACGAGCCCCAGCACGGCGGCGATCGCCACGACCGCGACCGGCCCCGGCGCCGCCTGCCGCCCGACGGCGGCGCTCACCAGCAGATATGTGGGCAGCCCGGCCGCCGTCACCACCCACGCCGCGCGCCGCCGGCCGGTCGCGACGGCGACGACCATCGCGACCGCGAGGCTCAGCGCGGCCGGCCCGAAGCGGTAGCCGAGCGTGTAGTAGGCGGCGGTCGCCGCGAAGTTGCCGGCGAGGACGAGGACCGGCGCGCGGTGCCACAGCCACAGCAGCGCCGGCCCTACCGCGAGCAGCGCGATCGCGAGTGCGTCGACGGGCCGCCGCTCGGTGACCCGTTGTGCCGCCGCGACGGTCGTGGCGATCTGCAGCGCCCCGACCAGCACGGGCATCCACGGCCGCCGGCACCACCGCTCCCACGCCGCGCTGCTCCCGCCCCCGTCCACAGCTCCACGCTAGGGGCGCCCGCCGTGCCGGTCGTCATCCTCGGGACTGCTCGTCACCTACGACCCCAGGAGTACCAGAAGCCGCCCGGCTACGACTCAAGTCGCATTGCATGCCAGGACCGATTCGTGTAGTACTTCATTATGCAGTACGGAACTGATGACGACGGCCTGCTGTACGACGAGGGCACCCGGGCCGCACTCACGGCGTTCGCGGGCGAGGAGGCGCTGCCGCTGCTCGAGGCCGCCGCGGCGGTGCGGTCGGCGGCGGGAGCGATCGAGCACCTCCGCTCGGCCGGCGCGGAGGGGCGCGGGCTCAGCGCCGGCGCGTTCGACCTGCTGGTGCGGCTGAGCCTGAGCGGCGAGGCCGGCCTGCCGCTCGGCGAGCTGGCGCAGGCGCTCGGCGTCACCCCGCGCAACGTCACCGGGCTCGTCGACACCCTCGAGCACAAGGGCCTGCTGCGGCGCGTGCCGGACCCGGCGGACCGGCGTTCGGTGCGGGCCGTCGCGACCGACGACGGGCTGGCGTGGCTGGCGACGTTCCGGGCGCCGACGCGGATGGCGATGGAGGCCGTGTTCGCCGGCTTCAGCGCCGCCGAGGCCGATCAGTTACGCGACCTGTGTCTCCGGCTCGTCCAAGGCGTTCGAAGGGTGCGATCACGATGAACACTGTCGATGTGGTGCGGGCGTATCACGAGGCCCGGTTCCGCGGGGACGTCCCGGCGGCCGTGGCGCTGACCGGCACGCCGTTCCGGTTCGAGAGCCCGATGCTGCGGTTCGACGACCCCGCGGCGCACCTGGCCGGCCTTCCGGACTTCCTGCGGATCGTCACCGGTGTCGACCTGCTCAGCGAGCTGTACGGCGCGGACGAGGCCACCCTCGTCTACGACGTCCACACGGCGACGCCGGTCGGCACGCAGCGCACGGCCGAGCACTTCCGCCTCACCGGCGGCCGGATCACGTCGATCAGGCTGATCTTCGACGCGACCCCGTGGCAGGCGCTGCACGCGGCGGTCGCGGGATGATCATCCCGCGACGATGACCGACTCCATGGTGCGGGCGATCGCCTCCGCGCCCGCGCGGGACAGGAACGCGGTGTCCACGTCGACGGTGAGCACCAGCGCGCCCGGCTCGTCGTCGATGTGCAGGAACAGCGGCTCGGTCGGCCCGCTCGACGCGCCGACCCACTCCAGCACACCGTCGGCGGTCGTCGCCTCCACTGTGGAGGCCCGCTGCATGCGGCGGTCGTTGTAGCAGACGGTGCGGGTGACGTCGGTGTCCGCGCCGGCGAGCACCTCGGCGAGCCGCATCGGGTCGTAGTAGGCGTGCTTGTGCGCGGCGAGCGACGCCCGCGCGACCCGGCCGAGGGCCTCGTCGAACGGCACGGACACGTCCGCGACGCACAGCCCCAGCTGTGCCAGCGGCGTGACGACCTCGGCCAGCCCCGAGCGGAACCGGTTGCCCACCAGGTGCCGCACCGCGACCTGGTCGGTGCCGGCGACCCGGCCGACGGCCATCATGAACGCGGTCGACAGGATCGTCGCCGGGTCGACCCCGGTGCGCGCGGCGACCAGCGGCAGCGCACCCGCCATCGCCGGCGAGGTGAACCGCGCCTTCGGATACCGCACCGGCTCCGGCGTCCGTCCCGGCGGCAGCACCGTCACCGACGGCAGGTGCCGCTCCCAGTGGCGGACCGCGGCGGCGCTCTGCCGGACCCCGGACGGCGAGCGCTGCCACTCGGCCAGTTCGAGCGGCTGCGGGCCGGTGACGGGCGTGGCGACGCGGGCGCTCGCCTCGGCCACCATCACCCCGGCGCCGATCGCGTCGGTCACCAGGTGCGGCATGATCGCGACGAGCCGCTCCGGCCGACCGTCGCGGCACACGATCGCCGCGCGCAGCGGCCAGTCCGCCGCCAGGTCCGGCGCCGCGATCCGGTAGCCGTGCTCGACCTCGGCGGCGAGCCCGAGGGGGTCGACCGTCTCGTACACCTCGACGGTCAGCATCCCCTCGGCGTGCACCTCCTGCAGGGTGCCCGCGCGCAGCCGCGTCCGGAAGGACTGGTAGCGCTCCAGCGAGTAGCGCAGCTCGTCGAGCACGTCCGCGACGGTCGTGCCAGGCGCCACCGGCTGGTGCCCGCCCATCGGCAGCCACGACCGCTCGCGGTCCATCGTCAGCAGCATCGACTGCTGGCCCCAGGTCAGCTCGGCCACGCCACTGCCCTCGCCGCGGAACGCGACGTCGACCCGATCCACCACGTCAACCATCGACGGATCCATTCTCGTCCGGCTCGCGACCAGAGACAGCGTAGCGCCCCGCGCTCACGGCACCAGATGGATGCGGATCTTTCTCGCGGTGACCACCGCGTCCTCCAGGACGTTGAGCCGTGGCTCCGGGACCTCCAGCAGGTGGGGGTGGCGCAGCGCGGCGACGGGCGCCAGCCGCGGATCCTCCAGGACGTGGTCGATCATCGCGCGGTCGCCGCCGCAGACGACCGAGGCGAGGCCCTCACCGCCGGACAGGACGCGCACCGCGATGTCCGCGGTCTCCTCGACGGCGGCGTCCGTCTGGTTGCCGCGGCGTCTGGCGTACCGCTGCTGCGACCACCCACCGGCAGCGGTGCGCCCCTGCACGTAGAACCGCTCGACCTTCGACGTCTCCAGGGTCGTGCCCTCGGCGACCCCGACGGCCGCGGCGCCCCTGCGCACGAGCAGCAGCCCGATCCTCGGCGGCCGGGCGATCCCCTGCAGCAGCGCGTCGATGTCGGCGACGCCGTCCAGGCCCGGCGGCGGGTGCAGCGTCGCGGTGTCGCCGTTGCTGGCGCCGGTCAGGGTGAGCGCGTCCTCGGTCGCACCGTCGTGCCGGCCGTAGAACCCGTCCAGCCAGCCCTTCAACCGCTCGGGGGAGATCTCGACCCAGCGTCCCCCGCCGGCGGCGGGCCTTGCCTTCACCATGTTCCCATTTTGCCGTTGTGTCGCATGTACGAACAGCAGCGGGCCGCTCCGGTCTGTCCCGCGCCTCTGGTGGCGGCGCTGTCAGGTGCCATGCACGAACAGCAGCGGGACCAGCACGACGACGCTGACGATCGCGACGGAGGACAGCACGCCGCGCCAGGTGCGCAGGAACCGCCGGATCCGCCGCCGCAGGCCGCCCCGGCGCGGCTGTGGGCTGGGGTCGTCGCCGGTGACCGCGAAGATCTCCAGCCAGAGCCCGCCGAGCAGCGCGATCGGCGACGCGACCGCCACGACGGCCAGGCGGACCCCAGTCAGCGGCGGCATGTGGTTGACGACGACGGCGGTCACCGCGGCGACCAGCACGGCGACGGCGAGCTGCGCGACGGCACGCAACCGTCCCTGCACCGCCACCTCCTCGTGTCGGTCCTCAGCCTAGGTCCTGCCGCTCCACGCGGGCAGGTGCTTCACCCGCCGGCGTGAACTCGGCCGTCACCCGCCAGCCGGTCGCGGTGGGGCCGTAGGTCAGCGTCCCGCCGGCGGCGCGGACGTCGGTGTCGAGGCTGCGCAGGCCGTACCCACCGCCGCCCGCTTCCCTGGAAGGACCTGCTCCGGGTGGGCGCCGGGTCGTGACCCGCACGGCCGCCTCGTCGGCGGTGACGGTCAGCGTGGTGCCCGGGCCGTCGTGGCGCAGCGCGTTGGTGGCGGCCTCCGCGACCAGCCGGGCGGCCACGTCGCGGACGGCGACCGGCAGGCGGGTCAGGCCGGCGGCCGGGTCTCCCGGCACCGACAGGCCGGCCTCGCGCAGCGCGTCGAGCCGCCCGGTCAGCGTCGCCCCCTCAGCCTCCCCAGCCTCCTCCGCCAGGGCCTGCCGCACCTCGGCGAGGGCGTCCCGGCCCGCCTGCAGCACGGTGTCGAGGCGCCGCCGGTCGGCGGGTGCGAGCTCGGCGGTCGCCCGCAGCGCCTCGCCCTGCACCAGCATGACCGTCATCGTGTGGGCGAGGCTGTCGTGCAGCCGGCGGGCGAGCCGCTCCCGCGCGCGGGCCGTCTCCGCCGCCTGCTCGGCGAGCCGCCGCTCGCCGCGTTCGCGTAGGTGCTCGGCCCGTTCCCGTAGATGCTCGCCGCGCTCGACGCCGGCCAGCCAGGTGACGGTCAGCGCGACGGCCGCGAGCAGGCCGCCCTCGACCGGGCCGCGCCGGACCGCGCCGGCGACCGTGACGAGCACTGTTGCGGCGGCGCAGACGCCCCAGCGGACCACCGGTGACCGTTGCGTCGCCGCCGTGTACATGGCGAGGGACACCGGCAGGTACCCGACGGCGCGCCCCATCCCGAGCAGTGAGTGCGCCGCCGTCGCCACGCTGATCACCGCGAGCACCGTCCCGGGCGCCCGGTTCCGCCACACGAGCGGCACCAGCTGCGCCACCGCGAGCGGCACGGAGACCACCGTGCCCGACAGGGCGTAGAGCACGATGAGGGTGGCGTACAGCGTCAGGTCGATCGCGATCCGCCAGTGCCGGCTCATCGGCGCCCCCTTCCAGATCACTGGCATATCATCGGCCGGGTGATCCGGCTCGCCATCGTCGACGACCAGGCGCTCGTCCGCGAAGGGCTGGCCCTCATCCTCGGCGCGGAGCCCGGCATCGAGGTGGTCGCCGAGTTCCCGGACGGCGCGGCGCTGCTGCGCGACTTCGTCCCCGCCGACCTCATCCTGCTGGACCTGTACCTGCCGGGCGCCGACGGGGTCGCGACGATGCTGCGGCTGCGGGCCGAGCGGCCCTCGGTCAAGGTGCTGATGCTGACGACCGTCGGCAGCGCCGCGGACATCCAGCGTGCCCTGGCGGCCGGCGCCGACGGGTTCGTGCTCAAGGACGCCACCGGCTCCGAGCTGGCCGCGGCGGTGCGGGGCGCGCACGCCGGGGTGCGCCCGTTGAGCGCGTCGGCCGCCGACCTGCTGTGGCCTCGGGCCGCTCCGCCCCGCCCTTCGTCTCCTGCCGCCGATCTCAGCTCGCTCACACCGCGCGAGCGGGAGGTGCTGGAGCTGCTCGGCCAGGGCCTGGGCAACCGTGAGATCGCCGGTGCCCTCTCCCTCGCCGAGCGGACCGTCAAGGCCCACGTCAGCAACGTCCTGGCGAAGCTCGACGTGGCGAGCCGCACCCAGGCCGCGCTGCTGGCCCGGGGGCTGCGCGGGTCGTAGGACCAAAGTCGCGGTCGGACCACGTACCTTTGCCCGTTCCAGCCGGCGGCGGACTGCGCGAGGCTGCAGTGGTGCTGACCGTTCCGCGCCGATGGCGTCGCCGCATCACCATCACCCTCGCGGTGCTGCTCGTCGTCACCGGCGGCCTGTACCTGCGCAACAGCTCGACGCTCGCCGGCCCGTCGAAGGGCGAGCGGCCGTTCCTGCTCGCGCACCGCGGGATCGCGCAGACCTTCGACCTCGCTGGCGTCACCGCCGACACCTGCACGGCGCGGATCATCCACCCGCCGCAGGTGCCATTGCTGGAGAACACGCTGCCGTCGCTGCGGGCCGCGTTCGAGGCGGGCGCCGACCAGGCCGAGATCGACGTGCAGGTGACGCGCGACGGCCAGCTCGCGGTGTTCCACGACGCCACCCTCGACTGCCGCACCGACGGCCACGGCCCCGTCGGCGAGCACACGCAGGACGAGCTCCGGAAGTTGGACGTCGGGTACGGGTACACCGCCGACAACGGCACCACGTTCCCACTACGCGGCACCGGAGTCGGCCTGCTCCCCACGGTGCCCGAGGTGTTCGCCGCGCTGCCGGACCGCGCGTTCAAACTCGACCTGAAGCGCGACGACCCGGCCGACGGCGACGCGCTCGCCACGTTCCTGGCCACGCTCCCCGCCGCCCGCCTCGCCACGGTCACCGTCACCGGCGGCGACACCGCGGTCGCCGCCGTCGTGCGCCGCCTGCCCCAGGTGCGCGCCACCTCCCGCGCCATCATCAAGGACTGCCTGCTCGACTACGCCGCCACCGGCTGGACCGGCCGCGTCCCGTCCAGCTGCCACCACCGCGAGCTCCCCCTCCCCGCCCACTACGGCCAATGGTTATGGGGCTGGCCCCACCTCTTCGTCGCCCGCATGCGCGCCGCCGACACGCGCGTCGTCCTGGTCCGCTCGGTGGGCGACTGGTCCGCCGGATTCGACACCCAGGCCGACCTCACCGACCTCCCCGACAACTGGTCCGGCGGCATCTGGACCAACCGCACCGACGTCATCGCCCCACTCGTCACGCCATCCCGCTGACCGTCTCGCAACGTCCTCGGCTCCCCCGCCCACGCCGCAACCCCCTGCTCGCCGCGTGTGAAGATTTGGCGCAGGGTGTGGCGGGGCACGACGACGGGCGCCTATGTTGCTCGCATGCGGCGGGGATTGCGGGCGGCGGTGTGGGTCACGGTCGTGATGCTCGGTGCCGCATGTTTCTGGAGTCCCTCGCCGGGCTCGCGCTACTCAGAGCAGCAGCGTGTCGACCTCACCGACGACATCGTCGTCGGTGTCTGGGTCGGCCACGTCAGCGGCGCCACCTATACGTTTGCTGCCGACGGCACGTTCGAGGCGGTCGGCGTCCCGACGGCGACCTTCGATGACACGCCGTTTCGCATCGGGGGACCGATCGGGCCGTACCGTTGCCAGGGCTCGTGGCGTATCGCACAGGACCGCCATCTGCTCGTGCTCGACGTGACCTCGATCCGCGACGAGCGCGACGGCCAGCCGTACGCGCAACCGCGCAGCGTCACGTTCAGTGCGACGCAGTGGGTCAGCGACCCGCCGGACGATCCGGTGAAGCCGCTCACGCTGGAGCTCGGCGCTGACCGGATGACCGAGAAGTGAAGCGGCGCCTCGTGTTGGCCGTGCCGGCGCTGCTGCTGTCCGCGGCCTGCGGGCTCGGTGAAGCGCTGGCCGACTACCCAACGGAGCCGGTCGAGGTGAGCACCGCCGACCTGGTGGGTGTGTGGGCCGGCTACGAGAGCTCCGCCCGCTACGACCTGCGCGCCGACGGCACCTTCGAGGCGACCGGTGTGCCGGTCAGCCAGCTGGGCACCTTCTTCGAGGACAGCGGCCGGTTGGGTCCGTTCCACGGCCACGGCCACTGGAGGCTCGGCACCATGGCACAGTCCTCACCGCAGACGTCCCGAGACGCCGTGCTCGACTTCGACGAACTGCTCGACGCCGACAACTCGCGGATCGAGCAGCGCGGCGACGTCCACCTCAACGCCGCGACGCCGACGGACGCCCCCGACCACGTCCTGATCCTGACGACCACCCACGACTGGTTCCAGCGCCTGCCCTGAATTCGCACAGGATCGAGGCGCGCCGTCCATCGCACCGCCGTGCGTGTCAGCGCGCCACGAACCGCCTGGTGCCGCCTTCTCCGATCAGCTCGAACATCGCGGCGTCGACGAGCACGCGGCGCAGGAGGCCTTCGGCCGCACCGTCGTCCAATGAGGACGGCGCGGCGATGTGGTCCAGGGCGACTGCGCCGATCGTCGCCTGGAAGGTGTACTGGAACGGCGCCATGCTGTTGGCATAGCGCAGGGCGATCCGCCCGTGCCAGTCGAGGGCGAACACCGTGCGGCCCTGCCGCGCGCCGAAACTGATCCGGTGGTCTCCCACTGCGTCATGCCCCAGCAGGTAGATCCCGAACGCGGCGTCCTCGTCTTCGATGTCCTCGTCGGCCACGCCGTCCGGCACCCCGTCCGGCCGGTCCGGATCCCGGTCGACGTGGAACGTCCGCCCCGCAAGGGTGTCCAATGCCAACGGCTCGGCGTCCGTGGCCGCGACGAACCCCCGATGCCCCCAGCGCGTCGACGAGATAGTGCAGGCGTGGTAGTTACCCCACACGACCTTCGAGCTCCAGTCGTCGCAGCCACTGTCGCCGTCGTCGTCCCAGTACGTGGGGTCCTCGGCGTAATACCCGGCGCTCTTGACATGAAGGTCGAACCAGAGCCGGCCAGCAGGGTCGAGCCGCCCCTGCCACGCCAGCTCCTCGACGGCATGCCCAGCCGGCCAGGGATTGCCCGGAAAGAGGATACGGTCGCTCACCCCCGCGACACTGCCACACCACCGCCAGCCGGCAGCAGGGTCACGCCTCTTCGGTCGCTCGCAGGTGCTCGGCGAGTCCGGGAACGGTCGTGAGCACGAGGGGGTCGACGCTCGCGCGGATCAGGTCCGCCTCCTCGTCTCCCCGCTGGCCCTCAAGAATGACGACGACGAACGTGGCCGGGAGCGAGCTGTGGATGCCGCCCAGACGCGCCGTCGTGGTCATCGCCTTGCAGACCCGGGCCATGGCGGCGTCATGAGCCGTCCAGAGCGAGTCCAGCGCCGCGTCACGTTCGGCATCGTTGGTGGCGGGGTTCAGGTACTCCTCGGTGAGGCGCTGATACCACGGCCGCATCGCATCACTCGCGGCGTCCAGGACGTCCCACCGCCACTCCGGCGGCGTGAACCGCGTCGAGTATCCGTCGTCGTGGCGCACCGCCGCCTCGGTGTTGGCGGCCAGCGCGGGCGGGAGGATCACGGTGCCGTCGGCGTAGAAGAGATGGAACGCCGCGGCGTACAACCGCTCGCCCGGACAGGCCGCAGCCAGACCGGCGAGGGCCTGGCATCCACTGTCGTGCCACGCCGTCTCGAAAGCCTGCCAAACCACCACCGCACGTTACCGCGCCGCAACCACCGGGCTTCGATCGCTGATCACCACCGGCACCGGCGACAACGGCGTATGACCCAGTGAGCTCGACGACGACCAGGTCCACAACTCGCTCCATCCGGCCGTGCTCGCGGCAGGCACGATCGAAGCGGTCACCCGGACGAGCCCAATGCTTCGGGTGATAGCCCGGCTCGCCCCCAGGCGCGTGGACAGCGCTCGATCAGGTGATGGCCTTGTGAAGGTACTGGGCAGGCCGTCGCGTGATCTGGGCGTGGGCTGGCAGGCTGACGTCGTGGGTCACGCAACGGCAGGAGCGGTCGGCGACCGAGTGGGTGGGGGTCGAGCATCCAACCGGACCCCGTTGATCGCGCTGGTCTGTATGGTGCTGTGCGCGCTTGGCAGCGCCTGCGGCGGCCCGATGGGGTCACAGGACCGCACGACGGCTGTCGGTTACCTGCCGGACGGCCGGGTCCTCGTGGCAGCTGCAGGGTATGAGCGGCCGGCCAGTCTCTGGACCGCGCAACCAGGTGAGGACCCACGCTCGCTGCCGTTCGACTACTGCAGCCCGATCATGGTCCTGTCGATCTTCTCGATGTCGGCCGAACGCATCGGGCTCACCGTGTGGTGCCACGAGTCGCCGGAGTTCCGGCTCGTCGCCCTGGATTTGCCGACGGGACTGGTCACACCGTTGACCACTGCGCCGCGGATCGATTCCGGCGTCTGGCTGCCACGGTCGGGCATCGGCGTCGTGCAGTACCGCACCAACCGCATCAGCAACGACGACCGATGCCTTGGCGTCGGAGAGGTGGACACCGACGGGGTCATCCGCCCCCTGCACCTGACCGTGCTCCTGCCGACCACCTCGGTGCCGCTGACGACGTCCCTGCCTCCGCCTGACGCGACCGACTGTACTGCTCATACCCTGGCCCGAGCTCCCGCCGTGTCCACGAACGAGCGCTACACCGCCTTTTTCCTGCACCCGTGTCCCGACCAATGCGCCGGCACCGAACAGGAGTGGCAACGCGAATGGTTCGTGGTGGTCCACGACCGGATCACCGGGCACAGCGCAGCATCGCCCCACCCGTTCCGCCGCCCTTACGACCTGGCAGTCGCTGACGACGGCGCGCTGGTGATCAGCGCCCGTTACGGCGACACGACGGGCCTCTGGTACTGCCAGCCGCAGGACTGCACCAGACCGAGAAGTCTCGCTGAAGGAGTCTTCTTCTCGCCCGGCTTCCGCCACGACAACGCGTACCTGATCGCGGTGGAGAACGGTGAAATTGAGCCAACCGTGATCAAGCTTGAGCTTCCCCCGCTTTGATGGAGCGGTGGTTACCTGCCTCCGGTCGGGGCAGGGGTGAGGTTGTCTGGCCCGGTGTGGGTCTGCCAGGCGGTCTCGTATTCGTCGGGGCTGCGGTAGCCGAGGTCG